>CAYVAR010000011.1:0-40268 GCA_964449675.1 uncultured Gammaproteobacteria bacterium
TCATCCCTCACGCGGCGTCGCGTGGTCAGGCTTTCGCCCATTGCCAACGATTCCCAGTTGCTGCCATCCGTAGATGTATGGCCCGTGTCTCAGTGCCATTGTGGGGGGTCGTGCTCTCACACCCCCTACCCGTCATAGCCTTGGTAGGCTTTTACCCCACCAACTAGCTGATAGGCACAAGGCCGCTCCTTTATCGTACGGTTAAGTACTTTCCCCGTAAGGGGTCATGCGGTATTACCCCGTCTTTCGACGAGCTATCCCACAATAAAGGGTACGTTCCTTGCTTATCCTCACCCGTCCGCCACTGTCCAGACATCGGACTTCAGATTCCAGATTTCAGAAGTTGCGCTTCACTGTTGTTGACAGTTTATTTAGTTGTCGAGAAATTGTTTTGTAAACTTCTGCAACTGTTTTGAGTTCAGAGATTGCAATCAAATTAAATTTCGACAAGGCAATTACTCGTAAATGAGTAATTGTTTCATCTGAAGAACTCATAGCTTCAATAATAAATCTATGAAATTCTTTTTGTGATCTCTTTCGTCCAAATCCCTCAGCAATTATTGGTGGAATTGCTTTTGAAGAGCGAAGAATTTGCGATTTAACATCTCTTAATTCATTAGGCAACTTTGAGACTATCGCTTCAACAAGCTGAAATGCTTCTAAAGCGAGGTGATACACTCGAAGTTTAGATACGTCCATAACTTCAGTGTATCAGATATCTGACATCCGAGGTCCGACATCCGAACCGTTCGACTTGCATGCTTAAGGCACGCCGCCAGCGTTCATCCTGAGCCAGGATCAAACTCTCAAAAAGAATTGACATGAAACATATGCTGCTTCATATCAAAAAATTATCCTATCACCATTCGATTGTCAAAGTGCGAGTCTTCGAGCACTTTGACCCTCCGATAGTCGCGCCGTGAGCCGTGAACGAATAGTTCTGAAAAGGCGAACGGCAAGACAAGGACGGGTCAAGGTGCGTTGTAATGAGCGCGTCCATCCTCCTCCGCTCAAATTCGTCTCGAGGCTTACAGCCACGCAGACGAATGTTCGCTTCGGCGGATTGATGGTTAGTAAACTCGTAAATTAGTATTTACTCGTTAACTAACACATCAAAAAGCCCCGCCATTGTGCGGGGTTCACATGAACCTAGTTTCAATGACGTTGCCTCTTAGTCCCTCATTGCATAAGTATTATATGTATGTCTCTTATCCACGTCAATGACCTATAACGTTCTTGGCATCGTCGTCGTTTTCTTTATGTGCACGAGCTGATCTGGGTACGGCATTCCTATCAGAGCAATTTGATCATCCATCGTCATATCTGCAAGCGCTTCCACGATGTTGTCAAATTCTATAGCAGCATGAGGCCAATGTTGATAGCTAAAATACGGCACTTGCCAATGCACACGGACAGCATCTCTCATCTCAAAAGATCTATTCGTATGACATGATGGATGACACTCTACGAATATGTTGTAAAACTATCTTCCACAACATTTTAAAGAACCAAGGCCTGGCCTCAAATTGGTTCTCCCAACAATCTAGCCAATCACCATAGGGAAAGGCAGGGGTCGCGTTTGAATGGGTCAAGGATAAATCCCACAAGGTTCCTTTTTACCGTTTGCCCATTTGCGAGAATAAATTCTCTCTCCTCATCAGGTTTGATTCCTAGCTTTGCAAGCACAGTAGCGGGTACGACCGAATAAATAGCTCCCGATGAAAGCAAGACACTGTAAACTACCTTCTTCGACCAAAATACTTAACTTTCCTTTCCCAGTGGGCCTCACTTGATCTCGTATGTGCTCTAGGCACAAAGTTATTGTCAGGTTTTCTCTGTATCTTAAATCTCTTTCTATCACCTATTATTGCGTTATCGGTAAACTGATTAAATTTAGTAGTACTTTGTGCTTGTGGCTTATCACTAAGTCCAAGTAGGTATTCGCGCGCTTCGCTTGCAATTTGCTCCGCTGCCACCAGCTTCTCTCTTTGAATGAGTCTGGCACGCATTGCACCAACGTCATCGCCTCGACTTGTTTTTGCGTGATGCCAAGGCTCATCGTGATCCTTAACTCTGCTGACTCTTGAGGCTTTGGCCGGTGGCTTAGCTTCAAATCTTCTCGCAACTCGACGCAGGGCTTGCTGCGGTGTTGCGTCGTATTTACCAACAAATGTTGGTGGCGTTCCATGTCTATTTATACTTTACCAATGCAGTCATAGAATTGATAGTACAATATACAAAGCTATGAAATACGTTGCGCTCCTCATAGCAATGATCGTTGCTATTCTCGTATTCAGATTGCAATCACCACAAAAAGTTTCACTGCCATTTGTACAAAAGAGTGTTACGCCCAGCCCCATTAAGATTTCTCCTGATTATGAAATTAAACTCGGAGAATATACTTTTGCGACCTTTTGGCAGAAGATCGATGCAGCTACCCTAAAACTCATTCCAAACTTTGACGAAAAACGCACTGCTTCTGAAATTATAGAACGTGAACAGTGTAGCTATGGAGCAAGCGGAGGATTTTATACAACAGACAATAAACCAACTGGATTATTTATTTCCGACGGAACGAATTTTTCATCTTCTGTAACTAACGCGACGTTTAACGGATTTTTTATTAAAAATCAAAACACGATTTCTATCCAATTAAGCCCACCAAACTCCCCTCTTGATTTTGCGCTCCAAAGTGGCCCATATATGACACCAAAGACAAAACTTGGCATTCGCAACGATTCGCTCGCACGGCGCGTTCTCGTTGCGCGTACACAAAACAATACGTGGTATTTTCTCGCGATAACAGAGAAAGACAATTCCTTTAATGGACCGCTATTAGCTGCGGTACCAGATATCTTAGGAAAACTTCCACTTGGTATTTCAGAAGCACTCAATCTCGACGGCGGTTCAGCCTCTGCGTTTTATAGCGCCCGAGGCGCTCGCCTCGGCGAACTAACACCCATCGGCAGCTTTTTTTGTGGAAAAAGGTAATACATTATCCTATCACCATTGGAAGAGGAAGAAGATCACGTTTAAATGGATTCAGGATAAATCCCATTGCCTCAAGTGTAGTTGCTCCCAAGAGGGTGCTATCGTCTTTTTTGCCAAATACCACCGGCGCGCCACCCGTTCGACCTTTATAAGAAAAGCGCGCAATGCCAATTGACCGTTTCATCTTCTGCCCATTGGCAAGGATAAACTCACGATCTTCGTCGGGTTTTATTCCAAGCTTCTCAAGAACAGTAGCTGGCACGACAGAATAGACTGCTCCAGAATCAACCATAAATTCTAGCGTCAATGATTTTTTAATATTGGCAGGATGAGAGATCGTGATTGGAAGATTCGTTAATCCCATATGTCATTATTATATCACTAAACTCCATAAGACTAGTGTCCCGATACAAATCCTTTAACGGTCCGTTGCCAGCTGCGGTACCAGATATCTTAGGAAAACCTCCTCGCTATCGGCAGTTTCTTCTGCGGGAAGTAAAGACAAGATAATCAAGGCCAGGTCTTGAATTACTTGAATTTCTCATTTTGTTCGCGCTCGTACTCGACGTACGGTACTAACTACCATAGCACCTTGATCGTTTTGATGCGGCCGGATTGTAGCAGCGCCATCAACGATATAGGTCAGCGAGTTCTGATCGGGTGATACGTTATCATATACACTCACGACACCTACTCGATCAGCTACAACCTCAAATCCAAACTCTTCTAGTACTGTCACGAGGTATGCTTCATACACGTCTTGTGAAAGTGAAGACACTACCTGCATAACCGCAAGAGTCCACTCTCTCAGATTCATATCATCCACTTCATCTATGGGGATAGGAGCAATAAGCTTAGCAAGTCGATGCGTTGCTAAAATTAGTCGGAATAGCTCAGGATCTCCCTGTACTCGCAAGAACGACTCTATATCCTTCTCGGTCATATTTTTCCCTCCGTAACGTCCCTGCAATCGCGCAAGCATCAGAAGCCAATCAACGACGTTTTCCCAAATATCAACGTTTGGATGATACGGTATATTTGGTGTGAACGTACCACGCAATTCGCCTCTACGATCAACGCTAATTTCAACACCTTGGGTACGTCTGACATCTTCAGTAGTTCGTTTATGATATTCTCCCCAAAAACCTCCGCTTTTTCGTATAGATCCAGGCTTTAGTTGCAAAAATCCGTATTTGTTCTTTATGTATTCAGTCATGCGAATAAGCCGGTCATGCGTAACACCGAGAAGAAAATCAGGACTTGGAGTGATGTCCTGAAGTGCAACGATGAGTCCTCCTGGTCCTAGACGCCTGGATAAATCAGAAATGACCTCTGTCATTTTCGACTCAGGTAGCACGTGGAGAGATGATATCGCAATCACAGCTTGTAACGAACCAAGGTCGATCTCATCATACGGAGGAGACTCTCGTGCTATATGGGAGGCATTTACCGGAATTCTCCCCTGAGATACTCCATTGTTAAATGCATCGACTTGCGGATCGATGCCGATAATGTTGAGATGTTGTAACGCAGGATCAAGGGGATAGTGTTTCCCCTCGCCGATTCCCCAATCGACTACCGTTGAACCAGCGGGTAGTTCATGAAGAGAATCGACAAGCGCAAAACGACACAACGCATAGCAATTAGGCCCTAAGAATTCTCGTTCTCTTGCAATATCGTCTAGATCCGCTTGTGTCCAACTAAAAGCGTCTCGGGTGCCTTGGATGCTTTGGATGTATCGTGTTAAAGGTAATGGAAGACTTTGTAACGTTGATTCGAAATCTGGCGTACGAACCATAGATAGTTATGTATATAGGGCTGAAGATAATTATGGTTGTGTGAAAACACATTATAAGATAGCAGACATAATAAGAGCAAATGCGCTCCCAACCATCCCCCCACCAATGATATCACTTAGCCAATGGTGGCCGAGGTAGATTCTGCTCACAGATACGAGTAATACATATAATCCCAATGACAAACCAATAACGACGCGCTTTTTCAATGATAAATGACCAATGCTAAATGCTAAATATGAAACAATGCTTAGAAACACTGCTCTGGCGGCGTGGCCGGAAGGATAAGAAAATTCATCGTTGATGTAGTATCTGGGAAAAATTGTCGTTGGGTTTTTGATCATAAAAAACGGAGGCGTCGGGTGATGAACGACAGTTTTCCCGTAACTTTCTGCCAACACAAGAAGTGTAAATACCATCGGAATAACTATTGCTCTCCATCCTTTGCGTTTGAGCGCGAGTATTGTGAGTACAAAAACAGCAATGATGGATACTTCTGGACTAGCCAAAAATGTTGATCCTTCCATGACTTCGCCAACCATGCGCGCTGTGCGAAGCCTCTGGGATTTATCAATACGTTCCTGTAATTTAACCGTCAATGCAAAATCGACACTACGCATCCCTCCTTGTTTAATATATCTGCTAAAAAGAGCAAAAAATACTAAAAGCACAATGCCGACGAAGAGAAGTATTTTTCTATTCATGCTGTTTCATGATTTCGTAGAGTACAATTCCTAGTGACACCATAACATTTAAACTTTTGTTTACCCCCCACATCGAAAGTTCAACAATCGTATCTGCCATATTCAACACTTCCTTGGATACTCCATTGGTCTCATGGCCTACAACAATCGCAAGCGGAAATTCGTACTTCACTTTATAAAAAGGCTTACTTCGTGTATCCTGCTCTACTGCAATAACGCGACAATTCAACTCACGACATATCTCAACTGCTTCTTTTGCAGTGCTCTTATATTCCCACGATACCCAATTCCATGTATTAATAGACGCTTTTTTGATGCGGGAGTTAGGAGGCGTAAGTGTCTCTCCACACAAAAATATCTTTTCAGCCGCCACAGCGTCGGCCAGGCGAAAAATAGATCCCACATTATACGTATCTAAAACGTTGTCTAAAATAATATATAATGGATTTTTCTTGATTGATTTAGCAGCTTCGGGATCCGGATCGGTCGTCCGAAGTTCCTTTGCATTAAGTTTTATCATTGACCTATTATAGTTACTTACGATAAAAATTCACATCGGCTAGCTACAATTTCTTACCTACCGCGTTGACAAATATAAGCTTAAGCATGAATTTGTCAAGAAGATTTCGAAAGATTTTTTCTTATGAGAGGTTCCGTACTTAGAGTAATGACCCCAATACTCCATCCAATCAATCCTCCGCCAATAACATCAAGCGGATAGTGTTTGCCTAAATAAATTCGAGAAAATGAAATAAGAATTGCAAGCACGTAAAATACCCATTTCCATTTAGGCTCTTTAGTGGACAAGACGACCGCCATGGCAAAGGCTATCGTTGCGTGTCCAGAGGGAAAAGAAAATCCTCCGTTATCTCCACCCACGACGATTGCACCAAACTGGGCTATCGGACGAAGCCTGCCGACCAATGGCTTGAGTACAACTTCAACCACTGCCCAGCTTACACTGCCGGCCATAAGAAGCGGAGCCAACAACGTCGGATCCTTTTTTTCTTCTTTCCAAAGGAGGATGGCCCCAAGGACAAACCAAACTATCCCCGCTGTTCCAATACCGGAAAAAAACGTTCCAACAAGGTCAAAAAATGCAGTATGGGGAAGGTAATTGAGAAGGAAAAAAAGTGAGGTGTCTAGTGCGAGAAGTTTATCCATACCATCATTATAGACATTGTCTCGCTTTAGGGTGTAGGGGTGATCGTCGATAATGGCGATGTTACATTTGTCGGGGTAGGTGTTGCGCTCGGTGTTGGCGAGGTATTTGATGTAGGCTTGGGTGTTGGCGATGCCGTTGGTTTTGCTGTCGGTTTGGCAGTCGGCTTTGGAGTTGCTGTTGGTTTTGTGCTAACGGTTGGTTTGACTGTTGCTGACGGACTGGCAACAACTGGCGTGGGCGATATAAAGACAACTTTTATAGCTCCTTCATCAGGTACCGGTGAAAGAGATCCTTTCTTAGAAAAAATCTTGCCAATGATAAGAAGCACAATAACGATACATCCAATGACTATTGCAGTGGCAACGCGTGTCTTTTTCCGATTTTCCATACCTTATAGGATACTAACTCAAAGTTCAAAACGCAAATCTCAAAACTACAACTCAAATCTTAAAAGTTTTGAGTTTTAAGATGTAGCTTTGAGTTTTGACATTTTAGCTTTGAGTTTATTTGATGTCTTCCCGTTTCCACGCCGCAAACGTACAGGTGGGGTAATTGCTGCATCCGTAAAACGTCTTGCCTCGACGGCTTTTTTTAATGACGATGTCTCCCCCGCAGTGCGGACATTTTTTATCTATTGTTTCAAAAAATTGTCTCGTATATTTGCATTTCGGAAATGTGCTACAAGCGATAAATTTTCCATATCTTCCGCTTCGTTTGACCAAAGGACTGCTGCAACTCGGGCATTTTTCATCTATTTCTTCTACCGGCACCTTGACCTTTTCCGCCTCCTCGTAGGTATGTTCCAAACTCTTTGCAAATGGACCATAAAAATCTGCAATCACCGGCACCCTCGTGCTTTCCCCATTGGCTATCGCGTCAAGCTTTGCTTCCAAAGTCGCAGTAAACGGAAGATCCATAATATCAGGAAAATACTGGACCAAAAAATCTGTGACTGAGTTGCCTAAATCAGTCGGTAAAAGCTTTTTCTCCTCGTGGGTCACATACTGGCGATCCCCAATTGTAGAAATAATCGGTGCATAGGTGCTTGGCCTGCCAATATCTTTTTCCTCTAGTGTTTTGACGAGAGAGGCCTCGGTATAGCGTGGTGGCGGGTTTGTGACGTGTTGTGTTGGAATCGCATCTTTTAGATTAACAACTTGTCCAATGGTAACATTTGGCAAGGTGACTTCTCCATTTTCCCCGCCTGCCGACGAGGCAGGATGACCGACAATTTTCAAATAGCCATCAAATTTTACCACCGATCCTTGGGTTTCAAATCGATATCCATTGCTACTTGTTATCGCTATCGTTGTTGAGTCAAATATTGCTTCTTTTACCTGGCTAGCGAGTGCCCTTTTCCAAATAAGATCATAGAGCCGATGATGATCTCGATTTATTTCTTGGCTCGTAAGTGGAAGTTGGTCACTACTTATCGTTATAGTAGTAGGGCGAATCGCCTCGTGGGCCTCTTGGGCAACTTTTGATTTGGTCTGAAACCGGCGCGCCTGTTGGGGAACATATGATGTGCCGTACTGGGCTTCAATATACTGCCTCGCCTCACCGATAAATTTTTCAGATAGGTTGACGCTGTCGGTTCTGTGGTAGGTGATGTACCCTTCTTCATAGAGTTTTTGGGCAAGTTGCATGGTACGTTTGGCAGAAAAATAAAACCGACGACCAGCTTCTTGCTGAAGCGTGCTTGTGGTAAAAGGCGCTAGCGGCGCGCGTTTGATTTCCTTTTTATCTACTGCAGTAACAGTATAAGGAGGAAATAAATCCTTAATAATGTCAATTGCTAATTGTTGATTGCTAATTGTTGACGATGTTGTCGTATATTTTCCATCGAAAAGATCATAGGTAAGCGTTTTTTCGTATTTAACGCCATCTTTGGACACAAGTTGAGCTCGGATAAAATCGCGTCCGGGGAAGCTAGCTTTTTCGAGCACCGTCATGTCTTTTTGAGCTGAAGGGTGAGGGTGTGCATTTTGAGGAGCACTGAAACCCCGCCCTTTCTCTAACAAAATGACCTTTGTATCCGTTGTTGGTGGGGTTTCATTGAGCGAGGACGGTGATTGCGCCGATTGTGTTGACTGCAGTTGCCGAGCGTCTCCGAAAAATGCCATACCCTCACCCGACAAAAATACTCCTTCTATGGTCCAAAATTCTTCTTTTGCAAATTTTTGTATCTCCCGCTCCCGCTCGACGATAAGACGCACGGCAACCGACTGCACACGCCCTGCAGAAAGCCAACGCTTGGATAGCTTTTGCCAGAGAAGCGGAGATAGTTTATACCCGACGAGCCGGTCTAGGACGCGACGAGCTTGTTGGGCGTCGACAAGCTTAAGGTCTATGTCGCGGGGGTGAGCAAGCGCTTCCTTGATAGCGTGTTCTGTAATTTCGTGGAAGACAATGCGAGAGAAGCGAGAAGCGACAGGCGATAAGCGAGAAGCGTTTTGCACATTTCCCCCCTTTTTGCTTATCTTTTTTTGCTTATCGCTGCCAGCCAAGAGGCTGGCAGTGTGCCACGCGATCGCTTCCCCTTCCCGATCCGGATCGGTCGCGAGGATGATACTCTCTGCTTTTTTTGCAAGCTCCCGCAGTTCTCCTACCCGCTTTTGTCTGTCTTTTGGTATGACATATCGAGGAGTAAAATCATGCTCTATGTCAACACCAAGATCGGCCTTCGGCAAATCCCGTATATGCCCGAGCGTTGCTTCAATAGTAAACTTACCATCCAAAAATCGGGTAAGGGTACGCGCCTTGGTTGGCGATTCAACAATGATAAGTTTCATAATTCAAAACTCAAAGCTCAAAACGTAAAACTACAACGCAAAACTAAAAGCTATAAAAGGTTTTGAATTCTTTGATATAGTTTTGACATTTGAGTTTTGACATTTGAGTTACCCTATAATTCCGTACACTTTATCACCAACATCTTTAATAATTCCTTTCATCTCAAGAAGCGAGATGGTAGCCCCAACAACAGAAATTGTCAAGCCGGTTACGTGAACGATTTCATCAACATGCATCTGCCGATCGTTCAAACATTTCAGTATTTTCTTTTCTTCTTGCGTCCCATCTGTAAGCTCTCTTCTTCCATTTCCTACAAAATCATGCTCGAGCTTGTTTTTGTAGGTTGTCGATGAAATTATACCTAATTCTTCTAAAATATCTTCAACGTTCTCGACAAGCTTCGCCCCATTTTTTATAAGTCGTGCCGGCCCCCTGCTATACGGACTCGTAATTGGTCCAGGCACGGCAAATACTTCCCGACCCTGCTCCGAAGCGTTGCGAGCGGTAATAAGCGCTCCGCTATCATCTGCTCCTTCCGTTACTAAGACTCCTAAACTTAATCCACTGATGATGCGATTTCTCGCTGGAAACAGTCCCTTATTGGGCCGGAGCCCCAACGGCATCTCGCTGACAATCGCTCCATACCCCTCCTCGCCAACTTGGTGGTATAACCTAGCATTACTTGGCGGGGCGATGATGTCAATACCGCATCCTAATACCGCGATGGTTTTGCCGCCACAATCAATCGCCGCTTGGTGCGCCGTGGCGTCAACGCCGTAGGCAAGTCCGGAAACGATCGTAAAACCGTGCGCGACGAGACCTTCAACTAATCGTTTCGTCACCTCCACACCATAATGAGTAATTTTTCGCGTACCCACGACTCCAATAGTCCGATCAAGATGAAGTTTTTCCATGCCTGGTTTTGATTTTATATAAAGGACAAACGGCGCGTCGGGAATTTGTTTGAGAAGTTTGGGGTAACGGGAGTGAGCTACAGTCAACACAGAAACATGCTGTTTTTCAAGTTGTTTCAAGTAATCGTCAAGATCAAACGTCTTGCGAAAGTGAACAAATTGATCCGTTAATTTCTCACCAAGTTTTATTTTTCGTAGAATTTCAGCAGATGCATACCACGCAACTTTCGCGCTGCCAAAGTAATCTAGAAGAAGTCGAAACCGCATTGGTCCAATGCCGGGAAATACACTAAAGGCGACCCAGTATTTCGTTTCTTCATCCATTATATAAAGACTACCAAATATACCTGCCTTTCACAAAGTTCTCATCCTTGGTACCATATGCATATGAATACATTATCTCTTTCGGTCATTATTCCTGCATATAACGAAGAAAAATACCTCCCCACCTGCTTGAAATCGCTTCAGTATCAACAACGCATAAAAGCAGATGAGATAATTGTCGTTGACAACAACTCAAACGATAACACGGCATCTATAGCACCACAGTACGGCGCACGACTCATATATGAACCCATTCGGGGGGTTGCGCGTACAAAAAATACTGGCGCTCGCAATGCAAAAGGTGATATCCTGGTATTTCTTGATGCAGACACCATACCACCTCCCGACCACCTCGCCAAAATAATTGGGCACGTAACGAATTCTTCTGGATGCGCGCACGCCGGACCATATATCCACCACGATGGCGGACCTTTGCTCTATTGGTGTACACAAAAAGGACGCTACTACTCTTCTTACTTTCGTTTCATTCGCGCGATTTCCGGGGTACAAGGGTTCTCGGGTGGAAATTTCATTATTGCAAAATCACTCTTTCATAAAATAAATGGCTTTAACGAAACAATTTCTGATATAAATATACCGGAGGACTGGGAATTTGCAATTCGTCTCTCGAGGGCGAATATGTCTATAGTATATGATCCAGCGCTCTGGGTGTTTTCTTCGGCTCGAAGAATCAAACGGTCACCCTTTGATTCAATCATGCGTGGTATATATGTTCTCGTGTTTATTCATCAAAATAATCTCACTCGCAAAAGATTAGCGACGAAACCACTCCTCTAATATTTTTTTGGCTATGGGAGCAGCGACATTACTTCCTTCTCCTGCCCCTTCAACTAAAACTGTTATAGATATTTCCGGTTCTCCCTGTACGGTCTTGGTGTCTCCCTGGCCCGTATCATCAACATAATCGAGGCCAGGCCTCGATTTCGTTGTCCTAGCAAGCGGGGCAAACACCGTAAACCATGCATGCGTTTTATTATTGGGATCCCCATACTCCGCCGTCCCTGTCTTACAGGCAACCGGAATTTTACTATATAAAATAGGTTGACCTGAAACGGATGCTCCCCCATTTTCATCAATTCTGAATTCTGAATTCTGAATTCTGAAATTAAATAAAGGCCATCCAGTTCCACCAGGCTCACATGCTCTCGTCATGCCTTCGGTAATAACATCAATTGTTTGTTTCTTTATCCCTAAGTCCTTGCATTTATCTGACGACTGCTTCGTGATCGTTGGCTTACACAACTTTCCACCGTTTGCAATAAGATTCGTCCAGGCATTGACTTGCAAAGGAGTCGTCAAAAGATATCCTTGGCCAATGGCCACATGATACGTATCTCCGAGATACCAGAGGTTATTTCTCGCCTCTCTGTCCGATGGTGAAGCAAAGTATGCTTCTTTCCAACTCGGATCGGGCATAAGTCCACTTGCTTCACCCGGCAACTGGATCCCCAAAAGTTGACCAATGCCTGCTTTTCGCGCCCACTTTGCAAGCTTGGTAATGCCAAGCGCCTCACCTGCTTTATAAAAATAGATATCATTACTTCGCGCTATCGCTTTAACCATATCGACAAGTCCTTCGGTTTTTCCGTATTGGGTAAAATACCAGTTGGGAAACGATGCAGGGCCAATTTTTATAACACCCACATCCTCTACGGTAGTTTCCGGCTGCATCGCATCCTCCTCAAGCGCGCTTATCGCTGTTACTATTTTAAATGTCGATCCCGGTGGGTAGACACCGCCGATACCTCTATTAAATAAAGGCCGTTTTGGATCATCAATAAGTGTCGTATATTCCCCTTGGGTCAGTCCTTGGGAAAATGCTTGTGAAAAAAATGATGGATTTGAATATAACGCAAGAATTTCTCCTGTTTCTGGTTTGGTGACCACGATACTACCGGAATACTCTTTGGGAAACGCTTCTTGAGCAACACGGGCAAGCGCGATGTCGATTGAAAGCGTCACATCCTCTCCGGGTATTTCCCGATCAACTCCGAGCGTTCTTGTAATTTTTCCACTTGCATCAACCTCAACAAGCTCCCGTCCGTCGCGTCCACGCAACTTTTCCTCATAAACGGCTTCAGCCCCCATTCGACCCACCCGATCGCCGCGCCGATAGCTACGAATTGTATAGTACTCATCGCTGAGTTCCTTTTGGGATAATTCACCGATAAAACCAATGACATGCGATAAACTACTTCCAAAAAGATAGTCCCTACTATAGTCCACTTCCAAAAATTGACCTGAGGCAAGTCCCTGCGCTTTACGAGTTTCTCCCTCAAGCTTACTAAGCGTCAGAACACAATCTCGGTTGGCTTCTCCTTCACACGGAGTAATGAGTCGGAAGCGGAGGGTATTTTGTACAAGCGGCTTTCCTGTCCGGTCATATAATATGCCCCGCGGGGCGTGACGAATAAGTTCTCGCGTTCTATTACCGTCTGCAAGTACTCGGTAGGTATGTCCATGGATAATTGTTAAATCAAATAATCGCCAAAGGAGGATAAATAGCGCGATACATAAACTCGTTGCAAAAAGAAGCGCACGACCGGATCCCAGCCACCAGGACGGTCCCGTGTCTTTGGGAAGTCTGGTCCTTGTAGCGCGTTCAAGAATGAGACTATCAGAAAACGCTTTGCCTAGTTTCATACGAGAAGATTACATCGGATACACCTGCTTCATAAAAATGACCATAACGATTGAATATCCTATCCCTACTAATACTTGTCCTAGTGTATGTTCACGACTTTTTATCCTTGCCCATCCGATAAGCGGAATAAGAAACGCAAGCGGCCACCCAAACGGACCAAACCATTGGATAAAAAAGTATGCCGCAAGCACAGAAGCACCAGCATGACCGGATAGTTTATACCGCAACGATAGCAAGCCAAATCCGGTGAGCCATGCTTGGTACAAAACAAAAAGCCGAAATAAAAATATATTGCCAAAATATCGTACAAGGAGCAAATTCCACAAACCAAATAGAAATAGCAAAAGAAGAATTTTAGGACGTTTTCGTCTCTCTGTAACATCCCAATTTATTTTTTTTGTCTTCACCGCCCAGAATCTAAGTAGCGTGGGTGGTAATATGATACCTAAAAAAAATATAACTAAAAACCGATATAATTCCATACCCACAGGTCCACTTCTGATTGCAGCAATTACTGTTACAAAGACAAGCTCTACAATCGGATCAAAAACACGCGAGATAACCAAAGCACTCTTATTCATTCTTCTATAATATATCCATTGATCAGATTGGTAAATTGGCTCGCCTCGCTGGAGCTTTGGCGAAGCGGGTCGGATTGGTCGGATTACATTTTCCTCGCTGCCACTTTTACCTTTCGAAGTAGAGATGGATCGTCGAGGAGGCGGCCAGCACCGCGTACGACGGCTGTTTGCGGATCATCACTTATCCAAACCGGCATCTTCATTTCACTTGCGATGAGCCGGTCTATACCGCGAATAAGCGCTCCACCACCAGCAAGCACAATCCCGTGCTCGACGATGTCACTGACGAGCTCCGGTGGCGTTTCTTCAATCGTTTCTGATATGCCTTCAATTATTTCGCGAACGACCGGAGCAAGCGCTTCACGAATCTCCGACTCATTGACACGGACGGATTTCGGCAGTCCCCGCTCGATATCGCGCCCTCGTACGACCGTCTGTCTTTCAGTTTTTTCCGTCGGAAACGCCGACCCGATCGCTATTTTAACCGCCTCGGCTGTTTGCTCACCAATTAATAGAGAATATTTGAGGCGCATGAAATTCGTCACTGCTTCATCCATTTCGTCCCCGGCAATTCTAATACTGCGGTTTACCACGATTCCCCCCAAAGACAAAACCGCTATCTCACTCGTCCCGCCGCCAATGTCACAGATAAAACTTCCGCTGCTGTCAGAAATTGGCAAACCAGCGCCAATAGCTGCTGCCATAGGCTCTTCGATGAGGATCGCCTCACGTGCTCCTGCCATAATTGCAGCCTCCTGGACTGCCCGGCGTTCCACCTCTGTTACTCCCGATGGAATGCCGACTACCACCTTTGGTCGCGGAATTTTTGGGAGTCTCGATCCGCCTGGCGACTCGTGGACGAGTTTAATGTAGTGGGTGAGCATCGCTGCTGCTGCGTCAAAATCCGCAATCACTCCGTCTTTAAGCGGCCGAAACGCTTCGATCGTCGTCGGGGTTTTACCGAGCATACGCTTGGCTTCCCGACCGATAGCCACGATCTGCTTGGTTTTCCGGTGACGGGCAACCACCGATGGTTCCCGTATCACAATGCCTTTTCCACGCACGTACACGAGCGTATTTGCCGTGCCTAAATCAATGCCTAAATCATGGGAGAGTAGACCGAAAAGAAAATCTAACATTTCTCTGGTCATTCTATCATATTGCATGTGATCATCTGGAATGGTAAAGTGCACCTGTATGAAGAAAAAACATCGAGACTTGGATAAACCTACGACTGTTAAAGATTTTCACGATTTTGCTAAAAAAGTTATAAGCGAAATTCAGAAAAACATAAAATACCGTGTCACTGAACTTGAGGCGATGGGTGTACCGACAAAAACTGATTTAACACACTAAAACACCAGCTCGCTACCCACACTCGATAAAGAGGAATTCCTTGTACTCATTTGATACAATAGAGATATGGAAATTGATAAAGGACCTGCCGATCCAGCTGGCCTCGGCAAATTGCCCGATGGCACAGTTATTGTCTATGGAGATTTAGATCCTAACTCTCCGACTCTTGAGGTCTTAAAGGATTTAGCTATTGCTGGCCATCCATCTATAGTTACACCGGTAGGTTCTACGACAGATGAGCTACTTGATACGCCGTACGAAGTAATTACTGCCAGAGGACAAAGAGATAACTAAACTACTTACCACCGAAAAGAGCCTTTTAGTCTCTTTAGAATCTTATTTACACATGGGCTTAGAGCAGCTCGATCTACCTCTTTTTGGAAATCTTCCTACTGGAGAACCATCGCGGCGAGCACCCCAACCGCATCGAGAAACCGGTCATGGGGTAACAGACCACGACATCCTCTACGGGCCGCTTGATCTCCATAATCGCGGCCGCTTCCACGATTGGCTTGAGGGAGCACAACAAGAGCATGGATTTGCCCTCGAAGATTTACTCCCAGAACCAGAACTTTATTATGTGCAGCGCTACCTCTATCCCCAACCGCCAGACGGTCGATGGCTTTCTCAACCTGAAGCATTAGGCGAAAAGCACCCTTCTGATTTTCGTCACATGATAGTCCGAGCCATGGTACGGGTACGTCGTCGAGAAATGTTTGGCCCGCGAGCGCTTGAGATCCTCAAACCAGAGAAAAGGTTTTACCATGATTGTCGTCGCGCAGGACTCACCACAATTGATGACCTCCTTACACTTCCACCTGAAGATCTTCTGGTCCTCTGCGCCACACGTCATGCATATGATTGGCTTGAAGAAACAATGAAGCAGTTCCAACCCGATTGGACAGTACCCGTCGTTTCCTTCCCCGACGAACTGCCACCATGGGAGGCATACGATTACAGAACGTAAACATTGCCTTTTGTTTGTATAATACATATATATGTCACCCGTTACCGAAGCAAAACCTTCAGTCGAATTTGTATATGATCCCAATACAGAATTTACCTATACCAATGAATTTATCGAACCCTCAATGATTCTCGGCAGTCTCGTAGGTCCAACCCGAACACATCCGGATGGTGAAATCTCTACAGGCAATAAGAAAACTTTGTATTTACGCGAACCACGTCACACTGTCTACATTTTAGTCCAACGCTCAGATGGCCAACTTGAAGTCAATCGATGGAATGCTGACATACACCCACCAATAGATGATATCGCGCCAATCGGCGGAGCAATTGGTGAATTTATGGATCAAATAGAAGGCATGGGTGAGATGGGTGAACCGTTTGGATTTCGATTTCGACAAGTGACACGAGCTCCAGGGACTGCGATGCACACTTTTGATAGCGTTGAAAAGGCAACTCGCCAACGCGGTGGTAATCCAGATTATCCTATAGATAAATCAGGTAGCCGTGCACTGGAGAATAATGGTTTCCGTATTCTTTTCCCCGCCGCAAGTTTTGCTTTTGATGCCTCCAGACGAACAATCGATCGTATCTTGCCCGATGAGGATATTGCATAAAAATGCCCGAAGTTGTCTATCTTTATGTCGCAAAATCCTGAACCCAATAGTGATATATCACACGAGGCACATTTGCTGACGCAGCCCTTAATGCGCATTTCCAAGAAGCCCACCCCGATGCCCCGCAGCCAACCGGCAGCGTTGTGCCAACAGGAATATAAAACAAATAATTAAAATTTGTAACCTCAAATCAAACTGAATAAATTAGAGTTATACTTATACGACCACTGTGTTGCACATGATATAGTCATTGTATGAAAATGCGTTTTACCCATCACGCGAGACAAAAATTTTTCCTCGTGCGAACGTATGGGTTTTCTATCACCCAAACAATGGTAAAACGCACCCTTCACTCCCCTATCCGTGTGGACGTGCGAACGGACGGAACACTCGTTGCGATGTCGCTTTTCGACAAAGACCATGTTTTACGCGTTGCCCACCGATATGAAGGTGATATAATAGTCATTATCACATTCTATATTGGAAGGAAAAAAGCATATGGAGTATAAATATACCTACGATCCAGACGCAGATGTTCTCGCAGTATTTCTTGCAAACAAGCCGTTTGACTACGCCTCCGAAATCGGAGACTTCATCGTGCATTTTGACAAGTCCAATACTCCTGTGTATGTAGAAATTCTCAACGCATCACGATTTTTGCAAAACGCAGCACATAAACTGCCTAAATCAAAAAAACACGAGCTTATTCATCAACTATCAGTATGATACGTATATACGAGAATATACACTGCGCTTGATGCACATTTTCTAAAAGCCCACCCCGATGCCCCGCAGCCAACCGGCGGCGTAATATCTGTCTAAGTCAAACTAAAGCCATTGACTCGTTGTGACGCTCTTTCTATAATCACCTTTACTGCCTCTTATTTATGTTCCCAGGAGAATTAGCGCAAAATGTTGTTCCCGTAGAAACGTCATTTATTAAACCCTATAACATCTCCATCACCTGGTGCGACCCACCTTCGGACACTAGAGATTTATTCCGAGCATATAGTCTCATGCTCGGAGAATCCAGTGAATCTGTCACAAATTTAACCTTTGATGACATGCCAGCAATGGGACTAACAATGTTTAACGACTCACGACTGCTTCTTTATGTTGCAGAAAATCTGTCGGGGTCAACAAACGTTGAGAAAGTCCGTGGTTGGCAAATCCAGGAAGGGAAAAAGGCGATGATCCTTCAGTGGGAATTTATGATCGATGGAAACCCATACTACGGAGTCCAATACGTGTCAAAAGGTGACTTCGGGACGAGGCTTGATCAAGAGGCAAACGCTGATTTCCAAAACCTCTATTTTCTTTACGAACAAACCCAACTCCATCTGACACACGAAGGACAAGAACTTTTTTCTGTGGCTAAACCCTTTGCCAATGAGTATGTCTCGTATAACGGTCATCATTATTTTACCTTTTTCATGCCATTTGCCGAAGGTTACGGAGAACTTCAAGTTGATTCGTTTGGTACGACCCAGTTGCCCGAAGCAACGCTTTGGTTTCGCTATGCATTGGCATACTCTAACGACATGCAAGAAACGATTGAAATGCAGGCGCGTCTGGGTCCTATGCTCGCTGCGCAGGATGCCAAAGAAGCGCTGCGTCGATACGGGATTCATTTAGCTACCGACAGATCTCTCTCAACGCGTCAGCAAGAGAAGTTGAATCGCAGTATTACACACATTATTGCATCTCTTAACGAAAAGCCGTCGATTCAGCGCCTCGCCCGTCAACGCTTTGACGTAGAGACAGCGCTTGCACTCATCCATATACTATCAGGCGGACTGATGCCTAGAGATTTTGGCATAAATCGCGGTGATTTCATGGTACAATTTCCCGAGGACGCAGCAACAGATGCCGGACTTAAACTCCACCTTATCTCAGTCAACGGCGGATTTACCCAACCGATGAGCCCACTTGAGTGGGTCTCGTGGATGAGACTACACGAAGAATCAGTTGCACGCGACATTAACCCTGATGCCACGGATATGGACTTTGTCATACATGCTCTTTCTCACGGGCATCTGGTCCAGCCATTTGCACACGAGTCCGCTGGTCAGCTCGCCCGCGCCTATCATCGCGCACAATCCATGATTCACTCATAGACAATCGGGTCATTATAAAAATGGTTGTTCGATTTCTTCTGTCCCTCCCTGTTGTCGATAGCGGATGATTTTCCATAAAAGTGTCGCGTCAACCCATAGACTATCGCCGCTATCCGTTATTCCCGTCTCCCCGATCGGACGCCCGAAGATGCAAACATCTGGGTGTTCTTGGCGCAGCTGTCGTAGATGCAAATAGAGTCCAATGACGCGAGAAATCTCTGCAAGCTTTTGCTCTTCATGATCTGTTACTAGAGCATTTGCAAGCGAATCTCTCTCAATTCTATTTGGATAGACGATGACGGAAAATTCAGGCGGAAGTGTATCATCAGTTTGCAGTTCTAATACGTAAAACCATGGCTGTTTTCTCGTATCTAGTTTCTGCACTGAACGCAAGCTAATTATGGGTCTATCGGCAAGCAATGGAATTTCATATGGAAAGTACTGACGAAAACCCAAGTCGTACCCTTGCCAAACCCATGCTTCAATCTGGGGATTTTCAACTGCAGCGCCAAACCTAGCCTCATCATGACGTGTTGGTGCTACCGGTGCGAACTCACAACGAGGTGTATACATAATAAAACCATAGGGACGGTCCTTGAAAACTACGTAATTTATAGAACATCCCAACAGTAAATCCAAGGACCGTCCCTATCTACCCTATCTACCTATAAAATACCATGCGTCTTTAAAGGCATCCCGTATCTCGTCAAGCATCCCATCGGCATCTTCTCCAGGGCCTCCTTGTATGCCAAACGCCAAATACGGAGGTGAAGTGGTGTGTTGCAAATTGCTATAATAAAATGTTGCCCTGCCCGGTCTATACTGCTGCCAGCTCTCTAAGAAATCTGCAAACTCAGCTTCAGTCATAGTTGGCAGTCCAAAATTATTAAAACCACCAACTTCCATATACATCGTATCATTATCACACAATATCCATAGCTCCTCATCGTACGCTCTCGTACCGATCTCACCATCTTTTATATTGTATCGCTCAAGAGGTACTGATATAACTAAGATATTCTCTGACGCAGGTTCTTCAAATACCGGATCGGGAAATCGAGCAGCGCGTATACGCCTACCCTCTAGCGCATCAAGCGCCCACTCTGTGTACCAATATCCTGCTTCTTCCAGTCGTTTTTTTGCTAATGCCCTATACCAACGAGAATGCTCAGACCACTGCCCATGGGTTATCTCCATCGCTTCATCAAAAACATTGTGCCCAGAGACACTTGCCTGACCGGCGCGCATATGTTCGTACGCGCTGCTAAACTGTCCCTCGCTGTACCACCACTCCCCGTAGAGCGACAGATACGGGTAGACGCCGGCAATGCGATCTGCCGCCTTGGAAAGTACATAGGATACGAAATGTCCCCATCGCGTGTCGCTACCCGCCTCTTGCGAAAGTCCACCGTAGAGGGATGCGTCATGTGGAATGATCTCGAATATATGCTCAAGCGTTTCAAGAGAAGTAACAAGTCCAAATGTCAACGTTGGCTGTTTATTTCCAGGATCATAGGTGTGGCTTACGATATGCGTGGCAAAACGACACGTTCTTTCGTAATCAGGAAGCTCGGTCAGGTCTATCGGATCTTCGCGACCAAGTAGTTCATCTTCAAGCTCGGGTAGAATTCGCAGTTCTGGGGGGTTTTCCTGCATATCCAGATAAGCAAAAAGTCCCTCCCGGTAGAGCCGAAATCCCAAATCGTCACCGTGCCTTGTCGCATCCATGGAATAGTCCTGTATCTCTAAAATCAGCGTAGCGTTCTCCGGAATAAAGGTCGCGACGATCGGTTCATTCTCAAGTGTTTCCGGGACAAACTGTGGATCCGGCCAATCTGTCCCTTCTACCAGCTTGTTAGTCAGAAGCGGTACGATGATTTTGCATTGTGTCGGGAGACGATGCTCGTAGTGATTAGACGGATCAGGGTAACGGACGTCACCAGATTGTAGCTCCGCGTACACTCCTGCCCAATCAAATAAAAACACGGCTTCCTGTGGTACTGACATAAAAAAGATTATTCTTCGGGGTGTTCGGCGATAAACGAAGAAACGAATGCTTCCGCATAGGGGTAGAGCTGTTGCAGTTTACCAACTAGCCCGTTCATATAGTCACTTCTTTGCCATCCCAAGCTCTGCCAATGTTCCTGGTTAAGATTGATCTTTACTACAAGAGTGATATCTTCCAGTTTTTTTTTCAAAATAACTGAACGCCCCGCTACCGGCGAGTGGGAAAATACTACTAATCCGTATTCACTATTTCCATTAGCGACAGTACAATCAAGATGATTCTCCTGACAGTATTGATCCCACTCACGAACAAACTCATCCCAATTCCCAACTATCGCACTGTTTTGTTTTATCGTCTCTGCATCGGTTACGCCGTGAATAAGCAGTTCGACTATAAACCCGTCCTCCCCCCGCTCGGCATAACGTCCATATCCCATCGTGAAAGCTTCTTCTGTTGCAACTGCCGTTTCTCCATCGCCTTCTTGGTAATAGGTGAGGGGAAGTCTTGCGTTTAATAAAAGTACTCCTCTCTCTTCTCCTGACTCTTCTACATATCTTTTTTGCATAATCTGAACATCTTTTAAAGTTGACGCGCTGCTTAAAGCCCAATCGTAGGGCCAGTCATCACTCTCTAGAGTAAGTTTATCAGGCAGCTCACCAACTTTACCTCGTAGCGCATCGACTGGCTCTTCTCCAAAGTGCTCTTGGTACCAATCTGTTTCTTCAATCCCCTGCCCAAGGAAAGTTTCGTCAGCATCTGCTAAGCCAAGGAGCCGTAATCTAAGCGCAAGGTCGTAGCGCCTGGATTTGTCAAACCACTCGATGTAGTCGAGAATCCTCCCTCCATTGTCTCTAAGGCTAACGACAGCGCTCTCAAGAGTTGCTTCCACGAAACTACCCCATTGGACTTTGACAGCCTCTTTGCTATCGGGATCCTGCTCAAGATTCCCTCTTAGAGGTTCTGGTAATCTAGATTCAAAGTAGCTATTAAGCGCTGTCAGGGTATTCACCCAACCAAGCCAGATAGTCCCCTCATTGTCAACCCACGGTGCAAGCATCCCAAAAGCATCTTTCCCTGGACTGACTCGAGGGTCTAAACCGTTGACAAACGCCCATCTTCGAAAGTCATTTTGGAAAAATTCTAGCAACGATACGTTCGGTTTCTTTAGCAGAATTTCCTCTGGCGTATCAAAGTACCACCGCCGCCAGGCGCGCCACTCCGGGCTAGCGTCGCGAAAATAGGCACTCAATTCTCTGGGTATTCCTACGGGCTTTTGAAGGTATCCAGTATCAGAAATCTCACTCATGGGGAAAGCACAGCCAACTTCTCCCGTGTCTGGATTGTACCAGGCACTTACAGTCCGCTCAATCTCTCCTTCAATTTCTTCACCGGAAGAATCTTCATATACGTAGGGAATCGGAAGCTGAAAATCAACTCTCGCGTATCCTGTCCCAGGATCAACTTCAGAGGAGGATACCTGATCACCGTATCCTTTTTCATAAAAACTAACGAACCATCTTGACTCCTCCGGGGTAGCCATATTCGGATTTTATTTACTTGTGATTACATCTCTCAAGTCGTGATAACAGGTTCCGAGAAGAGAACAGACAAACGTATAGACATGTGTACGTAATCCATCTTCAGCCATTTCAACCCGTTGACCATCAATTTTATCTTCTCCTCTAAGGAGATCTAGCTGTGACCTGGCAAAGGCTAAATGGAATCCAAGTCTCCCAGTATTGTCTCGACATAGGTACGGCAGTACGAACGAATCTGTCAGAGCAAGTGCTTTACCAATCGGCTGATCGCCATATGAATTTTTGAAAAAAGATACTGTGTTGGGATCAGAAACATACTCGTCATACATGCGGGCAAGCATCAGCTGATTGAAGCCGTCAGCAAGTTCGTCGAGAGGCAAAAAGAAGTGCTCTGTTTCCTCTGAATCTCGGAGGCGTAATACTATCTGAGAACCAATGCAGTTCATCCCATCTGGTACATAGCGAGTGACACCACCTCTTATTTGAGAAAAATCAACATCCAGTATAGGCGCCAGACGACTTAGCTCACTATCAGGTCCTTCACTTTCTAAACTATCTTTTCCTCTACCATCATTTCCTCTAAAAGCATCAGTGATCATAGCTATATCTCCCTGTGTTAGCACACCGCTTACTTGAAAATACTGGAGCCCTGCCATAAGATCTTGCACGGTTACCGGATTTCCATCATCGTAGTGATCGCGTATTAACCTGATTGGATCATCAGATCCATGGACAGACAACGTGAGCGTTGCATACTGACCTAAGTCATTTCTGGAAATAGCGATTGTTCCAGGGCCAAACATCCGCACTATATCACCAAGATTGACAATGGTTTGCGCTATCTCTTCGAAGGTTTGTGTATCTTCAAGAAGTGGTGATATACGAATTAACCCCTGGCTTCCTTCCCCGGGATAGACAGACAATTCCTTATTATCCTGTGTGAACGTACGATACGGGAAGTATCTGGCATAGGTTAAAGCACCGTCATAATGCTGTCTCGCACTCCGATGGGCATCAACTGCTGTAATGGCTTCAGAGTCGCTGTCATCCCAAATGACACCAAATTGACGAAGGTATCCTATTGCCGTATCGAGTTCATTTTGGTCAAGTGGTGGCCAGACAGACGAACTTTGTCGAAGATCACCAACCGAACTGAGACGAAGAACCTTATACTGTTGAGTCCGTCGCTGGTACGTATTGTCAAGGCACAAAAATGTTCCTTCGCCTTCGAATATCTGAACATAGAGACGAGAATCTTGCGTACGAACGGAGGCTATCTCACGAAGAAATGTTTCACAATCTGCTGGTTTGGAGCTATCTAATTCCCCAAACACAGGGTTGAGCCATATAGGGAATGCGTAGTTTTCTACAAGCTGATCCATCGAAATAGGATTTCCGACGGACACTTCCCTTTCTCTTTCTTTATTTATTATCCGTTGTATAGCACGAAACATAACAGTTATTGTTTATTTTGGTTTATAGCGCGCTATTATAGCACAAACAACTATCTATGCAACTTTTTTGACAGAAAAATGTTGCTATATCGATCTAGAAGATAGTATACCACTGTATTGTTTGTAGGTATCTTCGCTTATTTAAAAGTAAATCAGTATTCAAACACTGTCAACTAAACCGCCGGTCGTCAAGTTATTAGCAGTCTTTTATTACGCATCATCTTGTTCCTGCTCGCCACGCTCTTCGCCAAGCATAAGAGGAATGAGTTCATCAAGAAATGCTATTGCTGAGCCTTCAGCCGCAACATACCGCCGTTCGTAGCGTACTGGAAGAGAAAACATCTCTTCTTCCGTCAGCGCCGGTCGCGTATAGGCAACGACGAAGGTATCGCGATACAAAGGCCACCCTTCTCTACCGGAGAGTATGTCAGTAAGATACCCTCCAGAATCCGGATCAAGAAGCGGTCGCAGCTGAAGTTTCGGTGGCAATCCGCTCATCGCTTCTCGTTTAGGCTCAGACGGTTGACGAAACTGACTGCGAATTTCGACAGCTTTCTCATACGCCGCCGCGTACTCATGGGGTGGAGCGTTCGTCAGCTCACGAGTCGCACCTGCATATGCCAATACCTGTTCATCGGAAACATACGTTCGCCGATGGCTATCGATGTGCCGCACAACCAATCCAGCTAGTTCTTGCTCCTCCTCTATCGCCTCAACCAACTCTCCGGCGTCAACAACTTCCTCTTCGGGTTCTCCACTAGCTCTTCCTATATATCGAAAAGACTTCCTTGGTGCCGGCCGCTCATACACCACGCCTTCTCCCTCCGTATCTGCATCTACTTCACTAGCTCCCGCTCCATCTCCTTCCTCTTGAGACTCTGGATCTTTCTGCTCTCTTATGACAAGGTCTCCTCTTTTCACGTAATCCCGTAGCGACGCAAGCACAATGGTGGTTATAACCGAAAGAAGATCCGGATCAAAAATGCTTTCGTCGATATCCCACCTGCATGTATATGTTTGCGGATAGACTTCTCCGGAAAGTCCAATATGCGATCCCTCAAATACAAAGCGAAAACCGATGGGAGCTCGCGCGGATTCACCAAACTTCATTGAAATACTCTCAAACCCGAGTATGTGCGGGAGGGTCCTATCAGGAAACCGCAATGTGTGGGAGATAGCTGGATGCGGCCAATAGTCGATTTCAGCAAGTTCTTGGAGTAGACGCGCGTTCACCTCCCCTAGCTGCGGCGTTATCTCTCCCATCCTCGCCAAGTAATGCTCACCGAGGTTTTCCCGTATGAGCTTGAGAAGCTCTGCCGTAAGCTCTTTATCATAGTTTTTGAGTGCGTTCGTAGAAAATCCATCGAGAAATCGAGCAGTGTTGCTACGTGCGGCCCATACCCCCCAGAGTCTCGTGCTTGCCTTTTCCCTAAGCCCTCCCCAATGCAATTGAAAAAGGTAGTGGATGGTACGGTCAGCAATAATCATGCTGCTGCCGCCCTGGTTTAAATGATAGGCCGTAGCAAGATGTACGATCGGGCTGTAGCCGATCGCTTCTTCTTCCGCCATCTCCGAGTGAAATCCGCGCAGTATCGAGACAGCATGGGCAAGGGACCCAAATACCGTGAGGCCGAGAATATGAGCCTGTGTCGGCTGTAATCGGGACAAAGCTTGTGCAAAATGCTTATCAAGCGACCGATCTACCGATTGAAAACTGAGCACATGTTCTGGTAGCAATTGTGTACCCACATCTTCAATAAGGTGGGGAAGAAACAGTTTTTCGCCGAGCCACTTTTGGAAAAGAAATAGCTTCCACGCAACATCCTGCTGCGCTTGTCCATACGCTTCATCTTGAGAATTATACGTACCAGGGAAAACAAAAAGTTCTTTGAACTTTTCCCACACATAATCTCCCTTAGGAAGTGACTTAAGATACGAAAGGATAAGCGTGCCGAGAGCTTCAGTATCGTTTGAAGAAACATCGATTATATCCGCAAAAGAAACGCCTTGTTCCTCAAATCGGTGGGTATACATGGTAGGAAGACCTTCGCAATGTCCCCCTCGAAAAAGCGCTTGCAGTACGTTAAAGCGAAGCTTGGCAAAGTCATAGATCTCTTCACGATCAAAATCATCAAATGCGTTTGCAACGTCAACGTACGTCTGGATCACTGAATCAAATCCTGCTTTATCTCGATCAAGTATTGCTCGACCATTGACAATGATTTGAACTATCGGGATTGGCGGTGGTTTATCTTGTGATCGATCAAGCGAAGTGAATGCTATTGATACTGCATGAGCAAAATCTTTAAGCGCTGGAGTATTTGGTGCGGCTTGATGCTGGAATTTGGACTTTCTAATTGCAGTCGTGAGACGTGATACGCGTTCTGCAGTCTTCTCAAATAGATCAAAGCGACGGCGGATGACCTCTGGCGACTCAAAATCAGGAGGGACGAGAAGCTTGTGGCATACACCCACATGAGTGAGATATGTGTCCATGCCTTCGAGAATGTGAACACCACCACTGCGACTTACTTTCCCTGGACTGGCTATCGCTCCATTAGCAATCTCAATCACCTGAAGCATGGAAAGGCAATCCAAATTTTCCTCGCAGGCAAAGGTTACCAGCTGATCTCCCGCCCGCTCGATGGGGTCTTTCTTTCCTTTTTCAATCGCCACCTCAAAATTCCCCTTGAGCCGTTCAAGAGTATCTTCTCGCGTTGATCGATCAACTTCAGCTAGTGCCATAAAATCTTACTTATTTGTTTAACTCACCACTCACCCTTCGACTTCGCTCAGGGCAAGCAACTCACAACTCACCACTGTAAACAAGAATGGATGGCCGTGAGGATATCGCGAAAGAAAATGCCTTACGTAAATACGCTCTGGCGTACGCTTGGCGGAAACGCGCGCGAGGTTTCACGAAAAAACTTTGACGCATCAAGAATCTCGAGAAGAACAGTCTCACCTTTTTTGGTATAATGAATGATCAAATCTCCCGTTTGCTCTGCATAATCAATGGGTTTTTTGTTAAATTCAATCATCATAACGTCGTCTTCTGGTTCGTAACGAATATTCATACGTAGTACCTCCCTGTTTGCGCTGGATAAAAGGTAATCACGGTAATTATACTCCCTTCTTTCCTGTAAACAACCCGCAAAACATGACGATCATCAATCTGCTTTGATACGATGGTTTGAAATGGGTGTCTCCCAAGTTCTGAATGATCAGGATTGGTGATAACTTTTCGAATCATTGCCTTAGTGACTACAAAATCATGACGAGCAAGGAATGCAAATTTATCAATTGCCGCATGCCGTGTATAGCGTATCGTCATATACCCAGTATACCTCCCCACAGCTTTTCAATGTGCAATCTTTTTCTCACCACTCATCACTTACAACCTACCACCTACAACTCACAACTTTTCTCACCCTCCTCTACCCACAACTTTTTCTTAACTTACAACTTACAACCTACAACTCATCCTGCAAAGCAGGATCTCGCTCCGCGAGACAACTATTATTATGGGTAAATAAGGATGGCCGTGAGGACGTGAGAGAAGTTTTGCAGGATTGATGCTGCAAATTAACTGTTTCACGCCTCACGGCTTATCCTGGTTGTCTTTCATATTCCTCCTTCTCGACTCCTTCTCCGCTTCGGAGTCGAAATTTTTTTGTCGCCGTGGTGCAGGAGCGGCGGCGACTTGTTTGACTTGGCGGTCATGACTAGATCGTCCCGAACATCAGGATGAGAAAGATCCCCATCATGACTTCGAGCCCGATCACATCCCACGGCGTTCGGATTGTCAAGAAGCCGAGCCGAACGTCCGTGTAGGAATGCGACGTTGCCACAATTTCGCCAGTAAGGACTTCCTTGGCGAGCGTTGCGCCGATCCAGTTGGCAACGAGCGTCATCAACAGGGCCATGGCGTAGTACAGCCATGCCCAATCGGGATCGCTGATGAAGCCCGCTCGGATCATGCCACGGCTGGCAGCGTAGTACACCACCAATCCGAGCACCGCCAAGACGGGTCCTCCCCACGAAGGCTTGCCGTCTTTCTGAGTTGGTTTTACGGATTCCCAGCCGTAAAACCCGATGGCGACCACGCACAGCGCGTAGATCAGCAGGCTGAACTGGATCGCCGCCCATTCCTTGTGCTGCAGGAGTCTGATCATCTGTCCCATGCTCACCACCGGCGCTTCTGATATCCCGAAGGCAACTTGCATGAGCCCGAGGGATCCGACGGTCAAACCGGCCACGACGAGAAGCCCGCTGTATAGTGCCGACGCTGTGTAATCCGGCGTGGGCAAGCGCACCACCGCATAAACCGCCACCACCGAGGAGACGATTACCAGCCACCCGATCGTGTGCTGATCAGTGAAATTGAACGGTGGTGTGGCCAGCGCGGCCCGGATAGGGGCCCAGTTGATAACGTACAGCGCTATTACACAGGCCGCCGGCACTGTCACGTCATGAATCTGTTTGACGAGCCATCGGTCGAGTAATGCGAGCCCGATGAGAAGGACCCCGAGGGTCAGCAGCATCCCTTGCACCGGGCCGATCCACGCGGCGCTTGCCAGATCGATCGGCTGGATCTGCGGCATCGGGGGCGGCTGGATCGTGATCGGCGCCGACGGTGCGATCGGGGCTGATGTGAAGATGCCCACTACAATCGGAATCAACGCCAGCAATCCAACCGCGGCGAATACCCATGCCATGCTGAGTACCCATTTGGGCGCGAGCACGACGACCTCGGCAACGACGGCTCGCTCGGGGCGGACGGTCGCACTGCCATCGATGAACTTCGGGTGGGAGACCTTGATACGGATCGGTTTGCCACCAGTCGCGATGTTGGCGATCGTAACTGAACCTTGAGTCCCTGTCACGTGGAGCTTCTCGGGCACCGTGTCGTTCACGATTACCGTCGCGTCTTTGACAGGAGTACGGTGTCCTTCGAGTCCGGACTGTACCGTGACCGTGAGCGTCACCGTCGCCGGGATGGCGGCGGGACCCGCGGGGCGGGCTCCGGGTTGGCCGGGGCGCGGCTGGACTTGTGCCGACTGGCGGCCGAAGGGCCAGAAGTCACGGACCCAAGCGAATCGGCCGGGCTGGGCCGCGGGAGCGGCCTGTTGCGCCGGCTGTGGGGCCCCGACCGGGGGTCCCGCTGGCCGGATGACCGGCGCGGGGAGCGCTTGGGGCAGGGGGATGGCCCGGGGGGCAGGGGGTGCGCCGGGGGTGGGACCGCCAGCCGGAGGCTGGACGGGCCTCGGGGGTCCGATCCTCTGAGGTGGACTTGCTGACATGTTATTCTCTCCTCGCGTGGCGAAGCCACGCTTTTTTGATTTTGACACTCAATAATGTCGTCACAAAGAGTCGTCTGTGTCTAAGACAACTCTCCAGTTATGCTTTTCATCCCTCAGAAAGACTCGGGACCGTCAGCATCCGACGGATCTATTCTATTTGCTGCGCGACCCGATCCACGCGCTCGCAATCACTGCGCCGCCGCTGATCACGCCAACGGCGACGAGGATCAATACGATCGTCTGCCCACTTTTCACTTCACCCCCCATGGGAGTGTTCATGAAAAAGAAAAGCAATCCGATCATGAGCGCGAACGCGAGGAACCGTGCGATCATTGGGTGCATCTCCTCACCTCCTCTCATTTTTTGATTTGGGATGGACCCATCGACGGGAAAACAAAAATTACCAAATTACATTGTTACATTGAGGACTTACGCAAGATTCCCGGAATCGGGGTACTTTGATTCCGGGAATCGATCTCACGCGAGGCGTAAGTGCGTAAGTCCTACATCAAAGATAAGTCAAAGAAAAAATAATCATTTGTTTCCTCATCGATGGGTCCACGTTATTGAAAGAAGGTATGAAATCCCTTTAATCCTCAACCAATTCCCTTTCCCCACAATGTTGACAAAAATCCGCACGTGCGGTATTTTGTCAACGCCTCTATTCCTCTACCTTACTAACTCACCACATATAACCCACAACCTACAACTCACTACTCGTAACCCAACACTCATAACTATTATTTAGAAGCTATATCAAAACCTATTGTTCGAGCGCAAGTCGAGAACCCTTCGGGAAGACTCAGGGCGAGAACTTCTCGACTCGGTCGCTTGAAGCTCCCTCGCTCGAAGAATAATGGTTTTGTTACCAGTTTTAGACAACCAGGATGTTAAAGAGCTACTGCACCGCAGTTGCGATGCATCCGCCAACAAACTCACATTGCGCCGTATTCAAATAGAATTAAAACAGGCGTAAAGCAAGTTGTGGCGGAAAAGTGCAATCACTCGAATGTCTTAAGTCACATATGCATGCATATGAGTCAATACGATTCGAGCGCTTCTTATGATAGATATCATGGTAATAATAGTTAGATTTAGGACTTACGCATGTATTCTTCGAGTGAGGCGCTGTCAAGCGCCGAATCGAGAAGTGTCGTTGGATAGTTCTCGACTCGTGACGCGGGGCGTCACTTCGCTCGAACAATAATGAAACTGCGTAACTCCAGTTAGATTATAGGCTGAATTATACTGCATATACGATTCACGTCAACTTTTTTCATCAAAAGGTCAATCATAATAATCAATTGGATATTCATCTGCCTGTGGAAGAGGAGTAAATGATATTCGGAAATACGATGCTTCATCATTAACAATATATTCCACGTGAGGCTCTCCGAATCGCCCACCAACCGAAGATATATCAAGACTATAAAGTATCTCTCTCATATCGGAATCTACTATACGCACACCTCCTGGCCCTACAGCAAAATAGCTCGTCGTTTCGCTTGCTTTTTCATACTGGACGACTGGGTGAAAAAATCTATCAGGGTAATTGATAACACGAACTAAAAGGCCATGCGCTGAAAACTCAACTTCAATCATACTTGCATATTGAGCCAATTTTGCGTCAGATATGAATTCGCCAGCCGCTGTATCTCGTATATCCACAATATTCCTAGTAAATCCAGATTCAAAAAGAGCTACAAGTTCGTTTTTATTCATATAGGCCGATAGTATAAATACGTAGAGACATAAGCTGAAGGATTATCCTATAGCACATATTTATGCTAAAATCAACTAATTGGCATGCTTACTGAAATACCGGCAGACTATCCCGCGCTAAGTTTTGAGCAAATTGATCGCATGTTGAGCGAACATGTCTACCTCAGAGATTCACTGACAGAGCTTGAAGAGTCTATGCTGCGCATGGGTATTCTAAAGGAGACCGATAATAGAGAACCATATTATGACGATAGAGATGATGAAACGATAAAAGGTTTTGCTTATACTCCCGATGACGACCGGTATCGAGTTGTTTTGGCAGTAATCGATCGGCCGGAAGATGTTGTCGTCCCTACACTTCTTATGTTTGAGACATGGATCCAAACTTCCGAAGGTGTCATACACGTCCGCGCTGTATTTGAAGACAGCGCCGAGCACGGAAAATCTGACGGCAGGATACGCAACTCATCAATATCTTTTGGTCTGTGTGACCCGGATGATGTACCTTTGTCAACCATAGATCTCTACGTATACTCCCATCCCGGGTGGGAAGAACGCCATATAACCGTTGACGATATATTTTGGTCATCTGATCCCTATCAAAGATCAAGTAGCGAAGAAGCACGTATTGCTATTATTCAAAAAGTATGGCCTATTGGTTTAGATCCGCAGATTCTCTTTGATGCGACGCATGCTGACATTCTAGAGTTTATTAAGATTATAACTGCTGGCACAGTTGACTTTAATCAATTCAGCGACTCGACGCCAGGCGAAGTCCTCAATGCAATAAGCGTAGCATTTTCCCCGGAGACCGGATTGAATTCGTCCTCAAGCTATCTTCAATGAGATTCCCGGAAAGACTATGGTATACTCTTTTCCATGAATATCCCCAAGTGGTGTGATCGGGTAATAAAAATTGGCTTTTCTCTTCTGTTTATCCTTGTCCCGATTATTTTAACGCCAATTAACTACGAACTGTTTGAGTACAACAAGATGATGGTGACCTATGCATTGACTGTCATTGTCGTTGGTGCGTGGATGATAAAGATGGTGAGCAATAAGGAAATTCGCATCGCTAAAACGCCATTTGACATCCCTATTTCGTTATTCGTTATTTCGCAATTCGTGAGTTCACTCTTCTCAATGGACCCGCATGTTTCCTGGTTTGGGTATTACAGCCGGTTTAACGGAGGGATGTGGTCGGTCATAAGCTATGTGCTCTTGTACTATGCATTCGTAAATAACTTCAGCGTGTCCACCTTACTAGCGGATATTGAGAAACTCAAAACTCAAAAGTCAAAATTCAAAACTATAACGCAAAACTTGAACAGTGAATTTACTGTCGAAAAGTCTCATCTTAAAACAATTTTTACTTTACTCAAAGTTACTCTTTCTACGGCCGCAATCGTCTCTATTTACGGAGTCCTTGAGCATTTTGGCATCGATAAACATTTGTGGGTCCAAGACGTACAAAATCGTGTCTTTAGTACGCTTGGCCAACCCAATTGGCTCGCAGCGTACCTCGTCGCCCTTTTGCCAATTGCGATGGCGCTCGCGCTGCAAACTCAAATGTCAAAACTCAAAGTTCAAAACAATGTCGAAACTCAAAGTTCAAAACAATTTGGAAAATTTGGATTTGATTTGTCATTTGGATTTTGGATTTGGAGTTTAATAGCAGCACTCTTTTTCCAAGTGCTGCTGTATACCCGTTCCCGGTCAGGGCTTGTTGGTTTTGTGATTGCTGACTTAGTTTATTGGGGAATACTCTTTTTTCTTGCAAGGTTCAACCTTGCATATGCCAATGCCAAGGTTGAACCTTATAAAAAACGATCTCTTTTTTTACCGTTTATCATTCTTCATTTGTCATTTGCCATTATCGTTTTCCTTAATGGGACAAATATTGATGCTATAGATACATATGTGACCCTCAAATCCTGGCAGAATCGATTGAGCAATTCAACATTCAGCATTCAACATTCAGCATTCAATGTCGCCACTCCATCCGGTACCCTTCTTGAAACCGGAGGCACAGAAAGCGGGACGATCCGTAAATATGTCTGGCAAGGAGCAATCAATGCGTGGAACAGCTCATGGAAGACGCGACTCATCGGCACGGGAACGGAAACATTTGCATTTGCGTTTTACCAATTTAAACCTAAAGAACATAATCTTACGAGCGAATGGGACTTTCTTTACAATAAAGCACACAACGAATACCTCAATTATTTAGCGACAACCGGAATATTTGGACTCGGAAGCTACTTGTTTTTCATAGGAGCTGTAATCTACTGGTTTATAAAATCCCAAATCCCAAGCACCAAATCCCAAACAAATCCCAAATCCCAAGCACCAAATCCCAAACAAAACGTTTTGAATTTTGGAAATTGGAATTTGAATAATATTTGGAATTTGGAATTTGATGCTTGGTGCTTATCTGTTGCCCTATTATCCGGTTGGCTTTCTATCCTCGTCACCAATTTCTTCGGCTTTTCGGTCGTTATAGTTCAACTTTTGTATTTCCTCTTGCCGGCATGCATGATCGTACTCTTATCAGAGTATAAAAACGACAAAAAAAATGCGTATTACTCCCTTCATCTACCACTCCGCGATCATATAGCCACATTGCTTTCGCTTCCCATCCTCATTGTGTTTTTTGTGTTGCTACTGCTACTTTCAAAAATGTGGTACGCGGATACGATTTTTGCCAAAGGATATCGGGCAAGCCGTGCGGGCTTGTATCAAAAAGCATATCCTTTATTAAAAAATTCAATTGAGCTAAATAACGATGAACCACTCTATCACGATGAATTTGCAACAGTGCTTGCAGGGCTTGCTGTCCAAGCCGTCGAGGATAAAAATGCAACCGCAGCCGCCGAGTTTGCCAAGCAAGGCCTAAAAGAAAGCGACGAAGCTATTTCCATATCTCCGAATAATGTCAATTTCTGGAAAAGTAGAACAAAAATATATTACTCATTTTCCTCCTTTGATCCTGTATTTAATAAAGCAGCGATAGAGGCTTTGGGGAAAGCTATGAGTCTATCTCCCAATGACCCGAAAATTATGTACAATCTTGCTATTTTGTATGGGAGAGGCAGCGACAACACAAAAGCGATAGATCTACTAAAAAACGCAATTGTTCATAAGCTAAACTATAAAGATGCGTATTGGGCGCTTGCTATTTTTTACGATGAAGTCAAACAGCCTGAACTTGCGAGAACAATTCTGACGCAATACCTCAATCGCGTCGACCCGACGGATAAAGAGTTTCAAAATAAACTCAATGAAGGGTATTAAGGTGCATGTATTATATATTAAGGAAAACCAAAAAAATCTTGCCCATAATACGTAATACAAACCCCATAATACGAATCATGAAATCAATCGTCCACGTCCCCAACGAAGCACTCACGACGCAAGCTAAAACAGTAACGCAGTTTGATAAGCGACTCGCAAAGCTTATTGAGGAGATGAAGCAAACGCTTATAGCAACCAAAAGTCCGAAAGGCGTGGGCCTTGCTGCTTCGCAAATCGGAGAGTCCTGGCGAATATTTTTGACGAGACCCACTGAAAAATCAGAAATACGGATTTTTATAAATCCAGTAATCATCAAGCAATCTGAAGAAAAGACTGATGGAGTACCGGAGCGGGATAATAAACTTGAGGGATGTCTTTCTATTCCCGCTATATGGGGCAAAGTTAAACGAGCCAAATCCCTTACCCTTTCATACCAAAATGAGGGAGGAAATCATCATGAAGAAGAATTCAGTGGATTTCTTGCAACGATTATCCAACACGAAACCGACCACACGAACGGTATTTTGTACACCCAACGCGTTCTTGAGCAAAAGGGGAAACTATATCAAACAGCAAGAGATAAAGAAGGAAAAGAAAGTCTGGAAGAAATCCGCATTTAGCCATGAGGGTCAGACCCTCGCGAGGGTCTGACCCTAGAGCCTATAATTAATAACTATTTATGAATCCCATCCGCATCATTTTCTTCGGTTCCACATCAGACTCCGTTCTTGTACTAAGTAAACTTTTTAACATTCAGCATTCAGCATTCAGCATTGATTTATCTGCTGTCGTCACTCAGCCTCCCCGTCCTATCGGCAGAAAACATGTGCTAACGCCAACTCCGGTTGAACTGTGGTCAAAAGAATATGGAATTACAACGCTAACATTTCCTAGTAATCCCGATCATCCTAACCTTTATAACGATGACAGTCAGGTCATCGATACGCTTTCTGCGCTAAAAGCAGATCTTCTCATCAGTGCAAGTTACGGTCAAAAAATTCCTTGGATCTATATTCAATCTGTCAAATATGGGGGACTCAATGTCCATCCATCTCTTCTTCCCCGTTGGCGCGGTGCAGATCCCGTGCCATGGGCAATTCTTACCGGTGATCATCAAACAGGTGTAAGCATCGTGACGCTTTCAAAAGAATTTGACGAAGGAGCGATCATCGCGCAGAAGAAAGTTTCTATAACTGATCATGATACAACTGACAAACTCCGGACAAAACTTTTTACCCTTGGATCAGATCTCCTTACCAAAAACCTACAAAATTTTCTCAAAAACCCACAAAGGTACGTACCCAGACCGTCCCAACAACATAATCGAGGCCAGGCCTCGATTATAGCATCACATCCTTACGCGCGAAGACTTTCCCGGGATGACGGTTTCATCCCATGGGAGCTTATCAAGGCTGCAATAGATGGCATTGATATACCAAACGACAAGCGCCCTCTTCTTTTTTCATTGGTAATTGGTCCGCCAGCTGGCGGATGGTCATTGATAATTACGCGGGCATGGCGAGCGCTCCACCCATGGCCAGGTCTTTGGACGAAAATACAACTCAAAACTTCCTTCGTGAAGACTCAGGATAAACAAAACTCAAATCTCAAAACTGAAGAAAAGCGACTAAAAATTCTTTCCTGTCACTTAGCACTTGACACTTTACGCTTGGTTCTCGATTCTGTTCAACTGGAAGGCAAAACGCCCGTTCCATTCTCCCAATTCTCTTCTGCCTATCTTAAAAAGTAACGAAGTAACTAAGGGCTCGTTCGTCAATAGCTTTATAGATATTAACGAATACGGCCCTTTGTGCCGCACCGTAATATTCAATTTATTACCGGATGCGGCCTAACTAACGAATGAACGTTTTCCTCATTCCCCTCTTGACATCTTTCTTCTTTATTCCTACGTTAGATATAGGAGGATTTTTATGGCAAAACGAAATCATTCATCTCCCCCAGTCAGCTTATTTCGATCAAAGGACATTGCGTCCTGGAATTTTATTATATTTCTGACGCTTGCATTTATCCTACTTGTTATTGTCGTTTCAGCGATGAAAAAGGTATCCCTTGATGTCCGAAGTAAAGCGGGATTAGCGTGTCCGGAACTAACACTTCCTCGCGCGGAAGATTGTCCAGGCGGTTGGACCTATAAACGCGACGTGAGTGGCTGTCTCGCGTTTTTCTGCGGTAATGGATTTCCTCAAGAACAATAAGTGGAAAAAATATTAGAGATATGCAACTGCAGTTTGTTTCTTTATGTCAAATTTCGCCCGTTTGATGCAATCGGTACACGCATGAACACGCTTCATAACTCCTTTCATTGACATAGTCACCCAGTGAAGATTTGGCTTAAAGCCTCGGATCGTCGTTTGCGCCCGCTTTTTCCACTGCCCTCCGGCAACTCCAGTATGATGGGTATGAGAACGCCCTTGATGAGAATGTTTTCCACAAATATCGCACATGTAGGCCATATATAAACGTAAAACTCAAAGTTCAAAACTCAAATCTTTATCTCAAAACGAAAATCTTTCTTACTTCGTTATAGTTTTGCGCTCACGTTTTGAGATTTGAGCTTTGCTCTTTGGGCGTAATCTACCGTATACTATACCATATGATAGGAGAGTTATTCAACAATCCCTTAGGCTTTTTGTATTACCTCATCGCCCTTATCGTCGCTATTACAATCCATGAGTTTGCCCATGCCTATTCTGCCGAGCGCCTCGGCGATCCGACTCCCCGGCTCATGGGACGGCTTACCTTAAATCCCTTTGCACACCTGGATCCGCTCGGTACCATCATGCTTCTTATTGCTCGCTTCGGCTGGGGAAAACCCGTGCAGTTTGACCCGTTTAACCTGCGCAGTCCCCGTCGTGACAGCGCGATTATCTCTCTTGCTGGTCCGATTTCCAACATTATCTTAGCGATTCTTTGCGCTATACTTATGCAGATCCTTTTTAACTTCCGTCTTCCATTATTCTCCAATTCTATTATTGGCTTATTCGTTTATTCGTTTATTGGACTTTTGCAACCCGTGATTATCCTAAACGTCATCTTGGCAATTTTTAATCTCGTCCCGATTCATCCGCTTGATGGGTTTAAAATCGTCGGAGGAATTTTGCCAGAAGAATATGCGAGGCAGTGGCAAGAGCTTGAACCCTATGGCATGATATTTCTCATCTTCCTCATATTTCCAATATTCGGCGGTATATCTCCGATCCACAATATCATTTCACCCATCATCAACTTCATCCTCTCTCTCCTCCTGCCCAGCGCACCCCTTATATAGCCAACCATCAGGGTCAGACCCTCGGCAGGGTCTGACCCTAAAGCTTATAATTTTTCCCAAAACAAAACCCCCTCCATCTTGACGAGTGCAAATTCTATTGTAAAATACAAGTATGAAGGACGAAAGCTTGAAGTCCTTTTTCTTTTTTTTATGCCTCACCCTGAATTTGCACCAGCGCCAGATGTAATTGAGCAATTTGTGTTAGACGCTGACATTAATACTCTGCTTTGCGTCGACGAACGGCAACTGAGCGAAGGAACTCCCCCAAATACAGTAAATGGTGTTGAAGTCCCCGGTGCAATATATGGTATTTGGGACATGATTAAAGCACTAACCGGAAAAAGTGAAGCTGAGGCTTGAGAGATAGCTCTTCAGTCTGGTATTCCGATAGCAGCTCATGTTGATGATCACCATCATGGACAAAAAGGGTGCGGGTATGCAGGAAGAGTCGAAAATGATCCCGATAGTGTATTGGCCCCTGAATCAGTGAAGGAAGAAGATCGCCTCGCCTGGGTGAGAGAAAACGGTGGATCTGTCATGGAATACATTGGAGCTCATGATCCAACATATGCAGTTATAAACTTTCGCGAAGGAACAAGCATTTATTCCGATCAAGCAATGGCAGGAGGCGTAGGAATATTTAACTTTGACGCGTGGGCAGTCCGAGAGTATGTAGATCGCATAAATGCTAGCGGATCTGGAGTCTATATCGATCCAGATGCTGTCGTTGAGCACATGGTAAATGTATTTACTGCAACAGTAGGAGCTTTATCTCCAATTCGGATGTTTCATAAGTTAGAATAAATTTCAATTTATGATATCAGTTGAATATTGCCCGATTTTTTTGCTTTCTTGAAATACGCGCTATCACACGTAAGAAACGTCGCATCAATCGCAAGAGCCACCACATGATAAATAGTGTCGTAGACCGTGGTACCTTGTTTATATGAAACCACCAACGCTTTTTTCCATTGTTCCTGAGTGACATCAAGGAATTTAATAGGGAGACGGAAAAACTCATCGATGGTCTTTTGTGCTATTGCCTCATCCCGGGTAGAAAATCGCAGTCCATTGGCAACTTCAGCAACTATAAGTGGCGTAGTATAAACAAGCGTTTTATGTTCGGTCACTTCATGAAGTACTTTTTGAAACTCTTTTTGCACACGTACATGTGACACAAGAAGTGATTTTAATACCACAGAAGCATCGACAAGATATGTCTTCATGTCCTGCCTTTTTCGATAGCGCGTTTGATTGCTTTGTAAGAAAGCTTGGGAAGGTGTTTGCGCAGAGCAAAAAAAGACTCTACAGGATCAGGTGCAGTTGGAGATGTAAGGAGGTCTTTTTCGACAATACGAGTGATATACCGGCTGATCTGGCGCTCTTTGGTCACAGAGCGTATTTTTTTAACGATATAGGTTGGCATACTGATGGTAATACGAGAGGTATTCATACTTTAATTCATACTTTAATTCATACTTTGACAAAAGTCAAGCTCTTGACAGACACACGAAACGTGATACAGTATATATGCCCGTGTGGAGAGTTGAAGATTATTTTCCTCCACAAGTTCAAACACAATGAGGTACCCCGGTGTTACACCGGGGAACAGGATAGCGTGTCCCGATGCTCTTGGGCATCGGACCCTTCCCTCCGATTGCAACAATATCGGGGAAAATAACTTCAAAATCTGCCGGGCGGAATTATTTCTTCTGTAACCTCTCTTGACGCCTCTTTAAGCTTTGCAGTTGTCTAACCATCTTGATACAATCGTAATAGTTACTTCGTTAGTTAGTTACTTAGTTACTTGGCTTTGTGTCTTCCTAAGTAACCAAGTAACTTTCATTTCTAAGTAACTTTTTAATTGCCGATGTAGCTCAGTGGTAGAGCAACTGTTTTGTCGTAGAACTTCTTAACGATCCTGAGCTTGCCGAAGGAGAGTTTAGAAATTCAAGATCCCGCTTTGCGGGATAAACCGAATAATGCCTCCATAGCTCAATGGCAGAGCGACGGTTTTGTAAACCGCTGATGTCAGTTCGATTCTGTCTGGAGGCTCAAATACAGGCGAGCTAAATGGTACTGGGATAAACCGCTGATGTCAGTTCCCTGCACGCCAACGACTCGCGCAGTAGGCAAGTGCAGGCGGGGATTCTTTCTGGAGGCTCAAAAAGAGTTTTTGGAGAAAAATACTTTCGCAAGTGGCGTTTCTTCAAAAAACTTCTCTATTGTGCGTTCTATTTTTTTACTAAGCTCATACGTTACTGCGCGACCAATTCGCGTTTTTGTCACCCACCCTTCCCGATGCATTTTGGACAGATGAAACGACACGAGATTTTGGGGCAGGTCTATCGTTTCAGCTATATCATGGGCTTCCATAGGTTTATGAGTGAGTACATAAAGAATCCCTAATCGATGTGCGTGAGATATGCCGCGAATAAATTTTGCAAATCGTTTTGACTTTTCTTTGAGGCGAATTCCAGTGAGCATACGTAATTTGTTATGATGTTATTTGGTAACGTATAATAGTGATCACGGCCAAGGTGGCGGAGTGGACAATCGCAATAGTCTGTAAAACTATCGCCCGTTTGGGCTACCCAGGTTCGAATCCTGGCCTTGGCACTGTGCTGTCTTACTTACGATTCCTCTAAAGATCGCGTCTCAAGTTTTGTGA
>CAYVAR010000012.1:0-40129 GCA_964449675.1 uncultured Gammaproteobacteria bacterium
TTTCTGACTCGACCATCCGAAGAAATATCGTTTTGCCTCTTGCATATAGTCTTTTATCGTATCAGAGTATAGTCGAAGCGTTAACGCGAATTGAAGTAGATAGAAAAGCGATCGCAGTTGACTTTAAAAACCATCAGGAAGTGTGGCTTGAGACAGTAAAAGTCTATGGAATCCGTCACGGTATAGGAGATATGTATGAACGGTTAAAAAAAGAAACGAGGGGAAAAGTGTTATCACGAAATGATCTTGAAGCAATTATTGATGCATTACCGCTAAAAACAAAAGAAAAGAAAGAACTTGATGCGCTTTGTGATATTGGTGGAAATCCATATCCGCAAAGGGTCGTTGAGGAAGCATTGAAACGGGCAAAGAGTATACTTGCTGTAGCAATGTAGCAATGTAGCAATGAAACAATCTTTAATAGTTGTTGGTCTCCAATGGGGAGATGAGGGGAAAGGGAAAATTATAGACGCGATCGCGCCCTCGTTTGATTATGTCGTTCGCTGGAACGGCGGTAATAATGCAGGACACACCGTCGTTATTGACGGGAAACGATTTCCCCTATCGCTTGTACCGTCCGGAGTATTTCAAAAGAAAAAACTTCTTATAACCCAAGGTGTAGTTATAAACCCTAAGATGCTTCTTGCTGAAATCGCCATGCTTGAGGATGCTGGCTATCATGTGAACCTCATTATTGATCCTCGCGTTCATATCGTCATGCCCTATCATCAACTCATGGATCGCGCAAACGAACTTTGGAAAGGGAAGGATGCAACCGGGAGTTTACATTTAGGAATAGGGTATTGCTATGAGGACAGAAATAACCGGAGTGGTATCCGGCTTGAATTTCTCACTCGGCCTAATGTTCTTAAAGAAAAACTTGAGAAACTGTTACCGCTTAAAAGAGCAATCATTGAAAAAGCATACGGGATGCGGGTGGACCTTGATAGAGATAAAATCTTCAAAGAGTATGTCTCGTATGGAAAAAAAATTCATACATACGTAGGGGATGTCTCCTTACTCGTCCACAAAAAAATTGCAACATACGCATTTCTCTTTGAACAAGCGCACGGGACGATGCTTGATCCGGTGTTTGGTACCTATCCATACACTGTTGCTCCGCCAACCATTGCCTCTGCAGTTTTTCCAAGTGTTGGCATAGGAGCACGAACAATGTCTGTTCTTGGAGTCGTTAAAGCGTACACCACACGCGTAGGCAATGGGCCGTTTCCGACTGAACTTTTTGATGCCGTTGGTGATACTATCCGAGCAAACGGGAATGAGTTTGGGACGGTATCGAAGCGGCCCCGACGCTGTGGATGGCTCGATATTCCCCTTCTTCGCTACGCGGCAAGGCTCAACGGTGCTACAAGTCTTGCTATAACGAAATTAGATGTTTTATCGGCAGTCAAGACGTTAAAAATTTGTGTCGGATATAAGATCGGTAACAAAATATTGAAAGAGTTTCCTTCTGAAATTTCTTTATTGCCAGAGTGCAAACCAGTGTATCAATCATTTGTAGGATGGAATATTGACATTGGACAAGTAAAAAAAAGAAGTTCGTTACCAAAAGAAGCACAGCGCTACCTATTATTTCTTGAGAAACAATTACAGATCCCTATACAATATCTTTCTGTTGGAGCAGATAGAAAATCTTTAATAAAAATATAAATGGTTACATGGCTAGATGGCTATATGGTTGGAACCATACTAACCATTTAATCATACTAACCATTTAACCATCTAACCATGAAACCTATACCCCTCGGCCTCACTTACGATGATGTACTCCTTGTTCCTCAAAAATCACAGATCACTTCAAGAACTATGGTGGATACTGGGACAAAGCTTTCGCGCAATATTACACTTGCGATCCCATTTGTTTCTTCAAACGTTGATACGGTGACGGAATCAGCGATGGCGATTTCTATGGCAAAACTTGGTGGTATTGGTGTCATTCATCGCTTTATGACTATAGAACGGCAAATTGAAGAAGTAATGCGTGTCAAACGTTCGGAAGGGTTTATCATGGGTAATCCCTTTACTCTTTATCCGAATCAAGCAGTAGGTGAAGTTCGCCCGCTCATGAAGCAACATGGGGTAAGTAGTGCTGTGATCGTTGATAAGAAAAATAAAGTCTTGGGTCTTGTTTCCGAACGGGATATGTGGTTTCTAACAGATGAGACCAAACGCATGAAGGATGTCATGACGCCGGCAGAAAAACTTATCACCGCGAGTATCAATGTAACGCTTAAGGAGGCGCGAAGCATTTTTCGACAGCACAAGGTTGAAAAATTACCGCTTCTCCATAAGGACAGGACTCTCGGCGGACTCATTACATCGCGAACGGTTCTTAACGAAGATATATATCCAAAAGCAACAAAAGACGGCAAAGGGAGGCTTAGAGTTGGTGCTGCTGTCGGTGTAGTTGGTGACTATCTCGATCGAGTAAAAGGACTTATCAAAGCAGGAGTTGATTTTATCGTCGTTGATATCGCTCATGTCCATTCTGATCATGGGCTATCGGCGATAAAAAAATTACGGCGAATCTGTCAAACCGTTGATTTGATTGGAGGAAATATCGCTACAGGAGAGGGTGCAAAAGAATTGGTACGTTTAGGGTGTGACGGGGTAAAAGTAGGCATAGGACCTGGTGGAATTTGCATAACGCGTATCGTTGCTGGTGTTGGCGTTCCGCAACTTTCAGCAATCATAGATTGTGCCACGTATGCCCATAAAGGGAATGTTCCTCTTATCGCAGATGGCGGTACAAACTATCCGGGAGATATGACCAAGGCTCTTGCTGCCGGAGCCTCAAACGTCATGATAACAGGGTGGCTTGCTGGAACGGATGAAAGTCCGGGAAGTATCATCCTTCGAAAGGGACAAAAATATAAGGTGCATCGGGGTGCTGCTTCGTTTAGCGCGGTAGCCTCACGTATACTTTCTGGAGTATCCGGTCAAGTTCGTAAAGAACTTGCGGAATCAGAATTAAATCGGGAACTAGAGGAAATTGTTCCAGAAGGAGTAGAAAGTTTTGTCCCGTACAAAGGACCTGCAAAAGACGTCGTCCATCAGCTTGTGGGTGCAGTGAAATCTGGTATGAGCTATTGCAACGCGAAAACTATAGGAGAACTTTGGAAAAATGCGCAATTTATGCAAATAACTTCGGCAGGGATTCGTGAGTCTACACAGCATAATGTTGAGGAAATGTAAGGAAACTGGTAGAATACTTAAAGAATTTCTAATTTACCTAATTTCTAATTGACCTAAAAAATTCCCAATGATCAATTATAACATTTAGAAAAATTGGTGATTTTTTAGAAATTAGAAATTAGATATTAGAAATTAAGATAAATAAAAAGTATATGGCGAATCAAATTTCATGGGTCAGCGGTGAAGGTGATCAACACAAGAAAGTAATGTTTCACGTCGGAGACACTATCCGTGTGCACTATAAACTCATAGAAAAGGAAAAAGTTGCTGGAAAAACCAAGCGTGAAGTGCATGAGGAGACTCATGAGCGCACGCAAGCGTTTGAAGGAATCGTTTTAGCAGTCAAAGGAAGTGGTGATAATACCATGTTTACGGTGAGGCATATAGGTGCCTCTGCAATAGGCGTTGAACGTATATTTCCGCTCGTTTCTCCATGGATCAAAAAAATTGAAGTAAAAAAACATGGGGACGTTCGAAGAGCAAAGCTCTATTTCTTGCGCTACCGTACTGGTAAATCAGCAAATCGAATCGATGAAGTATCTGTCCGACCCGCCGCCACTGCGTAAAAAAAATCCTCGCAAAAAAGCTCTTGGCAAAAAGGGCGAAGATCTCGCCTCTATCTATCTCACAAAGCATGGGTATCGCATCATAGAGCGTAATTTTCAAAAGCGTTACGGAGAGCTAGATATTATTTGTGTCAAAGACAAAACGCTTATATTTGTCGAAGTAAAAACGCGCATCGGCCACGTGTTTGGCAAACCTGAGGAATCGGTGACACCGAGAAAATTAGCAGAAGTTACGCAAACCGCCGCTTACTATAAAATGCTTCATCCGGAACTTCCCGATTCTCTTCGTGTCGACGTTGTCGGAATCGAACTAGATTTTGACGAGACATGTATCTACTTCAACCACATCCAAAACGTAACTTTGTAAAGTAATGGTTATAATTTAGGGACGGAGGTTAAAAAGGTTGTTGTAGTGCTGTAGATTTAACATTGTTTTACTATGTGAGTCGGCTGAGATTCGAACTCAGAACCAATAGCTTAAAAGGCTACTGCTCTACCGTTGAGCTACCGACCCATCATTTGTTTAATAAAATCTCTTCCTCTGTAAGATTTTAATTCCTTTTCTCGTCGTAAAGCCTCCTTTCTCGTCGTAAAATTCTCTTTATATATAAGCTTCCAAGGACCCTTATTGAGTCTTGTATAGCTTCCCTTTTTAGATTTTAATGGACTGTTATGTCGTTCCAGTCTCTTCCTCCAATCTATTGATTCTCCAATATAAATTCTTCCGCTAGATTCACTTTGAATGACATACGTAGTATACATTTTTATCTTAAAAGTCCGCCAGCTGGCGGATCTACCGTTGAGCTACCGACCCGTATCACCATTATAACAAAATCGAAGCTATTTAGCAGAGTACTTAAAAAGTACCATGTAGCTTATGCTCCCCCTTTTTTCCATTTTGGCGTGTCGGTAAGAGGAGAAAAGAGATCATCGGCGGGGTCAATTTTAAGATCCTCGATCTCTTTATCCGATGGCTGTTTATTTAAAAATTGTACAAAGGGAATATCTCGTATGATCGCAAGCGGTGTTTGCTCATCTCCTTGTCCGATCACCATATCAGCCGCAGCAGATAAACCGTCGATGACGCTTGCTTTGGTCATACGCAATTTTTCCCCAAAAATATCTGGTTCTCCGATGTAATTTTTTAACGGTTCAAACCCACACCAAGAAAGCCCTACGCCTATGGTACCCCAGCGCAAAGGAGTGGCTCTCGTATCAGTCACGAGGACGCCAATTTGTTTTAAACGATATTTACTTCTCAAGTATTTCCAAATATTCGCAGTTACTTCGTGTATATGTTCCGGCCATAGGACAAAGTATCCATTGCCATTTGACTGGTCGATACCGCTACTTGATATAAGGATGTTATCTTTTATCGTGAGCATCACATAGTATCGCGACTCGGGCTTATCAATATAAAGTTGAGCCTCTTTTCGAATAAGGGCATTTTTATCGGTAGTTCCGTCGTTTTTTACCACGCGTCCCTGGCATATACTTACTATTTTTGATGTAACAACGATAACGTCTTTCTCGTAAATATCATGAATATACTGATCAAGTATTGTGAATATATCTTCACTAATTGTTATCGCGTGAGTTTTTATAGCAGTCACAATCATATATACAGGCAAGTATACGCTAATCTATCCCCCTTCGCCAGAAAACCCCACCGCTTGCGGTGGGGATGAATGGCGAGGAGGACCCCGCGAAGCTCGCACGAGCGAAGTGGGGTTTGGCTACGGAGGGATGAAACCTCAGGGGAGGTTTCATATCTATCACAAAATAGGTGTTCTCGAATAAAATACTATTGTCATTTATAATGACATAGACTTTTATTATGATTATGCCTTTTATTATCTTAGTCTTTTTTTTCTCGGGCTTGTCCGGGCTTATCTATCAAATCGTGTGGACGCGGATGCTGCTTCTCAATTTTGGGTCAACGACCCATACCGTTACCGCTGTTGTTTCTGCATTTATGGCAGGACTTGCGATAGGAAGTTTCCTTGGACCAAAAATTTTTAAAAAAGTCTCAAACTACCTTTTTCTTTATGCAGCGATAGAGCTTGTCATAGGAATAAGTGCGCTTCTTACGCCATTTTTCTTTGAAAATGTCACAACCATCTATACTCGTTTTTATGACACATATCCTTCTGCAAATGTATTACTTCTGATAAAGTTTTTTCTCATAACCCTTTCGCTCCTTCCTGCAACAATTGCTATGGGGACAACACTTCCTATACTCGTTCACTATGCGACACAAAAATTTAGATCAAGTGTCGGAAAAACAGTGAGCGTTCTTTATGCGGTAAATACATTTGGTGCATTTGTCGGGACGCTGCTTAGCGCATATATCCTTATAGAGTTAGTGGGCCTTCGCGGTTCGTTATATATAGCTAGTTCAATAAATTTTATTCTTTCCCTTTTGGTATTTGCTATATCCAGAAAGCGATCCCTTGTACCAAAAATGGACATACAATCCATGAGCGATGAATCGACATATACGAACCTATACTCACAAGATCGAATCCGTCTAGCACTTTTTATTTTTAGCGTGTCTGGACTTATCTCTATGGCGTATGAAATATTATGGATACGTCAGCTTACACCAATAAGCGGGACGTACATTTATGCATTTTCTTCGATTTTGGGGTTATTTCTTATGGGAATTATCATAGGAAGTATAAGTGCGTATATAATTAAAACGCGCTATATTTTAAGTAGTTTAGGTATCGCACAACTTGGTATTGGAATTGGCGCGATATTTTCTGTCATTATTGCTTCTTCTCATTTTCAACTATCTTTATGGACGACTGAGATACTTGTGATATTTCCGGCAACAATATGTATGGGTATGGCGTTTCCGTTCGTATCCCGTTTCGCCCGGATGTCTCAGGCAGGCAGCTTTGTCGGAACAAGTTACGCAGTTAATACCATCGGGTCACTCGCCGGACCATACGTTGCTTCATTTATCTTATTGCCAATCTTAGGAACAACCCGCTCTATCATGCTTCTTGGTATCATCAATATAGTTTTTGGAATCGTCTTGTTACAGAGAGAATCAATAAGGAGATTAATAGTATTTCGGAGCATCGTAGCAAGTGGAGCGCTTATCGCATGCATCTTAGTTTTTTTAGTAGTGTTACTACGACCGATGCTATTTTATGAACGAAGTGTTTCTCAAATTCTTCAAAAAGTGACCGGAGGATCATATACGAATTTTTATAAAGAAGATGAGACAGCATCAGTGATCGCATGGGGAAATCATGAAACAAGTGACTATGGACTGCTCGTTGACGGGGTTGGGATGAGTTCGCTCGTGAATGAAACAAAACTTATGGCGCATATCCCAATACTCCTTCATCCCAACCCACAAGATATGCTGATTATCGCTTTTGGATTCGGGACGACCTTTCGATCCGCACTTTCCTATGATATAGATGTTGATGCTGTAGAATTGGTTCCATCTGTCCCCAAAGCGTTTCCGCTTTATTTTACTGATGCTTCCTCAATTCTCGCCAATCCCAAAGGACGCATCATCATCAATGACGGGAGAAATTATGTACGGATGACACAGAAAAATTACGACATAATATCGATAGATCCGCCGCCGCCCGTCAATAGTGCCGGGACGACCGTGTTGTACTCTAAAGAATTCTACGAGCTATCTAAAAAACTACTTACCGAAAACGGGATGGTATTGCAATGGTTATTTTACGGTACGAGAATCGATGACTTTCGTATGCTCGTAAAAAGTTTTATCGATGTTTTTCCTTATGTGCAGGTGTTTCAATCTCCACAGGATATAGGGGTCTATATCATTGGATCGATGAAACCACTATCTGTTGATAAAACGACTATCGCACAAAAATTATCGACGTATCCAAAGGCATATAGCGACATGAATGAGTGGTCAAAATGGGATGCTGACCGGATTGTCAGCCTGTATACAGGTGATAAAGAGATGCTTGAACGGTTTGCGAAAGGAGCCCCTCCTGTTACCGATGATCATCCTCGGACAGAATATTTTTTACTGCGCCAAAAATATACACAGTCGGATTTTATGTCGACGCAAGCTCTTCTTTATCCTCAAGGGGGAAAATAAATCATTCAGTAGCGCCAACCGGATTCGAACCGGTGTAAACGGGCTGAAAACCCGTTGTCCTAGGCCACTAGACGATGGCGCCATAGTTATAAATGATTTAATCCGACCAATACTACCAATCCGACCAATGAGCAATAGTTATTGTAACAAAGTTGGAATGAAAAAGGAATTTTTGTACAATAGAACTGTATGGATGACTTTTTAGAAGAGGCACCGGAATGGTTTCTCAATCTTTTAAGTAGAGCACTCGCAGATGGTGACGACGATGCCAGCGAGAGTCTATTGGGTATTGGAGGATTGTTAGCTCGTGGGGATGAAAGTGAGGCAGTGAGACTTGCCAAACAACTAAATAAACGACTCGTAGTGCATCATGCAGTTGGTGTTTGTGGTGAATCCGGAAGTACTCAACTTGAACAAATGCTTGAATCTAGTCTATATCCTTTCGATCTTCGTAATCGAATTAGACGCAGTGTTGAAGGCGAGTAGTTTTTCCTCTTAAGTTTCTTCTCGTGATCGTTTTTGTTCTCTTTTGCATCAGTTGACAGATAGTATATTCGGGTATATTTTGGTTATGCAGGGCAGAATCTCTCTTATGGCAGAAGCAATCAATGAATCAGTTTCGGTAAATCTTCTTTTTAATCACCTGAAACGGTCAGTCATACCGACGTCACTTTTCTGGCGAGGCAGGCGCTACACGATTACTAAAGTAGGTCTCCACCACACGATACGTGAAGGTCGAACGCTCTATCATATGTTCTCTGTCACCGACGGCACGACTTCATTTAAGTTACAGTTCGATTCAGAAACGTTATTTTGGAAGCTTTTGGAGATAGAGAACAACCTTAATTGTTAAATTGCTCTATTGCTCTATTGTTATAAAACCTTAACGCATTCAAACAATATAACAATTCAACAATATAACAATGAGAAACATGGTATGGACAAGAATAGCTCTCAAGATTCATTCAATCCTACGATTCCTACAATAATGCATATCGACCTAAATTCCTGTTTTGCTTCTGTTGAGCAGCAGGCTAATCCGCTTCTTCGTGGGAAGCCAGTTGCTGTGGCAGCATACACAACCGGCAATGGGTGCATACTGGCTCCATCTGTCGAAGCGAAGCGTTTTGGTGTCAAAACCGGCATGCGGGTGCGTGACGGTAAAGCGCTTTGTCCGAGTCTTATCATTCTTCCTTCTGACCCATGGAAGTATAGGTATATCAATCGCAAATTACTAAAATTACTTAAGGAGTACTCAAGTGACATAGAAATAAAATCTATCGATGAAATGGTAGTAATCCTTGAGCATTCCCCATCGCTTGTCAAGCGAAATGCGTATAGTCACAAAGAAGCGCTATTGTCTATTGGTCAAGAAATAAAATTACGCATAAAACGGGAAGTTGGAGACTGGCTTACTGTGTCGATAGGATTTGCACCGAACCGTTTTTTAGCAAAGACTGCTGCAGGACTCAATAAGCCAGATGGGCTCGACGTCATCGATAAAGAAAACGTTGAAGAGGTTTTGTTTGCGATGAAATTAGAAGACTTATGCGGTATCAAACAGGGCAATGGTGGTAGACTTCGTCTGTTTGGTATCACAACGACACGAGCTTTTTACAGCGCAACGGCGAAGGAGTTGGAAATGGCATTTCGTTCCGTGGTGGGGTATCACTGGTGGATGCGGCTTCATGGGCGGGAGATAGATGACCGGGAGTTTGGTCGCAAGAGTTTTGGTCATTCCTATGCACTGTATAAACCTTTTGCTCCAAAAGAACGAGAACTCCATCAGATCCTTTCTCAACTTGTCCAAAAAGTGGGAAGACGACTTCGGGCAGGTAAGTACGTCGCCCGGGGCATGCATGTGTCGTGTTACTTTGCCAATCATACGTATTGGCATCACGGGAAAAAACTTCCCCAGCCGCTTTTTGCAAATGATGATTTATATCAAGCAGCCAAAAGTGTCCTCACGGAAGCTCCAAACCTGCCGGTACGCATTCTTACGGTTTCCTGTTTTGAGTTATCTCCGTATTTATACGATCAGCAAAGCATATTTAGCGATGAAACCAGAAAAATAAATCTTACCAAAGCGCTTGATGCAATAAGTGATCGGTGGGGAGATTTCATTGTTACTCCCGGTCGCATGCTTGGTATGGGTCAAAAGGCGCTTGATCGTATCGCCTTCGGCGGAGTAAAAGGACTAGAGGAGTTTATATTTCAAGAGCCTATTGACACGGTATCATATGCCCAGTAATCTAAAATTGTACAAACTTATATCAAGAGTGACGGGGATCCTCCTTCGCATAAAGCTACGAAAGGAGAACCAGAACTCGCTGGTTGATCCGTCCGGCAACCCTTCGGCTTGCAAAAGTTCGCTCAGGGTGCCAATACGAGCCGCTGAAAAAGCGGAGTGATACGTCTAGTAAAGTTACTAGAAAATAATCATCCCGCATAGTGCGGGATTTCTTGTATTTATCATATTAAAATTGAAAGGAGTAATGTATGGTTACGTATTTCACTTCCGAATCGGTGGCTTCCGGTCATCCGGATAAAATTTGCGATCAGATATCTGATGCAGTTGTAGATGCAGCGTTAAAGATAGATCCAAGAGCTCGCGTAGCAGTAGAAACATTGGTCACGACGAACCGCGTGGTGTTAGCAGGAGAAGTTACGTGTAAAAAAAAGCTTCCGTATGAAAAAATAGCAAGAGACGTTATAAAATCTTTGGGATACACAAACGGAATCTATAATTTTTCTTATAGATCTCCAATCTCTATTTACATACATCAACAATCACCGGATATTGCCCAGGGAGTTGATGATGGTGGAGCCGGAGATCAAGGGATGATGTTCGGTTACGCTTCAAATGAAACACCTGAGCTTATGCCTCTTCCCATTATACTTGCTCATCGGCTAGTTGAACGAATGGATGAAGTACGTGATAGGAAAATACTGCCTTTTTTACGTCCGGACGGAAAAAGCGAAGTAAACATTCGATATGAAAATGGAAAGCCTAAGGGAATTGAGCATGTCGTGATTGCTGTGCCTCATGATCCCAAAACAGTACCGGGAGAAGTTAAAAAACAACTCATCAAGCACGTTATTATTCCGATAATAACGAGATATCATCTAAAATTTCCGCCGGAAAGTATGATTACAGTGAATGGAACGGGAAAGTGGGAAATAGGAGGTCCTGCATCTGACACTGGAGTTACCGGTAGGAAAATAATTGTAGACACCTATGGAGCGTTTGCTCGCCACGGCGGCGGATGCTTTAGCGGGAAAGATCCGACGAAGGTGGACAGAAGTGCAGCATACGCGTGCCGTTTTATAGCTAAAAATGTTGTAGCCGCCGGTCTAGCGGACCGCTGTGAAGTGCGGATGGGATATGTTATCGGGCAAAGACAACCAATAGCAAAAAGTATTGAATGTTTTGATTCGGAGAAAAAGAAGTATTCGATTATTACATCGTTTGCCTGGAATTTATTAGATTTATCAGTTGATGGAATTTTAACTGGACTAAACTTGCGCCGCCCAATATATCAAAAGACTGCCTCATATGGACACTTTGGACGCGATGGATTCCCATGGGAAGCGGTGATACAATAAGGTCTGATGAGCGATCCCCGTCCACTTGCAGATATATTACGACCAAAGACTCTTGATGAAGTCATTGGGCAGGAACATCTCGTTGGGAAAGAAGGAATCATACGAAAACTTCTGGCGTCAAACTTTCTTCCTTCTATGGTCTTTTGGGGACCTCCCGGATGCGGCAAAACAACGCTTGCGTATTTGCTTGCAAACTTAACCAATTCTTTTTTTGAACCCCACTCCGCAGTTACTTCATCATTAAGTGATGTCCGTCGCGTGGTCAAAGAAGCCAGGGAACGACTGGACACAGCCGGAATACGAACTGTCTTTTTTCTTGATGAAATTCACAGGTTTAACAAAGCGCAGCAGGATGCGCTTCTTCCTCACGTAGAAAAAGGTACGGTTATATTTATTGGTGCCACGACCGAAAACCCATCGTTTGAAGTAATTTCACCTCTTCTCTCACGCTGTCGTGTTTTAGTGCTAAAGGAATTGTCTGAGGATAATCTTCAAAATATTGCGAAGCGTGGTCTTTTATATATAAAAAAGTACGTAGATAAAGACGCTTTGCAATTTCTGCTTGAAATTTCCAATGGTGATGCTCGGGCACTTCTGACAATACTTGAAATCGCATCTAGCCTCGTAAGGCGTCCCCTTGCAAGGCTAAATGTTGCAGATATTGAGGAGGCAGCGCAACGTAAAATGTTACAGTATGATCGAGCTGGTGAAGAACATTACAATACAATTAGCGCATTTATTAAATCGATGCGTGCAAGTGATGTGGACGCAGCACTTTACTATTTAGCACGTATGGTAGCAGCAGGAGAAGATCCATTATTTATAGCCCGTCGTATGGTTGTTTTTGCCTCAGAAGATGTTGGTCTTGCTCAGCCGACAGCACTCGTCGTTGCCAATAGCGTTTTTGACGCGTGCAATAAAATTGGGTACCCTGAAGCGCAGATCAATCTTGCCCATGGGGTCGCGTATCTTTGTCTAGCAAAAAAAGATAGAAGTGCGTATAACGCCTATTTTGCAGCCTTAGATGACGTTAAAAAATATGGAAATCTTCCTATTCCGCTCATAATCCGAAATGCTCCGACAAAACTTATGAAGAGGCTTGGGTATGGGAAGGGGTATGAGAAATACACGACGGAGAGCTTGTTACCAGAGAAATTGAAAGGGAAAAAGTATTACAATAGAAAATAGGTGTGCCCGCCTACGCTTGCTTTGCGCCTTTTCACTACTATTCGTAGACGGCGCAAAGAGCGCGTGAGCGGCGGGTCTAAGAAACTCTAAACTCTCGCTTAAGAAAGCAATCGTTAAGAGTTTCTCAGAGGTGGTGATAACAATGGACATACAAATCGGCAAGGTTACTCATTACTACGACAAAATTGGCGTTGCGGTTATCGAAGTTTTACATCAACCGCTTAAAGTCGGTGATGTGGTAAAAATTTCAGGTCATGACAATGAATTTAATCAGACTATCACGTCGCTTCAGGTAGAACATAAACACGTGAGTGAAGTATCGGTTGGAGATACGTGTGGCGTAAAGGTGGATCAACCAGTCAAAGCTGGAGACGTGTTATTTTTAATGACAAAATAAGATATTTTTTTTATGAAAACCGAAATTTCAGCCGGGGGTATTATCGTTCGTAAATATAATAATTCATGGAAGGTTCTTTTGATAAAAGACATGAATGGTAATTGGACGTTTCCGAAAGGAATCATTGAGAAAAACGAAGATACCGAACGTGCGGCAAAGCGAGAAATTAGCGAGGAAGTCGGTATCTTTGAACTTAAGACTTTAAAAAAACTTGATCCATTTCGTTATAAATATACAAGAGATAGTAATCTCATACAAAAAACAGTACATTATTACATCTTTCTATTTCATGGGTTCGAATCTCCTCGTCCGCAAATTGCTGAAGGAATATCGGCGGTACAATGGATAGAAATATACGAAGCTAAAAATAGTATTGGATACGAAAAAACAAACGTACCCCTCCTTGAAGACGTAACGTCATTTTTGTCAACATATGGACATTGAGCTTGCTCCCGATATTCAAAAAATAGTCAAGAAAGTTCTCCCCCACCTACCGTTTACCTATATAAACGAAAAGCGTATTGTGTGTATGCGTAGTCGTAAATCTACAAGTCGCGCTCGTGCGCGCATCTGGAGTTTTCCAAAAATATGGCAACTCGCACTCAAAATACCTGCTCACTATGTCATAGAAGTCCTCTCGCAGCATTTTGATAAAATGAGCGATGATGATAAGACGAGAGTTATTATCCACGAACTTATGCATATTCCGAAAAACTTTTCCGGAGCACTTGTCCCCCATCGGGGAAAACATCATTACAGAATAGACAATCGTACTGTTGAAAAATTATTTCAGGCGTATAAAAACAGATGATTACCCTATTACACGGTGACAATATCGAAGCTTCTCGAAAAGAACTGACGAAGCTTAAGGAAGAAGCCAAAGGGAAAGAAGTCCGTCAGATAGATGGACGTTTGATTGATGAGGGCAGCCTTATCCAGGCGCTAGAATCGCAGTCGCTATTTGGTGGTGATACACTCGTTATTATTGAAAATCTTTTTAGTAAACTTGGGCGACAACAAAAACGCATTGTCCAACTTGCTAGCATTTTAGTAAGCTCTCAAGGAGCGACAGATATTATTGTATGGGAAGGCAAAGAGGTAGGAGCAACAGTGATAAAAAGTTTGGGTACGAGAGTAAACGCACAAGAATTTAAAGTACCAGTCGTTATTTTCCAATTCTTAGATTCACTTCGTTTGCAAAATAGTAGATCTCTTCTTTCTTTATTTTCTCAAGCTACCCATCACGACGCACCGGAGCTGATTTTTGCCATGATTGTAAGGCGCATGAGGCAACTTATCATGCTCAAAGACAACGTGATACCAGAGGGCCTCCAGGGATGGCAGGCAGACCGTTTGACAAGTCAGGTAAAGTCTTTTACCATGGAAAAGCTTGTCTTTATGTACAAAAAACTTCTTGATATCGAGTATTCCATAAAGTCCGGTTCCTCACCGTTTACGCTTACCCAGCACATCGAACTTTGGCTTACGGATTTTTAATTATCTTATGGCAACTCAAATTCCCGATCATGTATTTCGCGGATATGACCTGCGGGGTCTTGTCGGGAGCGAATTGGATAGTGAGCGCGTAGAAATTCTTGCGAAAGGATACGCGACGTGGCTTTTGCAACGTCGTATCTATGATTGTGTCCTGGGATACGATTGCCGATTGTCGAGCCCCCAATTTAAAGATGCCATGGTAAAGGGGCTAACGGAGTCAGGAATTACGGTTTTTGACATCGGCATGACGCTTTCGCAGATTGCCTATTTTGCCGGGTATTATTTCCGAACGCGCGGCATGGTCATGATAACCGCTTCCCACAATCCAAAAGAGTACAACGGATTTAAGTTTGGCACGGGTTACTCTGAAACGATGCTAACTGATGAAGTTATAGCACTTCGCGATCTTGTTAAATCAGGAGTGTTTAAAACCCGTTCACCTCAAGGTAAACATTTAAAGAAGGATATTAAAGAAGATTATATTGTCGATCTCACCCGACGGGTCGATGCAATAAGAAAGTTTAAAATCGTCGTTGACGCGTGTGCAGCGACAGCCGGCGCATTCCTTCCGGATATTCTCCGCCGCGTCGGTTGTCGGGTTATTGAACAGAATACAAAGCCAGATGGCAATTTTCCTGTTGGAACGCCTGATCCCACCGAACGGGACGTTCAAGAGCGACTTGCCAAACGAGTTGTAGAAGAAAAAGCAGATTTAGGTTTTTCCTATGATTGCGACGGGGATCGGATTGGCGTTGTCGATAGCGATGGAAATCTTTTGTGGAATGACACGCTGGTTTCTCTCTACGCCCAAGACATTTTGGATTTCTTGCCTGGATCAAAAATCGTTTACAATACCCTATGTTCAAAACAGGTTGATGATGTAATACGGAAAAAAGGCGGAAAACCAGTGATGTGGCTTACCGGACACTCGTTTATTAAAGCGAAAGTCCGTGATGAGCGGGCGCCGTTTGGTGGTGAGCTTTCCGGTCACATTTATTTTGTCGATAATTTTTATGGCCACGATGATGGCGCTATAGCAACGCTTCGCCTATTGTCCTACCTCACACGAGTGAATAAGTCATTAAAAGAGGCCGTTACTGAACTTCCGCATTACATTTCAAGTCCTGAAATTAAGGTTGGTTGCCCGGATGCTATAAAATTTGCCCTTGTCAGCGAAAAAATAGGCGGAGCGATCAAAAAACTTTATCCCCAAGCTTCGTACGTTGAGATTGATGGGGTACGGATGGATACCAAAGAAGAAATGCTCATCGTCCGTGCCTCCCAAAACGGCCCTTATTTGACCGTTAAATTTGAAGGAAAAACACAGGAAGCCTACGATATCCTCAAAAAGCAGGTTACCGAAATTCTACATAAATTTCCTGAGGTAGATTTTTCCAAGGGTGTCAATACGAAAGCACTTGAGTAATTATGACTAATCTTGATGATGTAGCTGCGATGAAGAGGCTTGATCCGTCCGGAGTGTTGGAATCGACGGGGATGTTTGCGGATCAGTGTAAACAAGCGTGGGAAGAAGCATCAGCCATTAAGTTTCCGAAATCGTATGATCACATATACAATGTCGTGATTTGCGGTATGGGTGGATCTCGATTTACTCCGAGGACTATCAAAGAGCTTTTTCGAGATCGTATTAAGGAGCCGTATGAGATTAATGAAGATTACACGCTTCCTTCATATGTTGATAAAGATACGCTCGTTATTCTTTCTTCATTTTCAGGTACTACAGCGGAAGTACTTTCCTGTGGTCAGGAAGCGCTTCGTCGTGGTGCGCGTATCACAGGAGTAATGAAAAACGGCGAAAGTAAAATTGCATCCTTTCTAAAATCCAACGGAGTAACAGGTTATTTTTTTGATCCGAAATTTAATCCGTGTGGCCAGCCGCGTATCGGCGGCGGTTACCTGCTGATGGGTCACGCTGGGCTTCTTAAAAGCTTAAGACTTCTCGATCTTAATGATTCGGAAGTAACAAACGCTATTGATTTTGCTCGTACTTTTAGCACGCTTCTTATGGCAAATGTGACAACTGATAAAAACCAAGCTAAACAACTCGCAAATACCTTACTTGATACACATCCCTTTATCGTCACGAGTGAATTTCTTCGTGGATTTGGCAATGGTTTTGCCAATCAGATCAACGAAACAGCGAAGATGATTTCCGACCCTCGATTTATTCCGGAACTCAATCATCACCTTATGGAAGGTCTCAAACGGCCAGAATCACTCCATCAAAATGGACTATTTGTCTTCATTCTTTCTAAACTATATAGCAACGTGATACAAAAAAGATTTCGTATTACAAAGGAGGTAGTTGAAAAACAAAATGTTAAGAATCTGGAAATATCACTCACCGGACCAAGTAAACTTGCACAAGTATTGGAATCCTATACCCTTTCGGGATATACAACGTTTTACATGGCGATGCGCTATGATACTGACCCCGTCGCTATTCCCTGGGTCGACTACTTTAAAACGCAGCTTGCAAAAATATAACCCTTGTCAATAGAGGAAAAATTCTCCATACTAGATATACAATGAAAAAATATGTTGTGTGGTTTACGGACGTTGATAAAGATGATGTTGATATTGTTGGTGGCAAGGGTGCAAATCTCGGTGAAATGACCAGAGCAGGTTTTCCGGTGCCACCAGGATTTATCGTCACCGCACAAGCGTATTACCATTTTCTCGATGAAAATGACCTTCGGATAAAAATTCACGACGCGCTGTCCGGTCTTGATGTTTCCGATAGTAAGGCCCTTGATAAAGTATCCAAACAGATCGAAACTCTTATCACGCGATCCGCATTTCCCAAAGAAGTCAGTAGAGAAATTATACATGCGTATTTTTCTTTAGAAAAAGGCATGCTTCGCCACGCGCGCGTAGCCGTGCGATCTTCTGCAACAGCGGAGGATCTGCCGGGTGCATCGTTTGCCGGACAACAATCGACATTTCTCAATGTCCAGGGAGAAGCAAACCTTATAGAAAAAATAAAAGATGCATGGGCGTCGCTTTTTACGTCCCGTGCTATTTTCTATCGGGCTACTCAGAAGTTTGATCATTTTAAGGTTGGAATCGCCGTACCTGTACAAAAAATGGTTGAATCGGAAGCCTCAGGCATCATGTTTAGCATCGATCCGGTGACCAATGAGAAAGATGTCATCGTTATTGAAGCCATCTATGGCCTTGGAGAAATGATCGTCCAAGGGGCAGTTACACCCGATCACTACGAAGTAGACAAAAAGACACTTGTTGTAAAATCGAAAGTCGTGAAAGTACAAGAAAAGAAAATGGTTAAAAAAGGCCAAGGAAATGCGGTGATTGATATATTCAAAAAAGAAGGTTCAAGACAAAAAATACGTGACGAGTATATAGTAGAGCTCGCAAGACTCGGGAAAAAGCTTGAGCACCACTACTTCTTCCCGCAGGATATTGAGTGGGCGATAGAGAAAGGGAGGATATATATAGTACAGACGAGGCCGGTAACAACAATCAGACGTCAGATATCAGACTTCGGAAATCAGACGATCCGAAATCCGAAATCCGAAATCCGAAATCCGATTCTTAAGGGGGATCCGGCGAGTCCGGGTATGGCAAGTGGACCGGTTAAAATACTTAAATCGGCCAAGGAAATACATAAAATACAGTCGGGAGATGTTCTTGTAGCGGAAATGACCAATCCGGATTACGTCCCTGCAATGCGAAAAGCAGTTGCTATCGTCACGGAACGGGGTGGCAGAACATCGCATGCAGCTATCGTATCGCGTGAGTTAGGTATTCCAGCTATTGTCGGTGCAAAAAACGCGATGCGTGTCCTCAAAGATGGGGCAGTGATCACCGTCAACGGAGCCCAAGGGGAAGTTTATCGCGGAGCTATAACATCAAATACTACCAATCAGACAAATACTACCAATACTACCAAAGAAAAATATAAGCACATCAAGACGGCGACGAAAGTATATGTAAATTTGGCGGAACCAAGCCGTGCATCCGTAGTTTGCCGGATGAATGCAGACGGTATCGGACTACTGCGTGCGGAATTTATGATGGCGCAGATTGGAACCCACCCCAAAAAATATCTCGAGGATAAAAAACAACACGTCTTTGTTGATGAATTTGCCGGAGGAATAGAAACAATTTGCGAAGCATTTAATCCGCGACCTGTTGTGTACCGCGCGAGTGATTTTCGAACAAACGAATTTAGAAACCTCAAAGGTGGCGACCGATACGAACCGAAAGAAGAAAATCCAATGCTGGGATTTCGTGGTGCAGCTCGATACATAGCTGATCCGCGGGTGTTTGAAATGGAACTTGAGGCAATCAAACAAGTGCGAAACAAAAAAAATCTTAAAAATTTACACCTTATGATCCCGTTCGTCCGGTCGCCGCGGGAACTGCTTGAAGTAAAAAAGATTGTTGCAGGCAGCGGCCTTATGAGGTCATCAACCTTTAAGCTATGGATGATGGTCGAACTTCCTACCAACGTCATTCTTATCGATCAATACTTGGATGTTGGCATCGATGGCATATCATTTGGTTCTAATGATTTAACCATGCTTATTCTCGGTACAGACCGCGATAATAACGAGGTGGCGCAAGATTTTAAAGAGACAGACGATGCAGTCATGTGGGCATTTGAACGCGTGATCAAAGCGTGCCTCAAACGAAATGTGACGACTTCTATGTGCGGACAAGCGCCGTCTGACTATCCGGAGCTTGTTGAAAAACTTGTCAGATGGGGGGTCACGAGTATCTCTGTAAATGCCGATGTACTGGATCAAGTGCGTGAAACAGTGTATGAAGCTGAGCAAAAACTGGTGCAGAAATAAACTCAAAACTCAAATGTCAAAGCTTAAATCCATAATTCAAAGCTAAAATCTTTAATAAGTTTTTTATTAGAAATACGTTGCAGTTTTGAATTTTGAGATTTGCGTTTTGAGTTAGTTTTTATATGTCTTCAAAAATTCAATCCATTAGAGCTCGAGAAATTCTCGACTCACGTGGCAATCCAACAATAGAAACGACGGTCATTGGAGAAGGTGGATATACAGGAGTTGCTTCAATACCCGCAGGAGCCTCTTTAGGAAAGTATGAAGCTGTTGAGCTTCGCGATAAAAATCCGAAGCGCTATAACGGGATGGGAGTATTGACTGCAATAAAAAATATCGATACATTTATTACTCCGAAGCTCATTGGTCATGAAGCAAATGATCAACACGGTATCGATCAAATCATGATTGATCTAGATGGTACACCGCAAAAAAGTAAACTTGGTGCAAATAGTATGTTAAGTGTATCATTGGCTATAGCGGTAGCTAGTGCAAGCACACTGCGTATACCGCTGTATCGATATCTCAATGCACTTTTTTCAAAAAATACTCCGACACCTTTATCTCGTATACCAACTCCGACATTTAATGTGATAAATGGTGGTAAACACGGCGCAGGAAATTTAGATTTTCAGGAATTTCATATCGTACCCGCTTCCAATAAGGCCTACCATGATGCGTTGGAACTTGGTGTAGAAGTATATCAAGCAGTCAAACAGATTCTCACCTATAGAAATGCTGTTCATTCTGTTGGAGATGAGGGTGGATTTGCCCCTGACTTATTTACCAATATAGACGCACTTGACGTGCTTAGTCAAGCAATTCGAACCACTTCCTATCGATTTGGCATCGATGTTTTTTTTGGCCTGGATATCGCAGCGTCGCATTTTAAAAAGCAATCAGGATATCTCATAAAAGATCGACCAAGCGCATATACAACAAAAGAATTTATTCAATATATTCACGATCTCCATGCAAAATATCGATTGCTTCTGCTTGAAGATCCACTTGAGGAGGATGATTGGCAGGGATGGAAAACAATAACGAATTCATTAGGACATGATATGCTTATTGTTGGTGATGATTTTCTTGCGACTAATCCAGAGCGTCTTACGCGTGCGATATCTGAAAAAGCATGCTCTGCCATACTTCTCAAACCAAATCAGATCGGAACGCTTTCTGAATTTTTAGAAGTTGTCTCAATTGCGAAATCTCACGATATGAAGTGTATTATTTCTCATAGAAGTGGAGAAACCAACGATACGTTTATCGCAGATCTTGCTGTAGCGGTTCAAGCTGACTATGTAAAATTTGGGGCCCCTGCCAGAGGAGAACGGGTCGCCAAATACAATCGGTTACTTCAGATTGAAAGTGAATTATTTACAAAAAATGGTTAGATGGTCAGATGGTTATATGGTGGAGTGTATTTAACCATTTAACCATTTAGCAATCTAGCCATTTCTTTTTTTATGAAACCTGTAGTACTTATCATTATCGATGGCTGGGGGATCGCACCTCCTTCAGCGGGAAATGCGATTTCGCAATCTAACGTACCCAATATGAAACGATTATGGAATTTATATCCTCATACAGAGTTATCTGCTTCCGGTGAAGCAGTTGGTTTGCCTTCAAATGAGGATGGCAATACCGAAACAGGACACATAAATATTGGGGCCGGTCGTGTAGTCTATCAGGATCTCCCAAAGATAAATATGGCTATTACTGACGGATCGTTTTTTCGTAATGATTCATTTATCGCGTCCATCCGTTATGCAAAGCAGCATCGGTCTCATTTACATCTTTTAGGGTTGCTGAGCGACTCAGGGGTACATGCAAGTCGAGATCACTTGTACACACTGTTACAGCTTATTAAAAAAAACGATTATACCAGTCCAGTTTATTTACACCTGTTTACCGATGGGCGCGATTCCCCTCCTAATTCATCAATCATCTTTATCTCAGAAGTAGAGGATATGTGTAAGCGATTGGGAGTTGGGACGATTGCGACCATAATGGGACGCTACTTTGCGATGGATCGCGATGGTAGATGGGAACGAACGCAGGAAGCATACGATGCCCTAACAACTCAAATATCAAAAACAGCACACAGTGGGCGAGCAGCGGTACAGAAAGCACAACATGAAGGAAAATCGGATGAATTTATACCACCGACAATGATACTATCTCCCCAAGGCGTTCCCTATCCACGTATAGCGGACAACGATTCAATCATCTTTTTTAACTATCGTATCGACCGACCTCGTCAGTTGACTCGCGCGTTTGTACTCGCCGACTTTGAAACACTTGGACAATCTGTATCGTTTGATCCGTATGCGGTAAAGTATTATCACAAACATGTTGTCGTAAAAGAGGATCTAAAAAAACCGTTCAAACGAAAAGTTATCGTGAATAATTTATTTTTTGTCACGATGACAGAATACGAGCGAAATTTACCGGTAAATGTTGCATTCCCACCGGAGCGAGTAGCCTATCCCTTGGGAAAAGTTTTTTCGGATTTAGATATACGTCAGCTGCGCGTCTCAGAAACGGAAAAAGAACGCTTTATCGGCTATTATTTTAATGGGATGCGTGAAGATCCTTTTGCAGGAGAAGATCGGGTCATCGTTCCATCACCAAAAGTGGCTACCTATGATTTAAAACCAGAAATGTCTGCGTATGAAGTAACGCAAAAAATTCTTGAACGACTCGCTTTAGATGTTTATACGTTTATTGTCGTTAATTTTGCAAATCCTGATATGGTTGCTCATACGGGAAATATACCTGCAGCCATACGATCGTGTGAAGTCGTTGATAGTTGTATAGGGAAAATTTGCGACGCAATACTTGCTCGCAGTGGCGCTTGCATTATCACTGCAGATCATGGTAACGTGGAAGAAATGCTTGATCTCGGTGGCGAAATAGACACCGAGCATTCACAATATCCTGTGCCCTTTATTATGGCAGATTTACTATATAAAGGTATAGCAAAAAAACTCCCCTTTGGTAAACTTGCCGATGTTGCTCCCACAATACTTGAGCATATGGGCATAGCAATTCCAAGCGATATGACGGGTAAAAATTTACTTGCGGATATGCCCGCGTAAAGGAGGTAAATCATGAAAACGACTCTTTCTATTATAAAAGCTGATACCGGATCTATCGGCGGCCACAATAAACCAAGTGACGCTATGCTCGGTAAAGCAAAAGATGAAGTTGCTGCTTCGGTAACAAACGGGCTACTTACTGATGGACGCGTTACTTTTACCGGCGATGATATCGCACTTCTTATGGTCCATACCAAAGGCGTGGACCATCCAGATATCCACAAATTTGCCTGGGATACGTTTGTCGAAACCACCAAGATTGCTAAATCACAAGGGCTTTACGGGGCTGGGCAAGATCTTCTCAAAGACGCTTTTTCTGGCAATGTCCGTGGTATGGGGCCAGGGAGCGCGGAAATAGAATTTGAAGAGAGGATAGCTGAGCCATTTATTGTTTTTGCTGCGGACAAATGTGGGCCCGGAGTGTTTAATTACCCATTGTTTAGCAGTTTCGTTGATCCATTTCACAATGCGGGTTTGCTCCTGGCACCCGAAATGCGCGGTGGGTTTACATTTCACATCATGGATGTCAATTATACCGAAGCCGACCGGATTATAACGCTCCTAACACCAGGAGATTATTACGACATAGCAACACTTCTTCGTGACCCAAATCATTATGTTGTTGAAAGCATCGTAGAAAACGCCGGAGGATTGACCGCAGCGGTTGCTTCAACCAGTCGCTTACATAATATTGCAGGGAAATATGTAGGGAAAGACGATCCAGTCGCTATTGTCCGAACGCAAAAAATGTTTCCCGACACGGGAGAGATCACTTCCCCCTGGGCGCTCGCGCACTATGTGTTGGGCAACAATCGCGGGAGCCATCACGTTGCGGTGATGCCCGTTAAGCAACACAGTATTATTTCTTTCTTTGACGGACCGGCGATAGTCTCCGCAGCAGGCTATTGTGTACACGAAGGGAAACTTACCGAAGCAGTTGATATATTTGACCAGCCGTTTTGGGATATGATTCGAGAAAAAGCAGCGCAAAAGACTTTGGAAATGCGCCGTCAGGGATTTTTTAATCCCGCTATGGGTCCCCAGGATGAAATGGAATACACCGGCGTGATGGAGAATTTGAAGAGGCTCGATGAAAAGTTTACTATACGAATGAAGTCATAATTTTCAATTTTCATTTCGCAATTTTCATTGAATTTTCAAACAAACAATTTTCAAACCAGATTCCTACGTGAAAACTAAAAATTGATTAAAAAATGAAAATTTCAAATTGAAAATTATTAATGAACGACGATATCTTTAAAAAACGCCCCGATTTAAAAAATTTCCCCAATCTTGCCGACTACGACGAAGTCTACAATTCATTTGACTGGAAATTGGTGAGAAAGGAGCTTGATTGGTTTGATGATAAAATAAACGCTGCCTATAACGCAGTCGACCGACACACCCAAACGTGGAGAAAAAACAAAGTCGCGCTATACTGGGAAGCAGAAGACGGAACAAAAAGGCAGTATACATTTGAAGAACTGAGCGTTCTCTCAAACAAAATAGGCAATATCCTCAAGGATTTTGGTGTAGATCGAGGAGATAGAGTGTTCATATTTCTTCCACGAGTACCGGAGTTGTACATTTCTTTCCTTGGAGCTCTCAAAATCGGTGCAATTGCGGGAACTTTATTCAGTGCGTTTCAGGAGCAGGCGCTTGCCGACCGATTAGGCAATAGCGACGCAAGGGTCGTCATCACCAATAAAGAATTAGAAAAGCGTATTGATAAAGTCAAAAAGAAACTTCCATCCCTCAAACACATTATTACCGTTGATACAGAAGACTTTATAAAATCACTAAACCACGCAAGCGACGAGCTTCATATCGCACATATGAATCCAGAAGACTACGCATTTATGCTTTACACATCAGGAACAACAGGCAAGCCCAAAGGAGTCGTCCACTCTCACCAAGCGATCCTTCAGGAACATATGAGCGCCAAGTGGGTACTTGACCTCCGCGATGATGATACCTACTGGTGTACGGCGGATCCGGGTTGGGTCACGGGAATTGCTTATGAAATTTTAGGTAGCTGGTCTTGCGGTGTGTCGGCAGTGGTTTATGCGGGAAGATTCGATCCAAAGCGCTGGTACAAAATTTTAGAAGATTACAAGATAACCGTCTGGTATAGCGCGCCTACCGCCGTTCGTATGCTTATGGCAGCAGGAGGTAAGCTCGTTAAGGAATATAACTTGAATCATTTGCGACACTTATGTTCCGTAGGCGAGCCGCTCAATCCTGAGGCAATCAAATGGGCGATTAATTCATTTAAAAAGCCCTTCCACGACACGTGGTGGCAGACGGAAACCGGTGCTATTTGCATCGCTAATTATCCTTCTATGGACATAAAAATTGGATCCATGGGTAAACCCATTCCAGGGGTCACCGCAGCAATCGTTGATGATGATGGTCACGAAGTTGCAGCAAATACTGAAGGAAATATAGCACTCAAACCCGGATGGCCATCGATGATGCACACGATTTGGAAAAGACCGTACAAATATAAGAGTTATTTCCTTAATCACTGGTATATCAGTGGTGATCGAGGGATGAAAGATGATGAAGGCTATTTTTGGTTTATCGGTAGAGCCGATGACGTCATCAAGACGTCCGGCGAACGTGTTGGACCATTTGAAGTAGAATCAGCCCTTGTCGAGCATCCTAGTGTCGTAGAAGCGGGAGTAATCGGCAAGCCTGATCCAATACGCGGCGAGATCATTAAGGCGTTCGTAGTTTTAGATAAAGCTCAAAACGCAAAGCTCAAAACGCAAAACGATAACGAAAAACTTAAAACTGAGCTTATGGAATATGTAAAAAAGCATCTGGCTGGACATGCGTATCCGCGTGAGATAGAATTTATCGACAAACTCCCCAAGACCCGCTCTGGCAAAATCATGCGACGCATTTTGAAAGCCAAAGAAATGGGCCTGCCGATAGGAGATACCAGTACACTTGAAGAATATTGACATTACTGCCATACCATCAGGCAGCCTTTACACGAAACTAATGCTCTTCCACGGTATACAAAAGCAACACCTGTCGTAAATATGCATTCAGAAGACGTACCCAAGGTATGATGATAAGCTGTATGTTCAGGTACATGAACCTCCTGTTGGTCAACCACTTCAATGCCAAGAGACCTAATAAACCCACGGTTGGTTACGGAGGGCTCAGCTTTAGAAAATTGTTCTGGTGGTAACATAAACCTAAGTAATACAGAACTTCTTCAAATGTCTAGGCTTGTCTCATAGGCTAAAGAGAAAGACAACCTCACCGATGGGATTTTTAAATTTTGTTATAGCTTCAGATAACTTCCCTCGCCAAACTTCCTCATGAACCTTCGTGAGCTCTCGAGCGATGACGATGGGGATGTCGCCCATGACGGATTGCATATCCGTGAGTGTTTGTCGGAGTTTATGCGGTGCGCAGTAGAAAATAGAGGTACTATCTATGAATCGATTCATGTATAGTAAGTTCTGAAAGAGTTTGATGCGGTGGGATTTTTTTTCAGGTGGGTAGCCCAGGAAGAGAAATTGGTTGGTTGGAAGCCCGGAAATAGAGAGTGCAGCAATAGCTGCAGTTGGACCTGGAATTGAGGTGACGGTAATACCGCGTTTGAGTGCCTCACGTACGAGTAAAAAACCCGGATCGTTGATAAGTGGAGTCCCGGCGTCGGAGACAAGTGCGACGTCTTTTCCTTGCGACAATTGTTCCACAAGCCATGGAGCTTGTTGACTTTCTGTGTGATCGTCATAGCGCACCAATATTCTTTCTTTTTCTTTTTTATAGTCACTGCGCTTTATTATTGGTGTGATTGACAACAATAACGCGGCCGCGTTATTGTTGTCAATGCGTTTCTCCAGTGTGCGAAGGAGTATGCCTGTCCTGCGCGTGTCTTCGCAGGCGATGATGTCGACGGAAAAGAGGGTTTTTATCGCTCGGATTGTTATATCCTCAAGATTTCCAATCGGTGTAGAGACGATATTTAGCGTTCCCATAATGCAAATTATATCATCAGATGCTATTATAAATTTCTATGGAAATTATTCAGTCATTTTTTGACGTCATTCTTCACCTTGATTCGCATTTGATAAATCTGGTGAGTTCCTATGGTGTTTTAACCTATGTTCTATTGTTTTTGATCGTATTTGCAGAAACAGGTCTCGTTGTTACCCCTTTTCTACCGGGAGATTCCTTATTGTTTACCGCAGGCACGCTTACTTCACTAGGAACGTTGCGCATTGAGTTTGTAGCTATCTTTCTAATAATTGCAGCAATATTGGGTGATACAGTCAATTACTGGATTGGTCATTTTTTTGGACAAAAAATTGTTGATAACCCTCACATCACATTTATTAATCAGGAACATATCGATAAGACAGAACAGTTTTTTAAAAAATACGGTGGTAAAACCATTATTTTGGCTCGATTTATTCCAATAGTACGAACATTTGCACCTTTTGTTGCAGGTGTAGGTACTATGAATTACAATAAATTTATTGAGTTTAACGTTATTGGAGGAGTGCTTTGGGTTTGTATATTTACATTTGCAGGGTATTTTTTCGGGAATATACAAATGATCAAAGATAACTTCCATTACCTCGTTTTTGCTATCATAGGATTATCGATTATACCTGCAGTATATGAATATATTGCGCACAAACGTCAGCCCAATGTTCCCGGTGTATCCGTCAAAAAACTCAAAGAGATGATGGGTAGTCCTATAAAGCAGAGTAAAAAGTGAAATTAGGGCGCATTCCAAAATAATTAGACATACTTACGGATAAGTCCCACAACCCGACCCTGGATTTTGACATGAGTGGTAAAGATGGGAGTCATCGCAGTATTTGCCGGCATAAGCTTGATGCGATCTTTCTCAAAATAGATACGCTTAAGGGTCGCGAGACCATTGGGAAGGAGGGCGACGACTATATCACCATTTTTAGCATCTTGTTGATGTTGCACGACGACATAATCACCATCGAGTATACCATCGTCGATCATGGATGCCCCTTTGACTTGTAGTACATAACTTGGTTTATTCCCTGATATCATCGAAGGAGCCACTGATATATAAAAATTTGGATCGGTGTAGGGCTCGAGCGGTGCTCCTGCAGCAATAAAGCCCAAAACAGGCAGATCAATGGTCGAAAGAGATCCATGTGCTTTAAAATTATCTGTGAGAACTTCAAGACCACGTGCAGTACCGTCAAGTTTTTTTATAAATCCTTTTTGTCTCAGCCTATCGAGATGTTCATGGACCGTTGCGACAGAACTCATGCCCAAAGACTCTCCTATTTCTTTGAGTGTTGGTGCAAATCCAAACCGTTCGATAAATTGCGTGATAAAATCTAGAAGTTGACGTTCTCGGGTATAGAGGGTTGCTGGCATATATGTAGTAATTGATATGTTCGACAATGCTCAGTATCAATACATAAGTAAGCAAAAGCAAATCGAAATGTTGATTTACCGAATGCGTTTTGTGTATAGTAGATACTATGACAAATAAAACCCGAACTGTCAATGGGGTAAAAATAATTTTATATGGTAGACAATAAAGATAAAAACCGAACAAAAACCTTTCATCTCGTTTCTCCGTTTACCCCTCAAGGAGATCAAGAGCAAGCAATAGCTACGCTTACTCATCGGTTAAAGTCAGGAGTTAAAGAACAAGTACTTTTGGGGGTGACTGGGAGTGGCAAAACTTTTACTATGGCAAATGTCATCGCGACTATCGGCAAGCCAGCGCTTATCATTTCGCATAATAAGACCCTTGCTGCGCAACTTTATCAAGAATTCCGTGATTTTTTCCCACATAATGCTGTTTCCTATTTCGTATCCTACTATGATTACTATCAGCCCGAGGCATACATACCGCAATCTGATACGTATATAGAAAAAGAAACAGAAATAAATGAAGAAATAGATAAACTTCGCCTTGGGGCAACGGCCAATTTACTTACCCGATCCGATTCGATTATCGTCGCATCGGTCTCTTGTATTTATAATATTGGTTCTCCACGGGAATACGGACATTTTGTCATAGAGCTACGTCCTGGTATGAAAATTGCTCGAGAGAGCATATTAGATCGGCTTATTACTCTTCAGTATGAGAGAAATAACTATGGATTTACCCGTGGTGCATTTCGCGTAAGGGGAGATACAATTGACCTTTTTCCTGCATATGTTGATTACGGTTTGCGCATGAGAGTTCAAGGAGGGATACTTACCGCACTGGAAAGTATTGATCCTCTCACTGGAAAACGCACGGAAATGCTTACCAATACGATGATATACCCTGCGAAACACTATATGACCGATCCAAGGTCTTATAAGAATGTATTTACACAAATCCGAAGTGATTTGGACAAACAAATAAAATTTTTTTCTAAACAAGGAAAACACATTGAAGCCCAACGGATTCGTGAGCGAGTAAATTATGATCTTGAGATGCTAACAGAAATGGGATACGTCAACGGTATTGAAAATTACTCTCGCTATTTTGATGGCAGAAATCCAGGTGATCCTCCGTATACGTTATTTGATTACTTTGAAGAGGCAACCTCAAAAGGCCCGGCCTTAGGGGCCTCAAGGCCGGACCTTGAGCGTGATTGGCTTTTATTTATTGATGAATCACACATGACTATCCCACAGATACGGGGTATGTATCACGGAGACAGAAGCCGTAAGCAGACGCTTATTGATTACGGATTTCGTCTTCCAGCAAGTATTGATAATCGGCCACTTCGTTTTGAAGAATTCTTACGTATCAAACCACAGACTATTTATGTTTCTGCAACACCAGATGATTGGGAAATAAGTAGAGCACAGGATGAAGCTCGGAATTTCCAATTTCCAATTTCCAAGAACCAATCAACAGAAGGGATTGTTGAGCAGCTTGTGCGACCTACTGGTCTTGTTGATCCAACTGTTTCCGTTCGTCCAACGCAAGGACAAATTGAGGATATACAAAAGGAGATAGAAAAGCGTGTTGCCTCCCATCAGCGTGTTTTAGTAACAACACTTACGAAACGCATGGCTGAGGACTTAGCAAAATATCTTGAGGATCGTGGGACAAAAGTACACTATCTTCACTCGGACATCGTTACGCTCGAGCGAATGGATATTTTAGCTGACCTTCGTTTAGGAACCTATGACGTTGTCGTTGGTATAAATCTTCTCCGTGAGGGGTTGGATCTGCCGGAAGTATCTCTCGTTGCGATTCTTGATGCGGATAAAGAGGGATTTTTGCGAAGCCGAACCAGTCTCATTCAAACGATGGGTAGGGCTGCAAGACATGCAAAAGGAGAGGTTATCATGTATGCAGACACAGTAACTACATCAATGCAACATGCCATAAGCGAAGTGGAGCGTAGACGTACGGTGCAGCTTGCATATAATAAACTTCATCATATTACCCCAGAGAGTATCGTGAAACCAATACGAAAAAAATTAGTCGAAAATGAAGAGGGTGTCGAAGCGAAACATGATAGAGAACCAGTATTCACTGATTCTCTCGATGAGTTGACTCCAGTTGATAGAAAAAAACTTATCGCGAGACTTACGAAAACGATGAATCAAGCGAGTCGAGATTTGGATTTTGAACAAGCAATAAAACTACGTAATCTCATCGCCTCGATTTCATTAGGATAATGATATAATACCTCTTGCCTCGGGACCAACCGAGGAATTTTGACGTTGTTTCAATCGTCATCGCGAGCACGAAGTGCGTGGCGATCCACATGGGGATTGCTTCTCGGGCAGATGGCGGATCGTAGTGACAACTCTATGAATAAGATCGTTATTAAAGGAGCGCGGGAGCATAACTTAAAAAATATCAATGTGGAGCTTCCAAAAAATAAGCTCATCGTTTTTACTGGTTTATCAGGTTCAGGAAAGTCATCACTTGCTTTTGATACGATCTACGCAGAAGGACAACGGCGGTATGTAGAATCACTTTCTTCTTATGCGCGTCAATTTTTAGGTATCATGGATAAGCCAGACGTCGATAGTATCGAGGGCCTTTCCCCTGCTATTTCTATTGATCAAAAGTCTACCTCACATAATCCGAGATCAACCGTGGGTACGGTCACGGAAATTTACGATTATTTGCGTTTGCTTTTTGCCAGAATCGGCCATCCACATTGCCCAAACTGCGGACGGGAAATAACTAAATTATCAATTGATCAAATTGTAATAGGAATTATCGATCTTGCCGGGCAGTGTCTTGGCAACAGCGGAAAAAAAATATTCCGTTTTCTCGTTCTTTCTCCAGTAGTACGGGATAGAAAAGGAGAATTTGCTGGTTTATTTGATAATTTACGTGCAAAAGGTTTCCGAAAGGTGCGTATCGACAGATCATTTTTTGATATTGATGAGGATATTTTTTTAATAAAAACAAATAAACATACAATCGATGTTGCGATCGATAGTATGTCAATTGATAAAAAGACGATTGCGTTTCTAAAGTCACAACAAAGCGGAAAAAATAATACGTCAATGCCTGATGTCGTACTTTTAAGTCGGCTGCGAGATAGTATCGAACAAGCACTCAATTTGTCTGACGGTCTTGTGGTTGTCGGTGAAGTGAATGATAGTGGTTTTTCAATACCGGATAAGCCGAAAAACATAAAAGATTATATGTTTTCGGAAAAATTTGCCTGTCCAGTTTGCAATTTATCGATTGCGGAAATTGAGCCTCGTTCTTTTTCATTTAATTCGCCACACGGGGCCTGTGCAACGTGCACGGGACTCGGATCTCTATTAACCGTAGATCCAGCACTTGTGATAAATCCGATGTTGTCAATTTCTGAAGGTGGCATACTTCCTTTTGCGAAAATGTTTTTTCACGATACCTGGTTTTCTCGCGTAATAACAACGGTGTGCAAAGAACATGATATCGACATCCGTCAACCGCTAAAAAAGCTTACTAAATCTCAGCGCAATGTCCTTCTTGACGGAACCGGACAGCGTCTCTACCATGTCATAGGAACGAATCGATTTGGCGAGCAAACTTCCATCGAAGAGCAGTTTGTGGGGATAATTTCCGAATTAAGACGACGGTACAGTGAGTCAGAATCAGATTTTGTTCGTCGTGAGATAGAAAAATATATGACGCAGGAAGTGTGTACCAGCTGTCAAGGGAAACGATTGAAAGCGCAATCTCTGACGATCACTATTGATGGATTGTCTATTGCAGACATTACAAGTTTATCAATAGGTGATGCATATATATGGGCAAGAGACATATACCGCTATCTCCATGGCGAAACTGAAGTAGTCATTGCAACACCTATACAAAAAGAGATTCAAGATCGATTAGGATTTTTAGAAGCGGTTGGACTTGATTATTTGACGCTTGGTCGATCTGCAACAACTCTTTCCGGAGGAGAAGCACAGCGCATACGACTTGCGTCGCAAATTGGGTCAGGACTCTCCGGAGTGCTTTACGTGTTAGACGAACCATCGATAGGACTTCATCAAAGAGATAATGGTAAATTAATTACTATGCTTAAAAAACTTCGTGATTTGGGTAATACCGTTATCGTCGTTGAGCATGATCGTGAAATGATGGATGCAGCTGATTTTATCGTAGATTTTGGACCAGAAGCCGGAGAACATGGTGGAGCGATCGTGGCCTCGGGAAATCTCGCTTCTATTAAAAATAATTCGACTTCTTTAACCGGTTTATACCTTTCAGGTAAGAAGAAAATATTGCAAACATATCCGGAGCGTGTATACGATTCACATTCAAATCAACAATTAGTCCTTTCTCATGCCTTAACACATAATTTGAAAAATATTACTGTATCGTTTCCATTAGGAGCTTTTATCTGTGTTACTGGTGTTTCTGGCAGTGGAAAGTCGACACTCGTCGTTGATACGCTTTATCCATCACTTTCCCATCACTTAAATAGAGAACGTACTATGCGCCTAGGAGACAATGTCGGGCTTACGGGTGCTGAATATGTCGATAAAGTTATTCTTATTGATCAATCTCCTATTGGAAGAACTCCCAGAAGTAATCCGGCTACCTATACCGGTATCTTTTCCTATATTCGGGATCTATTTTCGTTGCTACCTGAATCAAGACTTCGAGGATATCTTCCTGGGAGATTTTCTTTTAATGTAAAAGGAGGCAGATGTGAAACGTGTGAAGGAGAAGGACAAAAAAAGATCGAAATGCAATTTCTTTCCGATGTGTATGTTACCTGCGAAGTGTGTCATGGGAGTCGGTATAACAGTGAAACGCTTGAGGTTACCTATCACGGTAAATCGATAGCGCAGATTCTTGATATGACGGTTGGAGAAGCAAAGATTTTTTTCTCTAACCATCCAGGATTATCGCAAAAGCTTCAAACAATCTGTGATGTCGGTCTTGAATATATTCACGTCGGCCAACCAGCACCAACTCTATCAGGTGGGGAAGCCCAGCGAGTGAAGCTTGCGACAGAGCTCTCGCGTAAGGCAACCGGAAAAACACTCTACATATTAGATGAACCGACAACAGGTCTTCATTTTGCTGATTTGGAAAAACTTCTCCTCGTATTAAAACGACTGACAAGCATGGGCAATACCGTGATCGTCATCGAGCATAATCTCGATATGATAAGTCACGCCGACTGGATTGTCGATTTGGGACCAGAAGGTGGCGAAAAAGGAGGATACGTCGTTGCAAGTGGTACGCCGAAAGATCTTGCAAAAGTACACGACTCTTTTACAGGACAATTCCTCAAAAAGATAATAAAATAAGACGGTAAAAAAATTATAAAAAACGAATGTATGAGAACAAAGGCACAATATTTTTTTAACAATATATTCGTTTATTCGTTTATTCTTTTAATCGTTTATTGGATTATTCCTATTTCCTCGGTACAGGCCGCTGGAGAATTTAATGCGGATTATGATGTAGAGTACGCGGTTAGTCCAGCGGGAACCACTATAGTCACACAAAATATAACGCTGACGAATGCGTTAACGAATTTATACCCAAAGCAGTATTCAATACTGCTTGATACCACTCGGATAAAAAATGTCATTGCGTATGATAGTCGTGGCGTCATAACACCCGAGATTACGCAAAAAGACAATAAAACGCAGATTCTTCTCAATTTTAACGACCGTGTTGTTGGAATAGGAAAAAAACTTATATTTACGTTAAGATTTGAAAACGAAGATATTGCTAAAAAGCTCGGTTCAATTTGGGAAATAAATATTCCGGGTGTTGCCGATGATCAAGATCTTCATACATACTATGTCACCCTTAAAGTGCCATCGACATTTGGTCCGAATGCGTATATGACACCTCTTCCTGGCTCAGGAAAGCGTTGGAATAAAGAGCAAATGACGCATGGAGGGATAAGCGCGGCCTATGGCCTACGTCAGATATTTTCACTGAGTCTTTCATATTTTTTGGAGAATAACACACTAACACCAAAAACGTACGAAATAGCTCTCCCTCCGGATACTGCTTTTCAGAAAGTAAATATAGAACATATCGAGCCACGACCACAAACAGTAAAAAAAGATATCGATGGAAACTGGATTGCTTTCTATGAAATTACACCTCAAAAAAAAGTACCAATAGAAGTAAAAATGTCTGTCACAACGACATTATCCTCAAACCCCTCGTATCAGGAACATATCGATGATTTATCTCTCTATACTAGGTCGTTAAAACATTGGGAATCAAAAGATCCGCAAATTGTAGATCTTGCCCGTACGTATTCGACACCCAAGAGTATATATGATTATGTACGACAAACTCTATCGTATGACTATGCGCGGGCAAATCAAAACCCTATCCGCAAAGGCGCTCTTCAAATACTAGCATCACCAAAGTCTGCTATATGCATGGAATTTACTGATCTTTTTGTGGCAATTGCTCGCGCCGCTGGTATACCAGCGCGTGAAGTTGTGGGTTTTGCATATACGACAAACACGAAACTCCGGCCCCTTTCTCTCGTACGTGATGTATTGCATGCGTGGCCACAATATTACGATGTAGATCAAAAGCTGTGGATTTCCATAGATCCGACGTGGGCAAATACCACGGGAGGCATAAATTATTTTGATAAACTTGATTTTAATCACATTGTTTTTGCCATTCATGGAGTAAATAGTGAAAACCCATATCCAGCAGGATTTTATAAGCAAGCGGGTAAGGTGGGAAAAGATGTTCTCGTGGAGTTTTCGGAAAAAAATATCGAAACCCAAAGCAATAAACTTTCTGTTTCCTATAATATCCCAAAAATTGTTACTGCTGGATTTTCTACAAAGGGAAGTATTGTTATTTCTAACGATTCAGGAGTAAGCGTGCAGGACGTAGATATACACGTACAGTCGGTACCTATTGATGTAACAGTAAATCAACATGAATACAACATGCCACCATTTTCTTCTCTTGAAATACCTATTTCTTTTACTATCGCAAATTATCTTTTACGACAACAAGGTCGTATCACGACGATTGTATCTGGTGAAATGAGTAATTATTACTTTGATATACAACCTTCGTATTGGCTTCTTGTTCCCGTTATCGGTATTATCACAGTAATTCTTATAGCTATAGTAGTCATTGTAAAAATTCCTCGACATGTTTCCAATTCACATTCGTAAGAAGCTATCCCATAGAACAGGTGTCTATATTTTTAGAAATAGTAAAAATACTGTTGTTTATGTAGGTAAAGCGATCGATCTATTTCGTCGAGTACGTCAATATTTTACTAGGGAGCACGCTTTGGGTTCAAAGACTAAATTATTGGTTACCCACATTGCCAATGTCGAGACGATCGAGACACTGAGTGAATTTGAGGCCCTCCTTCTTGAGGCAAAGCTCATACGAGCGTTTAAACCAAAATACAATAGCATCGCCAAAGACGATAAAAGTCCTTTGTATATAGTTTTAACACTTTCAGAAAACCTGCCCCGTATTTTTTTCCGAAGGCAGCGGGATCTTAAAGGCAAGAAATGGAGTAAACGCGATGCAGTATTTGGACCGTTTCAATCTTCCCGTGTTGCGTACATGATCATGAAACAAATCCGTTCAAGTATTCCATTTTGCCTTCAAAAAAAACGCGATGGAAAACCGTGTTTCTATGCCCATATTGGACTCTGCGATCCATGTCCGTCTTACATAGCAAAACTGCCTCTCGGAAATAATAAAAGTATGTTAATAAAAAGATATCGTAGAAATGTATATCGAATTCGTAATATTCTTTTGGGAAAAATCACCGACGTCCTTCATGCATTAGAAAAGGAAATGGAGGAACGAGCAAAAAATCAGGAATTTGAAAAAGCTCAGGGAGTTAAAAGACATGTTGAAGCACTGTACAAACTTTATACAAGGACCTATGGACCTTCCCTCTATACGGAAACATCGCAATTTATTTCCGAAGTTGGTAGCAATCAGACCCAATCTTTAAAGGATGAACTTCAAAACTTTTTCCCATCGATACACTCACTCCGTAGAATCGAATGCATAGACATTTCTCACACGAGTGGCTTACAAGCTACCGGATCGCTTGTCGTTTTTACCGACGGAATAATAGATACGAGCCAATATAGGAAATTCAAGATTATGAGTCGACTTGCCCCCAATGATGTTGACATGATAGCAGAAGTTATTCGTCGAAGATTTTCTCACAAGGAATGGGACAAGCCAGATCTTCTTATTGTCGACGGAGGAAAACCTCAGGTTTCAAAATCAGATACCGTGCTAACGAATATGAATATAGATATTCCAGTGATCGGTCTAGCAAAACGTCATGAAGAAATTATTCTTATTCAAAATAGTGAATTTAAAAATATTCGTTTGCCATGGTCAAGTCTTGCGCTTCATTTACTCCTGCGCATTCGGGATGAAGCACACCGCTTTGCACGAAACTATCACAGACACCTGCGATTAAAAAATTTTATCGTAAAGAAGATTTGACCCAACACAATGCTATTTGTTAGCATAGAAAAAGATGAAATATCTTCTCCGTGTATTTCTTTTTAATACATATGGACTTTGGATCGCAACTCAAATAGTCCCTGGTATATCTTTATCAGGAAGCCTCTCGACGACGCTTTTGGCCGGTTTAGTTTTGAGTGTACTCATGATTCTTGTTGCACCACTTCTCCGTATTCTTTTTATACCCATTAATATTTTAACATTTGGTTTATTATCATGGTTTGTGAACGTTATTGTCCTCTATCTCCTCACTATTTTTGTACCAGAAGTATTTATCAGACCCTGGACGTTTTCTGGCATTATATATGGTGGATTTATGATACCGCCGATTCAATTTCGCTATTTTTCTTCACTCGTGGTATCATCGCTCGTTGTTACATTTTTTACAAATATTCTTCATTCTATAAGCGAACATTAATATGAACAAAATTAATCATACGAAAAAAATTCTCTGTATTGGTGGCGGTACCGGCACATTTGTAACTCTTCGTGGGTTAAAAGAATACCCCAATACTTTACATGCTATCGTTACGATGAGTGATAGTGGTGGGAGTAATAAGCGAATTCGAGATGAATTTGGACTTCTACCAACTTCCGATATACGACAATGTTTTGTCGCGTTATCTGATGAAAACGGTGGCTCGGGGCTGCTACGACAATTATTTATGTATCGATTTGAAAAAGGAAAAGGATTAACCGGTATGACATTTGGCAACCTTTTTATGGCGGCTCTCTCCGATATATTAGGATCGCAAAAAGAAGCAATACGGCAAACGGGAAAAGTTTTACGTATTAAAGGATCTGTTATTCCGGTTTCTTATACAGATACAAATCTTGTTGCAACCTACGAAGATGGGCATACTGTTTATGAAGAGCATTTTATTGATGAACCTACCCATGATGGATCGCTACACATTACTCATGTTTATCTCTCACCAAAAGCGGACCCTAATCCGGAAGCTCTTGACGTTATAGCATCTGCTGACTTAATTGTATTAGGTCCCGGTGACCTATATACAAGTCTTATTCCAAATCTTTTAGTACATGGTATTTCTCAAGCCATTAAACGTGCAAAAGGAAAAAAAGTATTCGTTTTAAACCTGATGACGAAATGGGGTCAAACATACGGATTTACTGCAACTGATCATATACAAATACTAGAAAAGTATATAGGAAAATCGCTTGACGCGGTAATCGTAAATACTACTCCACTGAGTAAAAGTGCTCTTGATGTCTATAAGAAATACCATGAACTTCCTGTATTAGAAGATATAAAAAAATCGTATTTTCGTATTATTCGTGCACCAGTAGCCTCATCAAAGCTGACAGCGAAAAGTAAAAGTGATATACTCGTTCGAAGTTTAATTCGACATGATAGCAAAAGTCTTGCAAAAGTCCTGGTAAAATTACTAGAATCTTAGCATATGGTATTACTGCGAATTATTCATATTATTATAGGGTTGGCACTCGTATCACTCATATTACTTCAAAGTAGCAAGGGGGGATTGGGAAGTGCATTTGGTGGAGGAGAAATTTATCGAACAAAACGTGGTGCTGAAAAAATCGTTTTCTCAGCAACTGTTATATTCGCATGCATTTTTCTTTTTACCTCTATTCTGAGTCTTTTGTTTCGAGTATAACACGAGACTTACCATGACCATTCACCAAAAAGCTCGGTTTCTCTACAGTTTTATTATTAATATTAGCAAAAAGTATACACTTTCCTTACTGAGTGGTTTTTTGCTTGGAGTTATTGGTTCAATAGGGATACTACGACTTTCTCCGATACTACTCGCGAAATGGTTTCATCAAACGAAAAGAATTGGTATTATCGGTGACTTTACACCCACGACGCTTCCTCTATCAATTCAACGTTATATAAGTAGAGGCCTCACCCAAATAACAGACGAAGGTCAAATAAAACCAGCACTCGCACGTTCCTGGGATGTAACGGATAGCGGTAAAATATACACTTTTTATTTGGATAAGGAAGCCTTATGGCACAGTAATAAGCCACTCGTCGCAAGTGATGTAAATTATAATATTAAAAATGTCTCTTTTTCTTCTCCAGATGATCATATACTGAAAGCGACACTTGGTACTCCATTTAGTCCATTTCTCACATTAGTCACAAAACCGATATTTCAACGTGGTCTTCTTGGTCTTGGACCATATGGTGTTGATAGTATTTTTCTCCATGGCAATACCGTACGGTATGTATCATTAGTTCCGGTAAAAAGTCCTGTTTTACAAAACCTACAATATCGCTTCTATCGTACTGAGGCACTTGCTGTAACAGCGTTTAAAATGGGTGATATTGATTATATAGAAGATGTATCAGATATTTCAGATATTAAAAATTGGTCTTCTATTAGCATAAAAGAATATACCAAAGATGATAGAATTGTGACACTTTATTTTAATGTTCGGCAAAAACTATTTACCGATAAAAATATTCGTCAAGCTCTCGCCTATGCTATACCGGAATTTACCTCTCCAAAAACGTATTCTCCTATTCCATCCCATTCATGGGCCTATTCAGATAAAATTAAAAAATACAATTTTGACTTTGAACGTTCAAAAAAAATGCTAACTACCACAAACATAGCTTCATCTTCAGCGGCGGTTACTATTACAACATTTTCACAATATTTAAATACCGCTCAACAAATTGCGAAGTCCTGGAATGATCTTGGAATAAAAACGTTAGTTAAGATAGAAAATACAGTCCCCAACGATTATCAGATTTTACTCTCTGCACAAGACAGCGCACCTGATCCTGATCAGTACGCCCTATGGCATTCTACCCAAATCCAGACACAAACCAATATTACAGGGTATAGCAATGTAAAAATCGATAAATTGTTAGAAGATGGAAGACTGGAACTTGATCAGGGGAAAAGAAAAAAAATATATGCAGATTTTCAACGATATCTTACAGAAGATGTCCCGGCAGTATTTTTGTATCATCCCATACTCTATTCCATTGAAAGAAAGGGGAAATAAAAAGTTGAGTTCTTCGCCTATTTCGCATACAATTATTTTCGTTTCCGGATCCGTAGCTCAAAGGTAGTCGCCTCATTGGCGACCCGCCGACGAGGCGGGAGCGGTATAATAAAACCGTACAGATCAGGCCGTTTAGCTCAGTTGGTAAGAGCGTTCGGTTTACATCCGAAAGGTCGGGGGTTCGAGACCCTCAACGGCCACAGCTACGGCGGGTAAGTACGAAAGGTTAGAGGTTCGAGACCTCTCGAATCCACCCTTCGGGGGTATAATGAGATGCTTGCACGTAAGCAGGTAACGCGAGCCGAATTGCCGAGATGGCCGAGGTAGTCAAGGCGCGTGTCTGAAAAACACGTTATCTAGGTGCAACTCCTAGTCTCGGCACAGAATAATTTCTATGAAGAAATTTTTTGTTTGAACACAAATTTTATCGCGGGCGTAGTTCACTGGTAGAATGTCTCCTTGCCAAGGAGAAGGCAGAGGGTTCGATTCCCTTCGCCCGCTCCACGAAAAACGAAAACGCCATGTTGCAAGCATAAAATTACTTGCAACGTAATCGGCTTTATACCGACTTTACGTTGCCGGGTCGTTCAATGGTAGGACACCAGACTTTGGATCTGGGTATTCTAGGTTCGACTCCTAGCCCGGCAGC
>CAYVAR010000013.1:0-38173 GCA_964449675.1 uncultured Gammaproteobacteria bacterium
TCTAGGCCGGGTGCGACTCCCGGCCCCGCAACAAGGAGCGAAGCGACGAAGTGGTGAGCTTGTCGAACCACGCAGTCCTGAGCAAGTGGTGAGCTTGTCGAACCATTGCCGAAGGACAAATCGTTATAATATCTCCATGTGGTTTGTTTATGTTCTCCTTTGCTCCGACGGAAGCCTTTATACCGGGGCCACTAATGATCCACGCCAACGTTTTCTTGATCATAGAAATGACAAAGGCGGAGCGTATACCAGAAGTCATAAACCGGTAAAGATAGTATATCTTGAAAAATTACATACAAAATCAGAAGCCTTAAAACGCGAATTACAAATAAAAGGATGGACTAGAGAAATGAAGATTCGCCTCCTCAAGCTCACTATCTAAACATTGCATATTAATTCAAGCTTCGTAGATATTGAAGAAATATAGCTGGGGTCAATGCGATAACTCCTAAATCATGCTTTATTTTTTCTCCTTTATAGTGCTTCATGTTATACGTAATGAGAAATGGTGATTTTGTTAAAAAAGCTCCAGCAACAACGTGAGCATCATTTGGATCAAGACAATACTTACTATATTTTTTAAATAATCTCTTTATCTTTTCTGATAACCGTACAATCCTACATTTGTTTTGAAGTAATTTACTGAGAGCATTCTTTGCTATATGGAGCTCCTTTACTACTCTCTCTAGCTCATGAACTGATAAATCTGATAGGATTCGTACAATGGGTGCTTCAAATACTAGTATGTGCGCTGCACCAGTTTTTGATATGAGGGAAGAAATGATGACGTCAGAATCAACATAAACGCGCGGAGACATACCTTATGTAGCTTTACGAGCTTTCGTCAGTGCTGCCTCGATTTTCGGAAGGTTTTTCTCATCCTCTTTCTGCGCTTCAAACAGATCGTTATCAAGCCCGGTAAAAACAAATGAAATCGAAGAAGCTGGAATGCGATACACTTTCCCGATTCGTTTCGCAACGATCTCTCCCCGTTCAATAAGGCTATATATGGTATTTTTAGACAACTGGAGCATAGTAGCAACTTGCTCCGGTGTGTATACTTTTGTACTAAACATGACTGTTTTATACCAAACATAGTCAAACGTGTCAATAAGCATATAATAAAAGGAGTTTTTCCCAAAGAAATCCCACTATAGGCTTGACAGTGCCTCTCTCTCTCAGCTACAATCCTATCCAATGTAATCCATAAATAGCGCTCTTTGCTGCGCTTTTTTACTGGTAACATATCTATTTTTCTTGCACGTTAACAATCTGCGGAAAAGTCACTTCCTTAGTCGGCCAGTTGAGCTTGGAAAGAACCTTTCTTTTTAAGCTTCACTGGCTGATCTATTCACATAAGGAGGTGAACTATAAGTTCATTCAGCCAACTATCAGGAGTATGCTCCCCAAGTACTTTGTATCCAGAACACGCAGTTCCAATTCACAAGGAGGTGACACAATGGAACTATTACTCGTCGCTGGGATCTGGGTGTTAAACCTGATCATCAGCATCTGGAATTCGATCGCAACTGGCAATGTCTGGGTGGAGGCCAACCACGCCGGTGGCGGGCGCAAGTTCATGGCGTGGATCGGCTACCTCATGGCCGGCCTGGGTTTCTCATGGAACATTCTGATCGTCATCACGTTCGTGCTACTGGCAAACGAGAAACTCACCTTGACCGAGGCAGAGGGCCTGCTATCCCTCGGCTATATCGTCATGGTGCCTGGATTTCTGTTCGCGGGCTATGCCATCATGTTCAACAGCTGGGCGAACGCCTACCGCAAGAGGACGGTTGCAAACTTCGGCGTGGCTGGCTACAACACGTTTGCCAATGCGTACAACACGTACCACGCCGTCAAGGATATGCCGGATGCTTTCCGCGCAGTCGCGAAGGTCTTCTCGGGCGGCAAGTCCGGCCGGAGCGCTTTCTTGCTCCTTCTCCTGCTCGCGAGTGTACTCGCAGGCTTCATCATCGCCGGCGTGATCGTGTGGCGTGTAGCCGCAAACGACGAACCGTTGCCTACCCAACGCTGACCATATCCGCAGATGAACGTTGCAAGAGCCCCGCCGGCTGACTATGACCGAAAGGTCAATATTGTTTTCAGCTGGGCGGGGTTTCTTGTATGCTTTTTATTTAACTGGTAATTTCTCGTACGGGCTGATGATCTGCATTAGATCCCCTATCAACATGCTCTAAACGATACACAATGACTTCTACATTATTTCCGGTAAGCCCAGGTAACCCAAGATAAAGTCGTCCACTCACCGGAGCTCCGCAACGCTCACAGGTACTAACAAATGATTCGTACCTAACTACCGAAAAAAAATGATCCCAAAAACCATCTCTTTTCGGAGGTGCTAGCGGGGATCCGTCGGGACGACAAAGCTCGCTGTAGCGCATGATCACCGCTTTGTACCGTAAATCGCGGAGGAAAGTCAAATTTTATTGCCTTTTTTAGCTTCTTTTCGTACAATAAAAACCGTAAATAGTTTATTAACACTTCGAGATTCTCGATATAGCTATATAAACAGACTATAAATCCGTCGCGAGCGTGCAGTACAAGGGGGAATAGCTCGCGACACAAATGAGGGAAAATCGTCGGGAAAAAACCGTAGGTTTTGTCCCGGAAGCCAGCGTAGCTCATTGGCAGAGCAGTGCCTTCATAAGGCATTGGTAGCAGGTTCGATCCCTGCCGCTGGTACTCATTCGTCAATTCGATGCTTCGTTATTAGTTAATTCGCTTTTATTCGAATTTACGAAATAACGAATTGACGAATTAACGCTTTTAAACTTTTTTCAGAAGAAAAGCCTCCACCATCTTTTCCAATTCGGCGTTTGTTCTTCTTTGTCTTGATTTAATTGGTCATTGGTCATTGAGATTTGAGATTTTGGCATGAGTACTATCTTCTCCCCTTCTTTGACCATATTTAACTTCTCCCTTGCTTGCTCCTCTATATACTGGGGAGTTTGTGCCTCGGCAAGCTCGCGCTTGAGGCGCTCATTTTCGCTTTTGATCCGTTCAAACACGAGTTTGCGCTCAGACACAATATCTCTTTTCTTCCAAAGCGAGTAAATCGATTGCGGAAGCGTGACAATAACAAGTAGGCTAGCGATAAAAATTATAAGTCGAAAAAGCTTGCTTCGAACGTATCTCATAGATATGGGTATTGCTCCTTAGCTTTTTGTATGATATTATAGGGTATTAGTCCAGTCGTTAAGGCCACTGCGTCGCCCTAAATCCTAACTGATGTAAGCGATGCTTGTGTGACCCTTTGGTAAACCTATGACAACCGTAGATCTGAAAAGTGCCCATAACCAATTTATTGAATATCTCTCCTCGCGCAGGCGTGCCCGCGCTACTATCGTAGCATACGGCAAAGACATAGAACAACTCACCCAATTTTTGACAAATCTTGGCAAAAAAACGATAGCAGAAGTGACTCGAGATGAACTTGAGGCGTTTCTCAAAAAGTTAGGCAGCGATAACTATACGCCCAAATCTGTCTCTCGTAAAATCAATTCGATAAAAACCTTTTTTCGTTTCCTAAAGGCCAATAGTATTGTCAAAACCGATCCGACCATCGAGATCGAACATCCCAAATACGAGGTCAAGCCGCCTCGTATTTTATCTAAACTGGAATACCGGGCGCTTCGCGACGCCTGCCGCGGAGACATCCGTACCTATGCCATTGTTGAACTATTTTTACAAACAGGCATACGTATCGGAGAGCTCGCAAACTTAGCTACAGATGATGTCAAAGAAATCGAGCTTCATATCGCTTCCCAGGAAGGCCACGAAGAACGTATGGTACCGCTCAATAAAGCGGGCAAAGAAGCACTCGCTCACTATCTTGAAGTCCGTAGCCCTTCGACAGGGGCTTCGACTGAGCTTAAGCCGACGTCCTCAGGGCAGGCAAATAAAGCACTCTTTATCACTAAAACCGGCAAACCCCTTCTGATTCGAAACATTAGAACCGCAATCGACCGATACTTTCGTATCGCAGGCATTGACGGAGCTAAGGTTAATGACCTCCGCCACACCTTCATCGCCCACCATCTGATGGCTGGGACACCCATTACGACATTAAGTAAACTCGTCGGCCATAAACGCCTCTCCACAACCGAAAAGTACCTCGAACTCGTCAAAGACAAACAGACGGAAAACGTAAAACTGGAGGAGCTTTAATGTCTTCAGAAAATCGGGTATGCCCAATTACAGGAGATCATTGTGAAAACCTTGAATGCAACAAACCTGCTATAACAGAGGGGAAAGAACCGTGTCTGGGCGCGGCTGATGAACTTGTTGTTACTTACCAGACACTTATTAATAAATTTGTACCAGGAGGCACTATTGCTACCGAGGCTCAAACTGCACAGATTGAACAATATTTTCTTCCTCAGCTACAAACGGTTGCAGATCAACTCAGTATAGATGCTTCCTTGTTACTCAGTCGTGTTCAAGATAGAATGACTGGTCAAGATTCAGCAGACTTATTCGGATATCCTAGCTGAGAAAGAAGTTCTGCTTCTTCTCGACACCACGGTGAATACGTATCTGGATTTTTTTTAATATCTTCCAAAAACTCTTCCCACTTCATCCACTTCCACTCCTCCACTTCATTCCTATCAGGTTTTGGATCAACATCAGCGTAAGCGACAAGGATCGGGCAGATTTCATTTTCTACAATGCCATTTTTGTCGGCAAATCGATACCGATATGGCGCAACTTCTTCAATATCTTTCAATTCATAATTCATAATTCTTAATTCATAATTCAAGCGGCGCTTCGCCGCCTCCACTGCGCTCTCCCCCGGCCCCGGGTGGCCGCAGGCGGTGTTTGTCCACACGCCCGGAAATGCCTTTTTACTTTTAGCTCGCTTGGTGAGAAGTAATTCGTTTTTACTATTAAATAAAAACAACGAAAACCCGCGGTGGAGCGGGGTGTCCATTGTGTGAACGGTATCCTTGAGGGCAGTACCGATTTCGTTGTTATTTTCGTCAACTAAAACTACCAATTCGTTCATCCGAATGTTTGTTTACAGGTTCTTTTTTCTCTAAATATGTCACTCCGGCTTTTGAAATACCAATCTATACCCGGGAATTGGATACGGACTGCTGTCAAGCGTCTCTTGTTCTATTAACGTAAACCGCCTTTGCTCTGTAAATGGCCCGACGATGTATCGATTCGGATTTTCTACTGGTGTATTATCATCAATCACGGTTACGATACCACCCGGCTTTAATACTCGATGAAAAAGAGCTGCCCATCGCACCATTTCGTAGTAATTCGCTGCTAAGGGTACGGGGACATTAAACGTGTAATCCCCAAGACACCTTTTTACCCTTTCTCCAGGATATCCTAATACATTCGCAAGATAGATCTCATCAATTGTTTCTGGTAGTACACCTACAAACTTATTCCACTCCCCTTCTTCTACTTCCAACACATCTTCTCGCCCGACCCAATCCTGCCGAGGTAACCCTCCCGGTCCAATTTCAATTCTGTTAATTGGCATAGAACAATGAGTCTCACGCTTCTTGTAGTTCGCCCGCATGGTGACGATCCAAGTACCTAGAGTAACTCACCTTTTCCGAAATTCTATCGTCCTATCGTGCTCTCTAAATGTGACGTCAAACGCATCAAACACATCCGCTCTCCCTAAAAGCGGTGGCACGTCCTCTATAAGCGCCCATGCCATCTTCACGGAAAACTCATGAGCTCCAATACGCATAGTCGCCTTACTATAGACAACCGGCACGCTGCCGCGTATACCGCCAATCTGCTCTACATGGTCATCCCGAACATGAAACCCAAGGAGTTTTCCCAAGGAAAGAGGCACCATCGTGACGTCTGCACCTGAATCAATATAGGGATGAAACTCAATCCATGCCCCGAAAGACGATTTTAGAAAAACATCCGCCACCGGCCGCAACACTGTTCCCCGCCTAAGACCAAGCGACTCCTCTTTATAGTGAAAAACGATCATACGGAAAACAAAAGTACGAGCATCTGCTCGTCTGGGGTTTTGGCAAGAGAAATATCTTTCGCACTCGTCTTTTTTTGCGCTGCTTTATAGACTTTTTGCGCGTCTGCCCCGTGCGCTACCACTTTATCTCCCGCAATTGCAATCCACTCCCCTTTATACTGCGAGGTATCGGTACGCAGAAAAAAATTGTAGTTTGGTGAAACTGCCGTCTTCTGTTTCATACGAGGAAGTATAACAGATTATGAGTGGGCCCGCTTGGTGACGATCCAAGTACCCCCGTCTTATAAGGACGATGCTCTACCGATGAGCTACGGGCCCTTCATAACTATCTGATTATCCAATAATTTTATCCTCAAATCAATAAAGTTGACTTTCTTGAGAGAGAGAGGTATTATGGGCCGTTTGCTCTTTCCCATCAGTCCCGCTGAGCGGGACACTATACTCGCCTCAATATCCCCTAACTTCAGTTGAATCTTAAGCGATGCGCATGCATAAGATTCGGCAACGAACGCTCTCCTGGCCCAAGCAGCAGGAAAAGACGTTCGGAAGTAAAGGAATTATTGTGGCTAGAAAGGAGAACTGCCGTGAATACAGTCAAGAACCACTGGCCGGCGTTGACTGTCGTCGCTGTCACCCTGGTGTTGATCGTTAGCGCCCTTGCGATATCGCCATCAAGCACCATAAACACAATTGTGTTACTCGGTGGCGTTATCGCAGTGATCGCCGTAATTGCTATAGCGATCTGGGCGCTGTCCAAATTCGTACCTTGGGCAGATAAGAAATACGGCAAGAGGATTAGTATGTCGCTTGTCACAATGATCCTGCTCGCCGTAATTATCTTCGTCGGCGCGTTAACGAAATTCAGATTTCACTAGCAGCCTTTCTGCTTGGACCTTTGGTGGCGGTGCGATTTCGCACTATCTTTTGCTCTTTCGCGCCGCCACCATTTGTTCTTCTGATCCATTGTTATTATTACATCAATCCAATAACCAAATCATATACTACACATGAATCGATTCATGTATAGTAGCTTTCCCACTCTTTTTTAAGGTTCTCAATTGGTTTATTGGTAGTATTTGTTTATTGGTAGTATTGCTATATCCCCAACCGCTCTCTGGCATGCGTGATTATCTGGCCGATCATCCGGTTGAAATCCCATCCAGCGGCTCGCGCGGCAATAGGATAGTAGGAAACAACATTAAGATTTGGCATCATCCCCGGAAGCGTATTGATTTCGAGCAAATGCGGCTTTCCCTCGCTATCGCATCTTAGATCAATCCGCGCGATATCCCGACAGTTGAGTACTGTGTAGGCATTGATACATAGCTCTTCAATAAGTTTTTCAAGCGTCGGCGTAAGCTTCGCCGGGCAATGATAGGCGATGTGGGGGTTAGGAAGCGTATCTTCAAAAAACCACTTGGCCTCATAGGAAGCAAATTTTTTCATAGTATCCGGAAAAATATCATAATTTTGCTCAACTATTGGAAGAATGTATGGTTGTGATAAATGGGCTTGCCCTGAGGCGACCGAAGGGTTACCAAGGACTGCGACAGTAAATTCCCTCCCTGACATGAACTCCTCAACGATCACCCCGTTACCAAACGCCTTTCTCGTATCCCGGATTTTTTTCACTAGTCGATTGGGATCCTCGACTAGATTATCGTTAAACACACCCTTACTCGACCCTTCACTATTCGGCTTAACAATGACAGGAAAACGTAGTCCCTCCACATATGGTTTTTCCTTTATACCAATTTCTACAAATCGCGGTGTCGGAAGGCCATGGAATTGCCAGACTTTTTTGGTAAGTGACTTATCAAGCGTGATTGCATCAGCCAAAGCTCCTGAGTGCGTGTACGGGATCCCAAGCATCTCAAGCATCGCAGGAATCTGCGCTTCACGCAATTCACCGCGCAGTCCTTCTGCGATATTAAAAACGAGGTCTATTTTTCCCTTTAATTTTTGAAGTTTCCCGTATGCATCTTCATCCGCTTCGATATCTATGCACTCGTAACCACTAGCGACAATCGCATCATGAATGGCGGATATGGTTTCCGGCTCGTCAAATTCTGCTTCATCCTGCGCTTCTTTATCAAGCGCGGGCTTGGTGTGACGAACGTTATAGATAAAAGCAACGTGCATGATGTATTTTACACTACTGCATTGATGGCATTTGTAAAGAGGGGAAATTGTATAGGGAGTTGACAACATTGAAGTATTACGTTATACTTCATATATATGAAACAGCTTCTCTCCGCTCTTGAGGTCAAAAAACGGCAACTGGACATGTACCAGCCGTTACCCACGGATCTTGTCCGCAATCTCAAGGATTGGTTTAAAATCGAGTTAACCTATACCTCCAATGCCATTGAGGGCAATACCCTTTCGCGGGCAGAAACAGCCCTCGTCGTGGAAAAAGGCCTCACCGTGGAGGGCAAGACGCTCGTCGAGCATCTTGAGGCAGTCAATCATGCGCAAGCACTCCAGTATCTAACTCCTCTCACTCGTCTTACACGCGGTAACCTCACCCAACACCATATCCTCGAGCTCCATCGCTTAATCCTCCAAAAGATCGACGATGCCAACGCCGGTCGGTGTCGGACGGTGTCGGTGCGGATCGCCGGATCACGGGCCATCATGCCCAACCCGGCGAAAGTCCCTCGCCTCATGGACGAATTCATCGCGTGGCTCCATGCGGCTTCCGGCAATGAGCTTGTCGTTGCAGCCGATGCCCACTTCAAGCTCGTCAGCATCCACCCCTTTGTCGATGGGAATGGCCGCACCGCGCGCCTCCTCATGAACCTCCTCTTGATGCAGTCTGGCTATCCGCCTGCCATTATCCGTAAAGAAGATCGGAGACGCTACATTGCGAGCATCGAGGCAGGACAGCTTGGTAAATCACTCGACGACTATTACACACTTATTTTTGCATCTGTTGATCGATCGCTTGATATTTATCTTGATGCAATTGAGGAAAAAGAAGAAGTCTCAAAAATTACCTTCAAGCCGCTTATCAAAATTGGAGAACTGGCCAAGCTTACGGACGAAACCGTCCCTACAATCCGCTACTGGACCCGCGAGGGCCTTCTCTCGGTAGCTGCGCGTTCACCGGGTGGGTATCAACTCTACGCCCAAAGCCAGGTTGGTATAGTCAAAAAGATCAAAAAGTTCAAGGACAAACGCCTGACCCTCGCGGAAATCAAAAAAGCGCTTTAGAGCCTTGCGCGTTGAGCTATTTCTGCTTCGACGAGTTCCTGACTTCTCCCATATTTCAGGCGAGACAGCTGTATTATGGCTTCTGCAACTTTGGGATTTTTGGCTGCATTCACTTGTATCATATCTTTCGTCAAATCCATGCTAAAGGGTTTGACTGGTTCATTTTTTACAATGGTTTTGAGGTACGCATTATATTTGTCGATATTGATAAGGTCAGCCTCATTAAACGTCGGCTGAAACTCATGTTGCAGGTAGTTTGCATCAGTGACCCCCACACGGAATGCGATAAGCGTGCCGACGTTACCAAAGACTGCGTTTTTCACTTCCTCCTCCATTTGCCCGATAAATTGGTTTGCGACGATTAGGTTGAGGCGGTACTTCCGCGCTTCAGATAGTATTTGAGCAAAGTCAGGGGTAGCAAAATTTTGAAACTCATCAACATACAAGTAAAAATCCCGCCTATCATTTTCCGGAATCTCCTGCCTACTCATCGCTGAAATAAGGATGCGTGGTACGAGAATAAGCCCTAAGAAATTACTATTTTCCTCCCCAATTTTTCCTTTGGAAAGATTCACAAGGAGTATTTTTCCTTCATCCATGACTTTGCGCATATCATAACTAGACTGCGATTGGCCGATGATATTTCTCATGAGTTTGTTAGTGACAAACCTACCGAATTTAGAAACGATATAATCAAGGACTTCTGATTTATGAAAATCTGCCGTTTGGGCTATCTGATCGGTCCAATATCGTCGAATGATGGGATCTTGGACCTTTGGTAAAAGCTCCTGGACAAATGAACTATCGGTAAGTACGCGGACTATTTCCACAAAGGTATTTCCTGGTTCGCACATGACCGTTAACATCGCATTTCTGATGGCATGCTCAAACCGGGGACCTATGATGCCGGTTTTCATGGGATCATAGAGTTTATACATGAGTCCAACAATGGCTGTAGCGACAAAATGTTTTTGCTGTTCTGTTTTGGCCTCTAGCATATTGAGCCCCATCGGTCGCTCGCCGTCACTTGGGTCAAAGTAAATAACGTCCTCAGCCCTCTGTGGCGGGATACGTGACAATATTCCATCAATAAGATCGCCGTGAGGATCAACGACGGCAACGCCTTTTCCGGCTAATATATCTTGAATCGCCATTTCCTCAAGGAGTTGGCTTTTCCCAGTACCGGTTTTCCCAATGATATAGACATGTCGCCTTCTATCATCTTCTCCAAGATAAATAGGCCGTTCCACACCGCGGTACTTCGATACTCCCAAAAATAAACCGCTATTGGGAATTTGGGAAGGTGCCGGCGCCCGCTTAGCATTGAGCCAAAAGATATGCGCAGTCTCAACGGATTTATTGGGAAAATGATAGATAGTTGCCAGTTCATCACTATTGAGGATGCTGTATTGTGGGACAAAGGGAATATTTAAAATCGGAAAATACCGGTAGATAAAATCGAGCATAAAAAGTTTCTTAAGCGGTAACTTTGCTTTGGTAAAGTAATTGTTATCTGACGTAAACTGTTGAAACGAACTGAGGAGATTTTCTAAATGCATGTTTGCCGACTCTTCGTTTGTCGATGATATGACCAGACGAACAACCGTGTTAAATCCTGGCTTACTGGTTTTTTGTTCTATTGCTTCAAGGGATTTGGGGTCAACTTTAAAACTTGCTTTTTCTGGATTTGCTTCATCTTTTTTCGTCTTTGATATATATCCTCTCCCCTGGGATCGCCATGTACTTGCTGCTGGCTGAATCAGAATCTGAACTGCTGCTCCTTCCCCTTCTTGCATCTTGGCAAGGACTGACGTTATAGAAGAAAGAGGGTCTGTGGGTAAATCTCGAAATATGCGTATCGGAAAGTAATTGGAGTTTTTTAGCGTAATAGCCGCAAAGGCTACTTTTCCAGTTTCGGAAAAAATGTTGTACTCTTCAACTTCTTTAATGTCTGCACCAGGATAGGCGCCGTGAATTTGTTTTTCTACTAAATCCATAAGTCTTCTGGGTACGGACACATAAAAACGAATATCTTCCCGTTTTGCTGCAATTTCAAACGACATATGTTCTTGCGGCTTGAGGAATGAAAAAAATCCTCCTTTGTGGACACTGTGAAGGCTTGCAAACATCTGCTCAGCTGCATCAATTTTTATTTCGTTATCCCGAGGAACTGCGACCTGTAAAAGAACGTACTCAAGGGATTGCTCTTCGCGATTTCTATATTTCCAATAAAGAAACGCAATGTAGCCAAGGAGCGTAAGTCCAGCAAAAAATAGTGCCAAAAAAACAAAACTGATGGCAAGTAGCTGTAATTTATAGGTGAGATCTAAAAATTGTTCCGGCATAACTAAAGCTCAAAACTCAAATGTCAAAACTCAAAGCCACATCTAAAAACTTAAAAACTGTAATCCCAAGTAGATTTGAGTTTTGCGTTTTGAGTTTTTCATTTATCACTTTTTGTTTCCAGTTAGACCACTGTGTAATTGCTTTATCTTCCTCACGCACCACTCCGCTAGCCACCGCCAGGAACTGGTGATACTCTGATGCAAGCCCTTGGCAATCTGGTCATCGGTAAGTGGGAGTGTAACCGTTGATCCGCTCGCTACGGGCGTCGTGGGTCCACTTGGTTTTACCCCTAACTGTTGGACGTTTTGAGGAAGAGCGACAGAAGTCGGTTGCACTTTAACGCCAACGCTTGCAACTTCATGGGTAAGCTCTACCTCATGTGTACCAATATCTTTAAGCGGTGGCGTTTCCCCACTTCGAATTCCCCCAACCTCTAATTCCTTATTTATCGAGCCTGTGCCAACTCCTGAAGAATTTTGTGAGCTGTTTGATTGGTCGGATTGGTCGGATTGCCTGCCTGCCGGCGAGGCAGGAGTTATTAGTTGGATTGGTTTATTCCCCATACGTATTCATCATAGCACGAGCATACTGCAAAAAACAGTGTAAAAATGATATGATTGGCTTATTATGACAATACCAAAAGAAATAAAGTTATTAGATAACTTACCAATCATCTCTATCCCAGAGTTATCACTCGATGTGAGTATTGCGGTTTCAGCGGGTGACGTTCGGGCTGTCGATTGTCTCCCGCATGCCCCAACCCTTCGCGAACTTCGACTCGTCGTGCCACATCTTAAAGAAAAATCCGGTCTGGTGAAGGCAGAACGAGGAGAATGGACTGCTGATTTTATCAATTATGACATTGTCCAACCCGAAGACCTCCTACCTGGTTATGTACTCGCAGAATGTATTTCTCGCCCGGAGACACTAAGACAAGAGCGTAACAGGTGGGTTGCTGAAGGTGGGGAACGAGCAATGGTAATATTGCCTCCCAGTGGGTGGGTCGTTCCCGATGAAAGAGGTCGACTTTATGATGAAAAGACGGCTCTCCCATTGCATACTACACAAAATCCACTAGATCCTCGAGCGAAAGATTCACTCTACGCATATTTTTGGCGATCCAAACCGGGAACCGGTGTGCGGGCGGTAAACCGAGAATGTGAACGTGTTGCCATAAGTGCATTCGAAGTAAGTGCTACGCAATCACCTGATTTTTCTCACTGGAATATAGGCGTTCGAAAAATTCACAGATACCACACGGCACCATTAGAACTACCTCAAAACGAACCTCTGAACATTACAACTGATGTGTCCATAACAATCAGGCAGGCCCTACAAGAAGCTATTGCCGCGAAACGAGCGGATGCTCTCATGTTGTCAGGAGGAATAGATTCAAGCTTCTTAGCCGCGCTAGATCCTACCATACCAGCATTCACTGCAGTACTCGAGGGCCATGGAGAAGACCTCAATTACGCACAACGTATCACAGATTTTTTAGGAATACATTGGTATGGTATTGAACTTTCAGAACAGGAGTCGTTACATCGTTTAAGAGAGCTTATTTATCTCACGCGAACGTACGACCCTGCGCTCCTCAACGACATTCCGCTCTATGCGGCCATGATACATGCCGCCAGTCTTGGTGCCAGAGTGATACGAACCGGTGACTTTGCCGATACGTTATTTATAGGGTACGAATATCTCTGGACTGAACCTGACCTCAAACAATATATCACGATACTCCTCCCTCATCTGACGCTTGCCTCGGGAAGACTTGCTACCATCATGGGGTTGGACACCCATTTCCCCTATCTTCATCCCCGAGTTCTTGATGTTGGCATGAAGCTAAAAAAACAAGATAATTTAGCTAGAGTACGTACATCCAGTCCGGGCGATACAATAGGGCGGTTTACACAAAGCCAAAGCGATGATCATACTTGGAGTAAAATCGCGCTACGGAGGGCGGCGCTTCCTCTTTTGCCTATCGGTACGGTATTCCGCAGTAAGGCAGATCTAGAATTTGGATCTGGCATGTACCGACTAGAAAAACGTCTTGAAGCGCTAGTGACAAAAACGCAACTTGATCACTACCATAAACAAGGGAAGCGTTTTTGGAATAAGATGCATGCCGCCATCTATAGCATATATCAGTAACTCAATATCCAACCCACTCCGCCGCAAAACGAAAATGAATATTCGTGCACATGGTGTGCTGGTGGCATCGAGAAAGGAAGACACCACTGTATCACTTGTGGAGCCTACCCTGCCAACCAAGAACGAGAGATTCTTCATGAATAAATATCATCCCCAGTATCTACAATCACTCCAGACAATAAGTAAAGCTCCATCTAAATATATCGAGCTCATTTTGGTAAACCCACCTATCAAACAACAAAAGTTCATGCCCTTACTTGTATTCTATCCGTTCCGCAGACGAGACATATACGAACTCATATCTTCCCTACATATCGAGACTGAAGTCTCACTTGATCGATACAAAATTTCACCACAAAAGGCACCCTGGAAATTTCTCTTACTGGAAAATGGGGCAAAACAAAAAGGCAAAAGTGCAAGAGAGATGAAGATGTACACAAAAAAATCTAAACTACGGGGATTGACGCTTATAGAAGGTTTGTGGCTTGTCGCGGCCTACCCCGAAATTCTAAAGGATCACGCGGTAGATATGATTGCGACAACGTATAGTCTTGAATGCGTCCCAACGCTCTATTTATGGAATAACCGCAGACATCTTTCAGCAATTTCCCCCGACGTACACGATGCACTCTGCGGGGCGCCAATCGTTTATAAGGAAATCCAACTTCACCAGATTCCGTTCGCAGATAGTGGTATCAAGCAACTTCAATACAGCTCACCGTCATCACCTTGAACTTTAGCATTAAGAAGAGAAGCTATTTCTTTTATCTTTTGGATAGAGGCATCGTCTGGAGGATTACAATTGATGTTCCCCTTAAAAAACCAAAAAGATAAATTGTCTTTTGTAGCGCGATGAGAAGCAAAATCATCTGTGCCTTCCACAGACTTCAATATGCCATCATTTTTCAACCGTTCCCACTCTTCATGAGTTATTTTAGGTTCTTCATCTGTCCAATCTCCTTTTTTCGTAATGTGTATTGTGTATGCCATACTATGCAACCTCAGCAATTATTACTCGAATTCCTTTTGTTTGACCATATTCCTGAACGCTCTTGAATGCTTGTCTTTGTTCTTGTGTCATATCAGTTCTTACAGCTATTTCCAAATGATATCCGCGTATCTGATCCAACGGAAGTTCAAATCCATCCACAGTTTTTACTCCTGTAAAACCTTCAAACGCGTCAACAAAACTATTTGCTCTCCTAAGTATTCCATGAGAATCTTTATAATCGTACAAATGCGTATCCATGCTTTTCATACTAGTCACAATGCCATCATACGCGCGCACATCATCAACGACAGGATGTGTCTTGCCTATATTTACACCAGCCAAGGCTTCATAATCCCAACCTCTGCCTACAGGAGATGGATTATCCCATAATGAATTTCTTCCCAATCGTTCTCTTACTTCTTTTCGGACCTCGTGAACCAATCCATTTCATATCGGTCTGGATGAAACTCTTGTATATCCTTCTTCTTTAAGGCTCTGAGAAATGAGATCGCTCCCCTCGGATCTGCCTCTATTGTTGTAAATCCACCCATAGTCTTATTTTCTTTGGGCTTTAAAGATCTGTCCATAATTTCTTGTATCTTCAGGGGTTGCTGAGCCTTTCGGACTCAAAAATGTATATCCAATTCTTTCTTTCATCAAAAAATAATGAATATCGGAAATTTCAGTATCTTCATGAACGTTTCTATATAACCACCAATTTTCGCCAGCTGTAGCCCAGGGAAACTGTAAAACCCCATACACGCTCATATATTGAGCATCAATGAAAATTTTTTTAATTAAGCTATCCCATTTTTTTTCAAAACCATGTCGCTGATCGTTAATATGATCCCATGCGACAAATAGCATGGGGTTAGTATATTTTCCTACTTGTTCTACTAAGGCTTGAGCAATCCTTTTATTTCGCGCCGCAACTGCAAACGACCATGCATACGTAAGAGGAATATCGTACCCGGTTCCATCGGTATACTTTCTATGAATAAATACCGCATTTGGATTTTCCCTGCATAGAGAGGCAAATCGACGAGATAACTCATATAATCCCTCGTCTTCTGTTCCAATAATTGGGATTCCGTGTTGGTGTTTCCATTCATAAGCCATGTAGCCGGTAATGAGATGAGATTGCAATACCTGGCGAATGATGTCATCTGAGGGGTGGGGCTCTTCGTCTATAAGCTCTTGAATGGAGATAGGTTTATTGGCAACTGTTCCTTCTGATAAAAATATAGTCTGCGGAACAAGGCTGGGATTACCTGCGAAAAATGCTTCTAAACCTTTGAACAAATTAAACTGTCCTTCGCTTGATTCGTGGGGTTCACCAATAACAACCACAGAGGTATCTTTTGGATAATTTGAACTGTAGGAACCATCAAAAAACTGTTGGGCTTCTTGGGTTAATGGATATCTTGCAGTTCCTATTTCTATGAAATCACCTATCGGCTGCAGTAGTTCTTTTGCTATGATACTATGATTTAGACTGCCATAACAGCAACAATAGTATACCACTAATGTCAAATTTCTTATAATTGATAAATTATTCCACTCGGCTGTAATGAAGTGTTGCCCTGTTGCAAAACAACTCGATCTCGATATTGTTTAGTCTTTTTCTTTTTAGTTCTTATACCCTGAGGACTACCATGAACTGTTTGTCCCACTCCGTGTTCTCGAATAATAGTCAGGTACCAAATAATCGAGAGAAGAATCCACGGTGTTTGCTCAAATGAGTACAATCGCTCTGTTCGTTCACTGTCCTTTGTAGAAGTATCTGAGATTGATACATGTTGTTTTATACCCACTTTTTTCATTACAGTTCGCTCGTTCATACTCTGAAAAAGCAGCCATATCACCCAACACATAGCCATTGATACAATCGTCTGCTTTTCCTTCATCTGATTCTCTCGTCTCATGCCGATGTGGCGACGAGTTTGTTTCTTATCGACTACTCGATTCTTTGTTTTTTCCCCTGTCGTGTGATCCACTATTTCGGAAGCAACCTTCTTGTGAACGTTTCTTTTACGAGATAGGTCTTTTAGAACACGAAGCAACTGTTTTACGTGTCGAATCCTAGGCTCTCCCCGACCATGCTCTTTCTTACCAATTCTCGATACTCGCCTATCCCGAGTCCTTCCGAGAGGATTCTCTACTCTGAGAGTTGGAATTACTTGCCTTTCTTTAAGAGAGCGTATGAAAATAGTCCGTTTAATTTTTTCTCTTCGTTTACTTTTCCCCTCTCTTATCCGTTTTTCGTTTTGATGTAATCTTTCTTCGCCTAACAAAAAGATACTTCTCTTCCGTGAAATATGCTTTGGTTCTTTCTTAAGGATTCTTGTCTGTTCAAAAAAGGCGAGCTTTGTTCGGCGAATTCTTTTTCTTTCCTTTTGCTTTCCTTTTGTCGCATTCTCACTTTTTTTTACTGTTCTCTCTTCCTCTCTTCCTCTCTTCCTCTCTTCCTCTCTTTTTTGTGCTTTTTTCGCTGACCGCTTCTTTTCGGCAGGTCGTACCTCGGCAGAAAGTATTGACAATACTTGTAATGCAAATCCAAATTCACCCGCAACGGGTACAAGTGCCAAGGCTACTCTTTTTTCATGTAATTGCTGAAAAATAGGATTTTCTTGTACTGATTTTTCCCCTTCTTTACGGGAGAAAACAATGCGCTCGACTATGCGATGCTTTTGTTGTGGAGAATAACTATGTCCTTCTTTAGGTTTTTCTAAAATACGAGCTCGCTTTTCTTGCAAGGAATTTCCAATATGCATAATCACTTGTTCAAGTCCAATTCGAGAATCATGTATGACACGTCTTCCTACCTCTTGGGTATCTTTTAAAACATTAGCAACAAGTCCTTTGAAAGGAATATCTCGTGTTGATTTTGCATATAACCGCTTGGAAACATCTAACGCTTCAAGTAAATATGATGATCGATCTTGTAATAATGGCTGAGGCGTCGCTAATGACTGCAATCCTATTTCTTTATAATAGATTGATTGGGCCATCTTCGTAGGATCAGCTGCCGTTACAAAACTACGCATTAGGCTTGCCTCTACGACATCTTTAGCACTTACCTGCTGCGCTTTCTCAATGATAAGAAGAGGAAATTTCCCCTCATCTACAAGTTTTGTATCTTGGGAACGACGCTCGTGCAGTAGTCGAATAACATCTGCTCCTTCTGCCTGCGTTAGATCACGACCAACGCTTTTACCTACATCAACACTTCGCGGTTTCCACGTGTCCTTCCCGACTTTTTCAAAAAAAGCCACATATCTTGTACCGCTTTCGTGATACATAGAATATGCAAATGCATCTGCAATCCCATGTTCGATAAGTTTTACTCCGTGTAATATAGCCTGAGCTTCTTCTTCGTTATAAAGCTGCGGACTTTTTTCTTTCGTTCTTGCAAGCATTGTTTCCGGTGTTCCATACCCATCGGCAGTTATCTTCCCATCTACCATATGAAATTCAGATCCAAAAACTTCTTCATGACGATCTGCCTCATGAAAAAGGGAACGGATATTAGACGCATACGTCGTATTAAAAATAATAAGCGCATTGCTTCTGGCGGTTGACTCAAGCACGTCTACTGGTAACGACGTCGTATTTTTCAGAAGCGCAATTTGTTCATCAACCAAAAAACCAAAGTGATCAATATCTGCTTGCGGACTATATTCATGACTTGCCATAAAAAAACCCTCTCACCGAGAGGGATTACTACGTTAATTAGTAACGCGCGTTAGTTCGTAACTTCGTTTTGTGCTAAGTAACGAATTAACTAAGTAACGAATTAACCTTTCTATACCTGCTCGGGTTTGACTGTAAGGAAGAGTTCCGGGCTTTACCGTTGCGGCACAGCAGTGGATTTACACCACCTTCCTCTATTCCTTGCTTTTTTTATTGTTAATACCGAACCACACTGTTTCTTTTTTTCCAGCTTTGTTATTTATAAATCTCGCAAGCATAAAAAACAAGTCTGAAAGTCGATTGAGATATTTAATCATCAATAATAAATCGCCCTCCCGTACTTCCCGTACCTCCTGTACTTTTCGTACTTTTAACCCAACAAGCTGCCGCTCCACTCGTCGACAAATGCTGCGAACAATGTGTGTCAGCGCGCCAAGCACAGATCCGCCAGGAAGGATAAAGTTTCTAATTGGCGGCAAATCTTTTTCCATTGCATCAATACGCGCTTCCATTTCTTTGATGCGACCCTCAAGCATTGAAAGGTCCCCGCTCCATCCTGCTAACGTACTTCCAATAGTGAATAAATCTGACTGAATCGTCTGGAGAAATTGGGAGACATCGGGAATAGAAAATTCAGCAGCAATGTACCCAACCCAGGAATTTAATTCATCTATCGAGCCATAGACATCAACGAGTTCTTCGCTTTTAAGGACGCGCTTTCCGCCAAAAAGCGAGGTTAATCCGGTGTCACCGGTACGGGTGTAGATACTCATATCTCAAAACTCAAAGGTCAAAATTCAAAACTGTAATTCAAAGCGTAAAATTTTTGAAATGCTTTACGTTTTACGTTGTGGTTTTGCGCTTTGAGTTTTGCGTTTTGAGCTGAAGGGTATCAGCACTCGGAGTACCCGCAGCTATAGCACTTCTTGCAGCTTTCTTCAAACACGAGGCTTCCTTCTCCGCAACTGGGGCATAGGTCTACGGTTACCAGACGACTCTCGTTGAATAACGGTTGTTGCCCAGCAGGTATGACACTCGGTGCCTCTCCTGGTTCTACTTGTGGATGCACCTGATCACTGTTTTGTCCATTTGCACTTGTGGTGCTTGTTTCGAGTGAAGTCGAGGGAAACGAAGCCGAACCATGACTATTAGGGAGTGATGTATGACCGTTTGGCACAGACGCAACGCTTTCATCAAGCTTATGCTTAGTAAAAAATCCAAAGTGCCGATCAATGACTTTTGCTACAGCATCCGGAAGGCTCCGTACACGATTTTCTCCAAATCCCAAAGACCGTGCGCCCCCGATACCGATAAGTTCAGCAGCAATTTTATGTACCCGCTCCATGGGAGCAACAGGAGATGCGAGTCGAAGCGTTAATGAAATAAGACGACCCATCGCCTCTGCCATCGCTGTAACATCACTTCCCGCTTTGCCAACATTGACAAACACTTCAAGCGGTTGATTGCCGCCATTGGTATTGATCGTCACATACGCCTGCCCGACTGGAGTTTCTACTTGATATGTCGCACCATGTACCATCATCGGACGCGGTTTCACCTCCGGGACATATTGGGTGCCGAGTTTGACTTCATCTTCTTTTTTTACATCCTTTTTATCTTCATCGACACGGGTAAGTACCCCCGGGCGACTCTCCGCGCGCATATAAGTAATCCCCTTGCAACCTTGGTCATACGCAAGCATATAGAGGCGTTTGACATCATCAACCGTATGATTTTTGGGTGCATTGACGGTTTTGCTTATTGAAGCATCGACATATTTTTGAATCGTTGCCTGGACATATACATGATCTTCCGGCGTTAAGTCATTAGCCGAAACAAAATACGCTGGTCGGTCATCTCTGGTGGGTTCTCTCCCGGTAGTTTTTTTAAACTCTGCAAGCCATGCATCAAAAAGCGGATGGCGAAGCGTGTGTTCTCCGAGTCTGTCACGGCGAATAAATTCAAACTCATATACCGGCTCAATACCACTACTGACACCGGACAGGAGAGATGTCGAGCCTGTCGGTGCCTGCTGGAGAATAACAGAATTTCGCACGCCATGCTTTTTCATCTTCTTTTTGAGTTCCTCTGGTAACTGCTTGATAAAGTAACCATTGATGTGCTTAGCGATATTTATTTTGGGGAATGGTCCTTTTTCCTTTGCGATCTCAATCGATGCTTCGTATGCGGCGTCCCTAATAGTGCGATATATTTTATCAATCACTGGTAAGCTTTCCTCTGACCCGTATCGCAGTTTCATTTTTATCAAAGCATCCCCTAGCCCCATGGTCCCCAAACCAACACGCCGTTCTCCATGTAGTTGTTCTTTTTTGATTTCATCAAAGATATAAAAATCTGCATCAATGACATTATCCTGAAACCGTATGCCGATTTTTGCAATCTCAGCAAGTCGTTGGTAATTCATCTGTCCTTTTTCATCAACGATATTGGCAAGATTAATGGAGGTAAGGTTACAAACGCCCCAATTTTGAAGCGCTTCTTCTCCGCATGGATTTACACAATTGACATACCCCCAATAGTAGTTGTTAAACCATTTATTGTAGCGCTCCATAAATACGACGCCTGGCTCAGCGCTTCGCCAGGCAGCTTGGGCGACAAGGTCCCAGAGTGCTCGTGCTTTGATGGTTTTTTTGACAATTGGTTTTTTGCCTAAGGCAATCCAGTTGGGCATATATCCATCCCATTTCTTATCGTAATCCGGATCTGTGACATCTGGAAATATGAGATCCCAATCGCGGTCATTTTTCACCGCATCCATAAAACTATCAGAAACACAAACAGATAAATTCGCTCCATTGATACGCGAGAGATCCTGTTTGACGGTAATAAACTCCTCAATATCCGGATGCCAATCCCAAAGCATGAGCATAAGGGCGCCTCGACGTGATCCACCTTGCTGGATAATATCTTTTGTAGCGACACTAAAAAGTTCCGCCCAATTACAGGGGCCTGAAGAAAATCCATTCACTTTTTTCACTCTCGACCCCCGCGCTCGAAGACTAGAAAGATTTATTCCTACTCCCCCACCGCGAGACATAATTTCGACCATTTGAGAAAGCGTCGTGAGAATTCCTTGGCGAGAATCGTGGGGACTCGGGATGACAAAGCAGTTATAGAACGTTACTTTATATCCGGTTCCTGCACCGGAAAGTATCCGACCACCAGGAACGAGAACAAAATTCTCCATTGCTTTGTAAAACGTGTCTTCCCACATCGGTCGTTCTTTTTTCGGTTCAACTTGTGCTATGGCGTGGGCAACGCGTCGCCACATTTCTTCTGGAGTTTTCTCGATAGGAGTTCCGTTCTCGTCTTTACGAGCATAGCGGTCGAGGAAAACTTTTTGCCTGATACCGGTTAGATCCATATATAGAAATATGATACTAATATACGAATCGATACGTATGATACGAATTAAATAATCTGACGTATTATATTCGTAGCATTAGTATGTATTCGTATATTGGTATCGCTATAACAGTTTTTTCACTTCTTTTTCAAAATCTTCTATGTCCACAAATCGCCGAAAAACACTCGCAAATCTTATGTAGGCTATTTTATCTAACTTTTTAAGTCGTTTTGCAACCAATTCACCAATTTTTTTGCTCGTCACTTCAGTTGAATCCCCGCTAATAAGTTCCCGTTCGACTTCATCAACGATCCGATCAACATCGTGTGCTTTTATCCTTGTTTTACCGCTTGCCCGCCATATACCGCGTCGTAATTTTTCTCGATCAAACGTCTCACGCCTTTCATCTTTTTTTGTTACTGTTAAAGGAACAGTTTCAACTCGTTCGTAGGTAGTAAAGCGTTTTTCGCATTTTGCGCAATTTCGTCTTCTTCGTGTCACCGTCAGATCTTCACTATCTCGTGTTTCAATTACCTCTGTGTCATCGTGATTACAATACGGACATCTCATGAAATATAAAACACTATATCTGGTGTCAATGATGATGCTAAGACACTAAATGGGAGCAGTCAACTAGAAATTTCTGTATCAAAGTCATACAACAATTCACTGTAGCTTCGCTGAAAAAAACTTGAGGAAAAAGTACGGAGATAAAACGGATCAATGGATCAATGATTCAGCGCGTCAAAGCATAAAATTATATTTTGTGTTCACTATTGCAATTTTCTCTTGCAATATTGACACATTGACACTTGACACATTGATGCTTTACTTAAGTTTTCCCACTTCTCCTTGGAGTTTTTTCACAAGATCTAATGAGGCAGTGAGTCCCGCTTTTTGTGCTTCGTCTACTTTCATACGAAGTGCATCTAATTCTTCGATGTGTTTTGCCATGGATTTTTCCAGTCTATCAATAATATATGCTGGTACTTGTGCACCTGTTGATTTCATAAACGTTAAACCGCTGACTGCTTTTTCCATGTACTTCTCCCCTTTTGAGATGACTTGCTCCATAAGCACTCTTTTACCCTGACCTTCTAAAAACATTCCCATGTTGAGTCTTTTATCTGCCTGCAAGATATAAAATTCAGCTTTTCGAAGAGGATCAACAATGAGTCCTTCAAGGATTCGATCTCGCAATCCTTTCAAAAAATAGAGCGGATGATCAGGCAATATTCCGGGATATGGAAGTAAATATTCATCTTTTTTCACGATCGTCGCTGTCGGCGAAGCAATTGGATCTACTGTCTTTACCGTATTATTTTTCTCAACGACAACAGTGGGTGTCGTACCAGCAATAGCTACAGCTGGAGTAAGAAGCAGAATACATGAAAAAAAAGTTAGAACAATTGTTTTAGTAAATTTCGTCATTTTGCCTCCTCATGTGTCCTCTAGTATACACATTTACACCAGTTGTGCAACTCGACTGGGCTCAATACCTATCAATAAAAAAACTTCTTTCTCAAGCGCTTTCACTTTTGGATATGCTCGGTCAAGAAGTGATTGAGCATCGGCGGGAAGATGTTCATCGTTCCAAAGCTTAAAGCGCTCATCGACAGTAATAATCTCATACTTGACCATTTTGTCCGCGAGGAATAATAGTTTTTCTTCCCTCGTTTTCGGGGACATCAAAGGATCTAAAATCGCACGAAGCGGGTGTGTTTTGACAAGGGCAGCTACCTCCGCCATCCCCTCTTCTTTTAGTATTCGCACCTCCGTATCCGGATGCTCTTCACCCGGAAGACTTGGAACGTTCTTGTCAATATCATGCAAAAGCGCCCCTGCCTTGAGTAACGGCATGTTGATTTGACATTTGACATTTGAACTTTGACATTTGGTCGCCAGAAATTCTGCTACTTTGGCGACTAACCCCACGTGCTTTCTCTTCCCCTCCGGCAACTGATACTTCTCCCACAACTGTTTTGCTTGTTCTTCTGTTGGGATCATAAATGAACCACCTCCGCAAAAACACTTGCATCTGTTTTTGAACGATGCGGACGGATGGCAAAACGATCGTTGGGATATTTTCGGTGCGTAATGACGATAGGCTCTCCATCCCGTACACGCTGGATATGCTGTTCCACCACACCCGTTTGTTTTTCCATACGCGTGTACTATCTAACCCCGTGCTGCTCGACCCGCTCTCGCATCTTCCTGCAGTTTTTCCATGAGCCACATGCGCGCAAGTGTCGACATATTGAGCCCTTTGCGCCTGGCAGTTTTTGCAAGCGCCTGTTTGAAGCTTTTTTGAAGCCGTACGATCAAGCTCTCCTCCCGCGTTGTATCGAGGTCAAACACAATATCCACATCTTCCCACGTATCCCAGTAATCCGCAAGGCTGTGGCTATCCCAAAATGCAGCCTCCTCTGTATAGGATTTAAAATGTGGAATCGGATCGATGTTTTTCTTTTTCATATACTCTCCTGCGTTCTTCTTTATCTGCATCTCGGGCAGTAACCACCACATACTGACCGGTTTTTTCTCGGCATACGATGATCGCCAAAATCCTCTTACCCGTTCTCCCTATCACGATGTATCTGCCTTTGTATCCCCGTTTATGCGCAATCAGGTGCTTCGCTGCGTCCTCCGACTCCGTTACCGAAACGTGATGTTTCTTAATATGTTTGATATTCCATTCCTGCCAACGCAGCTTCTTGACAATAATCCGTGTTATAAATGTATTACACTGTTATACATTTGTCAAATGTGAAGCTCCACGGGCTAACGCCCGTGGCATCTCTTGATGCGCCCCGCCACGGCGGGGCGAGCGGAACCCTTCCGAAGCAGTAAAACTTTACTCTCAACGCTCTCCCCCCACTTCTGCAAAAAATTCTTTAAGATATGCTTCAAGGAATTTGTGTCGATGCTCGGCGATTTTTTTGGCTTGTGGCGTATTCATACGGTCTTTCAGAAGAAGGAGTTTTTCATAGAAATGATTGATCGTTGTTTTTTTCCGAGCTTTATACTCCTCGAAGGTCATCGCCTTTTGTGGCTTGATCGTTGGATCATAATACGGATGTCCGGCTCTTCCGCCATAGGCAAAAACACGTGCGATGCCGATAGCTCCCATCGCATCCAGTCTGTCTGCGTCTTGCACGATTTTTCCTTCAAGACTTGTCGGTGTCGTATCAACACCCGCTCCCTTAAATGACACGGAGCGGATAATTGCAAAGACTTTCTGTTTGACCTCATCAGTTAATTGAAATGATGCAAGGATTTCTTTTGTCCGGGAAAACTCTGCTTCTCCGGTTTTTTTTACCTTATAGTCATCAACGTCATGGAGGAGTACTGCAACTTCAAGAACAAACTGATTAATGTTTTTTCCCTGGGCAAGACTTTTGGCCATTTTCCATACACGCTCCAAATGCAGCCAATCATGGCCGCTTGTATCGGCTCCATATTTTTTTTTCAACAAGAGCATTAGTTGTTGAATAACCATCTGTTGATGTTTAGTCATATATGAAATACCAGTCTATATACCCATCCCTTCCCTTCCTGTGTTTGTCACTGTTTCATGTTATCTTGTTTTAAAACATGATAACATGAAACACCTACACGGTTCTTACTACCATCCAATCTCCGAGGGTGCTGTCATCTGGAAGCGATGGTTTACTACGGATTATATCAGGAGTTTGCTTTCTGACCGCTCGCGCTGTCGTTTTTGATGGCTTTAAGCACGACACCCAGGGGTTCTTCGAGAGGCTTGCGTGTCGTATCAATAATCAGATTATAATTTTTGGGATTTACAAAGTCGGAACGATGATAAATTTCATCAAGCTTGGTAAAAAGATTACGCTCACGTTCTTCTATGCTCGCTTTTGCTTCTTCATCTGAAACCTTCTCGCGCTTGGCAAATCGATTTGTACGTTCGACATCTTCACACCTCAAGAGAATGCGAAGTACGTCAGGTATTTGGTCAGCCATAATCCCAGCCATCCAACCCTCAAGGAGTATATGTTCTTCTTCAAGAAGGAGTTTTTTCATGCGCAAATCAACTTCGCGGGTCAAGTTTGGATTTTGTTCCTCGGCTTTTTGAAGAGAAACACCAGTGGAGCGGGAGTAATCGCGGAAATACTGGCTCGCGGAAAATGTTGGCCAACCAAGTTTTTTTTGAAGCAACCAAAAGAGTGTCGTTTTCCCTGTACAAATTTTCCCGGAAATGGTCACTTTGTTATACATTTAGGTGTGATTTTTGTATCCAAGTTTATCTAATACTTTGCCAAGCGTCTCCATTTGTCCGGAAGAAAAGGTGTCGATGACGATATCGTAGTATGTTGGATCCCAAAAATCGTAATCACCATAAATTTTTTTCCATTTGGTGATATTTTCTTCTTCTCGGGTATGGATGTTTGTTTTTGCTTGCTCGATAGAAACTTTGTCACGATTTGCGACGCGATCTATGCGAATTGCGTCATCGCTACATATAACGAGAACCTTTAATACTCCTGCGGTATCACGAGCAACAAACCCAGCAAGCCACGCTTCATACACAATATGATCTTTTTGAATAAGCGTTTGTTTCGCTAGTGCCTCCATCTCCCGTTCGTGTGCATCAGGACGAAGGGACGCGCCGTGTTGATTTTCATCTACCCCATGCTGCCGGTCATATTGGCGCTGGAGGTCACCCGCATTCATGTATTCCCAAGAAAGAGTGTGTTGAAGATTCTTGGCAAGCGTGGTAGTACCTGTAGCAATTTTTCCGGAAACCGTAACATTACGGTAATGCAAATCTCCACTCATACAAACTATTATATGTTCGTCTTGACATGCGTCAAGCTATCAATGCATAATAGCATATGGCGACCCAATATCTCTCGGTCACCTGGAGTCAGTATCATACCCTTTCCCTTAATCTCGCCGCGACTATTTTATCCCACAATAAAACATATGAAGTGATTATTGCTATTGCCCGTGGAGGTCTTTCTCTCGGTCTTATCTTATCTGATCTTTTAAAAACACCTGTTTCATCAATCACGATTCAAAGCTATACGGATATTCAAAAACAAGGCGAGCTCACGATCACGAGTAAACTTGGCATGTCGATCAAGGGGAAAAAAGTCCTTCTCGTTGATGATATAGCTGATTCCGGCAAGACATTTAAACGATCGTTATCCTATTTGAAACGTCTTCATCCAACGTCAATAGCCACGGTCGCTCTTTTTTACAAACCACACTCGACGTACCGCCCTGACTTTTATGCAAAAAGGACAAGCGCGTGGATCCTCCTTCCCCATGAAGTCACTGAATGGATCTATACGTTTACAAAAAAAATGGAGGCAGAGGGGAAATCAAAAGCACACATTCAACGTTTCCTTGAATCACTAGGATATAATGACAAGCAAATAGCCTTTGTCCGAAAATATCACTTGAAATAATATGAAAGATTTTCCTACTCTACCCCTTCTTTCACCCAAAGATTCCCTTGCCCACATATCATCATCGCACTACAGCCGCGCGCAGAAGCTTCTGGCGTCTTCGCTCGTTGCCCAAGGACGTTCGTTTGTTCATCGCATGAAAGATAGTGGTGAAGATCTTCTCATTTTGGACGTCACGCATTTTCTCAATCACCGAATCAATACAAAACTTATCGCGATGATCGGAGAGGAACTTGCTTCTGGGGTATCGCTTTTTCAGCCAGATATTATCCTCACTGCCCCTTCCTCCGGCAACATTCCTTCAATCGCAACAGCCCTGCACCTGGATCCGATACCCGATATTATTTATGCGCCAAAAGGTCAACCGATTACCATTCAGGCTGCCTATCAAGCAAAAAGCCGCTCATATACTCACGGCAAAGAAGTTGACTTGACGGTTGCAAAAGATTGTTTGCCGACGGGAAGTCGAGTCCTTATCTGTGACGATTTCTTAGATACAGGAAAAACTGGGGTCGACCTTCTCCACATCGTCGCCCAGGCAAACGCGACCGCGGTCGGTTTTTGTTTTGTCATAGAAAAGCCATTTGGCGGAAGGGAGAAGCTCAAAGAAATAGGGTTTGCCAACGAACAAATTGTTTCTCTCATCACGATTGAGTCGATGCGTCCTGGCAAACTCAAACTCGCGGGCTTTGACTCCTGGTTTTCGCTCATTCGGCAATAATTTGTTCTTGACATACCTCTTTACATTCATTACCTTTGCACTATAGGGCTTGATTTACGCCCTATGCTACTACTTGAAGCTGAACCGATCCCCGAGCGTATTACCGCTGTAGATAAAAAATTAGTACATCTTGCTAATCTGTCAGCACCGATAGATAGAAGCTTCCCTGATTGGCTCAGAGCAAAAGGACTGGTCGTCGAAGTTGAGCATGAATTTGATTGGCCAGGCTTGCCCGAAGAGGCGCGGGGAAAAACCCCATTACTAAGAAGTACTGTGTATGAGTGGCGTAATGATGTACAACTCCCACAGTACCCTGTGGATCCTCGTCTCCGCAGCGAACTGACACAAGCTGCTGTACGGTTGGAGTCGACGCAAGCAACAGATGCTCTGTTTTCATTCCAAGGAGGACAAAAGGGGAGACAGAAAGGAGGTATACATGTGTATCCTGACTATGGACCGCTCATTGTCTCCACAGCAATTGATCATCCAACGGCCAATCTTCAAGCTGTCGTGACAACATATTGGCATGAATTCAGGAAAAAAATGGGGAGTCACGGGGAAGTTCGCTATGACGAGCAATTGTTTGAGGCTTCCGTCAACCTAGCCATGGGTGTCAGGAATACAGAACGAAGCCGCATCCCTGTTGGTAACCTTTACCTCCAAGATGGAGATGATAATTGGATACCTCACGGACACTACTTTCCAGATTCCCACGTCGTTACGAGCATAGATGGACACATGCTTCCATACGCTGCAGGAGACGGAAAATCGAGAGCGGGAGTAGCATGGAAGGATCTCGATATATTTTTTTCTTAGTGCATAAACCTCCATATTTTGTTAGTTGACAAAATTTTTTTACTTACGTACACTCTCAGTATAGGGCTTGATTCACGCCCTATTTTTTGTGGCAGTTAACGAGTTTTACGAGTTTATCTGCCACTTATGGTGAGATACGAAGTATCGAATCCATTTGTGGTTGGTGAGTGAAGTGAATCCATTAGTGGCGTAGAAAGCGAGGTCATATGGGAGAAACTGATCAAGCAATCGCGCGAAGCGCCCAAGGAGCACCATATACTGCAGACAATAAACCCGATGCATTAGCTGCAATTTCTGGAGGTGGGGTCTTACTTGGACGTCCCGATAACCATCCTTCAAACCCTACCGCAGATGATAGATACTATTACGATCATGAATACACCGAAGCAGATGAAGCAGAAGTTTTTGAACTTACCGGAGGTGAGCCGACGGATAATGCTACGGCGCAAAGGAGGTAACATATGGCAGTTAATGAATATGGAATTACTAGAGAAGGAACTCCCTACGAAAAAATAATACTTGAGGTTGGAGAAGAGGTCGAAGTTGGTGTTGATGGAACAACGCTTACCGTCCGAGGATTGGAACAAGCACCGAATCCAATTGATACAAAAGGAACTAGACCAGATAAACTGAGAGTTCGATCAAATCGTCCATATACCGATGAAGTGGGACCAGGCACTCTAACGGAAGAAGTATATTTAGAGGGCTCTTTTGCAACAAATAGAGAAGATGGTAGTCTGCTAATCTTCTCTAGAGTTGCAGTAGACGGAGAGCAAACTTAGGGTTATACTAACGCATGGCAACTGGTGAGGTTGAAAAAGATCTCATTTTTCTTCGTGAAGAGTTTTTGCGCGAGGCAAAAGTCATCGACGCCGAGCGCGGCTACATATCCGTTTCCTCATTTAACCTTCGGATGAAACCTTCTGTTCTTTCTGCAGCAGCACGGCTTATCGCGCACGAATTTCAAAACGACCACATCGATTGCATCCATGGCATCCCCCACTCCGGTAATTATCTAGCAACCGCAGTTACCCTAGCCCTTGGCAATGGCACCCGTATCCATAGTTCTCGCAAGGACCAAAATGTCCCCACAACATGGAAAGATATTTATCGAGAGGAAATTCGTTCGTTTACCACCAGTAACTCCGGACTAACGGTATTTTCCGGCATCAATCTTTCTTTTGTGTTACCTGGTGATCACATACTTCTTATTGACGATGTCTGCGCGACCGGCGAAACCGGGACACGAATCGTTGAAGGTCTCAAAAAACGAGGAGTCAACGTAGTTGGTTTTGCGGTACTTTTTGATAAAGTATTTCAGGGAGGGCTAGCGGAAGTCGCCAAACTTGGGATAAAAGTATTTTCCTGTATACATGTTGCAGAAATAGGAAAAGGTGATAGAGTAACGCTTACGCAATAATACTATGATTCTTATCATAGATTTCGGCTCACAAACTACTCATCTTATTGGACGTCGACTTCGGCAACTTGGTGTTTCTACTCAATATACAGATCCTGAAGACGCGCTCGGTCAGATTAAAAAACTTCATCCTCAAGGCATCATACTCTCCGGTGGTCCTTCCAGTGTGTATGAAGCAGGTGCACCGACGATCTCCAAAGAGCTCTTTGCTTTGAAGGTGCCAATACTTGGTATTTGCTACGGTTGGCAGCTCATGGCTCAACTTTTAGGCGGATCAGTCAAAAATACCAGAAAAGAATATGGCCCGCAGAAACTGACGATAAAAAATCCCTCAAGTATTTTTTCACTCCCCCTCCGTACATGCACAGTGATTATGTCTCATGGAGATACGGTCGTGAAGCTTCCTCAAGGATTTTCTGCTGTCGCAACAACACAAAGCGTTCCTTTCACCGGTGTCATAAATGAAGCAAAGAAATTATACGGCCTCCAGTTTCATCCAGAGGCGTATCACTCCGAGCAGGGAGTCGAGCTTCTCAAGCGATTTGCTCAAGGCGTCTGCAAAGAAACCCTTTCTCCCCTTTCCCTTGATCCTCAAAAAATTATTCACGATATAAAAGAAAAAGTCGGCAACAATAAAGTCATCTGCGCGGTTTCCGGCGGTGTTGATTCAACTGTTACGGCATTCCTCATTGGTAGAGCAATTGGCAAGCAACTCATTCCAGTCTATGTTGATAGCGGATTAATGCGACCGGAGACTGACAAACGGGTGAAATATATTTTCACAAAGTTAATCAAAGCAAATCTCGTCATCGTTGATGCAAAAAAACGCTTCCTTGCTGCGCTTAAGGGCATTATAGACCCTGAAGTGAAGCGCAAAACCATTGGCAAATTGTACGTGGATATTTTTCAAGACGTTGCTGCCAAGCACAAAGACGCATCGTTTTTAGGCCAGGGAACGATTTATTCTGATGTTATTGAATCCAAAGGAAGCAAACACGCATCTCACATCAAGTCCCACCACAACGTCGGCGGACTTCCTAAAGACATGAAGCTTACGCTTCTGGAACCTATGCGCAATTACTATAAAGATGAAGTAAGAGAAATCGGAAAAATAGCCGGACTTCCAAGCGATATCGTCAACCAACAACCGTTTCCCGGTCCGGGATTTGCTGTCCGTATACGCGGTGAAGTAACGCAAGAGCGCTTGGACCAAATAAAAATTGCAGATAGTATCGTACTTGAAGAAATAAAAAATGCTCATCTCTATGACAGCGTCTTTCAGTGTTTCGCCGTCATGACGGGTGCATACTCAACCGCAGTCAAAGGAGACGCCCGCGTATTTGCAGAAGTTGTTGCCATCCGCGCGTATGAATCAATGGATATCATGACCAGCCAATGGGCGCACATCCCCTACGGCGTGCTTGGTCGTATCTCTTCTCGAATCGTCAATGAAGTCCCGAACGTCTCGCGCGTCGTCTACGACATCACAACCAAACCCCCGGCGACGATGGAATGGGAATAAATATTAACAACGTACCACGAGGTCGTGGTGTTTTTGCGATCGCAGATTAAGAACAGCTCGGCTAGCGTTGAGAATCTGTCCGTTGAACGTAACATCTATATCACTGGGAATATCAAACGTATAGTTGAAGTTAAATGCCGATAAGCGGATAAGGCCCGGTGACGTACCGTCAACGCTTAACGTAAGCGGCGGGATGCGCACAACTCCGGTTTCTCCATCAGAAATCGGATCTTTGGGAAGAGAAATGCCTGGCAATGGAATACTTGAGTAGGAAGTCGGATACATCGTATTGCAGCCGCGATTGGCAACAGTTATATCAACTGCAACCGTCTCAAGAAGCACCCAACCGACTGCAACTGCGGTAACCAGTCCAAGTGGTCCTTTGGCACCGGCGAGAATGTTACCCCACTTCGATGCATTAGCCTGTTGTGACCCAAGTTCTCCACGGACCCGTGCCACTTCTTTTTGCAGATTTTTCCAGAGTGACAAAAATAAAAGTAATCGTTTTTTTCGTTTTTTCTCCTCTTCTGAGTGCTCGGGAAGTTCATGGGCGACAAGCTCGATAACATCCCTTTGTTCAATGCGTAGTATCTTGTCCCATTCACGAGCAACTTTTGAGAATGCGCCATCGATGTTTGGGTGGGTTCCTTTGAGAAGTTTTTTAAGAGCGTCAAATTTTTCACGGGAGAGTGATTTCTCTGAGAAAAGTTCCTGTGCTGCCTGAAGCCTGTTAAGCGCTTCCTGATAGTTCATTGGTGTGATTCTATCAAGCAGGTTTATTTAGCACAATAGGGCGAAGTCTGCTCATCGATTCGAGGGAGTATTTGACGCCTTGAACACCAAGTCCTGATTTCTTCACGCCCAAAAACGGAAAGTGATCGGGGCCGCGCTGAGGCGAACCATTGATTTGGACTGTCCCGACGTTGAGCTTTTTTGCAATAACGAGTGCTGATCCTTCGTCTTTACTAAAAACCGATGCCTGTAGTCCGAAACGGGATGCGTTGACTGCTCGTATGCTCTCATCAATGGACTGAATGGGAATAAAGGAGAGAATCGGTCCAAAGACTTCGCAGGTACAAATCGTCCAGTTGGGTTGCACGTTAGTTAATACGGTCGGTTCGATATAGGCGCCGTTTCGTTTTCCACCGGTGACGACCCGTGCTCCTTCGGCAATTGCTTCATTAATCGCTTGCTCAATTTTTACCGCCTCAGATACTGATATGACCGGTCCCACAAGCTTCGTCTGCGGGCTTCTGGGATCTCCCATATGGACGAGTTCCTCCATTTGTTTTTGGACTTGGGGTAAAAGCGCATCGATGACGGTTTGCGTCGCAAGGACGTATTTTATCGCCGTACAACGCTGTCCTGCGTAGGAAAAGGCGCCTTTGACAATTTCTTTGGCAGTCAGATGCATATCAGCGTCCGGCATTACAAGCGCCGGATTATTGCCACCGCATTCAAAAACAAGCGTCTTCATCCCCGCTTGATGAGCGATAGCAACTCCCGTGTCACTACTTCCGGTAAACGTGATAAGGGAAATTTTGTCATGGCCTACTAAGTAATTACCGATGTGCCCTCCTCCTCCGGTCACGGCGCTTAACACCCCTTCGGGAAGACCTGCTTTTTGGAAAATACGAACCAGATGAAGCGCACTTATCCCGCCCATCGTCGGCGGTTTAAAAATGACGCTGTTGCCCATAAGAAGCGCCGGCGCGAGCTTACTCGCTGATAAATTAACGGGGTAGTTAAATGGAGCTATCGCCAAGACCACTCCATAGGCAACCCGCTCGATCAGGGCGATACGTCCTTTGTCAAATCCCGGAAAATTATCACTATCCAGTTCTTCGCCTTTAATCGACTGCGCCTCATTGGCAAAGTAATCAATGAGGTCTGCGGTACGAGAAATTTCACTTTTTGCTTCTCCTTGACTCTTTGCGATTTCGCGAATCATAAGGGACACAAGGTAGTCCTCAAAGTGCCGTATCCAGTCAGCGGTCAGATGCATGACTTTTATGCGTTCGTGTAAAGGAGTCGCTTCCCATTTTTGTTGAGCGGTTGATGCACTTTCAATCACCTGATCAATTTCTTTTGTGGTAACAACCTGGAGTTCTCCGACTGCCTCGCCACCTATGGGAGAATGGATGACCGTGGTTTTCCCGCTCTCACTTTTGCGCCAACTGCTTCCGTCAAAGTAGTTGTAAACCGGAGGGGTTTGCTCGTTACTGATGTCACCAAAAAATTCATCGGGCATACCAGGTAGTAGAACTTCATGCAAAACGCAGTTGATAGAAATATTCCTTCAGTCTGCGCTTGAGAAGCCTCCCTCCTTGACTTGTTTTAAGATATGATTCTCTGCGTTTTGCGTCTTTTTGACTAAGACATGCTTCATAATAAATAAGTTTCCATGGTTTACAGGGTTTTGTTGAAAAAACTAAACCTCGATTATGTTCTTTCAATCGTTTAACAAGGTTATGAGTTGATCCAACATACAGATGTTTACCGCTAAGGCTTTGTAGTACATAGACGTAAAAGAACATAATCGTCATGAAGTTTCACTACCTGGCATGTCTTTAGTATAGAACCAAAAGATATATGTGAGAAGAGACAATAAAAAAATCCCGCCATTTAAGCGCTGTTGCCTATGTGGCGGGAATACTCTCTGTTGCCTTGGGTATCTCTTCCGACTCCTATGCACGCGGGAGAGCGCACACAGAAGACGAGGAAGAGATACTTACACCAGATGGTGATGGTGTGGTAGCGAAATACTACCCCTCGTCGATGCGATATGTATTTGTTAGGATATTTTCGAAACGCGTGGTTACTGGTGCTTCTTTATCTTTGACCGGTCGAGGATAGCGCGAGCCAAGCTGATCGTTTTCTGCATTCGTTTCCATTCCAAAATGTCATAGACGATCAACCCGGCTGCCATTGCTATAGCGCCAACCACTCTATAATTTTCATTCTCTGTGAGCGCCCAGTAAGCGACAAGGCCTCCTCCGACGACGAAAAGGAGGCTTGCCAGCCCCGTCCACCGATCGGCCATGTTCACTGGCGGTGTCACCGCAATTCTGTAGAGCGCGTAGAGCATCCCGATGACGAGAGTCGCCAACCCGAGCGACCCTAGGAAGCTCCGTCCAAAGCCTATCAGCAGGCCAAGTGCGAAGAAGTTGCTGACGAGCATGGTCGGAAATAGCTGCCAATGACTGATTTTTATTATCAGTTCGCCGATCGTGATGATCCATCCGTAGCGCACGCAGAGCCAGAAGGCAATGGCAGCGACTATCAAGATTACCGCCGCTTCCTTCCAACTATTGCTCATCCCCACGAGAACCGTCAAGAGCAACGCAACGGCCCCAATGAAGAAGACCCCCACTTCAGTACTCTTACCGTTCATTTGATTTCCTCCTTTTCTCGCATTTTTTGACGCGAGAAAACTATTTCAGCTCCAATAAATTACAGTGAGCCGAAGGCCTGGAAACAATTATTTATTCCCACGCTTGCAGCTCACTGCGTGGAGGAATCATTACGGAAACATCGATGACACACCATCTGTTTGTCAAGGTGCGACAAGAGAGCGCTATCTTTATAACACTGGAATATTGAAATAGCAAATATACGCCAAATAATAGTAGAAGGCTATGAAGGAGCCGTTGGGATTCGTTTTATGATAACTGCAGTCATGTTGTCCGTTGAACCTTTACCCGTCGCTTTTCCCAGTAGCTCAACAACAGCGTCAGAAAGGGACTGAGCTGTTACACCGACATCTTCTACTATGTTTAAAATATCCGTATCGCTCATAAACCGAGTGACCCCGTCGGTAGCAAGAATCAAGCTGTCGCCAACGAGAAGTTCTTTGGTGACGTACTGAGGAAAAAGCCCATAACGAACGACCCCAACAGCTTTTGTCAACTGACCCTGACCATCAACGTCATCCTCTGTTAATTGGGTGAGACGATGATCATGGTATAAGTATGCGCGGCTATCGCCGACACTACCAAGCCACAACGTACGAATGCCGACGATAGCGACTATGAGTGTCGTCGCCATGCCGTCTTTATACGCCATCTCTCGTTGTTTTTGCCAAAGAGAAATATTTGTTGAACGGAATATGCGACGAATAAACAATCTCTTGTCTTTCCAGTATCCAGGTCGAAGCCTAATATGTTTATACCCCCACATCGCTGTTTCGCACGCAAATTTCGAAGCCTCTTGCGCGTGCGGGATGCCGCCGACGCCGTCGGCTATGGCAAAACACTCATCATTAAAATTGATAAAGTAATCTTCCTGGCGGTCTCGACTGCCTTGCAACTGACTTGAAGCAAAAAGAATTTTGGATTTTGGTTCTTTAAACCGGAGTATATATGGATCAGCAAATTTCATCTCATCTTTTGGAGGAAAATCGCGCTTCTACCTCTTTCCAATTAACGACATTCTCTTCGACTCGTCCTTCGGGTGCACTCAGGACTCGCTCAGAGCAAGCCACCCTGCTAGATTTAACGAGTCGAAGACCCTGAGCTTGCCGAAGGGCAACATTATTTTTTTGCATCTTTAAGCCTTCGTTCGACTTCACTCCAGTTTACTACATTCCACCACTGTTTTATGTATTCCACTCTTAAATTCTGATATTTAAGGTAATAGGCGTGCTCCCAGACATCCAAACCTAAGATGGGCGTCTTGCCCTCCATCAAAGGGTTATCTTGATTGGGTGTATCAATGATTGTAAGTTTTCTTGCATCCATCACAAGCCACACCCAACCACTCCCAAACCGAGCAAGTCCCGCGGTGGAAAACTTTTCTGTAAACCCTACAAAGTTTCCAAATGCACCATCAATAGCTTTCCCAAGCTCACCTGAAGGCGCTCCTCCCCCACCTTTTCCATTTGGCGCCATTACCTCCCAGAAAAGGCTGTGATTATAATGGCCACCACCGTTATTTCTCACCTTTGTTCTAACCTGTTCCGGAACTTGGTCAAGCTTTGTCATTAATTGTTCAATTGTCAGATTGCCTGCCCCGAGCTTTGTCGAGGGGTTAAATTGTTGAAGGTCAGCAAGGGCGTCATTGAGATTTTTGACATAGGCACCATGGTGCTTGTCATGGTGGATCTGCATAGTGCGCTCATCAATATACGGTTCAAGGGCGTTATAGGCGTATGGTAATTCAGGTACAGTAAACATACAGGCCTCCTTTCACCGGTACATTAACGCTTCGCTACAAGAGCTACTAACAGTATTGCTATAAGGAGCAAAGCCCAGATTATATTTCCAACAGTAAAAACATCATTAGGATTTATCACCGATTCCTCCCTGCCTTACCCTCAAGTATAAGCGCTGCTAGTAGACTTGTCAAAGCAAATGCGACACCAGAAACGAGCTGCGAAATCGATGGCTGCACGGCAGAAGGTAGTACACTGGGAAGAAAATATCCTACGACATTATACAAAGCTGTCGCTTTTGATAAATCCTCGGCATATCGTGCAAGCAATCGATACTGATAAGCGGAAAGACGAATGCGCATAATCTATCGGTAACGCCTCATACTCACTACTTCTTCGAGCTCATTGGGCAAATATTTTTGTGCAATTGCCTCACGAAGCACCTGCGCTATAGAAATATGCTGCTTCTTTGCAATATCTCGAATTTTCTGATGCACCGGTTGGGGCAAATAAATTTGTGTCCGAACTTCTGATACTCGAAGCTGCCGCATATAAAGGAAGAATACTGAATATACATCACTTTGTCAAAAGATCACAGGAGGCACTTATCCTTCAGGGATTCTACACACAATGGTCATCAAAACTCTTGGGTAGGGAAATAAGTGCTTTCTTGTGGTAGGTTGAGTTCAGGTCTAATAAATAGGACGACTGCTCGAGCCAATCTATTTTGTGGTAATAATCGTTCTCTGATTGGGGCATTTGCAACATACCACGTTTTCTGTAATATTCCCCGATCGCTTACCACAGTTTTCACACCTATAACAACATCTTTTGTTGCTGCTTGCCATTCATGATATTGCGTTTCATAATCTAAATCATAATCCCCTTCTCGGTAATCCGGAGCATCATTCAATGAGTCTTCAATGTTCTTTCTACCAGAAACCTCATCAGTTAATACAGCTATAGTTTTTGATAATGTGTCATTAAGTACAGTTTCTGAAAATGCAGGACCATATGGATCTGCAACTCTCCCACCGAGCTCTGAGTACGTATGGCTTTCACCTGTTACTGGATTATGAGTATACGTAAGAAATTCAATTAATTCTGATTGTCCTGATTCAACTTGAGTAACTGCATTTGAAAACAACTCATAAGCATTTTGAGCAACAGCCAGTTCTCCCCCCGTTCCTCGAGTATCATCGTCCATTGGTGCCATGTTGGCTGGATCATAGTATCTGACCAGCACGCTTGTCGATACACCGGTTATACATACACGTACGTTTATTTCTTCTATAGTCTTAAAGTATCAGCGAATTAGTTTACATCATCGCTCAATGAAAACAGAGCAACC
>CAYVAR010000014.1:0-37641 GCA_964449675.1 uncultured Gammaproteobacteria bacterium
TTACTCGGTGGAAACAGAAAGGAGCATGTGTACGGGATGTACTGAACTAGTACAATGACATTGGTTGATATATAAAATAAGTCTACAGAAAGCTTTCAGACTCCAAAATACTCACGGTATAGAGTATCGTCCTCTAGCTTCGTTACGAGCAGATACTTCACCATCGCATCTATACCGTAAAATGAACGCAGAAACTCTACTTCGTCATAGCAAGAATACGGAAATAGATAGACACTCTCCTGCATCTGGTAAAAACCCATGGCTTTGAGAGCGTCGCGAATACCCCACTGAATACTTCTGTCTCGTGCTGGGATATCGTAAATGACGACTCGCCACTTTCCATCCCAACCTTTCGGCTTCTTAACTTCCATGTGTTCAATAGCGTACTTGAGAATCTTCGTTTTCCCTTCTTTGGTAATCGTGACGACGTCCTGTCCATCTACGATGGAACGCTTAACCAGCTTCTGCATTTCCAGCCGGCGCAGTGATTGTCGAAGGTACCCTTTGTTGTACCGCTTCCAGCCTTCGTGGTCATACGAAAAAGATGGTGAAAAGAACATCTTTGTTAATGCTCCTGCCGTGTTTGGTGCGACTAAAATGGTAGCAATCGTCGCCCCGATCCCCAAATAAGTAAGGATATGCTTGACCGAAGCATACGTCCGGTCCCGCTCGTCCTGTTTAGATCGTTCATACAAAAAAGTAGCCGTTTTTTGAAGCTGTTCATCGGACATTGATGATTCTTTGATAAAATTTCGCTTCGCCATTCTACTTTCAGGATATCACAAAATTATGCACGTGCATAATTTTGTGATGATTTGATGATAAAAAAATAAACGACGGATTTACACCTTCCGTGGTATTACTTTTCCGGTAATTGGAGTGTTTCGTGCTTTACCCGTTCAATAAGCCCATCTCTGACCAACGATTCGATAATAGAATGAAGAAATTCATTTGTTTTGGAATACTTACTGCTAAATTTACGGATGAGCACCTTTTCGTGTACGTCCCCTTCTCGCAAACGATCTATAATTCTCCCTCTGTAAAATCTATTCGAATCCTTAAACGGTTTTTGCCGTTGACGATCCTTATTACCAAAAGCTTGCCCTGAACGAGCGCGAGCAAGTCGAAGGGCTCCAAAATCCATCAAAGCTTGATGCCATTCCCATGCTTTGCCTTTGGGCAGGAGTTGGTCAGCGGAGTCCTGAATAACTGATTCCTTTTGCGGTTTGTCGTTATAGAAGAAATGTATAATAATTTGTCGGATATTTGTATCGACCAAACTGATGTTTTGCTTATAAGCGAACACTAATACTGCTCGAGCAGTATATTTGCCCAATCCAGGAAGTTTGGTGAGCAATTTCTCATCTATTGGAAATCCACCGCTATAATTTTGCACGACAATCTGAGCAGTCTTATGAAGATAGAGGGCTCGCCGGTTATATCCCATGCCCTTCCAAACTCTTAGCACTTGAGCAGGTGACGCCTTCGCAAGCTCTTGGACAGTCGGATACGCTTGGGTAAACTCAGCATACTTCGGCAGAACCCGAAGTACTTGCGTCTGCTGGAGCATGACTTCAGAAACCAAAATCTTATACGGATCATGAGTATGTCGCCATGGTAGATCACGCCTGTGCGTATTCCACCAGGAAAAAATCATATCTTGAAATCGTTGGATTTGTGATTTCAACATTTTCACCGTATATATTGTACAATAGGTTCAATGAAATCAGGTATTGTAGCGCTTATTGGCAGGCCAAACACGGGGAAGTCGACGCTCCTTAATAATATACTGGGACAAAAAGTATCTATTACCTCACCCAAACCTCAAACGACGCGATTTAGTATTCAAGCAGTCTATGAAGATGATCGAGGCCAAATTATTTTCGTTGATACACCAGGAATAATCGGCAAAGTCGTTGATCCACTCGCGCGCTGCATCAATCTCGAAGCAGAAAACCAACTCAATAAAGAGCTCGATCTCGTCGTGTATCTCGTTGACCATACCAGGGAGCGGGATCTCGAAGAAAATAAAACACTCGGGCTCGTACGAAAATTTAAAGGTCCAAAAATCCTTGTCATCAACAAAGTTGATGTCAAAAAACCCACACATATCGTCCAGTATAAGTTTATGGAGGAAGAGTTTGACGCGGTCGTTATGGTTTCTGCGTTTGCCCGAAAAAATCTCGGGCATCTCATAGAGGTATTATTCGAGTTCCTCCCGGAAGGAAAACCAATGGTTGATACATCTTTACTGCCGCAGCCGGGACTCAATATCGATAGCAAAACATTTATATCTGAAATTATAAGGGAAAAAGCATTTCTTTTTCTCAGGCGCGAAGTACCATACTCCCTCACGACTGTCGTTGATGAAACTATAAATCGCGACAACGGTGTCTTCTATATCAAAGCACGTATCCTCACATCAGCTGATCGCTATAAATCGATGATAATCGGAAAATCAGGCAAAATGATTAAAGAAATCAGTATGGCTGCAAGAAAGGAATTAGAAACAGCAACGAGCAAAAAAGTCTATCTTGAACTCACTGTGGAAACAGACACACATTGGATGGACTTGGTCTAAATACCGTTACTCGGTCCATGGAGATGCAACAGCCGAAACGTAGGCCATAAATCCATTGTCTCCCTCAAATACAAAAACCGGCTGTAAGTATGTTTGCGGACTTATTGAATTGTAATACCCTGTATAGACATTGCGAATTACAGCCGTCGACCCAGTCTTTGGATATTTCGCAATATATCCCGATCCGCTTTGTAACTCTTGCCACGCTTGACTACTGGATTTTAGCCCATATGTTGCAGTTGTTTGATAGTCAATTGGCCAGAACGTATATGAGAGTTCAATGAGACGCTTTTTGTCATTTACCGAACCTGAAAATATGAAAGAAATTAATCCTTCCGTAGGATTAGGAGTAACTATCGGTGTATTTCCAATAGAACGATACAAAAAATCTACGCGTACTGCATCAGCTACAGATAAACTAGTCGTTGGTATGAGTGTGTTTCCAACGAGTTTAAGAAAAGAAGTTTTTGTTGTTCCAGTTTGAATATCGTCAACATATAAATCATACGTTTGTAAAATATTTTTTGCTTCAGAAACTAATGCGTCACTACTCAAAAAATTCTTTTCGGAAAATACCCCTGTATCTTCTTCAAATGCATATCGAAGAAGAAAGTTATTGGACACAATGTCGTAGCGAAGCGTCCGTAGAATAAAGTCAGTATCGTTAAATCGATAAATATTTTTTGTCTCCGCAATAGGATTTATATCAAAACCAAGTCGTTTTGCAAAATCCTGCGTCTTATTAAGCGCTAATAAATTCGCAGAAGTCTTTGGCATAAAGTAAACGGTCGCAGACTCTGATGCTTTTGGAACAGTGCCTTCTATAGTCTCAAGGCGAAACGTCAGTTCTCCTGACGCTGATGCCGTCGCAAGTGGAAATTTTAAAGCGGGAAGTACACCGAAAGCGTGATTCGGAAGTGGAGGTTTCGGTGGAAAAAAATAAAGCCATACTGCAACAAATAGACCCCATGAAATCCGCAAAATAATATAGGATATGATAGCAAGTATGGTCCAGTTTATTGCTCGTCTCGTTTGATATGCCGTCTCAGTAAGTGTCGCCATATATCTCTTTGAGTATACGGTTCCTAGGTGCTAGAATCAACGTGAAGGATATTCTATGACTACTATTCGAACTCGTATCGCCCCATCACCCACCGGACAAGATCTCCACATCGGTAATGCCTATACGGCACTTATCAATTACGTTTTTGCAAAAAAAAATAACGGCCAATTCATCGTCCGCATAGAAGATACAGACAGAACAAGGCTTGTCCAAGGGTCTGAAGAACGTATCTTAAACTCACTTAAGTGGCTTGGCATTGCCTATGATGAAAGTGTCGACAAAGGAGGACCTTTTGCACCGTACCGGCAATCGGAAAGACTCGCGCTTTATAAAAAATATGCGCAGGAACTCGTAGACAAAGGGCATGCCTACTACTGTTTTTGCACCCAGCAAAGACTTGCGCAGATGCGACGAGATCAGGAGGCAAAACACCAACCTCCGATGTATGATGGACGCTGCCGCAAGCTCAAAACTCAATCCGCCAACTGGCGGACAAAATTCAAAGCTCAAAAACAATCCTGCGTAATCAGACTAAAAGTGCCAAAAGAAGGAACGACGAATTTTACGGATCTTATTCGTGGCGAAATCTCTTTTGAGAATAATCTCATCGATGATCAGGTACTTCTAAAATCTGATGGCTATCCAACATATCACCTCGGTGTGGTGGTCGACGACCATAGTATGAACATCACCCATGTGATCCGCGGAGAAGAATGGATATCATCAACACCCAAGCATATTCTTCTCTATCAACTTCTTGGGTGGGAATTGCCACAATATGCACACGTTCCACTTTTGCGTAACCCTGACAAAAGTAAACTGAGTAAACGGAAAAACCCCGTGTGGATTTCGTGGTACAAAGAGCAAGGGTATCTGCCCCAAGCACTACTCAATTATTTAGCGACACTTGCGTGGGCACACCCTGATGGAAAGGAAATTTTTTCACTCGATGATATGATTCAATCATTTACCCTGGAGCGGATTCAAACAACTGCACCTATATTTGATGTACATAAATGTCGATGGATCAATCACAAATACCTACAAATGCTTTCTCCAAATGATTTTATTTCAATAGTAAGCGCAAGCGTTGCCGAATCGCAATTTCAGAAAATCACGCGTGACAAACACTTTGCATCCATACTTACAACTGCCCAACCGCTTGTACAACCCAGAATTAGTACTCCTTCAGAATATTTTTCTATAGCGGGTTTTTTGCATGTCAAACCCACTACGCTGGAGCGACCGATCAAACAAGAACTTCTTGATATAGCAAAAAAAGCACTATTGGTATCGCGATGGGATCACAACAGCCTTGAAAAAACAATACGACAAGAAGCAAAAAAACTTGGCGTCAATGCGCGCGACGTATTCATGGAACTTCGGCTTGCAGTTACCGGAAAAACAGTCGGACCACCGCTTCTGGAATCACTGGAAATTCTTGGCAAAGAAGAAACAATGCAACGAATTAGCAACCAATTGACATTAGTTTGATGTAGGTTTTATCTCCTGCCAAGTAATAGTACTAAATACCCAATCGATTAATTTTGATGTCTCACCAAAACGATCTTTACTATGAAGGACTACAACAATCACTTTATGGTAATTTCTTTCGATAAGCGTCACTAAATTTTCCCCGGCTTCCTCTGTCCACCCGGTTTTTATCCCACCCACACCCGGAACTTTCCCAAGCAGCTGATTGACGTTAGTCAGCGCATGAAAATATGTGTGGGTGACATCGGAAATAGTTATCTGTGGTATCGCAACCATTTTTGCTATCACCGAATTACTGAGTGCTGCTTGTGACAGACGTGCTAAATCCATCGGTGAGGTTTTATGGTTGGGATCATCATACCCTACAGGATTAGTAAAGTGTGTTTTTGTGAGATGCAGCCTTTGTGCTTTCTGGTTCATCGCTTCAATAAACTTTTCCATTCCACCCGGATAATTTTCAGCTAATACATACGCTGCATCGTTACCAGATTGGATAAGAGTGCCGTATAATAAATTCTCTACGTTAATCCGCTCTCCGGAAACAAGCTTCATGGTTTGCCCGTTATTGATTAAATTTCTTACTGTTACGATATCGTCAAGTTTATACGTATCAAGGGCAACAAGCGCGGTCATAATTTTCGTCGTTGAAGCAGGAGAGAGTTCTTGATCATCATTTCGCCGATATAATACTACTCCTGAGTCAACATCAAGTATCACTACCCCTGTCGCGCTTATGTCACTTCCGGGATAATTTCCTGAGGAATTGACTGGATATGGGGCTGGAGTAGGAGGAACGAATGGAAGCCTATTGATTTTATTAGACTTTTTATATGAGGATAATGTATAAATATTTTGTCCAGGTATAAAAAGGACAAATATTCCAAGTGCAATCAAAAAAAGTATTTTATCTACATTCTTCCACCACAACGGACGCCTTTGATAGATGACTTTCTTTTTGGCCATATTGATCCTTGTGTCATTCCGGCCTCCGAGCCGGAATCTATTTTTTTTCTGGGATCCCGGGTCAAGCCCGGGATGACTTTATAAAGTCATTTTAAGTCTTCTTGGAAAAATGACCAACAGTAGGTTTAACGGTAGCCTCGTAGTCCGCTTCTTTCATCTTAATTGACTTTGTATGAAGACCTGCGTTAAAAGCGATTTCCTTATTATCACGAAGTCCCTCATCCATGTACACAGGTAGGTCAAATAAATTCCCAAATGGTGGCACGGCGCCAATGTGTGTTCCTGTAAGCGATTCAACTTCTACTACTGTTGCCATTCTCAAATCTCGAATTTTATAAAGATCTTTAAGCATCTTTGTATCGGCTTTTTGATCGGCCGGAAGCACAATCATGAGGGGATTTTTGTCGGCAAACATCACGAGAGCCTTTGCTCCTTGATGAATATCTGTGCCCCGTACTTTTGCAGCTTCTTCAGATGTAAATACTGCCTCGTGCTTATACGGCGTAAATGAAATATTCTGTGATTTCAGGAGTTCAACGATTTGCGTATAAACATCTCGTTTTACTTTCTTAGCTAAAGATAAACCAACTTCTGTAAGCTGCAAATCGGTCACATTGCTCGGTGCATTCATTACACTCGTTTGCCCACCGCTCGTCATCGGAAATGCCACCACTTCCCGTAAATACGGCTCATCGGTAAGTATCATCATAAGTCGTTCAATGCCATGAGCAAGCCCTCCGTGTGGGGGTACCCCGTAGGTAAATGCTTCGAGCATGTGGCCAAATTGTTTCTCCACATTTTCCGGCGAGTGACCGATGATCTCAAAAACGGTTTTAAGGACATCCGGCTCGTGACTTCTGATACTGCCTCCACCAACCTCGTATCCATTGCAGACAAGATCATATTGGGAAGTAAGAATCTCACCAATATGCTCTTTTTTAAGAAGCCAGTCTCGATGTTCTCTCTTCGGCATTGAAAAGGGGTTGTGGGTAAATGTCCATCCATCCTCTTTGTCTTTTTCAAAGAATGGAAAATCGATGACCCATGCAAACGCAAGGACGGCATTTTTTTTATCTTCGTCTGTCCGAAGATCAAATTTGTCCGACCCATATTTTTCCATAGCTTGCTTATTTGAAAAAATAGGAAACGGTTTTTGCTTTATCGTATAGCCCATTTTTTCCATGACCGTAATCATAAGTGTTTCATCCATCGCCATCACATCTTCCCGATTTACAAAGCTCATTTCTATATCTACCTGCGTATGTTCAAACCCGCGATCGGCTCTTAAATCTTCATCGCGAAGACAGCGTGCTATTTGGAAATAACGCTCAAAACCGGCGACCATCAAAAGCTGTTTGTACTGCTGAGGGGATTGCGGAAGCGCGTAAAACTTTCCCGGCTGAAGTCGTGACGGCACGAGAAAGTCCCGTGAGCCCTCGGGCGTAGATTTACTAAGAAGCGGCGTTTCTATTTCGACAAAGTCTTTAGAAAATAAATGTTGCCTTACCAAATCAACAAATCTTGAGCGGAGCCGAATGTTTCTCTGAAGTCTCGGCCTGCGAAGATCCAGATAACGATACTTAAGACGTACTTCCTCGCTGATATCTTTTCCATCTGTGTCAATTGGTAACGGAAGTTCGCGGGCGCTAGCAAGGATCCTGAGTTCCTTTACTTTTACCTCAACTGTCCCGGTTTCCAGTTTTGGATTTACCATTGATTCTGGTCGTTTCTTGACAACTCCCACGACTTCAACGACGTCTTCTGGCCGAAAACTCATCACCTCGGGGGTGGGCTTGCTTGTCCCGAGCGAAGTCGAGGGAGACTCCTCCGAGGTGGAAAAGACGAGCTGTACGATACCCGACCGGTCCCGCAAGTCGAGAAACATGATCTTCCCGTGATCTCGCCGGGTATTGACCCAACCTTGAAGAAGTACTTCTTCGCCGATTTTTTGAATAGTGTCAATTGCAAGTGTCCTTTTCATACCTTACCTCCATAATACCATCACTTACCATAAAAAAACTCGCCACATTCCTGATTTAGGAAAGGACGAGTCAGCTTGCGGTGAGCTTGCCGAACCGTGGTACCACCTTTATTTCGTTAATTCGTATCTTTGTTACTTCGTTTTTCGAATTGACGAATTAACTAATTGACGAATCGACGCTTATTGACTGCTGTCACGGGCATTCCCGGCGAGTTCTACTGCGGCTCGCCGAAGCTTTTTGCAAAGGCGGCCTTTTCTTCCCGCAGCTCTGGTGTGTTTTCACCATCATCGCTTTTATCAAATTTTGAAGTAGTATACTACCAAATTAAGGTATTGACAAGTAGATTGCTGCCATGCTATAAACACAATATAGCGTATGAATAGTGCGTGTCACAAATTTATTAGCGTCCTTATTAGCCTCCGAGTTGCGGAGGGAGGTCGTGTGGTGACTGCCTAAGATTTTTCTTTTTAAAATAACCAACGAACCTCCCGAAAGTAGGGAGGTTTTTAGTTGGTCAGTTAACTATTCCGAGTCATCGAGGAAAAGTTTACTGCCAACTACCCAGTACTTGCGCTCCTTGCGGGCGTGGACGCAGACCACGACGCAAGGTAAGCATAGTACTGGGGTGATAGTGTGAAAGCAAGCTTAGCAACTATCAATCCCGAACTAGCGCTCTTGCGAGGCGGAGATGTAAACCTCGCTAGCAAATAAACTTAGTTCTGGGATAAGCACGAGGAGGTGAATTAATATGGGTGAACCAGGTGGTGAATACAAACCTAATTTAGATGATTTTGATCCGAAAAATCCCGATACATGGATGAAAGAAGTAGAGACTCCCGACGGGATGGTATCAGTACCAGTACATGTTGCTCAAGAAATGCAAGCTGGTGTTACGTATGAATTGGATCCTAAAGGAGATGCAACAGCTGAGTAACTTGTGATAATGCACTTTGATAAAACTTTTGACTCATGGTCGGTAATGCCTTCTTTGGCCAAGATGTGATTGGAGATGAGTAGTTGTCTCCAGCCATATCTTGGTCGGAAGGGAGGTGAAAACTTGATGTGTGCCCCGAAAGGATCGGTGACTGACACTGTCACTGATCAAAAAGTTAGCTTCTGCGAATTTTGCGGAAGAAAACTTCGTCAACTCCTCGGGTTTGTTGTATGCTTGAATCCCAAATGCCCGGGGAAAAAAACGGAGCCGGCCCCGACCAAGTAAGTTATCAAACCCGAGACACCAGAGGTTGTCTCGGGTCAAAAATTCCAGTCCGGCTTCGCCGGGCTGTTGCACGCAGGAGGAGATCCTCAAGGAATTGAGGATTTATTGGTAGATTTTTTTAATCGATTTTATCGGTTGAAAGGATCTCCTCCAAAAGGGGTTTTTGATAAATAGATAAAGAAAAATCGAGCTTGAATGCTCAAACAACAAAATTTTTCTTTCTCTTTCTCATCATTACCCACCACCTGCCTGCCTTATTGAGGAGTTAATATCTTTAACTTTTCAAATTTACAGGCAGGTGAAACACTCCACCTGGAAGGAATCCATTCGGCCACCTTCCAGGTGCTAAGAGAAATTTATCACAAAATCCCCGTTTTCTTATGGCACGGGAGCGCCAGACTGAATCGGGGATTTTTTGTGGTTTCTCTCTACGTCATTAGTCCTACAAAATCATGCTCGAGCATGATTTTGTAGGATTTTAATGGTTTTTTGTCAATAGAGTAGTGGAACTATTTTAAAGATTTAAATTGAGGGAGAGAAAAATATATTAATCAAAGTGGATATCTTTTATTTTGAGCTGTAAGCGCTTGTCTCCATTCCATACATTCATGTCTATCGTATAAGCGATATCAATAGAGGTACCGGGCTTTAGTTTACCCGATAGGTTTCCAAGATTAAAGGCGATTGCATCGAGTATCAATGGCTGGATGGCTGGATGGTTAGATGATTGCAAACGAAGCTTGAGATGTTTTCCTTCATTGCCGACGAGACGGGTATCGACAACTTTAACAGCCCGTGTGGCAAACACCGGCTCGGGGTTGCCGAAACCGAAGGGCTCAAAATCGCGAAGTTTTTGCCAGAGTTTTTCGGTTGCGAGCTCGAGTGAAATTTTGGCGTCGATGCGAAGAGTTCTGGTTAAGGCTTCTTCATCAAGTTCTTTATCTGCAATTGCTTCAAGCCGTTTTTGAAGTTTACTTAAGTATTTGGTCTCAACGGTAAACCCTGCTGCCATGGGGTGACCGCCGACGTCAACAAGGATATCACTGCAACTTCGTATCACTTCGACAATGTTAAATCCCGCTATAGATCTGGCAGATGCCTTCGAATATTTTTCTCCTTTGGCAACAACGATCGTCGGTCGGTAATATTCCTCGACAAGTTTTCCAGCAACTAATCCAATGACACCTTGATTGTAGGATTCATGTACCACAAATAATAATTTTCTTAAGGTCTCTCCTTGCGTACGCAAGGAGAGACCTTGCAAGGCATGAGCGGTTGTATCAAGGGTAAGTTGTTGTCTTTCTCTATTGGTTAGCCCGAGTTTTTGGGCAAGGAGTGTTGCCTTATCTTTTTGCTTAGTACACAAAAGCCGAAGTGCATCAAGCGCATGTTCAATTCTACCCATAGCATTAAGACGCGGAGCAAGCATATGCGATACTTCATATGTCCCAAGCGTTCCTTTAAGTACACGTGTGTCTTCTATAAGCGCCTCAAGTCCCACACGGTTAGTTTTGTTTATCGCGGCAAGCCCGTACTTTGCTATCGATCGATTTGGCCCAACGAGTGGCACCATGTCTGCTATTGTCCCGATCGCGGCAAGAGCAAGGAGTTCACTGTGGAAAACTGTCAAGGTTGCACCTTGCACATGTGCAAGGTGCAACCTTGCATGTCTTGCGTGGAAGCTAACTAGCTCTTTTGCAAGAAACCAGGAAACACCGGCGCCGGAGAGCTTGACTGTATGGACGATGGTACAACGGGGAAGTTTTTTTGGTTTGACGTGATGGTCGGTAACAATAACATCAATGCCGAGTTTTTTGGCGTATGCGACTTTTTCCCACGCTGTTATCCCGTGATCTACGGTAATAATTAAGGTTGGATCAAATTGCTCAACAACGGCATCTATCCCTTTTATCGATAATCCATAACCTTCCTCTGCCCGATGAGGAATATACGGCATCACGGTTGCTCCCAGGTTATGAAGCGTCTCCCACATGATCGCTCCGGCAGTAATCCCATCCGCATCGTAATCTGCATAGACTACTATAGATTCTTTCTTATCAATCGCTTTTTTTATACGCACGGCAGCCTCTTTAAGCTGACGAGTATCGATGCCAACATCTTGAGAGTCTAAATTATAAGGATTTCGTGGATGGAGAAATTCATCAATCTCTTGCTTTGATTTAAGTCCCCTATTATTCAACAATAGTTTTATAACTTCTTCAATTTTGAGTTTTGAGTTTTGAGTTTTGAGTTTTGATCGAGTATCCCATTTCTTCATGTGGTCTATGATATCATAAGGACAAACTGTCATTGCGATCCGTCAGCTGGCGGAGAAGCAATCTCTATCATAATGAGATTGCCGCGTCGCTCTAAGACTCGCTCCTCGCAATGACATTGTCTATGATTATTCTTCCCACTCAAGCTCAGTACGTCATTGATACGCTCAAAAACGCAGACTTTGAAGCATATGCTGTTGGAGGTTCGGTTCGCGACCTTATAATCGGTCGACCGACCAAAGGATGGGATTTTACGACCAATGCAACACCAGAGGAAATCCTCAAGCTTTTTCCAGATAGTTTCTATGATAATCAGTTTGGAACTGTTGGGATTAAAATAAAAGCGACAAGCGACAAGCGACAAGCGACAAGCGAAGAAAAAATCGAAGATATTTATGAAGTTACTACGTATCGAAGTGAACAGGGCTATAGCGATCACAGGCATCCGGATAAAATCTCATGGGGGGAAACAATCGAGGAAGATTTATCCAGAAGGGATTTTACGATCAATGCAATTGCGTTTGATGGAAAAAGATTGGTGGATCCATATGATGGACAACAGGATATAAAAAGAAAAAATATAAAATCAGTTGGCAATGCTGATGATCGATTCAAAGAAGATGCGCTTCGCATGATGCGAGCAGTACGGATAGCCACAGAGCTCGGATTTATGATTGACGAAACGACACTCTCTGCAATTGGGACGAACACGTCTTTACTGATGAAAATTTCTTATGAACGCATCCGTGATGAACTGATTCGCATTCTTTCGTCAGAATATCCCGCCGACGGCATACTACTTCTGAAAAATAGCGGCTTGTTAGAAAAAATTCTTCCGGAATTTACTCTTTCTTTTACAATACAACAAAAAAGTCCGAAACGGCATCATATGTATGACGTCGGGACACATTCGTTGATGGCTCTCAAATTATGTCCAAGTAAAGATCCTACCGTCCGACTCGCGACACTTCTTCATGACATTGGAAAAGTACAGACATATAAAAAAGATGCAACTGGACTTATTACATTTTTTAATCATGAAGTTGTTGGTAGTCGTACTATAAAAACAATTACGTCACGTCTGCGACTATCTAAAAAGGATGCTGAAAAAATATATACGCTCGTTCGCTGGCATCAATTTAGCGTGGACGAACGCCAAACAGATAGCGCCATGCGTCGATTCATCCGTCGCGTCGGCAAAGATAACCTGGGTGACATGCTCGCTCTTCGTATCGGCGACCGCTTAGGAGGAGGGGCGCTGGAAACTTCTTGGCGGTTAGAGCTTTTCAAAAAACGACTCGTCGAAGTACAAAAACAGCCATTTACCGTGGCAGATTTAAAAGTAAATGGTTTTGACGTAATGAAAGAGTTTCATTGCAAACCCGGACCAATTGTAGGAAAAATCCTGAACCAGCTATTTGCAGAGGTTGAAGAAGGGAAACTTAAAAACGATCGTGAAGTGCTTCTTGATAGATTGCATGAGATTAAAATATAGAGGAATTTAAGGGAATTTAAAGGATTTTGGAGGAATTTATCTCTGTTTTTTATTTTCAAACCTTTCCCACAAAATAAGTATTGGGGTTGCGACAAATGGTGATGAATACGTCCCAGAGATTGTCCCTATAAGAAGTGCAACCACAAACCAACGAATCGTATCGCCACCCATGAGGATGAGGGCAAGAAGCATAAAAACTATCGTCAAGGAATTAGTAAGTGACCTGCCCATTGTTTCGGTAAGCGCCTGGTCACATAACTCTTCAAACGATCCATGCTGCCCACGACGACGGTATTCTCTGATTCTGTCAAATACCACAATGGTATCGTGAACCGAAAAACTCATCGTTGTGAGAAATGCAGTCACAAATAGGGTATCTACTTCAACATAAGCAAAAACTCCAAACAGCGAGAATATTCCAAGGACAACTAATAAATCGTGTACGAGTGCGATGATCGCAGAAACACCAAACTTTATATTTTTGAAAGAATACGCAACGTATCCAAATATCGCAGCAATAGCAAGAATCGCTGCTATGGTCGCTTTTGAAAGAAGTTCTTTTCCCAAGATTGGACCAACAGTTTCATTACGAAGTATTTCGGCGGGCGGAGAGGAAAGAGATACAAGTTGCGCTTGAAATGATGCGATCGAAGACTCTTTTTCAGGTTTCATGCGAAGTAAAAGTGTATTGTTGCCGGTCGTTTGATTGCTTGCAATTTCGATATTACTTTTTTTTGCTATGCGTTCAACTGTAGTGTAATCTACTGGCGAAGTGAATTTAAGTTCTATAAGTGTCCCACCGGTAAAATCAATAGCAGGTCGCAAACCATAAACGACAAGTGAGATAATCCCCGGTACAAGGATTAAGCCCGAAATTAGAAAGTAGAGCCAGATGTACTTACTAAATTTTATCATAAATTCTAAGCACTAAATCCTAAATTTTAAACAAATCCCAATGCTCAAAATTCAAATGCTTGTATTGTTTGATTATTGAATTTGATATTTTAATATTGTTTAGGATTTAGAAATTAGGATTTAGGATTTTCCCGATATAGCACTCTCACAAACGTCCTTGTTACTATAATCCCAGTAAAGAGACTAACAAGTACTCCAATAAAAAGAGTTACAGCAAAACCACGTACGAGTCCTGTGCTTGGTAAAAATGACCAATTGCCGGGGTTATATAAAATAATACAAGTGAGTATCGTTGTGACATTTGCGTCACGTATGCTATCCCACGCCTTACCAAATCCTAACTCCATAGCAATATGCCACGGCTTACCAGATCGTTTTTCTTCTTTAAATCGTTCAAAAATAAGTATATTACTGTCAACTGCCATACCAATTGATAAGATAAACCCTGCTATACCGGGAAGTGTAAGCGTAATCGGAATCCATCGAAATATGGCAAAGGTTATAAGACCATAAAGAATAAGTGCAAAATCTGCGAGTAATCCTAATTTTCCGTATTGAACAGTCATAAAAATTGCAACAATAATAAGCCCAATAAATCCCGCTTGCACACTTTTGGCTACTGATATTGCCCCAAGAGTAGCTCCAACCGTACGTTTTTCGATAATAGATACCGGAACCGGCAGCGCACCAGCATTGAGTTGCAAAGCTAACATCTTCGCTCCCTCTCTTGTAAATCCTCCACTTATCACTCCTTGGCCGTCGCTTATAATGGTACGCACCGTAGGCCATGTGAGCGCAGTACTATCGAGAAAAATCGGTAGCCGTTTACCAATAAGTCGCGTCGTAGCATCGGCAAACTTTTTTCCACCTTCCGACGTAAATTCTATAGCAACTTGCGGTTCCCCGGTCTCACTGCTAAAGGATAATGCAGCACGCATCAGATCTTTACCAGTTATATCAAGTGATTTTGTTGTTTGGAGTAAAGGAAGTACAGAGAGTCCACTATCTGTGGCACTTGGTTCGATAATAAATTCTCGAAACTCTAATTTTGCCGTTTGACCAAGTACGCTTACCGCCGCATCAACATCGGTTATCCCAGGGAGTTCAACGATTATCCTATAACTATCTTTACTTTTTGCCGTTTGTACAGTGGGCTCACTTACACCAAAAAAATTAACACGCCGTTCAATAACCTGTTTCGTACTTTCAAGCGCATTGTCTCGCTCAGAAGATTTAATATCACTCATATCGGCAGAAAGAGCAATGTGAGTGCCTCCGGAAAGATCGAGACCCAAATGCGTCGAGAATTTTTTTTCAAAAGCGATGCCAATTTTTGACAGGTTAATAGAAACAGGCGAAATAATAGTATCCACAGAATATCCAAATAATGAGAACTTAACAGGGTACCTTTCTGGCAGGTCTATCAAAATCAGTAAAAAAGATAATATAATAAGGAGAATAAATACTCGCTTTGGACTTTTGAACATAGCGTAAGAGGATGTATTTCATCCGATAAGTTCTTCCTCGTCTCCAATAATCATAGTTCTTGAACGTTCTAACACTGACAACACAAATGGATCTCTCCTGTTTTTTCGAAACGCAAATTCTTCTTCCGTCATGACCGTATAGTTTAACTCTCGGTTTCGGCGAACTTCTTCCTGCTTAACAAGTTGCGCTAGTTCGGGAAGTACTACCGCCCCAACGACTAAAAGATCAACATCTGTGCTTGATCGTTTTGGCAAATCACGAAGGAATCGACCCGCGATCATCGCAAATTTTATTTTACCAAGCTTTGCTTTATTTTTAAGTAAATCAAACCCCAGCCCCGTGGTTTTTCCCACTAATTCCAAAAGTTCAAAGTAGAGCGAATAGTCCCTGCGAAATGTGTAAAATAATCTGTTCGCCCGTTGTTCTTTTGTCACCATTCCGGCTTTCTCCATATGAGAAAGCTCACGTCTAACAGCATTTATCTCTTCGCCCACTTTACGAACTATATCACGAACATGAAACATGCCCTTAGGATTTGAAAGAAATAAAGAAAGTATTTTAACGCGAACTCGAGAAATAATTATATCTTCAAGCATCATAGATCTCTCTTTTCCTCGATTGCAGTTCAAGGATTACCGGGGCAGAAATCCAAACATCAGTATGCTACTGTGAACTAGGAGATTGGAGATCCGATGGGTAGCATTTCTATCCACAATTGACCTCGATTAAATTTTACCTCATTGCCTTTATTGTCGTAAAACATCGTTCGATCTGTCCGAAGTGCTTTTTTCCATGTCACTTTTGTTGCTTTTCCATCTTGCCACACGAGTCCATCCCCGCTTCCTACATTGGTATATAAAAGATGGGCATGATTGTCAACTGGACCGATTTCTTTCGCAAAAAGAACAACCACGACTTTTGCCTGTAGCTGCAATTTCGTTTCAAGATCCAAATGTTCCTTGCCACCGTTAAATCGTTTATACATGTTCGTTGTTGGATCATAGCTCCAGCGTACACCATACTCCGCTTCGTATCCCTTCCATGCGACAAAGCTCGCTGAAAAAGACGCACCGCGCTCGGCAGCCGGCGCATCATCTTTAAATTTCCATGCGTGAAAATCTTTATCCCAACTCACTCCTTTCGTATCCACATTGGTCCATCCTCGTTCGCTTGCCACTTTATACAGCTTATCAGTAAAACATACCATCGTGTGTTCGGTGGCGACCGGATGATCCAGCCGATCGTAATTGCGATAACAGGTGGGAAACGATATACCAAATTGATCCAAATCTTTAATTTTGTATTGGTCGATCTGACACAGAGCCTTTGCCCGCTCGTCAACGGTATCATCACTACACCTTCCCGCACCACCGACGTGACTGTAAAGGGCGTCGTACTCGAGAACCCATGGCAGGAAGTACGTCCGCGCACTTCGGACCGGCGCCAGGAGTGCAGGCTTTGCTGCTGTACCACAGTAAAATATACCCATAAATCGTGTGATACCACCTTCAGCAACCGCTTCATAGACGACATCGGCCACGGAAAGCCCGGATTGAGGCCGTGATTCTGCGTGGTTTTCAAGCATGACCGCAAGCGGTCGCACTTTTTCCCATCGCTCTTTCTCGGGCTTGGTGTACATAAGCCCATTCAATGGACACTCTTCTGTTTTTGGAAGAGATGGATCAACTACAAAGTGATCCTGGTCTTTTTTAGAAAGAGCAGAGTTTATTCCTGTTTGGTTCTTTCCATTTACTATAAAACTAAAGAGTGCAAATGCGAGTCCGGTCGCAATAAGATAAAGGGCAAGCCCTATGGCTCCGGTTGTAACATACTGTTGTTTATTCATATTGGTCAAATACTATGTGGTGCTGCTTTTCGTATAGCAGACTCTTCTTCTTTAGAAAGTTCAACGCCTTTCCCTTTTGCGTCAGATATTTCTTTTATATACCATCGGTTTCCTGCACGTGTATAAAGCGACGTCATCACAATGCCATTATTTTTCCCATCAAGAATGGCTATGGTAAAACTTTGTGCACCGCCTGTATCAGAAAAAGGATTAAATCGTACTATGCCAATCCGTTGTATATGGAACAAACCTTCGTGTTTCGTGTGCTCCAACACCTCTTGAATTTCCTTTATACGCTTCTTACTTGTCTGTTTATCCTGCAATAAAGATTCTAATACATCGCTAAGTCCCTTATTTGTTATGCCTTGCGTTAACCTATTATAGTGTGAAAAATTTCTTACTACAAAAAATGTTAAAACACATAACCACAAAAAAACAACTCCAAGTATTGCAATTATCAGTACCATTCGTAATCACCATGTTACGATCCCTAGTAATTATTTGTCAATGACTCGTGGTTTCTACTTGCCGCTACTATTTGCAAATCATTGACAAGGTGATTACAGCTATGTTACGCTCATGGTCATCGAAGCTAAATAGCCTCAAATATATACCAGGTAGTAGAAATTCGACACGCTTTGGTACATTGCGAACTCTTAGGATTACCTGGTATTGCTATGAACACCTATAAACGAAGGGAGATTGAAATTTCGGCAGCGTAAAACGCAATGGTCGAATTTTCACTACCTGGTATGCCGAAAAAAACGAAAAAAGAAAAGATTGCAGCAGAGTATCATCGAAGCACACAAAAAGTTATTCATACAATCTCTTCCACTCAAAAAATTATTCCTGCCGAACAAGAATTCGTATCTCATAACTCTTTTCAGTTTTTACCAAAGGTTGGTCTAACACCGTTTACAAAAACGCAAAGCGACCACATTGATGATCTGTTAGTAATACGACATGATATGAAAAAAACTCTCATACTCGCTACGATAGCTATTACTTTTGAATTCGGTTTGTACTTTTATATGAGAGATTTAGGTTAATTTGTAAAATATAATTTTAATGAGAGGAGGTGAACCATCTTTATGGCAAGCATGTATTGTGTAAAATGTCGTGCGAAACGCGAAGATCCAAATGCAGTCAAAGTAACGATGAAAAACGGTAAACCGGCAATGAAAGGCAAATGTCCAGTCTGCGGCACCGGAATGTATAAGATCGGTGGTTAATTGACTACTTAGTGAGAAATATTTCTGTCTAAGAAAACCCCGACGGAATCGTCGGGGTTTTTACTTTTTTACATATTTCTGATACTTTATTGCATGGAATATCTACTAAAGAATCTCTCTACATGGCTTTACTATGTAATCCTAAATCAAACTGACTTTTTATCTCAAACAAAATGATTTATTACTATAAGTACATTCCCGTCATGCTTCTATTATTATTTGCGATTATTATTCGCATCTATAACCTAAATCATTCATATGATTGGGATGAAATATATTCTGCTACAGTTTCTAATGCAGATTATATATCGTTAATTTCAGGTATACGTTATGATCCTGGAAATCCACCTTTTTATTTTATACTTCTTAGAATATGGAAAAGTGTATTTGGCGATACTGAATCAAGACTTCGCCTCATGTCGATCGTATTTTTCGCTATATCGTACGCAGCGATAGTTCTGCAAACGAATAAAAAAATTGATACTCTGTCTCAGTATATTTTGTTAATTTTCTACTCAGGATCAAGCGTGGTATATTATTTTTCCCGGTATGTCCGAGCGTATATGCTTGTGACCTGTATCGCAATATTAGTTTTCCCACTACTTCTACAGATCATCTCAAATAAATCAAAACAGTGGTATATCTATTTGATAGCTGTTTTGCTTTGTGCTATTGGTTTATATACCCACTATAGTTTTGTGATTTTTTATGGAATGTTTTTTGTATCGACAATATTAATACATAGAAATTCTCGTTCTTCGCTTTTCCACCTTCTATTTTTCTCTTTACTGCTATTAATCTTATATCTCCCGTGGGCTTACTTTTTTGTCAAAAATCAAATACATCCTTCCTTATGGTGGTACAAATATCATTTTCACCAATTAGAAACACCTTGGGGAGGACCTGCTCTGTGGCTTGATGCATTCACAAATCAACTGTATGGTTCTTCTGTCCCAATCAAGTTTCAAAATTTTTTAGCTTTTATTATCATTCTTTTTATTAACGGTATAATCATTATGACGTTTTATAAAGATAAGCTAACACTATGGATGCGTCATGTATTTCTCTTATTTCTTCTCTATTTTGATATTTTATTATTTAGTCCACTCCATAAAGTATTTGTGTCAATCCAGTACTCTATTTACATAATTCCTTTTGGATTGTTTGCATTAATAATACTAATTCATCTCTACATGCCTAGATACATAAAATGGTTTTTGTTGTTTATCAGTATTATTTTTACAATGACCACCTACAAATCATACGCACAAACAATACCCTCAGACTGGAAAACTCTTGGCGCAAAATTTAATACATATAGCGACAAGGGAGTATTGCTTTTTGAGCCCTGTCATTTAGGGTTTGGAATGAATTATTACTATCATGGAAAGCTACCTGAATATTGCTTTTACGAAAACCCTGAAGGAATGTATCTATCTATATGGAATAAAGATTTCGTTGGTCGATTATTTATTATCCGGTATTCGTATCTGCCTCATAAACCGAATAGTCCCATCCACCAATTACTCAATTTGTATGGCGAGACAAAAGAATATTATGGCGATTTAGAAGTCATTACTCTAATAAAAAAAACTTAATTATCTTCTTTTGGACGATACTGAAGGGCTTCGGCAATGTGGGTAAGTGCAATATCTTTATCACCAATAAGATCAGCAATCGTCCGGCTTACTTTGATGACGCGGTAATAGCTTCTCGCCGAAAGCCCGAGTCTTGCGACAGCTTGACGAAGAAATGCGTGAACTTCAGAAGAAAGCGGACAGAATTCCTTAACCATTTTGGTAGACATCTCTGCGTTTGCAGACAATCTATATTTTTTAAACCGATGAAGCTGTCTATCGCGAGCCTCCTGGACTCGCTCCTGCACCACGCACGAATTTTCTGTACCAGGAGAAGTCCCGGTAAGTTTTTCGACTGCCACAGCGGGCACATGAGCATGTAAGTCTATCCGATCGATGATCGGACCGGATATGCGTTTCTGATACCGGATGATAGAACCGGGCAAACACGTACATCGTTTTGTCTCGGAACCGTAATTACCGCACGGGCATGGATTTGCCGCGGCAACGAGCATAAATTTAGCCGGATACACGACCGTCCCCGCCGCACGAGAAATGGAAACGATGCCGTCTTCTATCGGTTGACGAAGTGCTTCAAGAACATGACGCGGAAACTCTGGAAATTCGTCTAAAAAAAGCACTCCACGATGCGCAAGGGATATTTCTCCTGGGGCAGGGTGCGTCCCACCGCCAATAAGACCTATGCGACTGGTCGTATGATGTGGTGCGCGAAACGGACGATATTTAATGACAGACTCCCCTGTGGGTAAATTGCCGGTAACAGAGTAAATTTTCGTAACTTCAAAGGCTTCTGTTTTCGTAAGTTTTGGAAGAATAGAAGGCAACGTTCGAGCAAGCATGGTTTTTCCTGCTCCCGGTGGCCCTTGCATAAAAACGTTGTGCCCGCCGGCTGCTGCGATTTCAAGCCCTCGTTTGACGTGCTCTTGCCCGGCAATATCGCTCATATCAAAATCAAAATGTTGCAAACCAAATATACGGTCAAACGGAATATATTTCAGGGGTGTAATCATTTCACTACCACTCAAATGATGAAAAAGACCAAGAAGCGATACGACCGGATACACATGGATATGGTCAATAATTGCAGCTTCTTTTGCATCGATAGTCGGAACAAAAAGGTTTGCAATAGCTTCTTGTTTCGCAAGGATGGCGATGGGCAGAATACCATTGGTGTGTCGAAGCGACCCGTCGAGTGATAGTTCACCTAAATACAATGCTTTTTCTTTTGAAGGGAGAAGCTGTCCTGAAGCAATAAGAATTCCTAAGGCAATCGGCAAATCATATGATGGCCCGACTTTCGGTAAGTCTGCAGGCGCGAGATTGACCGTAATCCGTTTAGCCGGAAATTCCGCACCACTATTTTTTATAGCCGCCCGCACGCGTTCGCGGCTTTCTTCAACTGCTTTATCTGGAAGACCCACGATTGAAAAAGACGGAAGTCCTTGCGATGCGATATCTACCTCTACGTATACGAAAGTAGCATCAAGTCCAACGACAGCACCGGAAAGAATCTTTGCAAACATATATAGCTATGGAGCAGGTGATGGTTCAGTACTACAGACAATGTTAGATATGTTAAATGGTTTTTTCTTGTCACCTGACTCATTAAATCCGCAGGTAAATGTTTGGGTTTGTTCACTTACTCCTATGGTAGGCGTAGGAGTAGGGATAAATAATGAACCGGTGGGCGCCAGTGTAATACTTTCGCTGACAACAGTGGGTGTAGGCGTAAGAGTTGATCCGAGTGTCGAGGAAGGCCTTGGTATATCGCCTGTGATAATCTGAATCGTAGAAATGATTGTTTGTCCCACTCCCCCGTCAGATTCACTAAGCACCAAATACACTGTTTGCGTACCTGTGTCTGTTTCGATGGTTAGCTGATAGATAGCTCCAGTTGATTTTTGTGTATATGAATCTAAATCTTCCTCTGTGATTAATTTAAATAATTGAAGGATATGACGAGGATTTGGAAACCGAGAAGCTAGACTTAGCGTCTGTCCGCACACACTAAAGACGCGTACCGCACCATCCGGGGTGATTTCCATACATCCACGATCATTTCCTTTTTTAATCGTAATTTTTTTAACGGTCTTTTTTTTAAATATCGTCATTTTCTCCGGTTCTTTTGGATTAATAAAACTCGCAATTCTCTCTTTGTATGCGCCTCCAATATTAAAAATCGTACCTATCACAACCATAAAAGTAAGGACAAAAAACGCACCGACGAGAAGAAGGGTTGTATGTTTGGATATTTTCATAAAGGTTCTTTTTCTACTGTAATATAAGTTGCCTCCAATTTGCAAAAGCCTGACAAAAAAACCTCCCCGGTATCGAGGAGGTTTTTTGTGTATTTCGTATTCCGAAGTCATTACCGAATAACCTGAATCACTGTACCCACATTCAATTCACTTGACGCGGTAGCAACGACACGACCATTTGCATCTTTATACACTGTATATTGCGTGTCCGCATCGGTCCCATTCGTCGGGTCCTTCGGCATTGATGCGATGTATGTCGGCACCAACGTCGTTGAAAGATTGACCAGTCCTCCACCAGTTCCGACGTGTGTCGGTGATGTCGTAATTGCTACCGGAAGATTTCCATTGTTTTCAGCGGCATACTGATAGATCGCATTAGTCATGCTATACAAATCAGATCGCCTCTGTGCATCACGAGCTGAAGAAAATTGTCTACCAGGATTAACTGCTACTAATACCACAGCGGCGAGAATTCCTATGATACCAATTACAACCAATAACTCAATAAGAGTAAATCCTTTCGCACTTGTGAGCTTACGAAGTAACGTATTCATTCTCTCACCCCCTCTCTATATATCAACAATAAAAGTTTGTTTCACACAATATCGTGTGATTATGTAAGCGTAACAATCTTAGGCAACCTTGTCAATGCGATCATTATTTATGCAATAATTCTATGGCTGCATTGACGGCATTCGTATCGATAAATTGAGCCTTGTTGGCATTTTGTTTTGGAAAATATATTTGCATGAGTGACGGAACAAGGACAATGAAAGTCGCCACAAAAAGAACTCCTACTGCAATAATCAAAGTAGAAGATATGATCAGTGCGCGACTAATTGGTAAATGGGTTTTGAACATACACCTTTATTCCTATCGAAAGTTCCTGATTACCGGTAAAACTATCCGGAGTTTTTCCGTTTATAGATATAATATGCGTCATAAAAGGAAGTCTTTCAAGGCTGGTCAGAAATTTCTCAAGACGTGGCAGATCGGTCTTCATCGTAATAATAAGCAGTAAATATAATTTTTCTTGCTCAACAAGCGGAGTGAGAGAACTAAATTTTACACTATAACTTTCAGAGATATCGCGTACATTTTCTTCAAGCAGTTGTAGAAAGCGAGGGATTGTCTCTTCATTCGGAAAAACGTTTGCAATTACCTGAATTTCCTTTTTATAGGTGTCATAAATATCCTGCGCCGATACGAGTATTTGACGATCCCCTTCAAGAGCCTGTTTCTCTTGACGCATGAGGGCAATAGTCTTTGTTTCTGAAGAAATAAAATAGAGTAACGAGGGAAGAAGCACAACAAGCGCAAAGCTTATACACGCAAGAATAGTGACTGGGTTGGTCTTTTGCGGCTGCGTCTTTTTGTCCATAGGTATTATCGAGTAATAAAAGTCATAGAAAATTTGACATTTTCACTCGATTCAAGAGATGCTAAAGGAAGTGTTACTTTAATAAATTCTTCTGACTCTTCAATTCTATTTTTAAGTGAAAGCAGATCCTCACGGGTTTTTGCTGTTCCTATAAAAGTAAATTGCAATTTCGCATCATCATACTCCCATTGCGTCACTTTAATAGCATCGGTCAATAATGATGCTATTGCGATGAGCTTTTGTTTCGGCGTTATGCGTAGTGGCGCGAGCCTAACAATTGTTTGTGCTTGGGCATTCAGAAGGAGTAAATTTTGCTGATTTGAACCCTCCAATTTGACAATATTTTGCAGAGATTTTATGTCACTACTCACCTGCTGTTCTTCAAATTTTATGGCTAAAAATGAACTAATAGTGAGCACTGAAAGGACACTTATAATAATTGTAAATCGAATAAGTAAGCGCCTATAGAGAAGTGATTCACGTTCCTCATCATATTGTTTTTGTAAATTTACTGGTATGAGGTTTATACTCCGTTCATCAAGTGGCGGAGCAAACGACGCTGTTGCCGCCGCATAGGCTTTATTAAATGAAGGATTTTGAATCTGTGTATTGAGGATCTTGGTAGGATATGGAAGCGAAGAGGCCATTTGTTTGACCTGCTCTTGAGTAGCAAACTCGCCAGTGAGAATTACTGATATACCATCCGTAATAATATTTTTTTGTTTGTAATAGGCACCTATTTCTTTTATCGATTGAGCTATATTTGCTAAATAAATATCGTGCGTATCTGTTGACGATAATGATATCGCTGTCGTAAAAATGGCTTTTTCCCCTTCAACAAGCGTAACATAGGCACCCCGTGGATTTATATCGGTTACCAATGCATATGTATCGTTTTGCAAGTGGACAAGTCTTGCAATCGCTGAAGCATCTGGTTCAAACCGGAGAGGTTTTAGTCCAGCATGTAAAATAGCATCAACCAATGGATCAAGAACGCTTTTTTGCACAGCGACAACGGCTAACTGATATTCTTTTTTGTCAGATTGAAGAATTTTCCAATCAAAATAAATATCTTCTTTTGGAAAAGGAAAAAGGTTCGTTGTTTGCCAACCGATCGCCTCGTGTACTTCTTCGAAGGGTACTTTTGGCATGGTCGTTTCTCGAGTATATGCGTACGCCTCCGGAAAACATACAGTGACAAATGGGGTCGTAAACTTTCCAGCCGTATAGAGATTTTTAAGTGCAGTAATAAAAGTATCAGGTTTTACTAAAACACCTCGAACAAATAATTCCTCCGGAAAACGTACTTCAGCGAGTGCACGAACTGCGCCCACGCTATTAAGTTCTGTGGCACGTATCGTCGTTCGATCTATAGAAAGACCAAAATGTCGTACCTTAGGCAAAATGAGGTCGGGCAGAGAGACCATAGGTAATAGTAATTATTGTAACATCACCGTGCTCACTTGTGTAATCATGCAAGTATTTTTATTATAGATGTAATGGCTCAACTTCAATCATCACCTATGGGTTTTAGGAAGCACCATCTCTTTCAAAGAAGTGGTACTGGATTTACCATGGTCGAGACACTCGTTGCTCTTGGGGTACTTGCGATATTTTTTCTCTCAGTCGTTGTTATTTTACGCTCAATTTTACATACTGTTGCCTCATCCCGTATACGAACCACTGCGCTTGCCCTCGCACAGCAGAAAATGGAGGCGATACGAAACCTCCCATATACAAGTGTCGGCACTGCCCAAGGTATTCCACAAGGATCACTCCCTCAAACTGAAACTATCACCATAAGCGGACAAACATTTACGGTCAAAACAAACATCGTCTATATCGATGACCCATTTGATGGCATAGCGCCTTCAGATATTATTAGTGCCGACTATAAACGAACGCGTGTGGATGTATCGTGGTCTGGAGCCTTTCCATCAAAATATCCAGTCACACTCGTAACAAATATTGTCCCAAAAGGTATTGAAACAACATCAGGAGGAGGAACCTTGTTTATTCAGGTCTTTGATGCCAATAGTCTCCCAGTATCAAATGCGTCTGTTGCTATCGATAATACCTCCATAGTCCCCGAAATTCATATTCAGACACTCACGGATGCAAATGGTTTTGTGTCCCTGCCTGGAGCACCCGCGTGTGTCGCCTGCTATAAAATTACTGCAACAAAAACTGGTTATTCCACCAGCCGAACATATGGAAGTAGCGAAGTAACTAACCCGCTTACGCCACACCCGACGGTGATTGAGGGACAAATTACGCAACTTACTCTTGCCATTGACCGAGTCTCAGCGCTTATCGTTAATTCTTTTGGCAGCAGGGAGTCAGGCTATCCTATCCTTGGTAATGTCCTATTTACCCTTCGAGGATCAAAAACGATCGGAACGGATACGCTTGACGAACCAGTCTACAAATATTCCTTCTCGACAAATACCGGAGGCGGTACAGTCTCTATACCGGATCTTGAATGGGATACGTATACGCTTGATTTAACCAATTCCTATCATGATCTCGGTGGATCAAATCCTGTGTCGCCATTTGCGCTTCCTCCAAACACTACGCTAACCGCACAAGTCGTCGGTATACCAAAGACAAATACCTCTCTTCTCGTTGTCGCAAAGACAAGTGGTGACATACCCCTTGCATCAGTAAGTGCGCAATTGACGAGCAATTCATTAGCGTTTGACCAAACCAAATTTACCGGAGCCACAGGCTCTGCTGATTTTGGACAGACGTTTTTTAGCGGGCTGACCTCGGGAAACTATGACTTGAAGATTTCGCTTGCCGGGTATGAAGAAGCAACCGCATCAGTTTCTGTTGCCGGGGTGACGCAAGAATCGTTAATACTCAATCCAGTATCACTATGAAACATATAATTTTTAAAAATCAGGGATTTATCAAGCACCAATTTGGTGCTGGATTTACCCTCGTTGAACTTCTTATTGCAGGCGTTCTTTTTGTGAGCATCGTGGCAGGGGTGGCAGCACTCACATTGTATTATCTTAAGTCCTTTTCATTTTCTTTTGAAGAATTACGGTCGGTAAACCAGGCACAGTATGGGATAAACACTATGCTTCGGGAACTGCGTGAAGCGCGAAGCGGAGAAAACGGCGCCTGGCCACTCGTACAAACAGACGATGCAACTATCGTCTTTTATAGTGATGTTACCAATGACGGCCGTGCAGATAAAATTCGCTATTTCTTAAACGGTACAGACCTCCAGAAGGGGGTCATAGAACCCACAGCAGCCCCAGTATCATACCCCGTGGTCAATGAAGTGATTCGTACAATTGCTACATCGATTGACCTCAGTGGAAAAGCCATGTTTACTTATTATAATGGAAACTATCCTACGGATATAATAAATAATCCCCTGACCGGCGCAAATCGAATTTTAGATACTCGTTATATCGGGACATATGTGCGAGTCAATATACAAGAAAACTATGCAGCAGCACCGTATGAACTCAACTCCGGCGTTGCGATTCGAAGTCTTAAAGACAATTTATGAAATCTCTTAAAAAAAATCTTGGAAGTATTTCGATACTCGTCCTTCTTATCGGCGTTGTCACGGCAATCACTATTGGCGGTTTAGCAGTCACCGCGGGTACGGTGTACACAGCATCAGTGAGATCCGATGCATATGAGAGGGCTCTTTCTCTAGCCCAGGCTGGAGCAGAATATTACCGGTGGCACCTTGCTCACGCACCCACTGATTTTAAAGACGGAACGAGCAACCCCGGTCCGTATACCCACACGCTCAGCGATCCTTATGGCAACACTGACGGTTCTTTCCGTCTAACGATCGATCCGCCTGCGTCTGGTTCGTCTATTGTCACAATTACATCGGAAGGATGGCTTGCAGGGAGCCCAAATACGATACGAAAAGTCATTACTCGTTATGGGAAACCATCACTTGCGAAATACGCATTTTTACATAATGCCAACGTATGGTTTGGTACAAAAATAGACATCCACGGGAAAGTATTTTCTAACGGCGGTATTCGTATGGACGGTACGCATGACTCAACCGTACAAAGCGCAAAGGCGACATACACGTGTGGGAGTGAAACAGGTTGTAGTCCTGCGACAACAAAAAATGGCGTCTGGGGGGAAGGAGGTCCGCAAAATTTATGGCAATTTCCAGTAACGAGTGTTGACTTTAATAGCGTCGCTGTTGATTTTAGCGCCATGAAGACAGCCGCACAGTCAAGCGGCACATACCTTGCACCCTCTGGGACATACGGATACCATATTCTTTTTTCATCAGACGGAAATTATACGGTAAAAAAAGTGACGAGTGCGACAAACAAGAAAGGCTGGAGCGTAGAGAAACACTGCGAAAGTCTCAATCAGATTATCTCAAATGAAACGGCCATTGGCACCTACAGCATATCGACGAAGCCGTTAATTTTTGCAGAAGATACGCTTTGGATAGAAGGGGTTGTTAACGGAAGGGCAACCGTCGTGGCTGCAAAATTTCCTCTTGATATCAACGATATGAATATCTGGATTCCAAATAATGTGACGTATGTCGCTAAAGATTCTACTAATTCGCTTGGCATCATTGCACAAAATAACATCATCTATGGGTTACGTGTTCCGCAGATCTTTGAAATAAACGCAGCGCTTTTGGCGCAAAAAGGTCGAATCTTGAGGCATAATTACAAAGTTTCTGGCTGTAGCGTGCAATCTGAAGCAGTAAGACAGAAGCTCATCATATACGGATCCGTCATCAGTAACCAAAAATCGTACTGGAACTTTGGCCAAGGCAGCGCGGGATTTGGTTCAGTACCAGTATCTGGTTTTTCTCAGCGAGAGATCACGTACGATTCGTCTCTTTACTACAGTCCTCCCCCATATTTTCCTTCACAAGGTGAATATGAATTTATATCGTGGGAAGAACGGTAAATGATTTTTTACCTTGGAGCTCCTGGGGATGCAGCATTTTGAAAACTGCCGACGACGCTATAAATAGGAGCGATAATCGAAAGAATCATTGCACCCACTCCGATTCCCACCAAAAGCATGAGCACCGGCTCAAGAATTTGTGTAAGACTTTTTAGCTCTTCTTCAACTTCCCCCTCATAATATGTAGCCAGATCAGAAAGGGTCGTATCAAGCGAAGCAGTTTTTTCTCCGGCTTGGACCATTTGAATCATAAGTGTTGGAAAAACGTTTTGCTCTTTCAGAGCCAAAGAAAGCGTTTTGCCTTTTCTTATATCATTTGGTATAGTTTTTGCACCTCGTCGAAAATCCGGCCATGACAAAGATAAAAGCGAAATTTCAAGCGCTTCTGTAATCGGTACTGCACTTTTTATGAGTGTAGAAAAAATTCTTGTAAATCGTGCCATGTCAACTTTTATAAGAAGATTTTTTACGATGGGAATCGGGGTAATCAGATGGAATAAAAACGTTCGAATAGACTTTTTTTTCAAAAGAAAAAAGACGCCTATGCTCAAAATAACAAAAATTACCAGTATCGGTATCATAAAGCGAGAAAGAACTATGCTAAGTTGGAATATCATTTTGGTAATAGTCGGCAGTGGCAATTTGAGATTTAAAAATACCTTTCCTATCTGTGGCAATACAAAAAAAAACATCATAAATCCTATTCCTAACATGGCTATAAAAACAATCATCGGATAAAGGAGTGCACCTTTTACTTTTGATTGCAATGAGTACTCGGCGCGTAGCTCAAGTTCTATATAATGAAATACTTCAGCGAGTTTTCCGCTTACTTCTCCGGCTCTTGTGAGCGTCAGAAAATACGATTCAAAGGTATCTGGGTACCTTTCAAAAATTGTTGAAAGTTGTTGCCCTTGCTCTAAGCTATAGCTTATATCTGCCAAAATCTTTTTCATAAATGGATGTTTCGTTTCAGAACGCATAACCTCTATGCCGTCAGATAGCGGAAGCCCAGAAGAAAGCATGACTGCTATGTATCGACAAAACGTAATTTTATCAATCTGTGGAATTGTTCCCCGTACGACGGTCCACTGCGAAAAAGGTTTTATGGTAAGAGGAACGAGGCTGCGTCTTGACAGGATGCTTGCAACTTCTTCTTTTGATTTACCCGCAATCGATCCTTGCGTAATTTTTTTGTCATTGGTAAGAGCTTTGTAAAAAAACTGCGCCATACAGTGTATAAATCATAAATCCTAAGCACTAAATTCTAAACAATATCAAAATATCAATTCCAAATGTTCCAAACGTTTTGAATTTTGGTCATTAGAATTTGTTTAGAAATTAGGAATTAGAACTTAGAAATTGAGCTTTACCTTAATTCTTACTCTCTCACTACCCTCAGCACTTCCTCAATGGTCGTAATGCCTCCAAGAGCTTTGTCCATCCCGTCTCGAAGAAGCGGTATCATGCCATGGGCAACTGCTTCTTTGTATATATCCTCAGCTGAAACGCGTTTGATGATTAGGTCCCGCATTGATTCGTTAATTTCAAGTACCTCATATATTCCTACACGTCCTTTATATCCCTTATTCCCACACTCTGCACATCCTTTTCCTCTATAAAAATTGTGTGTAAGTTCTGAATCTTCTAAAAAATTTTTTAGATAGGATAATTGCTCTTCACTTGGTTTGTAGGTCTCAATACACGAAGTGCATAACTTTCGAACGAGGCGCTGTGCTATAACGAGATTAATTGTTGATGCGACCAAAAATCCCTCTGCACCCATGTCCAAAAAACGGGGAATGGTGCTTGCTGCGTCGTTGGTATGAAGAGTTGAAAGTACTAAATGTCCGGTTAAGGAAGAATGTATCGCCATTTCTGCGGTTTCTTTATCACGAATTTCACCAACCATGATAATATCCGGATCGTGACGAAGGAGCGAACGTAAACCCGCGGCAAATGTTAAACCAGCTGCCGGGTTAATCTGAATTTGGTTCACTCGTTTTATACCATACTCGACTGGGTCTTCAACTGTACAAATTTTAACTTCTGTTGTATTTAATATATTAAGGATACTATATAATGTCGTCGTTTTCCCAGATCCTGTAGGCCCTGTGACCAATATCATCCCATGTGGTTTTCTGATATTCTGTTTAACAAAGTTGAGATTATGTCCGATGAGTCCTAACTCTTCAAGCGCCAGGGGACGTGTAGACTCAGGAAGGATACGAAGGACAATATTTTCTCCATAAAATCCTGGAAGTATAGACACCCGAAGTGCGATATAATTTTCTTTTATTTTAAATTTAAATCGACCATCTTGTGGTATACGATGCTCATCTATTTTAAGTAGCGATAATATTTTTATACGCGCAACAATTGCAGGATGTATAGCGATCGGAAGACTCAGTATATCACGCAGTACCCCATCTATACGAAATCGTATGAGATATGAGTCCTCCATTATTTCAAAGTGAATATCGGACGCGCGTTCCGCAACCGCATACTCTAGTATGGTGTCAAGAATTTTGATAACCGGTATATCCGCACCAAGTGTTACGGCGTCACCGCTTTTCCCTATACTTTTTTCAACGTTTTCTTCAATGATCTTTGTAAAAGCATCCTGAATATTTTTTTTATACTGACCGAGCGCTGCAGTAAAATCAGGTGCAGTCACATAATATATATCAATTTTCATCCCTGTTTTTCGTTTCACGAACTCCCGTGCTTCTAGATCTAATGGGTTTTCCATCGCAAGTGATACTGTATCTTCGGTTTTTGAAAAGGGAAGAATACGAAACGTCGTTGCTGCTTCTTCAGGAATAAGCCTCAATAAGTCAACCGTAATAACTTTTTTAGAAAGAGATATATATGGCACTTTATAATATTCAGCCACAAGCTGACCCAATACATCTTCACTGATAAGCCCTCGATAAATTAAGATATCAGTAAGGTTTTTACCAAGTTCACGAGCACTCTTAACAGCCCCGTCAAAATCTTCTTGTTTTATAAAACCAGACTTGATGATAATTTCGCGAAGTGTCTCGGGCAGCATCATAGAAAATAAATACTACCAACTAGATTTGCTTGTCGTGAGGTAACTTTTAATCTTATTTACCATTTCTGTCGGTGATATATTTGCTTTTACGATAAATTCGGTCGCTCCTGCTTGTTTAGCGCGCGTCACTTCTTCTTCTTGCGCGAGGTTTGAGTAGACAAGCACGGGAAGATTTTTTGTCTTCTCGATAGATCTGATCTTTTGAAGTACTCCAAATCCATCAACTCTCGGCATCATAATATCAAGTACAATTAAATCTATTCCATCTTCCTCAATAAGTTTAAGACCATCTTCACCATTTTCTGCTGAAACTACAGTATAGCCGTCAGCAGTTAACCGCGTCGTGTATATTTTTACGATTAATGGATCATCTTCAATGATGAGAATTTTTGCCATACAAATGTAGTTATCAATCTATTATACCTTTATTTGACGATTGGAAGCGAGAAAAAAAACGTACTTCCTATGCCAATGGATGATTCAACCCAAATTTTCCCATTATGTCCTTCAATAATTTGTTTACTTACAAAAAGGCCAAGTCCTGTCCCGGCTTGTTGTGAATATGCGGCCTGAACCTGAGAAAATTTATGAAATAAATATTGTTCATCCTCTTTACGTATACCAAGTCCTGTATCGGAAACAGAAACTACAACCATCTCTCCTTTTACAGAGATAGCTACAGTAACTCCTCCTTCTTGGGTATATTTTATAGCATTTCCTATAAGATTTATAAGAACTTCGCTGATTTTATCTTCATCGGCTTGTACGAGAGGTAATTTTTCAACAGGTTCATATTTTATAAATAGATCTTTTTCTTTTATAGCCATTTTTAAATTCTCAATAACTCTTTGAATAATAGCGTCTATATCAGTATTTTTTATTGCGTATGTAAAACGATCTCCTTCGATACGTGATAATGCAAGCAAATTATTGACTAAACGGAGGAGTCGATCGTTTTCGTTATATGCAGTTTGAAGGATATCTCTGGCTGCCTGAGGCAGTTCACCTGTAAAACCTTCTAAAATTGTCGAGAGTGATCCTTTTATTGCAGTTATAGGAGTACGAAGCTCGTGTGAAACTTTATATATTAACTCTTCTTGAACTTTTTTTGTTTTATCAAGTTCTATTTGTAAATCACTTATTCCTGATTTATCTTGAGTTACTGTATTCATGATATTTATCATACAACAGGTAATGAAAAGTAGAATGTACTCCCTTTTCCAAGCGTTGATTCTAACCAAATAGTTCCCTTATGCCCTTCAATAATTTTTTTACTGATATAGAGGCCTAAACCCGTCCCACCGGTTTGTTTCGCATAATTTCCTCCAACTTGCGAAAATTTTTTAAAAAGCAGATCTTGATCCACTTTGGAAATACCTGAGCCGGTGTCTGTTACTGAAAAAATAACCATCCCTTCTTTCATCTGCACTCCCACAGTCACTCCCCCGGTATGCGTAAATTTTATCGCATTACCGATAAGATTAATAAGCACTTCCCGTATTTTATCTTCATCAAGCATGACGATGGGAAGCGACAGATTTCGCTCATACGTAAGGGCTAAATTTTTTTCTTTCGCCGCTCCCACAAGTTTTTCTACAACGTCAAAAACAAGCCCGTCCACGTGAACTTGCGAAAAAGTAAAGACAAATCGTCCAGCTTCAATGCGTGATATGTTAAGCAGGTTATTGACAAGCCGAATCAAGCGATCATTTTCGTTATACGCTGCTGATAAAAATTCTTTTGCCTGCGGCGCGACGTCTCCGGCATAGCCATCAAGTATGGTCGACAACGATCCTTTTATCGCCGTCATAGGGGTGCGCAGCTCATGCGACGCAAGTGACACGAACTCGTCTTTGAGCTTATCAAGCTCCTGGAGCTTTTTGTTGGCTTCATCAAGACTTTTGGTTGTTGTCTCCAAATCAGAATAGAGCCGTGCATTTTGCACAGCTATCCCCACAACGTCAGTAAATCCCCGTATGAGATCTTCTTCATCTTCGGAGACTTCTTCACGAGATTTAACTAAACTAAAAATAAGAATGCCCAAAGATTTTCCATGCACAACAACCGGAAACACCATACTCGATTTGATCTGCACTAATTGTTGATATTGCGTTGCTTCATCTTGAGTAAACGGAGGAGAAAGGATATCCGGCCAATGTGTTGTATATTGTGGAGATTGCGTTATAAATGATTTCACGCATAAATTTTCTGCTGCAGATAGCGGTATATCCATCTGTGGAAAGGGAATCGTGGTAGTAGCAAGAAGCCTTTTTGCTTCATCTGTTTGTGATAATGAAATACGCTTTAGAATATTTTTCCCTTCATCGTGAAGGATAAGTACGATCACGCGGTAGCCCAAGTTGAGGTATCCTAGCTCGCTTAATACACTATCGACGATAATCTGTACGACTTCATCAAAGTGAAGTGTATCAAGGATAATTTTTTCTAACTTCCAAAGCGACCTAATGGTATTTTTTGATTGCGGTTCGGTTTGGTACGGCATAGGTGCCATACCAGTATAGCAAACTAAAAAAGATAAGGGGAAGAAATGAGGGAATCTATTTCTTTGGACGAATGACCGATCTTTCTCCGCCAACTATACGGTGAATTGCATAAGAACCCCGTTGTTTAAGATCTGGGCTCCCATCAACATCAATATGATACATACCTAAATTCAATGAGGTTATTGCAGCGCCTAGCCTATCTGTACTTGGTGCTTGTCCTGTAAGATTACCAGAAGTTCCGCCCAAAGCTTTCAGTCCTACTGGATGAACTCTCGCGAGTAATTCTCCTAACGGTGCTTCTTTCCCAGGCACAAAAATCTGAATTATCCGCTTCTCCTCGTCTCTACCTACAAATTCAGGTGGTAAATTTTTCTCAATTGATTCTGTAACAACAAGCTGAAAAAATCCTGCTCCCTCCATAGCATCTAGATCATGACCACCAAGATGAGCAACATCTACATGCGAAGCTATATCCACTGCTTCGACAACTATAGCAAATAACGCTGGTCGTGCTTGACCAGGATGACTTTTGACTTCAATGACTCTCTTTGTAGCTTCTGGTCTATCATGTCGCCAAACAAACCCCGCTACTTTCCCTCCAACAAGAGTTCCGACAACTTCCCCATAGTCTAATCTCTCTGCTGCTTGTTCTAGATCTTCTAGGTTTCCTGCGTATCCTACATACTCCGTGTCATAACCCATTTGCCCAAGGCGTTTTAGTAGATCCAAGTGAGAACTCGGTTCATCCTCAATAATGCTTGCAGAAATCCTAAAACTCGCTACTAATTCAATAGGCATTACCATATGTGTCCTATATTATATCTTATTCATCTTGCTCATCACCAATAAAATGCGTATACTCTCATGGAAATCGATTTTGTAATGCTAATTACATTTTCGTATGCTTGATCAACTACACACACCTCCATTAAAGGATACAGTATCTCTTTTATTACGAGAAGAAACTCCAGATTCTCTGACTCAGCTTGAATTACTCCTGGCACATGGTGATGTTGCTCACGAAATGGTCATAGGTCAACTTATCTACGATTGGGCTCACCACGAAGATGATACCTCATCCCGTCCATTACCACCTACAGATAGACCTCCTCCATATATCCAATATGAGGGACTCCGTGATGGAGATCAAATTGGAGCTCCGGGAATAGGACGACTAAGTAGAAATCTTAATGTAGCTAAAGAAATTTTTACTGCTCTTCCACACTATGGTGTACGAGTAGCGGATCTGGGAATGCCAATATCTGGACCACAAGAACGAGAAAAAATATTAGCGATGATGAAATTTATAAACGAACAACAACTTCCGATATTTCCCGCTGTCGCCAGCAGAACTCATCCTGATGATGTCACCGCAATTGCTGAACTTGCCGGGTATGCACAGAAAAATTTCGATATAAGACCTCTCGTGTATGCGTTTTTAGGAAGCTCTCGCATCCGTATGCTTGCGCAAGGAACGAACAAATGGAGTCTTGCGAATCTTACGCGTATGGTTACTACGACCGTTGATGCATTAAAAAGCAATTCAAGTATTGGACCGGTCATTGTCCCATTTGAGGATACATACGGATCGCATCCTGATGATATAAGTATACTAATTAATGCAGCGTTTGAATCCGGTGCGGATGGAATATGTATTTGCGATACCGCAAGCAGAGGGCAGGATCCTGCATGGACGAGCAATCTTATTCGCTATATCGGACATACGATTGCTCCTCTTTACCCGAAAAAAATATGGGAGATACATACGCATAATATGATGGGAAAAGCAACGGAAAATGCACTGTTGGCATACGAAGAAGGTTTAATAACTGGAGTTCATGGGACTCTGGGTGGTGTCGGAGATCTCGGAGGTAATATGCCTATCGATGAATTCATTTTGGAAGCACACAGAAGACAGTTGTCACTTGCTAAGCCTGAGGTAATGTCATCTCTTGACGCGTTAGTCGACACAGCGCTTAACGCCCGGGGAATATCTCGGGACTTAAATCCATTTGGTAATATTTATTCACCTGCTTCTCGCTTAGTGCCATCTGGAATACATGCTGCTGCATTTCGGCGTATGGATGAAGTCGGACCTCATATGAAAAGAATATTAGAACATGTGTATTTTCCTGTTGCCCCATCAGATCTAGGTCTTAGTATTGAGTTAGGTATTGTTACACCAGCTTCCGGAGCAACTAACGTGCATGCGCTAGCGAGACGTTTAGGATATCGCGACAAGTTAACTGATGAGCACATAGCAGCTGTACTCACACGTGCTCGACAAAAAGGTGAACCGATAACTGACGATGAATTTCAACAAGTAATTAGTGAAATAGATAAAACAATTTTTGTATATAGAGAATAATATATGAGTGTAGAATCCCCATCCGCAGTACATTTTACTCCTATACCATTTTTTCTAAGTCAATCACCTAACGATGTTAGATTTCAATTTGCTCAAGATACAGAAATCATGTTTACTCCTCGAGGTAATCTTGCAAGAAGTATAAACACAGACACAATCATCCCCGCTGATGCTTGTAAAACTCCTGATCCAGATATTCTCGCAGAATATGTCTTGACCGGATGGCAAGATGGAGCAGTAAAACCAGGCGATGTGAAACTACTCTGGCCAAATGTTTGGGTTGCTGGAGCTGCATTTGGATCCGGTTCGAGCAGAGAACACGCTCCGGTTGCCATGCAACATGCCGGATGCGGATTGGTGGTAGCGGAATCATTTGCTCCTATATTTCGAAGAAATGCTACGGCATTAGGCCTTTACACATCAACGAACTTTGGGTTAATTGATCGTATTAGAAATGGTCAATCCATTCCGCTTAGTGAACTTGTTAGAGAACATGATCCTCTGTCACAAGACATATTACGAAAAGGAGGACTGTTACCGTATTTACAAGCGCTCTCTGAAGGCAAAGTCGAAGCTCCCAAAATAACAACCGGCGCTAGACCGATGACTATCGCTGAAAAATGGCTTTCTCAATCCCTGGGTGTTCCGTTTGTGCAACCAGGAGATGGCGGTTTTGCACAACCAGGTAAAGCCTATAGCTATGAATATACACTTCCTTTATCCGAACAACTTCTTAAAGACTTTCAAGGGGATGACATAAGGATAGCTGATCCATCTCAGATCGTATTATTTAATGATCATCTAGCGCTAGACACGGACCCACGATCTGCGTCACTCGAAAAAACAACGCGTGATTTTGCCCAACGACATAAAATTCCTTTGTATGATACTTATGGAGGTACGCGACCTACCACGCAAGGAAATCTAGGAATTTGTCATGTGGTTATGATGGACAAAGTAACACCGGGAATAAATGTTGGCACTGATTCTCATACAC
>CAYVAR010000015.1:0-32839 GCA_964449675.1 uncultured Gammaproteobacteria bacterium
ATAGGTTTACTTAACAAAGGAGTTTATCAGAAAAAGAAGAAGAAGTCAAAAAACTATGGGGTATTTTACGTTTTTTTAATCACTCACTTTCAAGTTACATCGATCCCATATCGGCGAATTTCTGCCGCAAGCGGATCCCACGGATCGGCAAGCTCTTCGGGAGAGAACGGATGCGGCTCAATACGCAAATCAATCGCATCAACAAATCCGCTAAGCATCACCCGCTCTGCATGCGGATCATGGCCTAACGTAGGAGAAACCACCGCCACATCAATATCACTCCATGGTTTGTTCTTGCCGGTCGCGTATGAGCCAAAAACAATCATGCGATCTACTGGTATCGATTTGGCTACAACATCAAAGTAAGAATGTAAAAATCTTGCTATAGCAGGATTTATTTTTTTTTGAGCCATAGTAGTAGTTCCTTTACACGTCCAAACCAAAGCGTGGCAAACACTACTGTCGCTTTCTTATAAAACTTCTGCTTGTAATCATCATACCGAGCAGCAATATTGAACTTATCTACCTCGCGGAGCCATAACCGTTGTTCTTCTGTTGTGACCAATCCGGAAATTTCTGCTAAACGGAGCAAATCATGTATCGGCAATGGTGGCTTGTTGGTAGCTACTACAATTTTTGCCTTCAACATTTTTTCAATCGCCAGATGGCAAAAGTATAGTGCATGATGGTACCGCTTGGCATCCATAAGCGCTTGGGCTGTTGCCAGGGCATCATCTGCTCCCTCACGCCAATATTTCGCCACATCTTGTGCGGTCATGAAATGATTATATCATCATCCTATTTATTGGATACATGTTTTCTCAAAAAACTATGGGGTATTTTTTGGTACGATGGACTTCATTATTTCCATTCAGACAGCCAAGTGATGTGCGGGGAGATTGACTTTTTATGATGTTTGTAATCGGCGGTTATAAGCGGCACGTTTTCTTCTATGGCTAAAGAGATAAAAACTGCGTCATAACTTGCCACCTTGTGATCATACATGATCTTGACGATGCGTTCAGTTTGGTCAACGTCTAAAAACTTTGTACAAAGGTTTTTCAATGACCGGACAGACTCCAAACACAACGTTTGATCAAGTTTTTTTCCCAAATATAAAACATTCGCGAGTTCTAAAATAATAATTGTGGGACAAATGAGAGAAAGTTTCCCTTCACTACACGCTTCAAGGAGACGAAAAGCTTGTTTCAGATCTCCTTCTTTTTCCTGTGCGTACCACTTCGTCACCACCGAAGTATCAACGATTATGCTCCTCATAATAGTCTTTCGTACGCATTCTATCCCTTTCCCGTATTAACCACTCTGTTGCTGACAAAGTACCTTTCCTGGATTTATATTTTTTGGCAACACTTTTAAAAAAAGCTGCAGCTTCTTTTCTTTTTTGCTTTTTTTCCTGCGGAGAATCCAATCTCACCACTTTAAAAATGAAGTCTTGTCCTCGTAATACCTTCACCTCTGGATATTTCTCCAATAAATTTGTTAAGGAATCTATGTCTTGACGAATCTGCGTGATAGAGATGACATTTGGTAGAGCATCAGAGATGTGTTGTGTCTGCATATCTCCACATACTATCAGAAAGTATTATTTTTGTCAAGAAAAATCGTAAGAAGAATAGTACGTTGTATCGCCGACCGGAAAATAGACGGGGTCACTAGATGAAACAGACGTATTGTCAAAAAACTATGGAGTATTTTTTAGCACTTTTGAAGGATCGGCTATGAGCAGTCCTGGTATCTTCTGAAATTCTTTATCATATGTGCAAAGTGTCACTCCCTTGCTCACCTGGGTGGCTACCAGACAATCAGCGAGCTTCACTCCGGTTTTTCGCCATAATTCAAGTGCTTTTTTCGTATCAATCATATTGACCATCGTGATATTGCGTATGGTTGCGATCTCCATGAGCGCACTCTGTACTCGTGCGTTAGAAAATTTATACTGCCGATTCAAGACAAAATAACACTCGAGAAGGATAATAGGTGAGGTGTATGGTCGAAGTGTTCCCTGATCAATGAGTTTAAAAAGAGAGACGCAATGACTATATTTCTCCTCATTATCCGAAACGAAATACCGAAGAAAAATATTTGAATCGAGAAATATGGTATTCATCGAGAGTAATCAATATAATCTCGTATGTTCTCTACTGGAATTGGATGTTTCACCCGAAATGCTCCAGCCAACGCAAGGATCCCCTTCCCTTTTCTCTTCTCGATGACTATTTTCCCTTTATCCGCACGCATGACGACCGGCCCATGCGTCAGGAATCCGGCTTTTTCGCGTATTGCCTTGGGCAGATGTATTTGAAATTTTGGCGTGATTGTCGCAATCGTTTGCATAGCAATACCAACTCTATAGCAATACAAACTATTTGTCAATACGATGACAGTCTTATTACTTCATTTCGTGGAGAATTCTCTTGAGGGCAACGATGAAGGCAGCAGTGGCAAATCTGTCATGTAAATTTTTACAATAGCACCCATCACTTAAAAATCTTTCCTTCCAATTTCTTTACCTCGGCGAGAAAAAAATCAATCATCGCGGCCCGGTCAAGCGGGATAAGCATGAGTGGAAACTCTGTTGCTTCCAAAACACGCGTCAACTTAACCCCTAATGCAACACCTATCCTGAAACGTAAAAGGGTAAAATTTATCATTGAGCCGCTCATATACCTGACCAAGCGAAATTCCCTGAAAGGTAAGGATGCAATATAAGTCAACATAGTCACGGGCTCGGAGTCGATCCGAAAGCGTATAGAGCTTATTTAAGGCAATGTCAAAGACACTGTCAATCCGCAGGCCTTTCACAAGTGTCCCTTGCTCTACGGGACGGTACGGAAAGTTAACGAAATCGACCTTCAGTGTGGTATTGTCCATAAACGTAAGGTAAAAAAATACCATCCCGGGATGTTCCTGCTCTTTAATATCTTTAATGTTGAGTCGTTTGAGGTTGTTGGCAAAAAATAAACGCAAGTCAGGAAGAGAAACCTCCGATTCAGTGAAAAAATCCAAATCCTCTGAAAGACGATGACGCAGATGAAACGCCGTAAGCGCAGTACCACCCGTTAAGTAAAACCATCGGGTTATCGACTGATCGTTCTGGGCGCATTCCACCACCGCAGATTGGTTGGGAGTGAGTATCGTTTGCCCCATAAGAGAAACTCCATTACCCGACGTCGATAAGGGTCGATTTCTTCACTGATTTGTGGCCAAAGCTCCATGACTTCTTTACGATCCAACTTTTCGCCCTGAAGATCATAATTAATCATCTGCACCAGCCGCCAACGACGATATTTCTCCGGATCCTGCCTTTTCATAGCTTCCTCATCTATATGCGACCAGTTGTACATATGGGTAGTATAGCACAGCGTCCAATTTTCTTGGGCATTCAAGTCCTGATACCTACACCTCGTAAGGGATTTACTGGTATTAATGAGATGTCGTTGAAATAATGGAGGTTTACTTCATTTCGTGGAGAACTCGTTTGAGAGCGACGACGAAGGCGGCGGTGCGAAGGGACGTACCGGCTGGTGCATCCCGTAAATCAGTTTTGTGCGTTTGCGCAGCATCCCATACGGATGAGGTCGCACGTTCCATCTTATTTTTTAGCTTTTTATTCACCTGTTCTTTGGTCCAGTGTTCGTTTTTAAGATTTTGCATCCATTCAAACGCAGACACCGTGACTCCACCACTATTACTTAATATGTCAGGAATCACGGTCACTCCTTTTTTGAAAAGTATTGCGTCTGCCTCTGGCGTCGTTGGGCCATTGGCCATCTCTAACACAACCTTAGCTTGAATCTTAGATGCGTTTTCTTTTGTGATGACATTTTCTAAAGCTGCGGGGACTAATATATCAACCGGTAACTCTAGTAATGCGTCATTACTTATCGGCCGACCTTTTGACAAATCACATACAGAACCTGAACAATAACAGCCAGCCAGATACCCATTTTTTCGCTTGCACTCAAGTGTTAATTGCGGATTGACACCATCTGGGACGTATATGGCTCCATGACTATCTGAAACCGCAACAACTTTAATCCCGGCCTCAACAAGGAATTTCGTCATGTTATATCCGACATTCCCAAAACCCATCACCGCCGCAGTCAATTTCTCTTGTTTCTTGTCACGTGTCGCTTGTCTCATTTTTGCAAGCACTGCTCGCAAAACATAGAGTCCTCCGAGTCCCGTCGCCTCTTCCCTCCCTTCGCTTCCACCATCTTTGATAGATTTTCCTGTGAATGTAGCCTTTAATTTCCCAATCTCTTTACTTTGAACTTTGAACTTTGAACTTTGAACTCGGACGTACTCGTCCGTCATCCACCCCATAATCATCCCATTGGTATTTACATCAGGAGCAGGCACATCGCGGTCAGGGCCGATAGAGTCTGCTATGGCTCGTGCATAGCCGCGAGACAACGCTTCAAGTTCTTTTTCGGAAAGTTTTTTGGGATCAACAATAACTCCGCCTTTCCCACCGCCAAAGGGGATATCAACGACCGCGGCCTTGATCGTCATCCAAAACGCAAGAGCTTTCACCTCGTTCAGATCTACCTGTGGATGGAAACGAATGCCCCCTTTATACGGTCCGCGGGCATTGTTGTACTGTACCCGGTATCCTTGAAAAATCTGAAGTGATCCGTCATCCATGTGCACGGGAATAGTAACATTGAGAATTCTCTGCGGCTGCTTAAGGATTTCTAGCTTTTGTTCTAGTCTTTTTTGGTCATTGGGATCTGCCTGTCCCGAATCTTTCCGAGGGAGGATTTGGGATTTGAGCAAAAGCTTCGCTTTTGCTAACTGCTCCATCGCATGTTCAAAAGGATTATCTTTCATAGATTTCTATCCTACACCAAATTTTTTATTTGTAAATCAGGAAATCAATAAAATAACTCTGATTTTATTTGCTCCTCAGGTACACTTTTTTCAACAAGTTGTTTCCTCATGTCATATATCATCTCTCGATTACCGCAGAGGTAAAATTCAGATTGAGTAAAGTTAGCCTCTTCTTTCGTCACAAAGTCCGTCACACGGCCAACTCTCCCCTGCCACGTGCCGGTCGGCTGAGAAACAATTCTGATAAATAAAAAATTCGGATGCACTTTTGAAAGCGTCTCAAACTGTTGATCCCAAAACATGTTTTCTTCATGCCGTACTCCCCAATAGAGAGAGACCATCGCGGGTGACGCGGGTCGGGGGTCCCCCGCGAAGGGGTCCCCTTGTGGGTATTCGTGGGGGAATACCCGCGGCAGGACCCGCTGTTTATCTGACAAGCAATCGAGAATCATACTTCGGACGGCGGAGATTCCTGTCCCGGTTGCGACGAATACTTTTTTTTGAGGACTTTCTTTATCCACCACAAATCGCCCAAGTGGCGCAAGGAGAGCAATCTGGTCTCCTTTTTTAAGACTCATAAGCCATGTAGAACCAGGCCCCATGGGAGTAGCATCGACACACGTTTCTAAATATGGAATCTCGAGAGGTACCGACGCAAAAGAATAATTGCGGCGAATCGTTTGCTCGATGATAAAGGATCCATGCTGTCCTGCGATAAAAGAAAAATTGTTTGGATCGGTCATTTGAAACCGAATATTATAAACTGCACCATCAAGATGAGTCACGGATATAACGGTAGCACTACATTTCTGGGGAATTGGGAATAGCATAAATATCTTTGGTCAGGATTGATCGGAGTAATATTCCTTCTCACTTAATCAACTCTACTTTTCTCATTATACTTCATATATTTCTTTTCCCGTACTCTCTTTCGTGGTATGCTTTTGCTATTACCATGCTTTATAAAATTACCTTTACCAAATTAGACGTTTCGGCAAACGAGTGGTTGAGTTGCTTTCAAACTATTTTTTCCGTCAGCGCAATGTTTCGCATGCATATCCTGATTGGTCAACGGAAAGCTGCTTTTCTCATAGAAAGTAAGAAAAAACTCGATGTTCTCAATACAAAATTGTCGCCGCTTTATCTTACCCAGGATTTTACCGATCATGAACAAGAAGCCCTGAGCGCCCAAAAACAAGGATTCGGCAATCGGCCCTTTTTCATGCGATTTCCACTTTTTGAATTCATCAATCGCCACCACATTGCCCTACGCGCAATCTACCGCATCTCTTTCGGCGTCAATAAATATAATCCGCTCTGGCTCTTTCCCGTGTTTGATATTCATTTTGAAAAAGACGGGCAACTGCGTCATGGTACCGGCACGTCGCTTCTTCACCTTACTACCCTTTTAGCATTTGATTTGACGCAGTCGATTACCGGTGAAATTGAAAAAGTGAAACCAATGCTTGCGCCCGGCATTCATATACCGCCGACATTTACCGAAGGGATGTTGCAGGTGCGCTACGGCGATGTCAACAATAAAATTTCAGTGCGATCGTACGATTTTTGGCGCCATACCATCGTTTTGGGCCAAAGTGGATCGGGCAAAAGTTATTTACTCAAGCTCCTCATCGAGGATATCGCTCGGTACGCACGAGATGAGTATAGTATCGTGCTTATCGATCCGCACGCTTTCTTAGAGCAGCATCTGCGGGGAGCATACACCAAAACACGCATTGATTTTAAAGAAACGACCACCAATGTGTTTGTCAATATCGGCCAGCCCACCTTATCTACAGAACTCACGATCGACCTATTTTCTACGGTTATCAATGTCCACGAAAATAAACAGCTTGAGCGAGTGCTCAAATTTGCCCTCTTCGCTCTCTATGGGACAAATGCTATGAATGTTGAGAATCTCAAAAATCTTCTTACCGATAGCGTGAAACGCAAGGAGCTTCTCCAAACACTAAAAGATCGATCGATTCTCCAATTTTTCGATACCGAATACCAACAACTCTATACCGCCCATTACGCTGATGCCGTTTTGCCTATTATTAACATTCTGTCCGAACTCCATTTTTTAAATAATGCAACGCAAACCATCGAGCTAACCGACGCCATGAATCATTCATTTCTCGTATCTATCCCGATCAAACAAACAGAACTCGGAACTAATATCACCCGCGTCATCGGCGGCTCCATCATCGCGCAAATCTTCACGATCATGCAAGCCGGACTCGTAAAAAAGAAGGTGCTTTTGATTATTGACGAAGTATCCATAGTCCAGACACCATCGCTTTCCCACATACTCTCAGAAGCGCGAAAGTTTAATATGGGAATTATTATGGCGCAGCAGTACCTCTCGCAGGTATCCGCGCCGATTTTGCAAAGCATTTTTGCCAACGCAGTAAATTACTTCTGTTTTAAACTATCCCGCGATGATGCGGAAATAGTTGCGAGAAACTTGAACTTTGAAATAGACGAGTTTTTCTTGACGAATAAAAACGACCCGCGGGAAGTACTGGAGCTTGGCATTCGTATCGTGACCGAATTAAATCCGCGGGAAGTCATCGCGAGAGTATTGTCACGCGACCAATACTGTTCTCCCTTTAAATCAAAAACTGTCCGTGGTACAGTATAGCCAATCCTATGAATCACCTTTTTGAAGAACTCTACACAACAATTTGGAAGCAGGTTTTTGCCCTTCAGCCGGCGCTTGATCTTGCTGTCGCAAAAGAGTTATTTACCAAAAATCTCGCGCTCCCACAAAAACATTCTTCTCTCGCAGCGAAGACTCCGGTCTATATGAGCGATGAGTACGGATACAATAAATTTATTTCCCAGGAAGAAACAGAAAAACGGTCAAACACAGATAACTTTATGGAAAAAACAATACCTATACGCTCTCTTCCAGACGTCCTTGCGGCTTCCGGCAAAATTGCATTATTTCGGGCAAGCCGCGCGATCAATTCAGAAATTCTTGAAGAATCCGACGACATTTACTCATCAAGTTATATTTATAACTCCACCCATATCTATAATAGCCAAAAACTCATGTATTGCTATAACACCAAAACCTGTGAGTACCTCTTTGCTTCCAAGGGAAGTGCAGACAGTACGTTTGGCATTCGCATCTTCGACTCAGGAAGCGTTTCTAATTCATTTGATGTCCACTGGTCAGGCAAATGCGCCAACTCGTATTTTTGCCATGACTGCTATGACCTGCGCGACTGTATGTTCTGTTTTCACCTGACATCCAAACAGTACTGCATCGCCAATATGCAATTTACCGAGGAAGAATACGAGAAGCTCAAAGCGATGATCTTAACGGAATATTTCGCCCAGCTCCAATCTCCGAAAGCGTTTGTCCTACTCAATCAACTCTGAACGTTTCAATGGGCGCGTTTACGGGACACGCTAAGCAATTTCTGTCAACCAACGCTGCACGTCAAGCGCCGCCATACAACCAAAGGCGGCTGCGGTCACTGCTTGCTTGTAGCGGGCGTCGTGGACGTCGCCAGCAGTAAATACCCCCGGGACGCTTGATTTTGTCACATATTTCATGACCCCATTGTCATCAAGCTCTTCATACCGTTTCACATATCCATGACTATCAAGCTCGACGCCTTCAAATTGCTTGGTATTTGGGTCAAGGCCGATGGCGACAAACACACCCTGCCGCAGGAGTTCCCATTGTTTCGCAGATTTCTTGATACCGCCGAATGATGCAACCAGTGCATCAAAGTCAGAAACGTTTTGTTTGGGAGACACCACTGTTGTTTCCAGAAGTAATCCAGTGAGATTGTCTTGACCAACCATGTCAACGACGTGCGTGTTATAGAGATATCGCACGTTTTTAAGTGACATCACGTGATCCAAAAGTGCCTTTTGCGCGCGAAACTCATCCCTGCGATGGATAAGGACCACATCAGGGCTCACTTTCGCAATAACCTGCGTCTCCTCCATCGCGCTATCTCCCCCGCCAACAACCGCCACGGACTTTCCTTTAAAGAAAAACGCATCGCACGGCGCGCAGCTAGAAACGCCATGGCCGAGGAGTTTTGCTTCGTTGGGAACCCCAAGCCAACGCGTATCCGCACCCGTTGCAACTATCACAGATTTTCCTTCAAGAGTTTTGTCTTCTGCCGTCACGACGAACGGCTGTTTACCTCCACCTGTGCTGAGCGAAGCCGAAGCATCAAGTTTAGTAAAATCAAGATCAAAAATTTCAACGCCAAGACCGGCAACCTGATCGCGTATTTTTTGCATAAGATCCGGTCCTTGGATGTGACTAAATCCGGGAAAATTTTCTACATCAGTGGTGAGCATGAGCTGCCCGCCCCACTTCCTTCCGGCGACGATGACCGTAGAAAGTCCAAAGCGCTGGGTGTAAATCGCAGCTGTTAGTCCAGCTGGTCCGGAACCGAGGATGATGACATCGTACATGATGAAAAACTCAAAATTCAAATGTCAAAAGTCAAAACTATCTATAAAATCAATGCGTTTAATGAAGATTTTAGTTTTTCGCTGTAGTTTTGAGATTTGAGTTTTGAGATTTGAGTTTAATTGATGAGTTTATTAAGCTCCCCCACTATCGTCTGTTTGCTTTGTACGCCGATAAACTGTTTGACGACGGTACCGCTTTTGAAAATCATGAGTGTCGGAATTGACATCACCATAAATTTCTGCGCAATATTCGGATTTTCGTCGACATTAAGCTTGCCTATTTTTACTTTTCCATTCATATCCTTTGCCACTTCATCGATGATGGGATCCTGCATCCGGCACGGCCCGCACCACACCGCCCAAAAATCGACAAGCACCGGCATATCTGCTTGCGTCACTTCTTTGTCAAAATTTTGGTCTGTTATAACAACATCAGCCATAATGTAACTCCTTCTCTTCTATCGTAACTCAAACGATGAAGATTTTAAGTATACCATGGGATACCTACACTAAGTATATGGGGTTTTAAACAATGTAACAATGTGGCAACAATTTACTCCATCGTTTTTTCCGGGCCATGATCGCGGTGGTAGTCAATGAAGCGGGTTATTCGTTTATTGTCAAATCCGCCAGCTGGCGGATCAAATGTGTCGATGTATCCCCAGGCAGTGAGTGCAATCGTGGTATCAAGTTGTGGCCGGGGTACGACAATAAGCTTCCATATCCGCTTTCTATTGGCTAATTCGTCAAGCTGTTTTACGAAGCTTTTGCATCCTTCAGTTTCATTCATTGCACTCTCTGTTGCCTGCCCCTCGAAGCCTTGGCGAAGTGGGGCTTCTGATGGAAGATTAAGAGAGGCTGAACCACTTGCTTGCCCAGAGGGTGAACTCTCCTCTCCTTCTTCATGCGCATCAACTTTTGAAAATTGAAAATTGAAAATTGAAAATTGTTTGAGATTTGGTGCTTGGGATTTGGAATTTTCACTAAGGTGCACATTGCAGTTGTAGCTAATAATCACATACCCATGCTCAAGTGAGTGGATAAGCTGACCTTCTGACTGCGGCGCATCGTAGACTCCTGCCTTGACCCAAGTCTCCAGATGCGGTCCTGAGGTTGGCGGGTTACTATTATATGTAGTCTTTTCTACTTCTTCAAACGACACGTGAGCTCTGCCCAAGTCAGAAACTTCCTGTCCAGGAACGGGCGCGGTCACATATGTATAGACCCAATATCCACTACCAAGCAGTCCAATAATGATGAAAGCGTACCACCACTTCATAGAATCCGCATAGTATATCACACCTATCTTTCCTGAAAGAAATATAGATTAATATAGGCAGGCAGTATACACATGCCTCCAAAAATCGCCACATTGATTTCTGTGCGTACTGGCCAGTTTGTCCTTTCTATCATCCCTTTTGCGCCTTCAATCTTTAATGCATTGAGTTGGTATGCGTAGGTATTGGGATAGGAACCAACAACGGCCGATACACCATCACTTAATCGAATTTGGGGAGTTTCTGTTATTAAAAAAATACTGCGCAAAGGCTCTTTTGTGTCACGACGAGCTAAACTCTCAAGATACATCCTATATTCATCGATATTGCCAAACGGTCCATGCTGTACGTGCACTGCCGGCAGCATCTTTCCAAAATCAGCAGGTTCTAACAATCCAGCAATTTCATCGCGATATCCTTCTCCGCTGTCTCGGATTGATATTTCCCCTGCACGATTGGTAATAGGTGTTTGCCAATTCCCTATTTGTATACGAATTCCCACGATGTGAAGATAATTACGTGGCCACGAGGGATGAAAAATCCATGTCCAGTCTTTGCCTTCTTTTCCATCAATTTGTATCTGTTTTCCAATCCTATTAACGAGATCAAATCCCAGTAGCCTCGGGACGCCATCAAATGAATACAATCCGCCTGGATGAGATCCTTGTTTCAGAACAAATGGACGAGCTCCATAATTATATGCATCCGTCACAATAGTAAGAGGATCCCCTTGTTGCAATTGCCTATATTGCAATTCATCCAAGACTACATTAGCTACTTCTATCCCCGATTGTGCATATCTGCTTCGTGTTGCCCAATGGACAATGGGGCTGTAACCGTTAAGCTGATCATCCCGTTCTGTCAATCCTAAAGGCACCATATCCGGTTTTACGATCAATGGTATTTTTGTTGGCGTGTTGATTCCGGGAAAGACTACCACGCGTTCTGCAACTTCAAAATCCTGCCAAACTCTCGCCTGACCACCGAAAATTTTTGCAGCAGATCTTCGAGGATTGTTGAGAAGAACTTCCCAAGGTTCATCGAATGGAAGTTGTTCATGTACATCCAACCATAACAAGTTGCGGTTAGCCCGAAGAAATTCATCTGCCTCCAAAAATCCCATAACTCTATCTATCGGCAGCATCGCTAGTCTCGCAAAAATCCCTTGAGCCTCCTCTGGAGCCATAATTCCCATTCGCTGTATTGCATGAAGCCAAGGAGGCAGCTGCACTTCTGAGACTCGTTCGTTCTCGTAGTTCATAACCCACGACTATAGGCTCTAACTGAATAAATGTCAATTTGACGCTAAATACTAGTAATATGTGCGGATTTTTAGAGGTAGAGCGCTACCGTCATATTCCAGAAGAGATGGACGAGGATGGGAGCAACGAGCGAGCCGGTGTTGAAAAACAACAAACTGTTCGCAAGTCCTAATATAAAATCTGTTACGAAAAATAAAATAAGCGTTGTACCGGTAAAGTGGAGCGACGTCACAAGGATCGGGATATGAATCATAAGAAACATGAGGGTTGAGATAAGGGCTGCGACATAGACATTTTTTTTGTCTTCATAGACCCGGTAAAATACAAATCCACGGCTTAGAAGTTCTTCAGAATACGCCGTTGCAAGGGATAATATAAGAAGGAGCACTAAACCGTATTGGTTGTACGCTTCGATCGGATTGATGTTGATTTTTCCGTACTTTACGTAGTTTACCAAAAGTCCTTCTGCTGCAAAAAGAAACCCAAATCCAAGGCCAATATATACACTTTTAAAGAAGTTTTTCGTCGTCAGGCCCAACGTCTCCATCGGACGCTTCTCTTTTTTGGATACATACCAGGCGATCGGAACAACAAAAATAAGGGGCTTAAAGATAAACTCATCTGCCCATTCAGGAAGCTTCACATAGTATCGGTAAAGCGCCCAAACGAGCAGGATAAGTCCCCACACTTCATAGACCGTCCACTTGCGTAAAACTCCAGTCGCAGCTGCCAATTTTTTACTTGCCATAAAATTACCATATCCTGTTCGCTGACTTGATGCAAGAGATAAATCACGATTTATTATTCTTCACCATGACCTGCATCACCAGTATAGCTTCTTCCATGGTAGAAACGATCGATTGGATTAGATTTTTCGCTTGGATCAGCGTCAACGCACGATAGTTATGAGGAAAATAATGAAATACGAGATTGCGACCGTCCTTCCATGCATGCCAAAGTCGCAATGCAAGATCTTTTCCATACCTTTGTTCAATTTGTCCGTACGCACTATGGCGGCCAAGCCTTGGTGCCATATCCGGACTTAAGGCTTTTCCTATACGAAAATGGTCACTCCTATAATCACCTTCGGTAATTACACCCGTATCACGAAACAGTTGCTTCAAAAACCCTTCATAAAGCTTGGCAAACGGAAAAACTAGATAGGAATAATCAGTTGGTTCCTGGTTTACGTGTCGGGCAGAATCTTCTAAGAGAAATGCCCCGTCGCCGGTAAGCACACGCTCTTCGGGAGATAAGTATTGCCACAAGAGTGAGCCTTCTTTGATCATAATAGATCTCGAAAACTTCCTACATCAAGTATAGCGATGTATGCTTTTTTTAGCACAGTCATGCGCAACTTACTGTCTAAGCATTCGAGATTCATGTATTTTCTATCTATAAGACTATCCAAATCTATCTCTTGTTGATAATCTTAAGCCTTTTTGACGGATGCGCAAAAAAAGCATGCCGAAGCTAAAAACTTGACAATAAATACCTATCGAATAAAAAAGTATGTCTCAGCTAAAAATATTGCAATAAAGGCAAAAAGGAGCCACTGCTGCTGTCTGACAGATGGAACTGTCGCAACCATTCCGTACCAGCTGTTGAGGTTTCCTGACAGTCGCCACTGCCCTATTTGCCAGAGAATAAGAGATAAGTAGAGTGACAGAACAAGCCCGCTCCCCACAAAACTTCCCGATGAGGTAACGACAAAAAAGCTAACGACACTAAAAGCGCCGACAAAAACAATAGTTCGAAACGGCGAAGGATGGAGGTTAAAAAAAACTTCAGCGATATCCAAAAAATAGACACCAATTGCTCCCCCAGCAAGATACAGTACTGCTCCAGGTGGTGGGGTCAATTTCCACTTGAGAAGTCCGACGAAAAAAAGATACACAAGCGATACCAAAAGAAAAAACAACGGTTTTTTCTGAACGATTTCCTTTATTTTACCCATGTTCTATTTTCTTATATTTTTTAAACTTTTGACCTTTGAGTTTTGAGTTTTGAGTTTTGAGTTTTGAGTTACTTTTAGTATACCACTTCAAAAATCACAAATTCATTCGTCGATTTTCCCCAATTTACAATAAGAGCTTTTACCGACGCCATTGCCGGGCCAGAGTGACAACTTTTTATCAATTGCTCAAGGTGTATATGTTTCCCTTCAGCAACTATCTCCACCGCTCCATCATCTCGATTTTTCACCCACCCGACGCAACCAAGATCCTGAGCTTGGGCGACGACCCACGCCCGGAACCCCACCCCCTGCACATCTCCGGAAATAATAATTCGGATTCTCTTCATTAAAATATATTGCTTTGAGCTATCGGTAATGGAGTGTGACGGCGATAATCTCTATAGCAGAGACGTCTTTGCGAAAGAAAAAAAGCGCCCGATACTTTCTGTCTATCCTGAAACTGTAGACTCCGTGTTGTTTTGGTTCAAGAAGTTCGACGTTTAAGCTTGGATGTTGGGGATTTTGTGAGAGATAGAGGCATTGTTTGAGCAATTTTTTCTCGACTCCGTATTTGGCTGCTTTTTGCCTGATTCTTCTTGAAAGCGGCACGAGAGAAACCATGAAGTTTATTTATAAAAATACGTACTCTGACTGAGCCCTTCATTGAGGTCTTTGAGAAATGAAAGGGAATACTTTTTGGTTTTTTTGAAATCAGCCATGATCGTGGAGATGGACGTTGTTTTGGGAGTCTCAAAAGGGAAAACAGCAGCGCGAGAGACAATCGTAGGTTGCTGTTTGATCAGTCTCACGAGGGAACGAATAAATTCACTGCGGTTAGCAAAGCCGTATTGCCCGACGAGTGTATCTATAAAGCTGATTTGTTCTGCCGGTAAAGACACATTGATTGTACTCATAGAAATAATAATAACAAAGATTGGCAATGTTTGTCAAGACTTTTTCATTCATTCCCACGCCCGAAACCCCACCCCCTGCACGTCTCCGGAAATGATGAGATGAACTCGTTTCATACAAATAATTATAATAGATCTATAACGGGGGTAAACTAAATTGTCGTTGGAGACGATGATACGCCTCGAGAGATGTCTCATTTGTAAATAGATACGGTCTTATACCATATGTATCAAATGTAGCTTCCGGATCCAGAAGAGTTTTAATACCCCTCAATAAGAGATCCGCTATTGGAATAATTTTAAATCCCATACTTCCTAATATTTTTCCTTTATTTGCTGTCGGTAAATTATCAGTTACCACTACTTCATTTATAAGTCCGGTTCTCAGCGCCTCATCTAAACGAGAGATTGCAGGACCTGAAAATTTTGCACTAGTAGAAAATACGTAAAGCTCAGAAGCACCTTCTTCTTCTCGTATAACCCTTGCCCCATCAATAATAGTCCCAGCAGTATCAATGATATCGTCAACACCAATGACGCGTTTTCCGCAAACGTTACCATATTTTAACGATACCTGTGCACTATTATGTTTGGGTCGCCATTTATCGCAAATTACCAATGGCACACCAAGAATCTGTGCTAGATAACCAGCTCTACTCAGAGCTCCTATATCTGGCGCAAGAACAACAGTATTCTCATCTACCTTATCATTGACTCGTAACCAATCAGCAAACAAAGGCACTGCGCTAAGTGTCAAAACGCGGGAATCACCATTGCCAAATTTCTCATTAAAATTTTTCACAAAATACCGATGCACCAATGCACTATGAGGTTCAAACAAAAGGAGCTTTGAAGCTTTCGCAACATGGGCAATCATGTCAGCAAACATTTCAGCATATATCGTTTCACCTGCTACCATCCATCGATCCCCATCTAAAGTCGCTAATACCGGCCACATATCAGACTCATCTGGTTTAACATCTCTTCTCACCTGAGTAATTTTATCTGATCTCCCTTCAGCGAAGGGTAAAACATAAACAAGTTCCTCGGCGCGGGCATCATACCCTTGCTCATGGTGTGTTAATGCATTACCTAATTCCATAGTGCGCATGACACTGTCTGCCATCGGTGCAGTTAACCAGACTGGAATCACTGCAGCACCACGTATTGCTTGACCTACTTTTGCATATGGACTCCTGTCCATAAATTCATCTGTTTTTACACCAACCCATCCGTCAAGACCAAGGGCTATTGGCGCCATAAGATCAGGATGAAATTCATGAAACTGAGGACTAACAACAACGGTATGTTCAACAACTGCCATAATAAAACCCGCCTATTCGGCAGGAATATTCACACTATAGTCAGCATTGATGAACGCTGCAAGAGGGAATTCTTTTTATTCTTCTCCATTTTTGAGCTTCTTCATCTTCCACATAAAAAGTCTGGCTTTGCTTCTGGCTTGTGCGTCCTTGGTAAAGGAAAGTGCTTTTTCAAGGATTGCACGCGGTACGGTTTTGGCAAGACGAATATAAAGGGATTTATGTTTGTAGTCGCCCAACGATTCAGCAAGGTATATTCCGTACGATTGAAACTCACGGGAAATGTATTTATCTTCGAGGGGATTAAAGTTTTTTAAGACATCACCAATCGTCTGCATTGAGGTTTTTTAATAAACTATGTCAATTTACTGCCGACCGGAAGTGAATTGACACAAGTTTAGTTAAATCTGTTCATAGTTTTATCAATCCCATCAATAAGTGCTATCCTCACCGCTTCTGCGCCCCGTTTAACGAGGTGTTTCAAACTTCCTGCCTCACTTTGCCGGAAACGCGACAGGACAAAATCTATAACTGCACGGTGATGGAAGTTTTTGTGCATCGAAGAACCTTTTGCTTCCATTCCCCTTCCAATACCAAGTCGAAACCGGACAAATGCATCCGAAGAAATTGCCGCGATAATGGAGGTGACTCCGTTATGACCCGCGCTTCCTCCTTTTTGCCGGATACGAATTTTCCCCAAAGGTAGATCAATATCATCATGGACAACCCACAAATCATCTGGTGTGAGCTTATAAAAGTCAATTAAAAGCCCTACGGCAAGCCCGCTATTATTCATATAAGCAGTCGGTTTGGCGAGGATGACGCCTCCAACTTTTGCAACGAGCGCCTTTTTCTCTTTATCCTCTTGCCAAGTGATGTGTGTAGTGGAAAGTTCCCGTGCAAGCTTATCAATCACCATAAACCCAATGTTATGCCGGGTACTTTCAAATTTCTCTCCTGGATTGCCGAGGCCCACTATCAATTTCATATACTCGATTCCAATCTACGAATTAATTCTAATGATACGAATAAACGCGTTTTTTATTCGTTGCATTAGCATGCATTCGTTGATTCGCATCGCGACGAAGTAATTTTATCACTTCCCGATCCTCCACTTGATCAAATTGTTTATACCATTGTCCGACAGAAGAAAAATCATTTGGTGCATCAAGATAGATAAGTTCATCTACCTCTCGTCGTATTATCCCGATTCGATCGTAAGAAAGTACGGGAAGAGCAACGATAATTTTTTTAGCATGTTTTTTCTTACACCATCTTTTTGCGGCAATCATTGTCGCGCCGGTTGCTACCCCATCATCTACCAAAATAACTGTTTTCCCCCGCACATCAATAGGTTTTCTGCCTTTTTTATAAAGAATTGTCTTTTGTTTTATTTGGTCCGCAAGAGTGCGAATTTGCCTATTCACGTAGTCTTCATCTGCGCTCAGTCGATGCGCAAGTTTCCAATTAATGTAAAAAACTCCTTCCTCGGTCAAAGCACCGATGGCAAGTTCGCTGTCAAGGGGACTGGGAATTTTTTTAACAACGAGTACGTCAAGAAGTGCAGGGAGGTCAGAAGCAATACGAGATGCAACTACCACTCCGCCACGCGCAAGCCCAATAACTACGACACTAGATCCACGAAAAGAAGAAAGTTTTTCTACAAGAAGTGCACCTGCTTGTTTTCGATCGTTGAATAACACAATCTCTACTTGCTCATTTTTGCAAGCTGCTTCTCTGCCATTTCGCCGACAAACGGTACTTTATACATCTCCCCTTGAAATGCCTTCCACATGAGAACTATCCAAAGGATAAACGCGACAAGCGATAGTAAAAGCCCGACGAGCCAACCTAAGATTGGGATAAACCCCAAGGCGATATTGACGACAAATATCCCGCCAAAAAGTATCGTTGATTGCATCGCATGAAATCGAACAGATTTGCTTTGTTTTTCCAGTATAAGAAATATGATTCCGGTTACAAAACCTAATAAGTAAGAAGCTGCTCCCATTAAATTTTCATTACTTTTTGTTTCTGCCATTTATTTTCACCACCTTTTAGAAACACTTGCCGATCCGCCAACTGGCGGAGAGGACGTAGTGTTTCTTAAACCCGCCGCTTAAGCGCTCTTTGAGCCGTCTACTGCCTGTCCGCATCTGGCGGAAATAGTACTGTCTCGCGAAGCGAGATCCTGCTCCGCAGGCAAAAGGCTCAAAGCAAGCTTAGGCGGGCTTCCTTTTCTCAAGATACATGTTCTTGTTTTTTCCGTCAACCCTTCAATTTCATTTAAGGTTGACCCTAAGCCTGCCGAATGGGTCAATGAGCAGAGTGCAAGCTTCTTATGAAGAAAACATAGATAATTGCTCTTTTGAAGCATCAAGAAGTGGTTTTTCTTCGTCTTCTTTCCAAAGTCTCACAACGCCAAATACACCATCATACCCAGGATCGATGACGAGATCTCCTCGTCGAACTTTATCAACACCCGCGGCAATTCGTTTACCTGCCACGCGGGTAATCTCTGGCAGTGATGCTTCAAGAAGTACCTTAAACTCTCCCCCAAGCTCGTCAGTAAGATGATGATAGGATGTCTGTACTTTCGGACTGGCTACTGGCGATCCGATACATTCTGCAATAATTTCTTGCAAAGGAACGAGCATGACGAATGGTGGACGACTCGGAAAAGCCTTGCTCTGTGTCATCTGAACGACGGCGCCATTGTCTGATAGCTGACGACTGACGACTGATAGCTTGAGCTCCTCCTCGCTTCTTCCGGCAAGCTCCCCCACTCTTTGTTCAACCCCTTGAGTCAACGGCTTTCCACATACAGGACACGTTGTACCTTTTGTTTTTGACTCATCCGGTCCCCACCGTATCCCACAGCTTCTATGCCCGGACCAGTGGTATTTCCCTTCTTCAGGGTAGAATTCTATAGTGTAGGCAATATGAGAGTTGTGAGTGGTACGTTGTGAGTTGTGGGATTGAGTAGAAAGGCGGGATGAGTGAGCATTTTGAGGAGCACTGAAACCCCGCCCTTGATCATTTCCCAAATTTTGATTTTCCATTGGTGGCGGGGTTTCATTGAGCGAGGATGAAGAATTCTTTGAGGTCACGTTCTTCCGTTGCCGAGCGTCTCCGAAAAATGTCTCACCCAAACTGCCTTCTTTTATTGCTTGATAAATACAATTATAGTTTAGCTCTTCAACTTCAAAGACCGTCGCTTCTCTCCCCAACTTTGGTCCACTATGTGCGTCAGAAAATGAGACAATCGATCGGTGGTCAAGTTCCTTGATGCGCCAGTTCATGGCAGGATTACTCGATAACCCGGTTTCTACCGCATAGATGTGCTTCGCAAACGGCCCAAACGCTTCTTCCAAGCTGTCAAAGCCTCCTAAACTCCCATACACGGAAAACCACGAAGTCCAGGCGTGCGCCGGTATAATCAGCGCCTTGGGTTCGATCGATAAGACGAGTTCTGCGATGTGAATACACGATAAACCAACAATCGGTCTGCCATCGCTCATGAGATTGCATCCGCGCTTGGTCATTTCTTGACTAATTTTTCGCGCGCTCTCTAAGCTCGGTACCCATATGAGAGTGTGAACGCGACGCACTTTCCCACCTTGGGAGTAGATGGAGGATACTTCGGTAGCAAGAAGAAACAGCGGGGTGTTTTGCGGCGCGGGAGAGCGAGTCTTTTCGAGTCCCGTCATGGCCTTGGCAGTACTGCCTTGATGGATACTTGATCGGTTTGGACCTTGACGGGACGAGTCAAAAGACGAGCTCTCCAATGTGACGCTTGTGCTCTTATCCTCCGAGCGCAATCGTAGTAGTCCATTCCCCATCTCTTCTAAATCCCGCTCTATCTCGGCAAACCACATTGGATGCATCCAATCTCCGGTTGCTACGAGCCCAATACCCTTTCGCCTTGCCCAGGAAGCAATGTTAGGAATAGTCATCTGCGGAGATACAGCCCTTGAAAATCTGGAATGCAACTGTAAATCAGTGATAACATGCATATAATTATTTGTGCCACACCGTACTATTCAATTTTTTATCGGTTGTGGCCTGTCCCCTTGTGAAGAAAACATCGTGTACAGTTCGGAAACAGTTGTCACGTCGCGAGGAAACTTATCTGTTCGTATACGGACAAGACGAGGAAAACGCACAGCGACTCCTGCGCCATGGGTAGCGGATTTTGTCAAATCATCTCCAGCAATTTCTACAACAATTTTTGGTTCTACCCAAATATCTGGAATAAAAAGTTTATTGACATTCGTATATTCTTTTGGTTGATTTTTTGTTTTTATCGCGTTTAGTTTAGTCCGTAAATCTTTCCATAACTTGTCTGATATACCTGTTCCGATTTTTGTTATCGTGACAAATGATTCACTCTTTTTGACACCGACAAGAAAAGCACCGATGCCAAAGCCCGCTCGCTTCCCTTGCCCTCGATAATACCCCATAATCACGGCATCAATGGTGTCGGTAAGTTTCCCGGTTTGGCCCTCTTCCTCTTTAAATTTCACCCATCCGTATCCCCGTCTTCCCGGCTCATAGATTCCATTCCATTTTTTGACAACCGCTCCCTCCAGTCCTTCACGCAATTTCTTGTCATGAAAATCGCGCAATTCTTGGGGATTACTAGTAACAATACATGGAGAAACAACTAAGATTTTTCCTGTTTTGACAGTTTTTTCAAGAATATTACGTCGATCCGAGAGTGGCAAACTGAGTAAATCTTTTCCATCTTTGTAAAGGATGTCAAAAACAAAGAATTTGAGGGGAACTTTGAGGAGTGTGGCGGCAATATCATGTTTTCTTTTGCGAGTTGTGGTTTCTTGAAAGGAAACAAGCTTACCAGTATTGGGATCTATACCTACCGCCTCAGTGTCAAGTATGACCTCTTTTGCGTTAAGCTGTTTTCCAATATCTTGTAGCTCCGGAAACATCTGAGTGGTATTCTCAAGATTTCTCGAAAAACTTTGAGTTTTAAGCTTTGAGTTTTGAACTTGATAATGTATCTGAACGCGTACTCCGTCGTATTTGGCCTCAACAGAAACCTCGCCCATTTTTTTGATCATCTCCTCTGCATTAGGAAGACGCTGGCAGAGGGCTGCTAGAATTGGCGCTCCGACTCGTGAATGAACGCGACCAAGTCCAGCTATCCCCTTTTCTTTAACGCTTTGGGCAATAAAGCCTATATCAGGCCGAACGTTATACACCTCTTCAAGTTTTGGTCGAAGCGATTTATTACCGATAAGCATCCATGAAAGGCCGTCAAGAATGGTCATATCAGAAAACCCTAATCGGAGTTTATCCAAGGGTATACGCACTAAATACCGAACGGCCAATGAATCAATGGAACGAAGGAGTTCCGAAAGCGAATCAATCTTCTTCTCCTGCGACCCTTCCCCACTCATCCGCGCAAGTGCCTCAAGGTTTTCAAATACATACGCTACGCTCATGTGTTTCTTGTTATCATGTTTTAAAACATGATAACAAGATTCTGCAGCAGTACCCAGATCCCCCATCTTTTTATATGCTCGTTGTACTACGTCTTCATTTACTTCATAGGTTTGTGCGATTGCACGGATTATTAATTTTTCTGCGATACCAAACTCGACGGCTTCGTATAAAGGGGCCACGCGTCCAAGGAGAAGATAACAAATCTTACCAATCTCACCTTCTCTTACTCGATGAAACAAATCAGCAAGAATTTCAGTCATCTCATTGCGAGACGGCGTGTTTTCAAGTTTTTGAAAATAGTGTGCAAGTTCGGAGAATAACATAAATCTACAAATAAACAAATCTGCAAATCTACAAATAAATTTTGTAATTCATTAATGATTTAATCATTCATTTGTAGATTTATCATTTGTAGATTTGTAGATTCTTTTTTAACCGTTAACGGATAAAAAAAAAGTAGGCAGCACCGATAAGAAGTAAAAAGACAACGCCAAACCCAACCGCCACTCCTCCACCGCGCTCTTGTTTCATTATTTTTGAAATACCTTGACCGATGACGACCGCGGCAAAAAGGGTTGGGATAACAAGAAGAATATACGTGATTGCAGGCCCAGAGAAATCCATATGTTTTAAATTCTTATTTCTAATATCTAATTTCTAAATAAACGATGAAAGTCACAATGTCAAAAAATTTTTGGGTTTTAGTAATTGATATTTGTTTAGAAATTAGAAATTAGTACTTAGAAATTACGTTCGCAGAACGTAGCGTGCTCCCTTTGTCGTCCCCTCTTTTACCACTATACCCTTTTTCAAAAGATCCTTCAATTCGCGAAGTACCGTATCTTCGCTAATCATCGGAAACAATTCAAAAAACGCTTTGTTTTGTAAAAAACCATTTTCTTGTATATATTCAACAATTTTTATTTGCCGCTCAGTGAGCGCGAGCTGTTGACCACCCAACGATTTTTTGATCTTAAGATCCGTAGAAAGAGACTTTACTTTTTCCTTAACGCGAGATAATTCTATGGCTAATCCTTCGGTAAAGTATTCAAGCCATGCGGTAAGATTCCCATTGAGTTTTCCAACGTTTTGAAGAGCGTCATAGTAGGCCATTGGCTCCCGATCGTAATATTCCTCCAGTGAAAAAAACCGCTTCACATCATATCCTTCACGAAAAAGAACAAGCGTAGCAAGCGCCCGGGCGACCCTTCCGTTTCCGTCAAGAAACGGATGGATGCGGACGATTTCGTAGTGAATAATGCCGGCTTTTAAAGCAGTATGGATATCTTCAGGCTTGCTGTTCTGTAGCCACGCAAGAAAATCGACTATGAGAAATGGCACTTCAACGGAAGGTGGCGGACGAAAGGTGATTTCTCCGGTTTGACTGTTTTTCACAACCACTTGGGTTTTGCGGAAATCTCCGATCGTCTCCTCCGGCAGCAATCGATAGACCGTGAGCTCGTGGATATGTTTGACAACTTCATCCGTGATATCCGGTTTATCATACGATTCGATAAACTTGAGCACATTTCTGTAATTGAGAACTTCTTGTATGTCCCTTTCGCGACCGACGATTTTAGCGCCAGCCAAAACCTTGCCGGCTTCAGTGAAATTAAGCTCATTGCCCTCTATGTGCGTTCCGTGGTGCACCGTACGAACAAGTGCTTCTTCCCGAAATTTTGCCTCCCACGCAGGCACAAGCGGCGCGTTTTCAATAACCTCTTTAGACGCTTCAATAATACCGATGGTTTTGAGGAGTTTATTGGTGATGGAAAATTGAGGTGTGTACATAATAAAAAGGTCAAAATTCAAATGTCAAAACTCAAAATGGTTTTGAACTTTGAGCTTTGCGTTTTGAGTTTCTTATCCCGTATAATACCCGCATGGCCCAAAAAATGCAATGCAATAGAAAAAGCTGAGCTTTGAGGTTTTTGAAAGCTCAGCTTTAAATCCGTTATGAAACAAATGAATTCTCTCCAAGATAAAAAACTTCACAAAGAAATCCTCAAACAAATGGTAACCCTGGCAACCAGTGGATTTGGCCTCGTCGCGGCACTGGCTTGGAACAATGTGATTCAGGAGTTTGTGGAAACGCAGATCAAACCCTACCTCCCCACAGGTAGCGGCCTCATATCGCTCTTTCTATATGCAATCATCATTACCGTACTTGCAGTAACGTTGACCTACCAACTCACAAAACTCGTGGAGAAACTAGAAAAATAAAGCGCTTTCAGTAACGTTTACATCGATGATTGACAACAATAACGCGGCCGCGTTATTGTTGTCAATATGAAAACTCGAGGTACAAACAAGTTTGAGCGGCGTCTTGCCTTTCGCGGGTGGCGACGGCATATCGGCGCCGCCGAAAGAGTGCACTTTGAGGAAAGCAGAAAGAAGTGTCCCTCGTGATCTCTGTGTCAACAACACATAGCGTTTCATCACGTGTTGATCATGTTCGTGAGTCATATGCTCATCAATAGCTTATTCATCACCCCCGGTATCTCCCCTGCTAAGTCCGTTGCGTTGAAGTACGGGCCAACTTTTTTGTAGAGCGCGTCACCGGCTTTTTTGTTGATGAATCGGTGGCGTAATCTTTCCTCGTTTCTCTAGCGGGGCTTAGATCGAGGTCTTCTTGGTGCGCCAAACCCTCCCGTTTGCCTATTTCTATAATCTTCTATTGCCTCTACGCTGCCGTACCATGCACCATGGTCTTTGAATCCCACCACGACTCCATTGCGTATCAAATTGCCGAGGTGGACCTCGGAATAACCGGTTAACTGCGCAAGGTCACTGATTGGGACAAAATCACCACTTTTGACAGCCAGAGATTGGGCAGTTACCTCTAAATAACTCTCTACTAATCTACCAGTGCGTAGCAGATTCCCTATGCTCTGTTTTGGTACAGTCCTTTCATAGATTGTTTTGAGCTCTCGTTCAGCCGCTTGTCGCCTGTTCTGAACTTCTTCGGCAGATAAACCCAATGCGAGAGCGATCGTATGGTCACTTTCTTCCAAGAGTGTACGGAACATAATCTCATCATCGAGATCACCAATCGGCGGTATCTCGTTCTCCCGTATCGCGCGAGCAGCTCTTTGAAATCTGCCTAGTGCAGCACGCTCTCGCATAGATTGTTCAGCGATCACTCCTGGCATATAATTCATCCTTTCCTGACAATTTTTTTACAACTTCATACATGATACGTGGAATTTCGTTCGCTAAATCCGTTGCGTTGAAGTATGGCCCGACCTTCTCGTAGAGCGCGTCGCCAGCGCGTTTATTGATGAAGCTTCCGGTAATCGTTGCCAAAAACGGATCGTTTTTACAGGCAAGAGCTGCAATGAGACCCGCAAGTACATCCCCCGTCCCGCCTTTGGTCATCCCAGCATTACCACCCGCGACAATCCTCACCTCTTCCCCATTAGATGCAATATCCTTCTCTCCTTTCATAAGCACAACACAGTGAAATTGTTTGGCAAAGATTTTTACTTTATCTTCTTCTGTTTGGTCATTGGGATTTGGGATTTGGGATTTGCTGCGAAGCAGCTGAAACTCTCCGTGATGGGGCGTCAGGATGGCATTTTTCGGAATCAGCGAGACATCCATCATCTGGAGGGAGCCCGCGTCTATCACCCACTGTTTATGTGGATACTTCTTTAGCAAAAAATTCGTCAGTGTTTCTGTCTCATTATCGCGAATCATTCCGGGACCAATGAGGATGCAGTCGTCTTCTTCTATGTATGCATCAAGTTCCTCCCGCCGAACGACGATCCCGTTTCGGAACTCTTCTTTAGCCTTTTGGACGACCTCGTTATTTTCCAGAACCGACGAGTAGTGCACGAGGTCGACGATGCGCGATGCAACGGTCAGCGCCCACAGACTCGCCGCATGAAAGAGATGAGATCCACCGATGATAAGGAGTCTCCCGTTTTGCCCTTTGTGGGAATTGCGGAGCGGAATATAAAGTTTTTTCAAATCATCAGTAGTAACGGTCTTCATAAATCCTCCCTTTTAAATTCCTCTCAACTCCTTTAAATTCCTATAATAATCCTTTAAAGCTGGACTACTTCCGTATCAGTTGGAATAATGTGTATTATATCGCGATCGGCAGAGGTTACGATAGTTTGTTGTCTCCCAATAAGCTCAATGACGAGTTTCCTATGGGTATCATCCAGTTCTGAAAAAATATCATCCAAAAGAAGAATCGGCCGATCACCAGTCTTTTGCTCAATGAACAAAAGCTCAGCCAGTTTAAGCCATATGACAGCCAGTCGCTGCTCTCCCCGACTTCCATATTTACTCAAATCGAGCAGCTCTGCTTTTCCTCTCGTTTGGTCATTGGGATTTGGGATTTGGGATTTCGCGATAACGAAGTTATCGCGGTGTGGCCCGACGAGTGTTGCTTTCGCAGCCACTTCTTCTTCTTTATACTGTTCAAGACGGCTTTCTGAAATCACGCTTTTATCGTATTCCACTCGATAATCGATACTCGTCTGTCCTAAGCCTTTCCGAGGGGATACTCGATACTCATTGATAAAGTCTAAATACTGCGCTCGCTTATCCGTCAAATATCCACCGGCCTTAATAAGCAGTTGATCCCAAAAAAGGAGCTGGTGTCGATGCGCTTTTCCTTCGTTAATAAGATCTAAAAGCCGGTTCCTTTGCCGCAGTCCCCGTTCGTAGGAGAGAAGATTTCTTCGATACTCCCGATCAACTTGGATAAGGACGCTATCTAAATATTTCCGCCGAAGTGACGGACTATCGGTGACAAGCTCGAGGTGTTCCGGCCAAAACAATACCGCTCGTAAGTTTCCCACAAAATCAATCATCCGCCTCGGTACGCCATTGACGAGATATTTTCTAAGCGGCCAGCCTCGCCTGACGGCGGTCAAGGCGGGCGCCTTTTGCCCACCCACTTCACCGTTTGTTAAAACAAATTCTAACTTCGTCTGTTCACCGCGTGACCGCGGGGAGCGAACAAAATTTTGTCCGGCTTCACTTTCTCGTAAGGATTGATTATATGGAGGATGAAGGCCTGAAACTGAAGACGGATCAAAATTTTCGTTGGCGACCTCAGCGGTCATGCGACCATTGTCATTCAAACCGCGCACAGCGCCAGATCTTATCTCAGCAGTCACTCGTCCAATGTCACTTCCCCACCGGATCGCCTCCCTATCGGCATCTGCCCGAAAACTTTTTCCGGTTGCCATCATCATAACCCCTTCAAGAATGTTGGTTTTACCTGCAGTATTTGGCCCTATAATTAAAATAGTTTCCGGAGAAAATTGAAATGTGGCCTTTTTGTAACTACGAAAGTTCTGGAGCGTGAGACTCTCAAGTATCATTGCCCCATTTTATCATTTCTTCGTTCGTTGAATTGGTAGTATCGGTAGTATTTGCTTATTGGTAGTATTAGTACTTATTGTATCGTCGTCCCGACGAACGCTTTCCCCTCCAGCGCTCGACCAACATTGTCAAGATCCTTGCCACTTAGGATTTTCACCGTGACCCGCAAGTCGCTAGCCAGTCGACTCGCAACCGGATCAAACGGAGCATTGAGTCCCGGAGTCCACTTATCTCCGATCATCTCTCGATATTTTTTCCAAGAAATCGTCTCGAGCGGTTTGGCATCAGGAAATTTTCTTGGATCTTTATCATACACTTTATCGACATTGGTTAAATTAAGGACCGTCGAGAGTCCATAATCCTGGCAAAGCGTCACCGCGCAGTAATCCGTACTCCATCCTGGTTTCCACCCTGCAGCAACGACAACCGGCTCTTCAACTTTTCGAATAATTTCATAGTGTTTTATCACATGGGGGTGGGCTATTTCGCGAAAAATGGTTCGAATGAGGTGTGCATTAAGTCTTGTTGCATGGATACCGATCCAATCCAGATCCTCATCAGTTACCTTATGTTTGATAACGGATTCTCCGGCGTCTCGGTAGTGTCGGGCCGTTGATCCGCCGCCCGCGACAATAAAAAATCTCCTCTTTTTTGAGGAGATTTGGTTTCTTATAAAAGTGTTTAGATTTGTGAGGTACTGGGTATCAATACCGCCATTTGGAGAAATTAGACTTCCTCCAAGAGACAAGACAAATGCATCTTTACCGATACTCATATAGGTATAAAGTAGCGCCCGAAAAACACGCTCCGATCGCGTGTTCCTACTGTATCTTAAAATAGATCAAGTCTTATTGTCAAATTCATTGACAATAAACAAACTGGCCTCAATCGTCATCGGTAAGCCGAATCATATATGTACTCAATCGTCTCTCCGTTCCACAGAACTATCCGACAAATAATTAAAATCTCCGCTAATTCTCTGAAATTTCTAGCATCTTTATCTGACGGGCCGAGCGGATGGCTTGTAGCATCATAGTGCGTATGGGTAAAAAATACGCGCCGTCCTGACGCGGGGTTAAGTCGCTCGTACGCCTGCCAAAAGACATCTGCGCTTATCTCATCTTCATCACCAATAATCTCTTCTGTCTTTCCTTCGTACGATAAAACGCCTATTTCTCTTTGCATGTCCGTTGCCCGCGCTAGCAACATACTCTCATCAACTGTCGACTGCCACACCTCATAGACCGCAGATCCGTAGGTTCGACTGAAATGATGTCATTCATGTTCTACATCGCTCATAAAAAGCTCCTCTTCTTCCAGGTCATATTTTCACATTTTTTGTCTCACCATCTCACCTGAAAGGTAGCCGAAGCGCGCGCGAAACCACTTTCTCTCGTTGATTATATATATCCATAGTTACGATCATAAAGCTCGAGGGATTCTACAGTATGTAGAGCCTTTTGTTAACTATTATAGGTTAATATTGCATAAATAGAATAAAAAACCTATAATATTATTATGGCCAATGAAGATCAACCTATCAATCCTTTTGAACATCCTAATTTAAAGCTTGACTTCGGTCATCTGTCAGAAGAGGCTATTTATGCCATTATCGAGCATGACTTATTAACCCATGAAAATATAGCATACAGAAACGGACAAAGCGTGCCTGCCGAGCATAAACTCCTGTTTCTAGTCGCAGTAGGTGACATCAGATCTGCTCTAGATTCTACCGGTTCACGTATTTATACCAAGAGTGCTCCATATTCCAAGGTATGCGAAGTATCAGAATTTACAGCAGCATGCTCTGCTCACTTAGAAAAGAAGCCAGATATCAATGATGTCCTCTCCGAGTTTGCAGATATGTTCTATAATGTAGTCCAACTTCGCCGACTTGACCCACTATTCAAAAGCGAATACGACAAATGGTTAAATGTGCTTGCAAATTCACTTGGATTGACTATGCATCAGGCAGGCTTGCTCACCATTGCAAAATATAGTTACCGTCTTGTTGCAAATCATGGGAAAAAAGACGTTGCTTCCGAACTTACAATTATTAATTCTCTTCGATCTCAACAGGGAGAATCTGATCCTCTCATTCCAACCCCAACAAATGAGCAGGTGAGTAGATCACTTCACCTCGTGGATCTTCTTGAACGCTTTGTGCTACATCCGCGTCTACTTCAATTACAGGCAGAGAATCTTTGGGGATCCTATAATGCTTCTAGCGTGTAAACTCTGATATACCAATAAATTGAGAAACGTATTTAGCCCTCCATCCGTGCAAATGCACCTGAACGCTTGGCGCTTGCAAGACTTCGCTGAAAAATCACAAATGAAACCGCGAGGAATGCGACGTTGACAAGGGCCCCAACGAGTAATTGTTGCCAATCGACCATACCGGTAACAAGCTGATACCGCATCGACTCAAAGACGAATCGCGTGGGAAACAAATAGGTAATCCACCGGATGCTTTGTGGAAAGACCGAGACTGAATAAAATACCCCGCCGAAAGGCTGGACCAGAAACACGAGTGCCCAGGAAAGCGCCTGCACATCAGTCCCCCATCGAAAAATCAAACTTAACACGATAAACCCTGCTGCCCAAGAAAAAATAAGCAGTTCCAAGTAATATATGGGGAGCATGAACCCAAAGGAAAAAACGGAAAAATGATATAAGAAATATCCAATCATAGCAGTCACCGTAAATGCTGCCAAAGACTTGATAAATCCGGAAATCATTTGACCAATCAAAAATTCATTGATGGAAAGGGGCGTGACAAAAAGACTACTAAAACTTCGTGACCATATTTCCCAAAGCGCGCCAACAGCGATCGCATACTGCCCGGTCCAAACGATATTCCAAAATATCATCCCTACCACGATTGATGCAGCTTGTGCTCCATTTCCACTTCGTGCAAGCGAGGAAGCGATAAAAACAAAGACGAGCATTTGAAGCGCACTGTTCCAAAACAAATCCACCCATTGTTCCATGCTATGGGTAAAGTGATACCACGTATGAAACAAGATAGTATTAATTCGTCCCAAGTTCATAGGTTCCCCCTGCAATAGATAAAAACACATCTTCTAAATCCGGTTTCTCAATTTCAATATTGGTAAGCCACACGCCTTCACGGCTTAAACCAAACAATACTTTCGGCAATACCTTTTCTGGTACACGCACCGATACTACTTGAGGTCGAGGAAATTCGAACGTAAATTTTTTTCCTACAAGATAGTTTTCTACAACTTCGCTTGCGCCATCAAACGTAATGCTAAGCGTAGTATCGCCTACCCGCTTGGTAAGTCCGAGCGGGGTATCTTCCGCGATAATCCTACCGTGATACAAAAATATCACGCGATCACAAAGTCGCTCTACTTCTTCCATATTATGACTCGTATAAAGTATGCCGACTTTTTCATGTTTCTGAAGATGCAAGACAAGCTCGATCACCTTGTTGGCGATTTCCGGATCTAGGCTTGCCGTGGGTTCATCCATGAGAATAAGTCGGGGGTGGTTGAGGAGTGCTTTGGCTAAAATCACTCTCGTCTTTTGCCCGGAGGAGAGTTTCCAAAAAAGCATATCTCTCCCCTCTTCAATATCCAAAAGCGAAAGGACTTCATCGATACGCTTGTCTGGTTGTTCTAAACCGTAGAGCCTGGCATAGATATTTAAATTCTGCCATACCGTCATCCGTCCCTGAACATGATTGTAGGCACTGGCAAAGTTGATCCGAGACATGATGTATGCACGATGTTTCATAAATTCTTTTCCAAAATAGGAAATAGATCCGCTCGTCGGCGTCGTAAGTCCCAAAAGCATTTGAATCGTCGTGGTTTTGCCGGCACCATTTGGCCCCAAAAGCCCCACTATCTCCCCCTCCTTAATGAAAAAGGAAACGTTGTCAACTGCGCGAAATTGCGCATAATCTTTCGTAAGTTCTTTGACGTCTAATATAGGTTCCATAGTCCACTCTCCTATTAGGGTAGCACAAAATTCCCTCTCGGTAACGAGTACATAAATGAGAAATCGTTTCAGCAAGAAAACGGAGATTCTCTACGAGACGAAGCAACTGTTAGTATACATGAATCGATCAGATTTTGGAAGAAGCGATATGAAAACTATGTCAATTCTATTCCGGTCGGGGGTAAATTGACATAGTTTGTGGAAAATTACCCTTTTCTTTTACTGCATTATTGACAAACCCACGAAGCTCTCTTTTGAATCGCTCTTTCCCAAACTTCTCCGCCTGTTTTTTGCAATTCTCCTCCCACCCGCCTGCCGGCGAGGCAGGTCTCCCTCTCTTCCCCTCTTCCCATCTCCGTATCGCCCCCACTAGACTTTCCACCGTGGGCTCTCGGAATAATACTCCCGTTTTCCCGTCAACAACCGTTTCCAATACTCCACCTTGCCCTAGGGCAACGACTGGCACGCCGTGGGCCATCGCCTCAACCGGCACCATACCGAAATCTTCATCCATGGCACAAAAAATCAGCGCCTTCGCCCCTTTGTAAAGCTCGTCCAGTTGTTCGTCAGACACCGACCCGAGAAAATCAACCGTCGGACCGGCTATAGAGCGTAAATACGCCTCTTCTTTCCCTGATCCTACAATTTTAAGCTCGAGCATGAGTTTGTTGGCAGCCATTATCGCCAAATCCACCCGCTTACTGTACGTCAACCTACCGACAGAGAGAAAATAACCTCGATTAGCAAAAAAGGCCCGGCCTCGTGTTGCGCCTGCGGCTGAGGCCGGGCCTTGAACATCTACCGGCGGATAAACAACTGTTGACTCCCGTCGATAAAACTTTTTAACCCTACGAGCCGTCTCCTGGGAATTTGCGATAAAGTAATCGACGCGCTTAGCCGTTTCGTAATCGTATTTGCGAAGGAAAAAATTAATAATCGTCGCATAGACTCGTACCGGCCAATACTTCTGCAGGTTACTTCCGGTTGCATACCCATAAAGATTTCGTGGTGGATGATGAATGTAACAAATATGCACTGCAGGTTTTCTAACTTTCACTCCCCTACACATAAACCAACCGCTTGAAGAAATCACTACATCGTATCCCGATAAATCCAGGCTCTCCCAAATTTGTGGTGCCAAGAATCGAAGTGGTGAATGGAGCTTCTTTACCAACCAGTTGTTCTGCACCCAGCTTGTTCGTATGTCCCACCCACGAAATCGATACGTTTGATTTCCCAGCGCTTGCCAGTCTACGAAGGAAGTATAAATCGGCGCCTCCGGCCAAATCTCATGCAATGCCTCGACCACCCTCTCAGCTCCGCCGTATTCGCGCAAATAATCATGTATGATAGCTATTTTCATATTATCATGATACAGCGATATAAAAGTATGGTGGGAACCGCAGCCAAAACAGGAGTTTATTTGTTATGCTCCCCTTCCAATCGCGGAGCATTTGTTTATAGGTTCTCACAGTATTTCCTATCGGAATACCACTCTCGTATCGATTCGGAGGAACACAGGAATCATAAACGTAAAAAATCTTTTTTGCGTCGTCGTATCCCCAGAGTGTAATCCAATTCCCAATAAGGAGAGCTCGTAATCTTTTGTATCTACCATCGGAGAGATAGCCATTGCCGATACACACCATGAGTGGCGTATTGCGAGATAATTGAGTCTTCAGCAGATTTATCTTTTCTCGATCGCTCAACGTAGTAGCGCTACCAAAATTTGAGCGGAGACCGTATAACGCAAGCACATCAACCCAAGATGATTTTGACCAAGAAATGCCCGTCACTTTCCCAATCCATGTTGGGTGATATTCTCTAGGATGATAGTGCATATCCTTACCATAGGCACTTAAAATTGCTTTGACGCTATAGGCTCCACAATGACTAAGCCCATGCTTGAGGTATTCTTTGGGTCGACGAGAAAGGACATATTTAGTAGGGAGCGTATCAGTCGGCATAAGTATTACACAAGCGACAATTGCTCCTTCTTGTCTTCGAGTTTTTTGGGAGGTTCTTTTTTTGG
>CAYVAR010000016.1:0-30329 GCA_964449675.1 uncultured Gammaproteobacteria bacterium
TATCTCCCCGCTATATTCCAACCCCATATCCTTCTGTCTTCATCCACCCGTTTTTTACGATGCTGGGTTTTGCTGGGAAACTTATCCATACGAACCCGTTTCTTATCTATCTTATGAGTCGGTTTTTCGCCCTTGCAATTTTTCTTTATACATTTTTTTTGCTGGTAAAAACCTGTCGATTCCCACCTTTTTATCGAATTATTGCATTTCTTTTTCTTGTAACGGCAACAGGGTTCTTTCGACTAATTCCTGATGGTGGGTCCTATCGTCTGCTAGATCCTCTCTTGGGATTCACCAACACCAATGTCCTTGGTAAATTTACTGAACCGCCTCACCATATCCTTGCGTTAAGCGGTGTCAGCATGATTGCACTTTTTTGCTTTTTAGCTCTCCGAAAAAAGATCCATCCGCTGCCACTCATTCTTGTAACGGTACTTATAGGATTTCTCAATCCGACGACGCTCATCGTAGTACTCGGCATAGAAACTGCTTTTCTTTTGTATCTTTTTTTTGCGAAGCAGCACAAAAATATTCTGGTTTTCGCCTTAAGTCTTGTGTCTGGAGGACTTGTTCTTTTCTACCATTTCTATCTTTTTCAAACTGCCATGCCCTGGTCGTATATGTACCAACTCATGAAGCAATATAAGCCTGCGTATGGAATTCGTAACTTTCTTCTTTGGATGGGACCTTTATATATTTTTGCAAGTATTGGGATTCTTTTACGGTTGAAATTAGTAGTGAAGTCCTATGGACCACTGGTTATTTGGAGCTTCTTTTCTACCCTTCTGGTACTCTCTATGAGATTTATACCAGTAAACTTTCAACGCATGACCCAATTCGGTGAATATATTCCTCTTTCAATTCTTGCAAGTTTATCCGTTTGGTATATCGCAGAAAGAATCAAAAAAGTATTTCGACCCGAATTAACGGTATCTCTTCTTGCTCTGTCCATTGTTCTTCATGGAGCAGTTGCCATGTACTTTTCTTTCAAGGAAGAGGTACGCACATTTGCGCCGAATTTGTACAACCTGTATATCCCCAGTAGCTTCATCCGGACGCTTTCCTATCTTAGTTCCCGTGAGCCAAAAAACACAGTTATTCTCTCGGGAGATTATATGAGCAGTGTCATACCCGCGTTTACTGACTTTCGAACGGTTATAGGCAAAAGTGACGTCAATCCAATATACAATGAGGTAAGTCAGCGTGCTTATAATTTTTTTGACGATAGACTCTCTGCGGACGAGGCAAAGGAGTTTTTACTGCTAAACCATGTGTCATTCGTCATATACGGCGCTGACACGCGGAGTTTTGACGAAACGAAATCATCATCGTATCCATTTCTCAAAGAGGTCCTTCGTGACCAATCAGTTTCTCTTGTACAAGTTATTCTGTAATCCATGAAACATACATTTTTCAATTGGCAAAGGGTGACCGTTGTCATCATTGCTATAACAGTCACACTCGTGTCTATCGCTCACGTACTTCTTGCCGCATCAAAAACCCCTCCCGGTAAACAGTTTCTATGGACTGGTCATTATTACCTCGATTATTTTGAGTATGTGAGCTCTATCGCAGCAGGAGCTCGCGGGGATTGGTTGGTAAAAAATTATTACGCGACGGATGACCCCTCACAGAATTTTTATTCTAAATGGCAATATCTCCTCCTCGGCAAAATCGGGCGGGTAATTCATCTCGGTCCTATTGCGATGTACTGGGTGGCAGTCGTGACGTACTGCCTCGTATTGGCTTTACTTATTTTTAAAACGATACAAAAGATTCTTCCAAAAGAAACGTTTCTTAAGCAACTTTGTGCCTATCTCCTCAGCCTATTTGCAACGCCCTTTTACTATAAAAACCCTGTTGACAATTATCTCACGCTTATTCGCTTTTGGAACGACAAGGGAACGCTCCTAAGCCGTTTTCCGGCAATACCCTATCATCTGAGTGCATCTATTTTAACGCTCCTTTGCTTGTTATGGCTCGGTGATATATTTACTGATCTTCCAAAAGTATCCATACCCTCCATTATAGGAAAAAGTATTAAAGTAAGCGTGGTATTGCTATTTCTTCTGACGTTTGCCCCCTCTTCTGTTGTACTTATTCTGGGAAGTTTTTTCCTTACGTGGTTGTATATGTTTCTTGTTCTCGTAAGAAAAAAACAAAAGCTTGTCCTTCTACGATTATTTGTACTAGCCGGGACAATTTCCGTTCTTGTCCTGCCGCTAGCGTTCTATTTTAAAACACATATTATCGGAGAATATTTTCGATATATTTCACTTCTTGAAGTAGGTTGGCAGGTGCGTCTGCAAATGAAAGGGTTTATCCTTGCTACCGGGCCCTTGCTTCTTTTGTCCCTATTGGGAATACTTCCGTTTCTGCGAAAATTAACTCCCCTGCGTCTCCTCATCCTTTCATTTGTGGTCGTTAGCTACACCATTTTTTTCTTTCCCGCTATAGCAATTGCCCTGGGTACGACCAATACACGCTTTTTGTCGCCGGTAAGCTATCTACTGTTTGGAGCACTTACTGTGCTACCTATAAAACGCCAAAAACTCCTCCTAATTATAAGCGCCATACTTCTCCTCTACTTTACTGCGGGTAACTTAGAAGCTTATCGAATGGCGATACATGATCAAAATATAACGTCTCCTATTAGCTACTTGCCCAAAGGACTACTCGTGGGACTGACGAAATTAAATGATTTTCCTGATTCGCGCGCAGTTCTTACGACACCGTCGCTATTTTTGGGCGCTATCCTTCCGATTTTTGCACATCGAAACGTTTACCTAGCTCGTCCGGACACTACTCCGAATTATTTGGTAAAAAATATTGAGACAAATAATTTTTATCTCGGCACCATGGATAAGGAAACTGCGTATGATTTTATAAAACGCAGTGGTGTCGGGTATGTCATACTAACCTCCGTTGAAAACTATTCAGCCCAACCGCTTTATGACTATGGATTTTTAGAGGTAGCGTATAAAAATAAGGATATAACTATTTTTAAGGTTAAACCAAAGCGATTTCAAAGCTAAGCTTTGAACGTAACTGGGGCCTTCAGTTACTCCATGTCCCTCGTCCAATAGAGTTTTTTGTTAGCCTTTTTTCTACATATTACGATATGTATCCTGACGCTTGACATAATACATATATTTTTGGTATTATTTTCTTGTGGATACAAAAATTATTCCTATTACTGACTTTATTAGAAATGCAGGCCGTTACGCGGATATGCTTGCAACCCTTGATACGCTCATCCTCACAAGAGAAGGCAGGCCGTTTGCGACGCTCAAAGCTACTCCTGAAGAAAAAAACCGTGAACTCCTTGGGTTCTATGGAATATGGAAAAATTCTCCTCTTGATAACGACAAGCTTTGGAAACATGTACGTAGAAGAAACAGTAGAAAGTCTCTCGTCAAACTCCCATGACTTATCTTCTGGATACATCAATTCTCATTGAACTCCTGCATAAGAAAAAAAATGTCTATGACTTTATCGCATCGCATGAGTCTGATACCTTTGTGACCAGTACGCTTTGTGCATTTGAACTTTTTAGCGGCGTCTATCGATTGACCCAAAAAGATCAGGTCAAACACAAAAGTGAAGTCAATACACTGTTAAATTCTCTCTACGAAGTTATCCCGTTCACGAGTGAGCAAGCTGATATTGGCGGAAGTATCCATGCTGATCTTGATAAAAAAGGAGAACGCTTGGAGGATCTGGATGTTCTCATCGCCGCAGCCGCGCTCACTATCCGCGCAACACTCCTTACCAATAATACCAAACACTTCTCTCGTATCCCATCTCTTTCTCTTCTAGCTCTATAGAGATATCAGCTCTCTAATCATTAGTAGATTAGTAGATTCTTCATCGTGTTCTATCTGCTACAATAATCTTTGTGAGTTTCTTTTCAAAAAAATTGGTTATTGGTTATTGGTTATTGGTTATTCCAATCGCAATCTTCTTACGACTCGCTCTCATCCCCCATCCCGGATTTGAAGCAGATGTTTCCTTTTGGAAATCGTGGGGACTTGCGACCTACGATAAAGGAATTGTTGAAGGCATGAAGGTATCCAATAATAACTATCCGACACCCTTTGCCTACACGCTTGGCATGATGGTGAAGGTTTATAGCCTGTTTAAGGATCCCCATAATTTCAATGAATATTGGAGCAACACCAATGTTCTTTTTTTGTTTGTCAGTAAGCTCCCGGCAATCTTAGCTGACTTTGGCATCGCAGCTGTCATCGTATGGATAAGCACCAAATTCCAAGCACCAAATACCAAACAAATTCCAAGCAACAAATATCAAATGTTTGGAAAATTGAGACTCAGAATTCCGAATTTATTTGGCATTTGGCACCTGCCTCGCCGGCAGGCAGGCAAGCACCAATTGTTTGAAAAATTTGGATTTATTATTTCTAATTTATTTGAAAATTGGTCATTGGTCATTGGTCATTCACCTCTAGGTCTCCTCCTTGCTTCTGTCTATTTACTCAACCCGATAAGTTTGATAGACGGGGCCTGGTGGGGACAAGTAGACTCACTCGGTGTTTTTATCTTTCTCCTTGCCATTGTTGCCGCACTCACCAAGCGCCCAACTCTTGCCGGTGTTATCTATATGGTTGCACTTATGACAAAGCTCCAAAACATGATCTACGGACCGCTATTTTTCCTCTTTATTTGGCAAACCATGGGATATCAAGGAATTGTGAGAAGTATTGCAGGCAGCGCACTTGCATTCTTCGGCCTTAATATCGAATTTCTTTTGGCCCGAGAGATGGGCCGGGTCATAAGTAGTCTGACACAAAACTTCGACTATTTCCCCTGGATGAGCTTAAACGCGTTTAACCTCTGGTGGATTGTGGCAGGAACAAAAGGCATGCAAGTGAGCGATAAACTTCTTGCAATTGGAATTATAAATGCCAAAACACTTGGGTTACTTTTGTTTTCAAGTTTCTATCTGTTTGCGATGTTGAGACAATTTTTCCCGTTAATTGTTAAATGGTTAAATGGTCAAATTGTTACAAGAAAAAATACAACAGCTTCGCAACAATTTAACAATTCTAGCAATATAACAATTGAAAATGATGATAATGGAAAAAGAGCACTACAAATTTTTCTCGAGAGCTTAATAATAGTAAACGCGGCATTCTTCCTCTTCCAGACCCAATCCCACGACCGATATGCATTCCCTTTAAGCGTGCTTCTCCTTCTTTGGTTCCCCTTTTTTGTATTTGAGCGAAGCAACGAAGGTACGAAGTATCGAATTCAACACTTTGCTACTCTCTATGTTCTTTTCTCTATCGTCTACTTCTACAACCTCCACACCGCTCTCGTATTAAATTATCCAAATAACGGCCTCCCGATCCTCTCAAATCTCACCCAACCCTTTTTCACCATCACCACCTCCGTGGTGCTCCTGGGGCTTTTTGCCGTGTTCCTCGCCTATCTCGCCCGGTGCACCAAAAGTATTGTTTCTGTCGTTGCGGTCGCAATGCTAATGACATTACTTTTTCTCATAAACCTTCCTTTGATTCTCAAAAAACCTGTGTCACTGACGAATCTCACGCCATACGTAAGCGAACAAGGGTATGGCCTGGTGCAAAAAAATATGCCGGTCAATGCGAGTCTCGGCTTTAACAGCTGGTCTCCGCTCTCCGTCCAATATGTATTTTATAGAAAAGGCATCGGCACCCACGCACCGAGCCGTCAAGCCTACCACATCAATGGACTCTTTACGCGCTTGACGACCGACTATGGCATCGATACGGAGGGAGGAAGCCAAGCAAGTGCAATATTTCAAATTTTTGGTGATGATAAACTCCTTTTCCAATCAGAAAAAATAGGCCGCTACGAGTATCCTAAGCACACTGAGGTGGATATAACCGGGATAAAAATTCTGACGCTCGTCACAACCGATGCGGGAGATGGCAACACAGACGATCACACGGATTGGTTACGGCCAACGCTTTGGCCGTAAAACGTTACTTAGTTAGTTCGTTACTTCGTTACTTAGGCAAACATGAGGTGAGGAAACCATTTTGAAGAGCACTGAAAATTTGCGTTGATGAACACTTTCGTGTGAGAGAATACATAGCAAATTTTCATTGAGCCCCGTAAAGTCGCTTCGCGACAACGGGGTAAACGAGAAGAGCGCTTGCCCCGCAGAACCGAAGGTTTTTGCGGGGTCTCTGAAAAATGCGTTTCCGAACCTAATATATGAAAAATTACGAAAAAATAATTGGTATCTTGATGCTCCTTTTCGCCATCGGGTTTAATCTATGGATCTATCGCCTCGAGCTTACGGTAATCACCGATCCGAATGATAATACCTTTCAGTTTGCTTTGGTTGACCGGACAAACCAGATCTGGGACTTTGCAGCTAAAAAGTGTTCATCCAAGTTTGGTGCTTGGAATTTGGTACTTGGTGCTTTCTGCCAAGTATCGTACTTGGCAGATCATTGGGTGCCGAATTGGTCAGAAGGATATAATCTTCCCTTTTACTATACCCACATTCCTCAAATCTTGATCGTCACAACTTGGCGCATGCTGCCGGTTAATATCTCGCTATTTACCTACTATCACTGGATTATCTATCTTCTTCTTAGTTTTTTTCCTATTTCTGTTTTCATAGCGCTGCGAGTCTTGCGCCTGAATTGGCTGACCGCAGGTATCGGCGCCCTCCTTGCTAGCCATCTCTCAACCGACGGCCTCTACGGCCTAGATCCGCCGTCTTTCCTCTACCGTGGATGGGGACTCTCAAGCCAGCTGTTTGCCATGATTTTTCTTCCCCTCGCCATTGCATACAGTTGGAAATACTTGAGCTCTCAAAGCAGTCAGTTATCAGTTTTCCGTTTTCAGTTATCAGATATTGGTCGATCGGTTTTCAGTCGATCAGTCACTGGTAAACCGAAGAACGGAAAACTTGAAACCGAAAACCGACCCGCTTCGCCGGACTTGCTTCGCCAAAGCGATAGCGAGGCGAGACTTCAGCGAGGCGAGCAACAGAGAACTGATTACAGCTTCCTTTCTGCAGTCTTCTTCCTCGTTGCTACCACCATGGGCCATCTTGGTATCGGGATGATTGCACTCTTAAGCCTTATCCCACTAGCTTTTGCCAAACCAATCATCATGATCCTTCGTTCTGAGTCACTCTCAAATATTTTCGAAGCTACTAAAATCCAAACTACAAAGCTTCTCTTACTCATAGCAATAACAATATTCTTCTTAAGCTACTGGATCATCCCCATTTCTTTAAGCGACAATTTCCACAACATCTCCTTCTGGGATCCTGTCTGGAAATTTAACTCGTACGGATGGAAAGAAACACTGGTAAGGCTTTTTAATGGAGACCTGTTTGATTTTGGCAGATTTCCATGGTTTACGATCCTTACATTCATCGGTATTTTTGCAGTCATGACTGCGAGTGACAAGAGACAAAAAACACGAATAAAACAAAGTAACAATATAACAATTCAACAATGTAACAATGGAGAAAACGATCCAGAAACTGATGCACCTTCATTCTCTGGATTGAGCGTACTATTTGTATATTGGCTGATTTTGTACTTCGGCCGTACTACCTGGGGGGAACTCATTGATCTCATTCCTGGCATGAAGGAGTTTCACTTATCCCGTTTTATCGTCGGCCTCCATCTCGCTGGGATATTTCTAGCACCGATCGGAATCCAGACTATATTAGAGAATCTCTATACGGTCGTAATTCAAATTATCCAACCATCCAACCATCCAACCATCCAACCATATAGAAATAGTTATATGGCTAAATGGCTATATGGTTTTATTGGTATAGCAATAATAATCAGTCTCATCGCCACGGTATATCCTCAAACCATCCGCTACGCCCAATACAACGATGTCCTTATCCGCAAAGGAAACACTGATGCTGCCTTGGTACAAAAAGACGTTGATGAACTATTCACAACGTTTAAGGGACTTCCGCCTGGAAGAGTCTTTGCCGGTCGGGGTGGCGGCTGGGGCAAAGATTTTAAAGTCGCTGATACCCCTTACTACATGCTTCTATCAACCTATGGCATCCCGACCGTCCTCTGGCTTCCTGAAACCTGGTCTCCGAACGCAGATACAGAACAATACTTTAGCGATGATCAAGAGAAGGATTACACACTCTATAATATCCGCTACGTCGTCGCTCCTCCATCCCAAGCTACGCAACCCTTCTGGAAACTCCTGAGGGAGACAAACTCATGGAAGCTGTATGAAGTAACCCCGGCGGGTGACGCGGTGGAAGGGATCCCGCGCGACCCCTCGAATTCGCTCGGGGTAAACGCGCTTGCCCTGAGTGAGCGTGAGCGAGTCGAAGGGAGCATCGCGCGGGAAGGAAACCGCGGCAGGACCCGTCAGGACGTGGTAGGCTATTTCACCTCCGGCATCCGCCCGGCAATCGTTGCGACGGATAAACGATCGTTCACCAACGTCATCCGCCTTTGGATCCAATCTGATGACCCCAGAAAGGGTTTGTATCCAGAGCTTACGTTTTCTAAAGATTTTCCAAAAAAAACTGGTCTTCCCAACTTCCGCATGCTCGATGAAGTCACCTACCAAGTTCCGGATAAATCGCTCCACAACCTCTTTGCCGAACGACCACGATATGAAGCACCGAATAATCCGACCAATCCGCCAGCTGGCGGACCAATCCGACCAATGAATGAAACAATTCAACAATTTAGCAATTTAATAATAGAACAATACAACAATATAACAATTGAGAAAGAAGAGTTAGAAGCTGATATGATCTTTAAATCTCGAGTTACCGTGGGCACTAACTGCAAGGAGTGTTTAGTAATTTTGAAGCAAACGTATCACCCCAACTGGCGCGCGAGTGTTGACGGCAAACCAGTCAAACCCATCACCGTCTTCCCGTTTTATCTCGCTGTCCCAGTCTCCGAAGGAACTCACGACATAATCTTCTCCTACCAACCCAGCCAACTGAAAATCGCATTACTTCTCCTGGAGTGTATTATCGCGGCGTATCTCTTGTGGAAACTAATCGTTACTCACCTCGCCACCCGTCACGCTTGACCACATACCGCAACCTAAACTGCCGCTTCTCAAAGTAATGTCGCCTGACCGGATTAGTATATTTACAATGCACGTGCATGCGTAATATACTAAATGAATGAGGCGGAAAGATTTTTCTTCTCATCTTCTAGCCGTCACGGACGGATTGGTGGGATCGGTCACAAACATCGTACTTCTTCATCTCTATTTCCTCTTTTCTGTGGGTGGCATCAAAACTATGGGCGATGCCAACCGCGTGGCAGAAGAGGTGCACCAGATGCTCGATGAGGTGAATTACCAAACCATCAAACAGGCGATCTATCAGTTACGCAAAACCGGCATGGTCACACGGAAAACAACGTATGACCGAACAATCCTCTCTATAACCAAACTAGGAAATCAGCGCATTGGGGAGCTTGTCCCGATGTATAAAACCGAACGCCCATGGGACGGACATATCTACCTCATCTCCTACGATATTCCGACGAGAGCCAACTCGTCCCGGAATCTTCTTCGCAAATACATCCGGCGTACGGGCGGAGCGCTTCTTCAGGAAAGCCTCTGGATCAACCCATATAATCCCACGCAGATCCTCGAGGAATTTGTCCACGACCACGGCATACCCGGCACAGTGCTTGTTTCTAAATTGGGTACCGACGGCACAATTGGAGATGAGACGCTTTCGGAACTTATCATCCGCGTGTATAAGCTTGATAAGCTCTCCCAGCGCTATAAGGATTTTCTAGATGCTTACAGGAACCCATCGGGAGCACCAAAAACAACAGCTGCCCTGGATTATTTATCCATTCTCAGAGACGATCCGCAGCTCCCGTTCCAGCTTCTCCCAAAGAGCTTCCCCGCCGATGCCGCGTGGCAACGTTACCAAAACTTCATGGAACTATCGAGATGAAAAAGAGGCGTACACGGGAATATTTAGGATATTTGATATGCACGTGCATGCGTAATATACTATTGGACTCCTCCAATAACCCTGTCACGGTACTTAAGTAACAAATGGAGTGAATCGGACATACTCCAGGTATCGCGCCGTGTATCCTGTCGGCGCTCCGCTGTTTCGTACAAATTGATACAAATGGCAATAATCGGGAGGTCCAATCGGGGCAACAAGCGCTCCTCCTTCGTGGAGGTGTTCAAGGAATGTGTTGGTGACCGTTTCGTCGCTCACGGCGGCAAACACAAGGATCGTGTCAAAGAAGCCTTTGTCCTCTATCCAAGATGCGGCATTGCCTACTGCTATCTTAACGTTGACAATACATTTTTCACTCAATGTCGCTTCGCTAATTGCGACCAGTTCCTTGATCTTTTCAACGGCATATACAGCGCGGAAGCCAATATCTTCAAGTACTGCGCTGGTATACCCCGATCCAGACCCGGCAACCAACACCCGATTCCTCCGAGGCGTGAGGCCGGCGTCCATCATAAGCGCTGATACCGCAATATCGGTTGACCGAATCCACTCGTCTCCTTTGATCCAAATGAGTGCAGATCCCCCACTGAGAGCCAGACGCAGCTCTCTGTCAATTTCCTTTGGATCAAACGCATGTCGATCATCCAGTGCGACCAGACATGGTACTATGTAGTCGAATCGATTCACTCTCCCCAGGGCATCGCGCACTTCCCTACCGATAAACGGGTAGATTCTTTGGATCCTATAATCGACCCATGTCCTGTACGCATGCCGACCTTCTTGGGTATCGGAAAACCGGTGCTGCCGTGCTGCCTCAAACGCCTCAAACATAGGAAAGGCAAGTATAGCAAATTGTTTTCCCACATGCTCATTCAGCCGATGTCGCACAGGTATCGTAACCTATTCACACGTCGCTTCGTAACTAAGTTAATCAAGAAGTAATAACGAGACGTTCTCGAAGGACTTTTTCAGCTCCATCGAGCATCGTCAGCATGAGATCTTCTAGCTCAGTAAGCACGGTCATATCGGTTAAGGAAACTTTTATCAAACCATAATACTCCTCTATCGTCACTTGACTTGCTTTATTACTAAGCATACTAAGCTTCTCTTCAGGCATATGGCTCACCAGAATAGGCCAGACAACGCTTCGTAGCGACGCACTAAAGGTGGCATACAGATGTTGTTTTTCACCCGCTAAGAGATGAGAATTTTCTATATAGGTAACAATGGATCGAAGTTTTTCTTCAACACTCATGCTGCTCCTCCCACAGGTACGCTCTTCGTAGCTGGTCCCTGAAGAATTGAAGCCATAGCCGCATCAATTCTACCGCGTGCTCCCTTTACACCCTCTACTGCTGCGACAGTTCCTTGTATAGCTTTTTCACCAATAAATCCACTCGCTTGTGCAGATAACGCATCGATAACCGATGGCGTATTACCTGGTAAAAACATTACTAAGGGAACTTCAGCAGCGATTACATCTCTTGCTAAAACCCATACTGTATCTTTTATACCGCCTGACCACCCTGCTACCTTCGCATCAAGCTCAGCAAGCCATTGCCCCTTCCCATGAAATTCTTTTAATTTTCCAGCTGGTAATGCGTCATGAATTCGTTGCCACATCTCCATCCGTTCCTTCCGGACATCCAAATGGCTATGTTCTTTGAGCCACCTACCAGCAGCATGCTGCATACCTTCAGAAACTTGTGCATGAAGCGAACGCTCTGCACCTGTCTCTGGTGCAACACCATTTACTTCTAATTTGGCATCTGACATAACCATAGATGAACCTCCGCTTTTACTTATCATACTGTTTATCATGCGATGCAACAAGTTGTGCAAATGTATCTTCTACCTTTTCACGCGAAGCTGCACGATAGAGATGCACCCCAAGTGCATCAAGTTTATCTCCAAGATTTAGCGCAAACATAGATGCGCTTTTTTCCATAGCGAGTTCTTCTATTCTCTTTGTATCCAGATGAGTCTGTACTTTGGGAATCATAGTGAGTAGTTTCCGTATTACAGGCATTGACCATGCGATAGAACCTAAGCCTTTTACTAACATCATATGACGCAATTTCATTGAACCCTTACTTTTGTCATCATGAAGCTTCCAATACGCATGATCCGCTTCATGGAATGGCGAAAATATATCATGGACCGTGATATGCCGTCGCAAAGCTTCATCAATTACTTGACCGTGCACTTGCGGAAGGCCACTTAGATGAGTTAAAACAAGCGCCCCTCCCCGATTTGTACGAAAAAATAGATTCATGAGTTGTCCATTTATATATAGCATTTCACATGAGGCTCCCCGATCTTTTACTGCCGGGTGATTCTCATATAATTGATTTACTCGAAACGCTTTTTGTGTACGCGTATCTACAAGCCAATAATCAGAAATTTTTTGTGCTTCCAGTGGTAATCCACGAACGTTGCCACGTCTTCCATATTTTTGCACCGCGTAAATATCTTCTCCAAATGAAGTGCATTGAATAGTATCGCCATCGTTATCTGTTGCTCGAGTAATTTCTCCTGCTTTCGGTGGGTTACGTACTGCATCAAGAAGTGGCTTTGACATCGTTTCCATCGGGACTACACGAATGTTTTCCAATACATGTCTCTGATCGCTGACGTATTCGGGATTTAATGGAACAATTTGAGGTTCTGGTCTATCTGCGGTCATACCAATATACTCTTCTTACTGTATCCGCCATCCGCCAACTGGCGGAGGCGGATCAGTCTAGAAGAAGTTATACCCGGAACAATTTATTGTTTGTAGGGTATATTGACGAACTATCCGCAGTATAGCATGTTTACACTATAGCACGACGTAAATTTTTCCATGCAAATGCAAATCCTTGTCTCACAACACCCATTTTTTGAATTCTACGAGCATTATATAAGGATTTCCATGCTAAACTGTCTCCCGTGTGGACTACTCCTTGACTTCTCAATCGACGTTTATGCACAACATCTTCCAATCCTTCTCGTACAAGAGATACTGGCTCAAGAATAAATACAGCTGGTACCCCAGGGATTAGACCTGCTATAAAGCTTGCTATTCTTCGTACGGGATCTAAACGATCACCAGTGAGAAGATTACGACCTGATACTCCATTTATTATCTCAACTACATCTGCAGGACCATACCCTATAGGTGTTGGAATCATTTGTAATCCTAAACCTGCAATTTTACCAATGCCTCTTCGAAAAAATCTAGACACCGGATGGCGACTTTCGCTCTGTTTTATTGCATCAAGTCGCATCTGTCGACTCGACAGGATAGCATCAGCCATTACTGTTGGTGCTTGACGAGTAGCTTCTGCTATACCAGTTGCCTGATCACCTGCCCAGGTAACTACTCGATCAGTTGGAGCTTGTATATGTAATGCTAAAAACGCTCGTACAGAGGCTAGTCGAGATCTGTCATCATCTTTCCCTAACTGAACAAGATTGACCTCTCCTGGTGCAAGTTCAGCTGGTGCAAAAAGCATGGCACTTTCAGCCGTTTTAGGAGCAATATAGGTAGCATTCGGTTCCAATACAAAAAAAGAACCTTCTTTTATAGGTCCTACATCCATAGAACGAAATTATACCCGAAGGATTCCTAAATGTCAACTACTATAGGATAGTAGCACGGAGATTCGCTTATGGCTGGGCTAACTCAAGAAATGTTGGGGTCAGATATCCGTTAAAAAAATTATCTGCCATGTTTAGTACAAAATGGATTAATGTAACATGCCTCCACCTTCACCGACTGATGAGCTGCTCACAATTTCAATCATCGGCGGGTGTGAATCTTGACTTGGTACCCCATTGTATATTTGCAACAGATCAACAAATTGCAAATCACCTATGGCAAATTGCCTAGTTTCACGAAGATCATCAACACCTAATCGATGTTTTTCCTCTCTACCCACGCTTGCATTCTGACCTGGTTGAGGTTTGCGCTGGAGTACCAAAGTCATTTCATTGAGTATTGGTTTACCTTGAGGTCTTTCAAATATAAGACTTTTTGCGGAAGAGCCACCTAGATCAGCGTGACCGGGATTACCAAGCCTAAACGTAATTTCTCCAAAAGGCACTGGGTGATCCAGAGATTTTTGAGGTTGACGAGGGTGAATAATATATTTTCTTGATGGACCATCCCATATTTTAAATACTGCAAACATTTTAGCATTTTCTATCATAGATGCATTATATAAAATCAACGTTTTTTTACGGCAAAGGCGCTACCAAAGACTCAAGTTCACGCCCTACAAATAACTGTTCTCTAAGTTGTTCGATAAAAGAAGGCTCATAAGGAGTCAGTAGCGTGCCGATGCCACCGGTAAAAAATACTCTACCGTCAAGTGCAAAAAGTATGTTATCTGTTTGCAACTGGTCTCCTGGTAGCGTTGTCGGATCAATAAGACTGCCATTTGGGGTCAAATCAGTCCCCTCGTGAAGGTGGTCTAGAGCGATAAGTATTTGTGCGACTTGAAATTCACTCAGATTGTATTTTCCAATATCATTCACGGTTCTCCCCTCAATATACTCTATCGCATATCCAATGAGTTCTCCTTGCGCATTAAAAATTTTACCATAAAACTCCGGCAGTGGAAGTTGATAATGCCTGATTCGCTGTTTGGATGCAAAATCTTCAAGATAACGTACTTGTGCATCGTGATATTTTACTATACCGGCAAGTTCATTTTCTTTAAAAATTCTCACAAGACACGGACCACTTTCACACTCTGCTTTATAGACTCTCGCAAATTGTTCATCACCAATTTGTTCGACTATATTGAGTCTACCTCTATGAAAAGCTGACATAATTTCAAGTCTGTCTTTATTCTTAAGTATATTTTGTTGTGCCTGATTATTGGATAGTGGCATATCATCACCAAGTAAGGTCCTTACTGTATTTTCAATAATAAACAAACCTCTCTGTGCAGAATCTATCGCAGATTTCTCTACCGTTTGTAATGATAATCCACGTGATTGCAATATTGACGCAGCCCTTGTTGGTGTGACAGGCTTTAAACTATCGGTTGGGCCAAAATTATTTGAAAGATAGGATGTGGGCATAATAATATCAGATAATACTCCAGTCGAATCGATACTTTCTATTAAATCTTTCTTTTCAGAAGATAGATCCTTATATGGTACGAATTGATATTTGACCATCGTTTTACCTTCTTTTAAAAGTGCAGCAATATATTCTGATCCTTCTAATGTATAAACTTTCCCGTTAAATACTGTAACTTGAAGTGGTTTTTGCACCTCACCCTTGCTAATATTTGATCTAAGTAATGCGATAGAATGACGATTATACCCAAAAAAATGTGGTGTTAATGCACTTATTGCTATACTCCCTCGCTCAGGTATATCACCAAGTTCAGTGACGTGGATTGAAGCACTGGGATCGGGGGCAATTGGCAATCGAATATCCGCTGATACCGGTATCTTTGAATTCTGTTTAAATTGTTCCATCTCTTGCACCGTCGGGTCAAGAGGTCCATTGAGGTTATCATCAAGCCACTGAAGTTGAAATTGATTTGGTCCCAAAGGAAGCAGAGGTCTTGCTATCCTCCACAGAGCCTGTTTTAGTGATACAGAATTTACAAGTTGTTCCGACGAAATATTTGCCTCAACCAGTGCGCGGTCTACATATTTTCTCGCTGCGCGAAGCCATGGGAACAAGAGATATAAATCTGCGAAATCTTGCTCTCTTTTCAATTGTTCCAAAACTTCTTGTATATCTACTTTTTCTCCTGCAAGGATTCGCTTCATAATCGGTGAAGAAAAAGGTATATACCGGACTTTTTGGCTAGTTCCATTGGTTCGAACATTCGCTGTTTTTACTTCTGGTAATTGTCCCGGAGCGTTGTCGACAGACTGTACAAGATTACCATTCTGATCTATAGCAAGCACCGTTTGTGATCCGTTCTCATTGTTGATATCTCCATATAAATTTCCTACTATGATGTTATTTCCATCTATTGGGACAGCAAGTGATCCTCTCTGAAATGTGTAACCAGAAGATGTTCTGTGATTTTCTACTTGCTGAGCGATAAAACCATTCTCTGAAAAAACCTCTTGTGCTCTGAGTAAAGAGGTATTCGGAACAATGATATCAAAACCAGGCACTCCTTCTGCTGCGTCAATCCAGCGCGTATATTGCCCGACAAAGACCCACGGGATGCCTGCATGATCTAGTACATCAAGAATCGGATAGACATATACGATTGCTTGAGCAAAAGATTCAAATCGTAATTTTGCTGTAATACCATTAATCGGATTTTCAAGTGTTACCAGTCCTTTGTCCAATCGTCGCAATGGCAAAAACCTGAAACCGGACCTTGATATCCCTTTTTCGTTATCTGATGTTTTAGCAATTGGTGGTGTCGGACCCAAAAATCCTTTGTCTAACAATGGTTGTTGCTGTCTCCTTCCGTTAGCATCCGTACGATTAATCGGAAATGCTCGATTCCGAATCAATTCTTGTTCTTCAGAATATATCTTCATTAGTACAGCTAGTAGCGTATTGGTAAATTCTTCAATTGAAGAGAAACGATTCTGAGGATTTACCGAAAGGGCTTTGTTGAGAATTGCGTTCACGTCACGCAAAATCGCTGGATCGGTGATCACTCGATCTCCGATCGTAATGGATGGAAGATTAAAATGCCAATAGCGATACGGAATGACCGTCAGCTGTCCTGACAAAATTTCATGGAGTGTCGCCGCGAGCATAAATTGATCCGACGCCTCGGTGTAGCGAAGTTCAAACGGCATATAGAGTTTTGTACTCATACGCCAGTCTAAAACACCTTTTTTATTGGCAATCCCAAAATCGATAAGTTTCGCGCGCACTGGCAATGAATTTCTTTGAGGTATTTGAGTAAGTAAAATATTGCCTGGTTTTACATCCCGATGGACGTATCCTTTTGAATGTATAAATGAAAGAGCGCTTCCTGTATCAAGTATAACGTTTACTAAATCCTCGACTCGTAGTGCTTGTTGCACAGACGGGACAACGAGAGAGGTAGAAGAAGCTTTTATATTCGCACCAGAACCTTCTAGAATAAATTTCTGCTGTGCTTCAGGGTCACGGATAGGCTGATGCATTTCGTCATAGAGCTCACCAACATACTCCATGACAAAATATCCTCCATTTTCATTTTCGAAATAGTCGATGGGCCGAACGATATTTTCATGATCCATCGTTGCAAGCAGATCTGCCTCAGCTTTAATATCTTTCGGCTTGAACCGCCCATACGATTGCTTAATAATCACCGGTCGTTGCTCTACTTTATCCCACCCCAGGTACACTTTCCCCATGCTTGTACTTAATGGCAAATTACGAACCGTATATCGATTGTTTTCACCAACAGCAAATGTTCTTTGACTATCACTGCCTAATGACAATTTCTCCAACACGCCTTCCCACCATCGAACCAAAGAAAGCACAGGCGGTTCTGCTGCCTGCTTGGCTAGAGGCGCCCATGCGCAGGCTGTTACTCCTCCTGTTGGAGCAGCATAGACGCGAGAGATGAAAGGAAGATATGAACCAGCTTTTCCGCATAGAGCGTCTATTTGAGCGCTTAGAGGACGAAGCAAGGGTCTATATATTCGCTCTACCGTTTGTCTAATTTTAGATACAAAGGATATTTTTTCCTGAATACCGACAGGTTGTGTATTTTGTTCTCTTGGATTTCGAAACACTGGTAATTTCAGTCCGTACATTATAGCGACAGCCTGCTCAAATACGTCTTTTATTTGACCAGTTAATAAACCTTCAGAATACGCTTTCAACATTTCCTTTAGAGCTTGTGGCCGTATGAAATCTTTTCCAGGATTTTTTCCGAGCAAAAATATCTGGTAACTTGTTAATGCTGAACGTATAAGAAATCTGAGTTCTTGATTTGTAACAGACTCTAGGAAGCCATTATTTTTTATTTCTCGAAATAAATAGATTGCAATTGCGCTTGCATTTCTCTCCTCAAATATACGATCTTCAAACGGATCATATAAATGTAATTTTGTAAGTATGAAATCAATTATAAATGGAGGCTTTGGACGAAATGGTCTGTTTATGTCATTATATGCGTGACCTACCTCATGCAAATAAGCTAATATATCGTTATTATCTTTTATTTTCGTTATTTTTATAGTTCTTCTGATTCTTTTTCCTTCTTCCATTAGAGCAAATTTATCCCCTATTCTGACTGCTACTTCCGTTTTACTTGGTAAAACGGAGAGTAAATCAAATACTTTACCCGTTTTAGTATCTTGGATTAGAAAATAGACATTTCTTAACTCAATATCGTTGTCGTATAACTGAATAACCCTAAATCTTTTGTCGAGATTCTTTGTGTATATACTATATTTTCTGGATGTCATTCTGGTTCGATCTTTATTAGCCCACGATAAAGACCAAGATGACCAGTCATCTGGCTCAAAAGTATATTTTGTATTTAGCTCAACCTCTTCCCCATCCTTCATCTTCCCTATACGTTTTATTGAATCTTTTCCAAATACATCATCAAGAGAATCATAGACTCGAAGTGTCGGAAATTGCCTGCTGATAAATGAAAGTGGTGGTGTATTTCGTTTGGTTCTGTTTGCTCTAATGTCATCAATTTTATCAATGACAAATTGCCACGGTGCTTTGGATCCTGTTTGAATAGCACCCTGTGTCAAATTACATACCCCTGTTGCCACAGCACCTGACGGTGCGGCATATACGGTTGGAGCAAAACGAAGAGATGTATCACAATCGGTATTTCGCTCAACCGGAGCAAGAAGTCGTTTGAGCGTATTTCGTGCCCAAGTATTTGCAGGTGCATAATACTTGTCAAGAGCAATGCGTACTTCATGAATATCGGCTAGTGAAGTAACTGCATCTCGAACATCTTCCAAAAATTCCTTCGCATCCAAAAAAGCAGTTGAAAAAAATATTTTTCCTGCCTCGCGGATATTTACATTAAATAGACTAAATTTCTGAGAAAATTTCCTTTTCGTTTCCGAAGGTCTATTCTCAATCTGTGCTTGTACTTCCATCTGTTCAAATCGTATTTCTGCGAGGCGTAAATGTTCACTAAAAAGCTTTCGCTGCTCGAGTAGAATCGTATGAAGGTCTACAAGAAAAGAAATATCTTCGGCAATCCCTTCAGATTCTTTTGGTTCGGCAATTTGAAATTTCATCGCATCATCACGTATTTGCCCAACTTCAACCAGATAATCATCAATTTCACCAAGAAGTATCTTGCTATACCCTATGAGTTCCGATAGCTCCAGGTATCTATTTTCTGATTGAAGCGCCTGAGTCACAGCATCCGAAAGAGGAGCAAATTGCGTGTTTTTTGCAAATAAGTGAGCCAGAGAATTTGGTAGAAATGCTTTCGCAAATGCAATAAACCGTTGATTTTTTAGTCGTAAAAAATTGATATCACGTTCTATGCGACGAAAGGTATCACTTTTTCCCGTTATCATTTCTTGAAATTTAGACATCTTTGATCGAAAGTAACGACCCACATACTTTATCTTAACGTTGTATAACATCGAATTTAAATCAAAATTCCATCTTTGTTTCCATCTTTTTGAAAGCAAAATAACGCGCTCACCTCCTGTACTTTCTTGACGAATAATTGGCACATATTGACGGGGACTACTCCGGAAAATAATTCCTCCAGGCATTACCCTGTACCAGAACATATACTCTATTGTTGCCCAAGGATTTGAAAAACCACGACTAAATATTAGCTGTGCGAGTCCTGGTATTTGACCTATGGCATTTGCGCCGAATGATAAAGGACTAATAAGTAAGTAATTCCATGCAAGAGTCGTTACTTGACTGACAAGCTGATCTCCAATCACCGCTAAACCAAAACCTACAGGCCCACCTGCTACAAACCCAGCTAAATAAGTACCTATCGATTGATACAAACCGGAACTCGTGAGAATAAAGTTGACAATCGGAAATACCTTTAATATGTTAGCAGCTGCTGTGGAATAACTTACGATAGGACTGTTTGCTATTCTCTCCATCGCCCCCTGAAATTTTCCGAGTGCATTTGGATTTAAATGTTCCAACGCTTTTAACTCTCTCAGATCATTAGTTAAGCCCACTAATTCAAGCTCTTCTTTAGCATAACGGTTATCAAATCTTTTAAAAAAACGGATAAACTTTAATCTCCATTCGAGCTGCCCTATAAATTTATCCACTTGTCTTTGGAAGACTACTCTATAAAATGGAACCGATGCGTCTCTTAGGACAAGCGTTCTTTTGTCTGAAGGAGTTTCTTGTTGAACGACAGGAACCGTCTCTCCAAGAATAATGCCCTGCATGGTTTTGGCTGCATCGCTTTTGAATAATGCGGCAATATTAAAATCCGACACTGATCGAATGCGATCATTGACAATGAGAAGTGCGTCCTGGTGTTTTGCAGTATCTCGATACCACGGTGGCAATGGTAATGGTTGTACAATTAGTCCATCGCCGGTATTTTGTATAAAATATACTGTTGCAAATCCAGTAGAAGGATTATGAACTGCTACCGTAACACTTCTGGCAGACGGGAGAATATATTGATCTATAACTTTTACTCCTTGAGCATATAGCTCAATACCTACATTAGGGGCGACTGTCACTGTGCCATTTTTCTGGATAGTCACATTCCCGAATGGAAAATCCTGTTGGTTTTCTGTTGTAAAAGTCTGTGCGGTTGGTAATGAAGGGGTACGAACCGTGTATTGTTGATCTGCAACATACGCTTCAATATTCTCTAAATCTTGTTGCAATAATTTTAATTGTTCAGTAATCTGGGATGTCAGATTGCCCTTTTGATCACGTATGTTTCTACTTGATGTATCCATTCGTTTCCCTTGTAGTTCCAGAAGTATTCTCTCGTAATTTTCAATAAGTTTTTTCGTATCTAAAAGGGCACGTTTAGATTCTTCCAGAGAAAATATTTTGTATCCGCCATTTCGGTCATGAACTTTTTGAAAAAAAGTTGGATCAGCAATTTTTTTAGCTATAGCAAACACGCCTCTCTGGTAGGTTACTCCAACCCTTTGAATACTTTTTTTCTGAACATCTCGTACTTGTTGACGCACTGGTGATCGCGTTAACACAAGAAACTGCATGCCGCCGCTTTCTCGTATTTGTAATGATTGACCAGCTTGAGGACCACCAATGATCGTCAATGTGTCAGTTGTACCGAATGCTAATCGGTTCTCATCTGTATTCGTCAATGGCTTTCCGTTTACTTGCCAAAATCGTGATGGGTTTTCTGTCGTATCGAAAACATAATCTAAAGAAACGGTACCATTTTCGACTACAACATCTAATATTTTCGCGTCACCAAGTGTAGAAGAATGTTCATTCACATACGACTCTCGTTGCTCCTCATTCGTGATCAGTATTGCTAAAAACTCCTCGTTAGGCATAGCTGATACTAACCGCTCAAATTCTCCGAGTATCGAATCCATTCTTGCTATTACATCTCGAAAATTTTCCTCATACTGCTTATACGTATCTGATTGTTTTCCTCCAATATCTATCACCACCTCCCCTGCTCTCGTAAAATTATTATCGACATTTGCTTTATACGCATTTACCTGAATCTTAGCTTGCTCTAATGCTTTTTTTGCTACTTTTTTTGAAGGCCAAAAACGGCGTGCTTGAGGAAGTTGCTCTGTGAGGACATTGCTTTCTTCAAGCATCCGATAGACTCTTTTTTCAATTTCAGACATTTGGGTAAAATCCCTATGGTGTTCGCGTATAAACTCATCGATATACTCCTTCGTCGAAAGAAGTGACTCTCTGTTTTGCGTTAACAAATTTTTCGTATACGCGGCTTTCTTTTCCAGTTCTGCTTTTGCTTTTGCATTACCAACACTATCGATATCTCTTTGAATTTGCTGTAATCGTCCTGAGATTGCCTCAAGATTTGTTATTGCTCTTTGTATATTTCTGCTTTGCTTTGCAAGTCCTGCCAGACTAAGTGCGTTTAAATCGATCGATTTTTCTATGTTTTGCATTTCCCTACTAGCACTCTGTATTAGTGAGAAGAGATTATTTTCATTTCTTAAATAAGGTAAACCAACTGTTAAGAAAAACGACCTCTTTCTGGGAATATTGGGATCATGCTCAAAAGAATTAATAATTCGAACTACTACGGGATATGCTCTATTTACGATAAATGTTTTGATATTCCTATAGAGTCTTGGTATATTTTCTCTTCCGTGCGCGATGAATTGCTGCACCATAGTACCGGCTATGCGACCTGCTCGATCCTCAGCTTGTGTAAGGTCCACTCCGCGTTCTTGCCGTTGTTGAGCAACCCGCGCTTCTTCATTTGCAACATTTTCTCCTACTCTTTGTGCTTCTTTCGCTAACAATTCCTTATATTGCGTCGCGTGAGTTAATTCTTGTGATCTGGCTACATTTGCTAAAGCTTGTCCCTCCCTTACTACTAAACCAGCTTTTTCAAGCAAGTCTAGATATGGTGTCAATTGCTTCACGATCTCAGCTAAACTGCCTAAACGAGTGCGATATAATCGTTGCTGCAAATTAAACGATACAGAACTATCGACTGGAGTTTTTTCGTATTCCTGAACAGTTTCGATACTTTTTGTTATAAATTGTTGTACTTCTTGAACGGCTTTTTCTGCCTTTTCAAGTGCTTCGATTTGTGCTTCTATTTCCTTCTTTGTTTGCGCTTTGGATATTTCTGAAGACACATCTTCCGTTACTGCAACCGATCCTAATTGATCGAGTCGACCCGTTAAATCCTCTTTAAGGCGAACAATTTCGCTCATTAATTGTGAAAGAGCTACTTCTCTTCCGTTTCTTGCCCGTACTCCTACCTCTTCAACAGGAATACTTACTACTTGTGCAACAGGTCGACCATTTTCTCTCTGCGCTTGATCACTTGATATTGGTGCAGGCGCTCGAACAGCTTCATCCTGTTGTTCTATGGGTTGTTGAAGCGCAGCGACCGGAACAGGTGCCGGTAGCTGTCCGATCGGCTTCTCAGGAGCTTCTTTCTTTCTTCTTAAACGTGCCTTCTTCGCTGTATCCCCTGCCCGAGCTTGTATGGCGGGTTTTGCGATATTTGGTTTGTCTGCAGGTGCAACAACTTCCTCCAGTTGAGCTTCGATTACTGGTTCAATGGGCTCAGCGAGTACCGGGGCAGCAGCTAATTTTGCTTCAATATTTAGAGCTTTCGCATCCATCGCTTGGGCTGCCCGAAGTGATGCCTTCTCAGCTTCTGAGGGACCTAAAGGTTGGCGAGCTTTTTCAAGTTCTGCAGCCACTTGTTGGGCGGCTTGTAATTGAGTGGTTAAGCCGTCGCGTTGGGCACGCGCAGCACCTACTGCAGTATTGAGAGATTGAGCATCTGCTTCAGGAAGATTGGGATTGCCGCGGTCAATAACCGATCCACTGATAGCGCGATCAAGCAGCGCAATATTGTTTTGCATAGCGACAATTGCTCTTTCTAGCGTCGTATCGTTGGGAACAACCGCCGCAGCAAGCGCCAGGTTTATAGCATCGGTTGCGCGTTTCGCCTGTGCCTGTGCTTCAACCACTTTAGGATCTACTGGAGCATCTTCTTCCACAACCGGCGCAACTACCGCTGGCACTTCTGCTACCTCTGGTGAATATGGTACTCCATCAATTACAGGAGTAACCAAATTATTTTTCAACTCCCTTACTACGGTATTTGTCGAATAGGACTTACCAAACAAAGGATCCTCTTCTTCAACTCGCTCACGATTAAACTCCCATACTGCTAAAATTTCACTCTCATCAATTGGCTCAGTTGTAGTAAATGCAAAAATTTTAGCTTGACTACTATTAGGAACTCGCGGATCACGGATGGCAATTACTACACCTTCTTGTCGTCCACCATACCGAACGCCATTTATCATCCTTTCTTTTCCACTTAAAATTGCAAGTGGTGTTTCTAGGTTATCCGCATACCAGGTCTCGCCAGGATCAGTTTGCCCAGGGACTATTTCTCCGCCGACTTTCCTTCGCTGTTTCACTCTCTCATACTCTTCATTTGACATTGCTCGATAAACTACTCCCTCACGCTTGCCGTTTGCTTCTGCACCGGGAATTCTGGCTACTACACCAGTCTGAACATCTTCAGCATCAACTCCTGACGCAACTTGAACTCCTTGTCGTACTTGAACCCCAGGTATCTCAACTACATTTCCTACTGCCTCGGCAGGAACTGCTGCGTCTGGCACAGCCTCAGGAGCCACCGGCTCTTCCGTAGCCAGATCGCGGGCGCGGGCAAGATAGCGGTCGATGAGGAGACGGGCGATGGCTTCACGCTCATATTTGACACCTGCTATACGCGATCCGGCGAGTGCAGGAGATTTACCGAGCGCATCCATAACAGCAGCAACTGCGCTGAGTGGTTTTCCGACGCGGCCACTTTTGTCATACTGCTCGATATCATTTCTATGCGGGGCAAATCCAGAATCTTCAACCAGAGCTCGATATACTTCTTCAACTGCATCACTCTGTGCGTTAATAGCATCTTGTGTAACATCCTCCTCTTTAAATATCGTTTCTGCAAGACCTTTCTCAAGCGCCACCCGCGCTTCTTCTTCACTTGATGTGACCTCAAGAAGTGGGACTACCTCAACCTTGGGAGCCTTGAGTTTTGGCTTCCTTATACGCGGCTTTGGTTTCGTCAATGCAGCACGTTGACTTGCAATGAGTTCTTCAAGCTCAAGTCTCGCTACATTAAAAGCGGACAGTGTTGTCTCTCCTATGGGCACAATAGGCATACTTTTACTCTTAATTCCTAGGCTTAATGCTTCCTGGATAAGAGTATTTACATTGTTTCGAGCCTGTACAAGTGCTTGCGCTTTAGTTTGTCGTCTTTCGAGAGCCTGATCATAGAACCGAAACATTTCTTCAGTTGATAGCGTCGGATCAAGGGAAATTCCAGCAGCGTTAGCAAGCCTCGCAACTTCGCTTTCATATTTCGTTGTTGCTGCAGCAACCTGTGCATCAAGAAGAGATAGTCTCTGTGCTGCAAGGCCACGCTTAGATTGTATTAATAGATTTGCTGCTTGTGTCTGAGAGAAAAAGGCTTCAGATTTTTGGGCTTGTTCTCCTGCTTTCTGTTGTAGAACTTGCGCCTTTTCTAACGCTTTCGTTAAAAGTGCTGGATTGCGTTCAAGGCCAGATAGAAGTGCCTCAAGCTCTCTTCTGCCTTTTTCAGTCGCAAATGTTCGGAGTGGCGGAGAGCTTAATACTTTAGAAAGTAATGCTCGTGTGGGATCAGTTTGACAACTGACTGATAAACCTTGCGCATAAACCAATGGAACTATACGTAAAGTCGTTGCAGGTCCACATACACCGAGCGAACCATCGGTAAGCGGTTGGGCCTTCTTCTGCGCGGCATCAAGCGCACGTTGTAATTGTTGAGCAATATTGGAAAGAATGACCGTACCCCGCGATATAGGTGCACTAATACTTAGCTGTAATTCCTGCCGACCAGGAATGGCGCGTTCATCAACCTTTCCTGTGCCGCCATAATAATCGGTGATACCTCCATCGATATTTACGACCCGCGGGTCTTGTACTGGCTTATTCTCGCTATGGCCATGAACGATACCTTTTCCTCCAAGACGGGTAAGGATAAGGCTCACGTTGGCTGGACTAAACTCATACCTCCCTTGCGTCAAATCCATTGCAAGTCGTACTATACTCAAAGTTTTTACATTGCCGTAGGCGTCAGTAACATTGGCAGTTCCGGTTTTGACGATTGATGCGATAGATCTATTTATTTCGTCAATCGAACCGCCGTAGTTAAGGTAGTTCATCGTGTCCGCATGGAGGTAGATCGTGCCGTCGGGCATGCGTTCGATAGCATTGAGATTTTCCATCCAGGCAACAAGTTCCTTATCTTTATAAAACTCCATAAGATCCTGTACCGTAGGTTGTGAATTAAAAAAACTCGTTTCACTGACGGCTCGTGTAGCCGCTTGCAACAGTTGTGCATCTGTCGGGGTAACGCTCCGGCCAATCGTTTGCTCAAGGACTTCTACGAGTTTCCGATACTCCATGAGAAGAAATATATCGTGATTACCCAGAAGCACTCGAACATGCGGCTTCCCCGTCGAGGAGTCAATACCGGCGCGTTTTTGCATATTCATCACGTTTCGCGCAGTACCTATACTCGTGTTCCCTGCAGAAACCCGATCCACCAAATCCCCTGTCAACACAAGGACGTCGCCGGGTTTTCGGAAGAAGTTTCCGTCATTATCGACAATTGGTCTGGGTTGACCACTGAGGAATTTTACAAACTTAGTCCATGCACCGTGGATATCACCAAACGCAACGACCCGTCCTCCCCCGACTGACCGAACCGTTCCAGTTATACGACCAACATGTGATTGTACAATCTGATCACGACCACGAAGGATTTCGGCGAGTACAAGACGGGCAACTTCCGGCATCTGATCAACACTTGGACAGCTTGTCGCACTAGCACATTTTTCATAGACAAACTCCTCTATCCAACTCCTTCCGCTTTGCCCAGGTTGTACATAAGCTTGGATCCGGTCATATAATTTTTGACTGACTAAACGCTTTGCGTCTGAAACATTTGATACACCAGAGAGAGTCGGTAACATAGTACGCATAGTGCTTTCAAGATCCTCATAGAGTACCCGCATGAGATCTTGAGATATCTGCTCAATTGTCTTTTGATAGGCAGAAATATCTGGTGCTTTAACAGGTTTTTGAGAAACAACTTTCAATCGCTGAGAAAGAGATACGCTACTTTGCTTCGGGGCTTGGACAGCTACGCGACCAAGTTCTACGCCTTTGGAATTTCGTAACACTCCGTTACCATTTTCTATCTCAAATCGAAGTGTGGTATTACCAAAAGAAAGAATCGATCCATGGCCGATGTAGGATCCGTTTGGTCCGACCGGTTTCCCGTTGACAAAGGAACCGTTTAGCGATTTCTCATCGCGAAGTACAAAACCTTGGCCGTCATGAGCGATTGTCGCGTGGGCTCTACTTACTTCACTATCCGGCAACACTACATTTTTATCTGTTTCCCGACCAATAGAAATTGAAGCAACAGTCCTCGTCTTTTTTACATCGTCACGAGTTTTCGACACTATCCTTCCAACTTCTTTACCACTTGTCTTATGTATAAGCACACCTTCACCTGAGACAGAATCAACACTTAATACATAAATTGAATTTCCTATCTGTATCTGATCATTACTTCCTTGCACACGAACAGAATTACCACTATCGACAGGAGTCCCATTCACACGTGTTCCGTTTGTTGATTCCAAATCGCTTACGACAAACCCAGTACCATCATGATGTATGGATATATGTTGTCTGCTTATGTCGACATCCGGATCAACTACATCGTTACCTTGCTGTCTCCTGCCAATAAATAGCTTATCTTTGGGTACCACAATAAGCGGCACCTGCGGAGCGTTAGCCAAAGGAGTCGCTAGCTTTGGCTGTGGCGATACCCTTCCTAATGCATTTCCGGAAAAATCAAAAAGCACTGCCTCTCCTGTAATCTGATCGATATAAAAAGTGTATGTTTCGTCTCCAATCGTCAGCTCATGCGAACCCCTTGTGATACCAAAGTTCATCCGTGTATAGTTCTTGCCCAATCGTACTCCATCAAGTAAAGTTCCGTTTGCTGAGCCTAAATCTTCAATGACAAATGACGTGCCGTTGTGGGATATCTTTACGTGTTTTCTGCTCACATTCATCGCATCATTTTTTATATCAGATTCCTCTCCCCGTCCGATTATCAATTCATTTTTCGGTATAATCGCAGACACGGGAATCAATGACACAGAAGCAGATGTATCAGGTTGAACTTGTGTAGTTGCTGTAGAAGATACTTGTTTTTGTTTCTCAGATAAAATTTTATTATATTGTTCAACTGCTGATTCAATATTCTTTCGAGCAGCTGGAGGCAATTCATCTAACCCAATAGTTTGAGTCAGATCTACTCCTACTATTCCGGATCCTTGCTCTAAAGATAAAAATACTTCAAGACTAAAAGTAATTGGAAAGTAGCTGTTTGAAGCAAAACCACTCCGTATATTCTCTGGCCAATTATTTGTTATAACGACTATTTTTCCATCTTTATCAACTGCGACATTTATCCCTACGCGCATCTTCCCAGCATTTCCACCAATCGATTCTCCATTTAGAGCATTCGTAAATGCAGTCGATTGAAACAATTCAAGATTATATTGAACTACAAGTGAACCTTGTTGACTTACCGTTGGTTTTGCTGCTTCTTGAGTTTGATCAACGCGTGCTTGCAATTGTCGTGTAAGATCCTGAAGAAATAGGAGACGCTCATTTGCTTTCTGGAGATCCTGCGCTGCTTTTTCTCTACCGGTTGTCGCCTCCTTTGCCTGTTTTTCCAAACTATTAACTTCCGAAAGCGCTGCGGAGACATCACCTGCCACCTTGTCTCGATCTGCAACCAATTGATCGAGCGCTCCTCGAGCTGCTAGCACTGCATCTTTGAGCGGATCACCGGTTTGAGAAGGTGCTTTCCCTGTTTGAGGTGTAGCGAGGGCAACTACTCGTTCCCGTATCGCCTGGGCAAGTGTTTTGACAAATCCATTCAAAATAATTCTTGTCTCTGGTGATAATTTACCTAGTTCTCCGAGAGGAAGCGATGCAGTTATATCGGCAACTAATGTATCCTCAACTGTTTGTGGTTGTATGCCTTGTTGAATCTGGGTAGATGCATTCGCTTCCCAGGATGTTCGATTCCCTGCATCATTCAAGTGAACAAGTAGCGCTTCAACTGCAGGAAGTTCTGCTGCTGGAACTTGAACATTAACCGGTATTGACAACAATGGGACGCTTGGTGCGACCAGAGCTCCTCCAATTGGAGGAAGCACAACTGGCGCTGGTCCGGAAGGTGGTTTTGCCGGTTCAAGTTGAGCGACTGGTTGAGCTGGTTGTTCTGCTGCTGCCGGTACTGATGGTTGAACTACTGGTACAGGTACTGGTCTGTAAAGGGCATCTGAGGCGATACGGCTTATGTCGCTTGCGATAAGTCCAAAACCAAGCGCCGGGTTTACAACAACTGCTCCGATGCGCGAACCGATTAGTCCAATCGCCTGCCACGACATTTTGCCAACCGTCAACCCTCCTCTAAATGGATTCGGGAATAATACATAATCATTGAGTCCGGTAAACAGTGTATGAATTAGTCTAGTCGTCGGTACCATCGGTTGGACTATGCGATACACATCATGGGCAAGCATCGGTCCGGACCAATACCAAAGCGGTGGGAAGATTGTGGGCAGGATGAATCGCGTTGCTATCCAGCTAGCTGTTTGTATGACATTCGCCCGAACTGGTCGCCCGGGAACGAGTGTTGGTGTCACCAAGGCACCAACAAAATTTCCTATTGCTCGAGCAACAGGTGACTGCGGAGTACTTGGTTCTGGTAGAGGTTCAGTAATCGCGTTTCCCGGAATCACTTTTCCTATTTGTTGCGTTCCTAATGCAAGCTCGGTGGGTCCTCCGGCTAGAAGTATCATTGCTGCGGTCAGATCAACCGGTGACAAATCCGCGTATCTGCCCGTCTCCCGTTGCAGCTTGGTAACGGCGTCAGTTATCGCCTGATAATCTTTCGCCGGGACAGACGTGGGAGCGATTCCACCTGGATTTTCATATGCTCCATATGCGACATGTTCTGCAAAATTAACGACGGCATTGTTTAGTTCCTGACCCGCTGGTGTTTGTAGATCACTTTCGGTTATCGCAGGTTTTCCATTGGAAGCTGTAGTTAATACTCCTTTTATGCTTTGCTCAACAGCAAGCTCAACTTCCTGTTGGTCTTCAACTGCTTTCGTAAACGCTGGTGAATCGCCTGGCACCTCCGGTACCTGAGCTCGAAATTGACCCTTCGCAACTGTGTATCTCGTACCATCAGAAGTAACAATGCCGATATCTTCCGTGCTACTGGTTAATAGATTTTCGATTACTTGTGCATCACCTTGTGCAGTAACGGTTTCTCTGCGTGTTGACTTGGTTGATCCGCTCTTTGTGTCAAATTCTATCCGGGTACCTTCCGTCAGTTGAATTGTTGTCGGATTGCCACTGCTATCAACGACACGCATGCTTGTTCCTGGTCGTGGGAGCACAGGGTTTGTTGGTCGATTCCTTTCCTCTTGTGTCACATTATTTTGTGCCGCCCGCCTAGCCATAAGGACAGTCGGTACATCCACCGGCTCACCCGCTGCGATGCGGGCGATGGCTTTTTGCCCCTGCTGGAGACGCGCGCTAGCAAGTACCGCTTGAGCATCCGGTGGTACCGATGGT
>CAYVAR010000017.1:0-26758 GCA_964449675.1 uncultured Gammaproteobacteria bacterium
TGCTCTGTTTTCATTGAGCGATGATGTAAACTAATTCGCTGATACTTTAAGAAATAATCGAAAGAGAGCCTATTACGACAAGCTTGCCTGTATAATGTTTTTCACATACAATAGGATTAATATGGATAAAACGTATAACCCCCAAGCAGTCGAACGTTCTATCTATAAGATGTGGGAATCTGGCTCGCCTCGCTGGAACTCCGGTGAAGCGGGTGGGTATTTTTCACCCAAAAAAGATTCCAAGAAAAAACCATATACGATCATCATGCCACCACCCAATGCAAATGACCCCTTGCATATCGGACATGCGATGTTTGTGACTGTCGAGGATATTCTCATTCGCTACCATCGAATGCGCGAAGATGCAACGCTCTGGCTCCCCGGCACCGATCATGCGGGCATTGAAACACAATTCCTTTTTGAGAAAAAACTGAAAAAAGAAGGAAAAAGCAGATTTAATTTTGACCGAAAAACACTCTACACAATGATATGGGAGTATGTACAAGAAAACTCAGGGATAGCGGTAACACAAATGAAAAGACTAGGTGCAAGTGCCGACTGGAGCCGGTTCAAATTTACCCTGGATCCAGAAATTGTAAAATTGGTTCTTAAAACATTTACAAAACTCCACGAAGAAAACCTTGTGTATCGTGACTATCGACTCGTCAACTATTGTACGCATTGCGGGACCGGGTTCTCTCAGCTTGAAGTTCTCCATGAGACCAGACACGATCCCCTCCTCTATTTGAAATACGGCGATTTTACCATCGCGACGGTCCGCCCGGAAACAAAATTCCGCGATACTGCGCTCGCTGTAAATCCGAAGGACAAACGCTACAAAAAATACATAGGTCAAACCTTTACCATTATGGGGCTGCTTGGTCCTGTAGACATGACGGTTATTGCCGATCCCGAGGTTGACCCCGAGTTTGGAACAGGCATCATGAAAGTAACACCAGCTCATGACTTCCATGACTATGAACTTGGAAAGCAACATAATTTACGCGTAACACCCATTATTGATTTAAATGGCAAAATGGATTTTTCCTGGTTTTTAAGTAGAAAAGATTTTTCTTCTTTACCGCAAAAATATCAGAAAAGAGCCAAAGAGTATCATGGGCTTCATGTAAACAAGGCTCGACCGCTCATGATCCAGCACCTCAAAGACGATGGGCTCTTGGTCAAAACGGACGAAAACTATGAGCATACCGTGGCATTATGTTACCGCTGTAAAAGCCTGCTTGAACCCTTGCCGCTCGTGCAATTTTTTGTGAGAGTCAAACCTCTCGCCGAGCGAGTACTTGAAGGCTTGAAGAAAAAAGATGTGAAAATCCACGGTCCAGGATATGACAAAATACTCAACCATTGGCTCATAAATCTCAAGGACTGGAACATTTCCCGACAAATTGTTTGGGGAATTAGAATTCCTGCTTGGTATGAGATTGACGGGCATGATACCCATATAGCTGTAAGCTTCATCGATGAAAACAAGGTGATGCACCAAGGGACATTGGCACAATTATTAGAAAAATTTTCCCTTTCACAGATACAAAACGGGCTTCAACAAATATATGCGATGGAGACAGTTCCATACACTATATCAGCCGAAGAACCCAAAGATGGAAAACAATATATTCCAGAGACCAGTACATTTGATACGTGGTTTTCTTCAGGACAGTGGCCAGTGGCAACGCTTAAAACTTCAAGGTCTGGTGATTTTGATAAATTTTATCCGACGAGCGTCATGGAGACTGCATACGATATTCTTATTTTCTGGGTCATGAGGATGCTCATGTTTGGATACTACCTCACGGGAAAACCCCCGTTTGCCCACGTCTATCTTCACGGACTTGTCCGTGACGAAAAGGGACAGAAAATGAGTAAATCAAAAGGAAACGTGTTAAATCCAATAGACGTTATTGAAAAATATGGTGCCGACGCTCTTCGGATGGCACTCGTCATGAGTACAACCGCCGGAAAAGACAGCAATACTGGAGAGACAAAGATCCGCGGCATGAGAAATCTAACCAATAAAATTTGGAATGCAGCACGCTATGTACTATCGATGCCTGAAAATTCTGATGGTGAAAAAGACCGAGAGTTAGCGAAAGATTTACAAACCAGTATTAAAACAATGACTGAGCGACTAGATAAATTGAGAGTTGGTCTAGCTGCGGAATGGATATACTATTGGTTTTGGCATGTCTATTGTGATAGATATATTGAAATATCAAAAAAAGGTTTTGTAAGTAAAAGGGCAATGTTAGAGGCTTTAGAAGTAAATCTCAAACTCCTCCACCCTTTTATGCCCTTTGTCACCGAAGAAATTTGGAGTAAACTTCCACGAAAATCCAGTGATCCTCTCATTATTTCTTCCTGGCCCATATCTGTCTCATAGACAAAAAATATGCCAGGATTGCTCGAATTCCCACCAGTAGGCCCAAATGATGGACATGATGATGAACAAACTCTCAGTGGGTTTTTCGCTCTAGCGCTTCATAGATTTACCGGTTGGAATAAACCACAAATCGATCGAATATTTCAAGAACTTGAAAATCCTGACTGCACCGATCCTCGAACAGAAGACGTACCGCTTGCGATTGAAGCAATCCAATGTTTTGATGCCGGTCTTATACCAGATGATGATCAGCTGAGAGCCTTATCTAGCTGTATTGGCATCGAAGTAACAATCACACAGACACCAGCTGGCTTGCTAAAGTATGAATTTGAAAAAATTTAAGCAATCTTCGTAAAAATATATTGAATTATTGCGCCGATGGAGAAGCAGACTGGGTCGATGTCGGCGTAGTAATTTGAGCGCCCTTTTGCAAAGAGGTAAATCCGGTAAATACCACCGTACCTACTATTTTCTCAAACAAACGATCATCACTTACAAAATCAGCAGAAACACCGCTTGGGGTAAAGTGATTGATTTCTAAAGAAAGCGTATCGTCAACTTCTACCATGACCCCATGCATCTGGGCAAATGCGTAGCCACCGACGGTCGTGCCGGTAAAAAGTCCAGTAAAATCAACTGCGTTTTTTCCGGCAACTGTTGTTTGTTTTACCATAAATTCTTTGCCAGCAAGGTCGCTCACGATACGTCCCCGGTAATCAGTAAGCAGTTGCCCTTTGCCACGAGCTGCAACAGTGAGCCTGCTCCCCCCAGGCAGATACGTTCCCTGTGATGCACAGTTTGCGCCATCACAAATAGGCGCTAATACTTCTGAAGGAAGCTTAAATGAAATGCCAGATATTACTTGTTTAGTAACACCGCTAACGACTTGATACGACTTCCAACTACTCATCGAATCAGGAGGAGGTTGTGATATGGTCGCTTCAATACCTGGTGTTACTCCTGATTGTTCCGGGGTTGGAAGAACTTTTGCTGGAACTCCTGAGGGGATATATTGTCGAAGAATTGTAGACAACCACACACCAACTGCGAATAGAAGTATGAAAAACAATACCATACCAAAAGTATTCATAAAACTCGATGACGACCTTGGAGCCATTGGTTGTTTTGGAAGTTGCGGAATAGATTCGACAGGTGGAGTAATTGGTGGTGATGCTTGTACTGGTGGTGAATAAGGATATTGAGGTGTGGTAGGCCCGCCTTGTATTGGTTCTATAATTGGCGTTTCCTCATACGCAAGCGGCTTTTGAGGGGAAGGTTCTGACGCTACCCCTGTGCTTTTTCCATATAAATCATCGCTCGTTAAAGGTTTATCATCCATACGTGTACTCATATTCTTTCACTTCCGCTCTTTTCCTGTCAATCGTAAAAAAGATATTCCTCTTATTTCCGTACAAATAAAATTGCATTCGGGATGTTGCGGCCGGGACCGAGTTTATACCCGCCTTGACTCGGCGAGGCAGGTCCGCCACTCCAAAGCGCCGTCGACCCGCCACTATCAAGATTAAGTGCGTTTTCAAGACCGAGCGATTTGAGCACATGCGCTGACTCGGCAACCGTCACGTTTCTCACGACCCCAATATACACGGTATTCCCACGACTGCCCACAAAACTTCTGTTCCCTTTGCTTCCTTTTTTAGGATCATCATCTCCTCCAAAAGCTATATTTCCGCCAGAAAGAAGCAGTGGTTGGTTGGCAAGCATCCCATCAACACTGGTATCTCTCCCCCAGTCAAGCGACCTGCCGATAAATCTGATCCATCCGTTTCCAAAGATCACCGCAGGTACGGTGCTATAGACATTATTATCCGAGTTAAAGTAGACCTTGTTTTTATTCATAAGAAGCGTATCAAATGAATTTGTTTTTCCGGAACAGCTTGGGTAGACCGCCGGACAAAAGTACGAGCCATTAACCCCAGCAAACGCACCGTTTCTACTGACGTAATCTGCTAAAGAAAGCGTCGGGCAATCATGAGAACAATCGTGATCAGAGGCTGTATCAACGATAACGCGCGTTGTAGAAAGATCGGCTGAGACAATATCCACAAGATAGCGGCCGATGTCCGAATCAACGCTTTGCCGGTCGTACCCTGAGGAAGGAGGAGTGTTACTTGCCAGTACGTTTTCAATGCCGGGAGCGCTTGCAATAGCAAGTTTTTCAACTTCTTGAGAAATATGTTGTTTCAGAAGCGAAAGCGTAGCAGATCCGCTCGCAAAGTTTCGCTCCGATAACTCCGATAGTGCCCGAACAAATGTTTCATCTAGCTTTTCTGATACCTTTGTCTGTTCTTTCAGTTTTACCAGATCTTCGTATGTGCCGACCACTTCTTTGTATGTTTTCTCTATATTTGCAATTTCTTCCTGAAGATTTTTATTTTTTACAAACTGATCCTCATGTTTGATATCACTAAGCTCTTGTAGGTAAACGGATGCTTGATTTCTCCAACTATCCTGTTGAAAGGAGAGATAGGCAACAAATTCTCCCTCCATAAGAAATAAACCTACCAATAAAAGGATAACACCAAAGGTTATAGGTACTCGAGTATCAGCAATTATCTTCCGGTGTATAAATGGAAGAACGATCTCTTTGACTTTCATTAGTACCAGTGTACGTATTGCGGAGTAAAGTTACAAATCATGTGTTTTCACAGAATACGATATCGTTTATGGATAAGAGTCTGAAGGGGTAAGCGCTACCGACGATAGAGCTTCTCGTGGCCACCGATGTCTAAAAATTGCGCGGTCGCATTGCCCCTCCATCGATAGACGATCCTGATATCATCGGTAATAGAAAATGCACATCTTCCTTCCAAGTGTCCGTAAAGTTTGTGGTTTCGCAGGCGGGTGTCGAAGGGATTGCGCCTAAACCATTGGATACGCTTCGCGATTTCTTTGATATGCTCGGGGTGACTCGTGACGAGCTTTTGATAACTTTTGTGATACCTTCCTGTGTACTCGATTTTTACCATACGGTGGCGGTGAATGACTCACCACAAATTCATGAAAAGGCGTCTTCCCATCCCATTTTACTACACTTCCCGCGTCAGCTTCTTTCTCTGCCTGCAATACGCCTCTCTCAAACTCCGGCGTGAATCCATTTCGTGTCAATCGTGGATTGATCCACCAACGAAGTGCGTCACGGATAAGCTCGCTCAGCGCACTGTAGTGATATTTTTTTTGATGCTTCTTGGCCTCAGAGTAGAGACTTGTAGGAAGTGAGATATTGATCGTTTTTGCTTTCATACAAAGATTGTATGATAATCATACAATCCCGTCAACCCCTCGATTTGCTGGCTTACATGTCAATAGTTGGTGTAGCTGTTGTACCAATAACGGCTATATGCTCGACTGTAAATATATGGTTACTTATGACAAGTACCTTTTTTTTGGGTCCATCTTCTTTAAGCCAATCTTGTTTCTGTTGTAATCCTTTTACGATCATCGCAATAGTATGATCTCGATCCTTTTCAAATTCTCTGTCAAATTTTGCTCTACTTTTCCCACCATCGAGTTGCAATAGGTAGATATCAGAGTCCTCGTGGTGTAGACGAGCAAAAAATCCGCGAAATGTTTCTTCTGCAACAGCATGGGGAGACGCAAGTTTTCCTAGTCTAAACGAAGCAGCAAGTTCTTCAGCTGGAAGAACATCTGCAATATGATGTCCTGCGCGAAATGCAAAAGAAGGACCTTTCTTGTCTATGTCCATGCTTCCGGTATCGTAACTTGCCGTAAACAACCAACCACTTCGTAATGCTTCAACTTCTTTCCTTTTTTCCCACAAAAACCGTTTTTCATCATCAGAAAGGGCGTACTCTGTCTTGTGTTCCAGTACTTGATTTAATTCCGTACCTACCTGATGAGGTAGGTGATAATCAGGAAACAAGCGAAATAACTCTCTGCCGTGCCGAAACATATCTAACACCCGAAGTGCATTTACTCCAGCTTGAAGACGTGGGTCATTGAGCATACCCTGTATTGATTGTTTGAGTTCCGAAACGATCGCTTGATCCTGATGAAGTCCACCAACAAGACCATCAGGAATTTGTTGCTCCCCCATATATATAATTATCAACAATTCTTCGCTTTTCGCCAACCGGCTTTTTGTGCTTCATCTTCACTACAAAACCACCGCTCCCCCTTTGCTTCATCGATTGACGTTTTATCATATGATCCGCAACCAGACAGATGGTAAATGCGCTCTCCATTCGTGGATATATTTCCCTTAATGGGACATATGTTTTCGTTACCTTTATCTAATACCGGAGTAATTGTTGAATTGTTATATTGTTGAATTGTTAAAGGAGCACTCGTAATACAACCAGCCCATAAACCTCTACCATTTTCTCGAGCTTCTCTTTGGGCATCACGGAGTTGCTCTTGATATTTTATATCCGGCGGGTAGCTTGACGCGTGGGCAAAGCCTTGCCGGACGAGGACATCATTAATCATTTGATTATTAATAGAGACATATCGAAGTAACCGTCCATATCGATCTGTATCTGATATATCTTTTTCCAGTCGAACTTCTTTTCCTTCAACGAGACGTCGATTCTCCCCTGCTGCCTCTCGGCCAAAACACTCAACAGGCTTTCGGGGATCAACCGTTTCCGGCGTATCGATGCCGATGTACCGTACCCGCCTCCCTCCTTCAATCTCTATAGTATCACCATCGATAACACGAATAACCCGAGCGTATTCTTCTGAAGCACGTTTTCCCAAAACAGCCGTGTTTGTTGCTTCATGAGATATTTCAGCAATACGAGGTAGTTGAACGATGTTCTTTTGAGAAAGAAAGTAATTGAAAAGCTGACTCGACTCGAATCCAAGGAGAAAAATAGCAATAATGAAAACTACTCGTCGCATACTATAAAAATTGTATCACTGTTGTAATTAACGGGTGATGCGACGGAAGGGTTCCCAATAGCGCGCAGCCTTCCTCTTTGAGAAATGTTGAAGCAATAGATAAGGCGGAATGCGAGCACCATTGGGAGGGAAGTCGCAGCAGGACCCGTTCATTACGCTCTTTCCAAGTACTGTCCCGTCTCTGTGTCAATAGCAATCGTATCGCCTTGTTTGATAAACAAGGGAACAGTGACTTTAAGTCCGGTTTCCACCGTCACGACTTTCCCGGCGCCAGCAACGGTATCGCCGCGGGCACCCTCTGATGCTTCTGTTACCAGAAGACGCACTTTCTTGGGAAATCGTACACCTAGTGCTTCTTCATCATGGACAAGAATTTGATACGTATCATTAGGCTTCATATAGGGGAGAAAATCACTCAGTACGGCTTGAGGAATACTGATCTGCTCATAGGAAAAATTATTCATGAATACATAGTTTTCACCTTCTTTATAAAGATATTGCATTTCGTTTGTTTCAACGGGAATCTCAATGACTGATTCTCCAGACTTATACGTAAAGTCCTGGACTTTCCCGGTTTTGAGAGACTTAAGTCTGGTGCGCACAAACGCACTCCCCTTGCCGGGATTGACGTGCTGAAACTGCACAATCGTATGTGGTTCATTTTTAAATTCTATAACTGACCCTTTCCGAAAATCAGCGGTGGTGATGGTAGACATAAAAAGAAATGTTCCCATGTGGGAACGCTCCTATTATATCTCTCTATAAAGCGAGAAACAATACGAGGTGCTTACCACACGGTGCGAACGTGGCGGTAACCCCGAATCTTGGCGTCTCCGGTCACGAGCGGCACACCCAATCGAAGCGCCGTTGCCACAATGATTCGATCTGCGGGGTCTTTGTGAAATGGTTCCGGTAGAAATACCGCAGACTGCATCATTTGATGATTAACCGGAGTAATTTGAAGGAATGGGACTGCCTCGAGATCATTAATCCATGTCTCAATGTCGCGGGCTAAGTTCAACCGCCCTCCTTTTATTAACATACAGATTTCCCACACGCTGATAGATGACACTGCTATTTCCCCTGATTTTCTTTCTTGCTCGATTACAGAACGTGCGCGAAGGGAAAGATGTTTGTCGTTTTCTAGCCACCAGAGGAGAACATGGGTATCGAGAAGAATCACTTAAGGGCCTCCCAGTCATCTAGTCCCACTGGTTCAAAGGGATTGGTATAGGAAATGACGCTCCCCCGCAATCGCGCAAGAGCAGAATCGTCTTTTTTCGTATACGGAATGACCTTCGCCACGGGCTTTCCCGCGTGGGTAATCACGAACGTCTTTTTTTGCTGTTCCACCATGCGCAAATACTCAAGTATCTGTGGTTTAAATTGGGATTTAGATATGACGGTTTGTTGCATAGATATCTCCTTCTGACCATGGTCATGGTACCATGGTCATGGCTATGTGTCAAGAACGGCCGTATGTTGACCAAAGGAGATCAAAGAGTACAGATTGCGTCTGGGCTAGTTCGCCATTCCAAATCTCTGTTGCGACGATGGTATCTTTTCCATACCCGACCAGATATATTTTCTGTTTGGTAATAATCGTATCTGAAGAGAACGTGACTCCTTCCGGCAAAATCGATATACCATGCTTGGCAGATGCGTACAATTTTTTGTATTCCTCTGCTTCGCTGCAGCGCACCAATAGCTCTTTAGCGCGCCCACCACGGGCTTTGAGCGTCAGGGGAATTTTATGAAAATACTCCGGCATCATGCCCTTTACGCGGCCGGGGTGAAAAACCGAAACAAACGATGGTTCTTTGAGTACCTCCTCATACATGAACGCGACGCGCGCCGGGCCTTCATAAAATTGTACCGTCGGCCGGATAGCATGGGTGGCTTCTAGTTTAGCTAGAACTGGAAGCCGCGAGATGAGAATTGCTTTAGCTTCATCTATCTCCCGGCGCTTCCGTTCGAGGATCGCCGGAAGATCAGCTACAGGCAACGGCTTGGCGTGCATGACACCCCGATGGGCAAATAAACTTACTACTCCGGCAGCCACCAGTCGGTCCAGAACCACATACATGGATGAGCGGTTAATCCCAGCATGCTTAGCCCACACACTCACTGGGCTTGCCCCCAGCTTGACGAGCTCCAAAAACGCTCCGGTTTCTTTTTGGTCCAGATGAAATTGAGCAAATATATCCTGCATCATAGTGTTGTTGTAAAGTTACAACATATCAATATTGCCTCATTTTAGATACATTTTTCCTGTTTGTCAAGTACTAATGTTGTAAATATTTGACAGTTATATTTATTTCATGATACTATCCTGTAGTAAGTACTATCAGATCAGACAAGGAGGTAATACAAGGTTGAATGAGTTGCAAATAGCGCAACGAAATTCGAAAAAAAGCACATTAACAACATCATATCCCTCCCAATCGTGGCATCCGCTGGATGCCGAAACCCGCAGTCGCCCCTGCAAAATTGTTCACCAAAAGGAGACCAAAATGGAACCAACGATTTTTCTAAATCGCCTGGCAAGAACGGAACAGCTGTACGATCAGTTTCGTTGTCCACCGTTCTATGTAGTCCCAGTAGCGGCACGAGATCAGTTTTTAAGACGAACCAAAATGACGGAAGAAGTGCTGAACGAAGCGATAAGAAAATTTGAGGCGACGTTCCCGAAATCGATTTGGAAGGAAGACTTTGAGGGAGTTCCAGTCTACCACGTATCGACTCATGATTTTTCTACCGAGATCGTCAAAATAAGATACGTGATTCGTCGCTAAATGACAAGAGGGATGTGATGTGAGGGGTGCCGTGGGTATGGGCGATTCGCCAACTGGCGAATAATATCATACGGCACCTCTCTTTTTTTATATTTTATCTTCCACCACAACTCCCAAAAGAACTTCTTGACCGACGATACCTCAAAAAGGTAGAATTATGGAAAAGAAGAAATTATGCAAACTCTTCCATTTGAAGATATTATCAAAATTCAACCCAAAGGGCTTATTACGATTCCCAAAAAGATTCGCAAGGCTCTTGGGCTAGAAGAAAATATGCTGGCGCGCCTGCGTACCGAAAAGGGCCGTCTTATTGTCGAGTCCGTCCGGACGCTCCCCTATCCGGTACGCTCGTACACCGATAAAGAACTGGCGGAGTTTATAGCGTATGACAGACAACAAGGCAAAGAGCTCCGTCGTAATAAAATAGTCAAGTGAATAAAAGATTCCAACCTCCACGCGTCCTCTTTAATGCATCGGTTATTTTTTCAGCCTATTGCTCCAAGAAGGGAGCGTCACGTGCGCTTATGCTCCTGTTAAAACAAAAACGTATCGTAGGCATCATCAGTGAAACCATTCTCGATGAACTCCTCAAACACGCAGACAAAATTCCCATGGGTAGAGAGCAGTTACAACACGAAATTGTCCGAAACTTTGGAAACATCCTGCCTGCGCCGGAAGAAAAAAATGTTTCACAGTACAAGCATCTCATGATGGATCATGGTGATGCTCACCTCTTTGCAACAGCAAAGGAACAGCACTGTACGCACCTCGTATCACTTGACAAAAAACACGTCCTTTTTCTAAAAAACAAACTCAAACCATTGCACATCGTCTCCCCGGCTGAACTTATTCTTGCATTGAAGGATGACAATACAAAGAAGTAGACAAAAAAATTATTCAAACAAATCTTCTCTCGGGAAAAAGAGGGTATCGGCGATATCCGTGACATCGGCAAAAAGCATGATGAGCCGGTCTACTCCCACAGCGATGCCCCCGGCTTTCGGCATACCGGTTTTGAGCGCTTCGATAAAGTCCATATCAATGGGGTGCTCGACTTTCCCTAATCGTTTTCGCTCTATGTCTTCTTCCTGAAAGCGTTTCAGCTGCTCTTTCCAATCCGTGAGCTCACTATAGGCATCCCCGAGCTCCAGACCTTCGATATAAAATTCAAACCGCTCTGCAAAGCGAGGATCAGACTTTTTTATTTTCGCAAGAGCAGCTAAAGACACCGGGTAGTCATAGATGATTGTCGGTTTGCCCCGTCCGAGACGTGGTTCGATTTCATTTAAAAAAATTTGATGAAACAGTTCTTCCCAGGTGACTAGAGGGCTCACCGTATACCCCTTTTTCTTAGCTAACGGAGCTAGAGTTTTTCTATCGAGAGCCTTGGTAATATCGATGTGGGCATAGTGTCGAAACGCCTGGGTTATTGATAATCGTTCCCAAGGCTTTGATAAATCGATCTGCTTCCCTTGATAGATAAGCTCTGTTGGTTTTACTGAGGTTGTTGTTGCTTTACTTCGAAGTAAATACGTATTGATAAAATAGAGAAGCTCTTCACAGTCGTTCATGATATCCGTATAATCACTGTCGACTCGATACCACTCAAGAATAGTAAACTCCGGCGTATGGGTGAGGCTTTTATCTTCCGTATTGCGAAAGCTTTTGGGGAGGGTAAAACAGTTGCCAATTCCAGAAACGAGAAGTTTTTTGATAAATGGCTCTGGAGAAGTGGGTAAAAATGCTCTCGTAGGTTTTCGATTTCGATCAAGAAGCGTGGTCTCAAAGATATCTAGATATGATTCTGGCGGTAAACTTCCGGTGAGATAGGGTGTTTCTACTTCATGAAATTTTTGATCAAAAAAGAACCTACGAATCGCAGTAAGCACGCGTTCGCGAATAAAATAACGATCCCAGAGGCTTGGGTTTTTACGAAGTTTTTGCCACGTCTTCATAACAATACTACCAATCAACAAATACTACCAATATCCAATACTACCAAAAAATTAACTCTTGTTCGCTTTTGTGTTAATAATGATTTTACTAATAATCTTGATAAGTTCTTCGCTCTCGCCAATAAGGCCGGCAAGACGTTCGGCCAATTGAGGATATAGATCTGCAATAATCCGTAGCCAATACCGCGTCTCCTTTAACTCTTTACGTACTGTCGTACAGATATGGAGAAAATCATTCCTCGTCGATGTCCCATCTGCTTCGTTATCATTTACTCCTACAGAGGTAAGTGATCGGGCGTACTGATCTATGATGATCTTGGCTTCGATCGTTTTTGGAAGGTGCGGTATCACCTTTAAGCCCAGTGTAACAAAGCGAAATATGCGCTCATGAATATCAACCTGCTGATTCATTCACCTGATTATACTCCGTTTATTATTGGTAGTATTCTCCTAGAGAAATCGGAGGATTTTTGCTTTTTCTTTTAGCTCGCTAAACCACGTTTGAAGTTTTTCACCTACCTTTGCATCCATGATCGCATTCTGCGCTTCTTTTCGAAGCTCCCCAGGTTCAGTAGCCGCAAGAAGCGCCCGACTTGTGGCGATATAGGTATCGATGTCATTTTCCGTAATAGCGATGTCTTTGCCCAGAACCTCTCGTATGGTGAGTTGCATGCGAATTTGCGTCTCAAAGTCAGCTTTTGACATACCCTGATATGCTAGGAGGTCTTCAAGTTTTACGTTCCCACCAAGGCCTTTCATAATCTCTCCAACTTTTCCATCTATATCCTGCTGGGATATAACAACACCAGACTTTTTTGCAGCATCAGCAATAAGCGTCTCACTAATGATCCCCTCAAGCGTTTGCTTGCCAAAGCGGGAAACAAGTACCTTATTTAAGTCCCAACGGAAAATAGGTTTTCCGTTAACCACCGCAGCAACAAAAAGCCCCTTATTGGTAAAAAAAAGAATAACCAGTCCGAGGATAAGAACCCCAAGAGCAAGACTATATGGCTTTCTCCACATCGGCGTTTCTGAAGGCATTGACGGCATCGAAGTGACATCATCACGAAATAGTTTTTTTACTTTGGACGGCATGAATGTTCCAAGGATACCATACTCACCTATCGTATCGCAATGGTCTGAAAAACAGGGTCAATTCTTTTTACGGAGATAGTCTTGCGCAAGGATAAATCCGTTCTTCTTTCGTTCTTGCGCAAGTCCGCGCCTTACATAGGCGTGCAATACGTCCACGATGCGCACCTTTCTTGTTTTTGCCTCAAGACGCAATTCTTTATAAAGCTCCTCAGGAAAAGAACATCGAATATAAGGCATATATCAACAAAAATCACGACGGGCGTTTTATAAAAGTGGTACCGCCGCGTTTCTTTGAAAGCTCCTCCTTGACCCGCTGGGCGAGAAAGATTTTGATAAGCGACTGGTAAGGGACGTCGGCATTATCCGCGATGTGCCTCACTTGCGCGATGAGTGGCTCCGGTAGACGCAAAGAGATCACCCGCGTCGGCGGCGTAAAGTTTGTACGTTTGAGGTTAGGGAAACTCACGCGCTGGGCTTTTGACCAATCGATGTACTCGGTTGAATCATGCGTCGCCCAAAACTTACGCTCCTCATCTTCGGTTTTAAATCTTGGGATAGGCTTAAACTTTTTCATAAATTGCTTTCTCCTTTCTGTTCATATCGCGAGCAGAAACGACGCGTACCTTCTGCTTTCGTATCGTAAATACAATAAACAACTGTCTCCCTTCATCTGTTTTTCCCAACGCCTGCAACCGTTTCTCTTTTTCTGAGTGTTTGACATCGAGAGAAACCAAGAAGGGCTTGTTGGTAAATACCGCTTCCGCCTCCTTATTGGTTACGCCGTGCGTGATAAAGTTTTTCTCAATATTCCCCTCGTCCCATTCAAACGCCAACGGCTCCGGAAGCATAGTCATACCTACAAAAGTAGTATATGATGGAAATATACGTTTTGTCAAGGCACAAGTCATGTCTTGTTACGATGAGAGAAGCGTCATGCCGCCGTATAGACCCGCCTCGTCGCCCAGCGTCCCGATCACCACTGAGGGTTTTTGGGGAAACACAACCAGTTCCTCGAGTTGCTGTTGGAGAAACGGCAAAAACTTTCTTGAGCTCTTGGCGACACCTCCGCCCAACACGACGATATCCGGCGACCAAAGGACGATGACGTTGGTGATTCCTACTGCGAGGTGCCCGGTAAAATCCTCCCATATCTTTGGGACTACGCAATCTTTGGGTGATATGCCATATCGGTGCTCAAATGCTGTGCCCGACGCGTACGATTCCCACGTCCCGCGGCCGAAGTTCCGAACCATCTGCGCCTCGTCCATGTTGATAATCTGATTTCCAGGTTCAAAGCCCCACACATTAGCGTCAAGCTTGCCATCGACGATTTTGGCTCCCCCAATGCCGGTGCTGATGGTCAAAAAGGCAACGATTCTGCTTCTCTTCCCCGCGCCAAAGCGCGCTTCGCCTAAGGCCGCCGCAACCGCATCGTTGGCGAGCAATACCGGCGCCTTGAGTCGCTCAGACACATCGCGGACGATCGGTTTTCCTTCCCATCCGGAAAGATTTGGGCTGACAAGAATCGTCTGCTTCGGTTGGTCAAAAACGCCAGCAATGACAATGGCGATTTTATCTGGAGCTCCATCTGGAGATAGTTCATCGGTAAGGAGCGCAATGCGTTCAATGCCATCTTTATATGCCTGCAGCGCGGGTACCATGCGTTTTGCAAGAAGCTTGCCGTCATTGGAAAAAGCTCCAGCCCGTATGTTCGTTCCGCCGATATCAAAAATGATGTTCATATACGTGACGACGGGCACAGCTTGCTGAGCATACAATGGCTGCAGTCGGGATGTTGGGCGCGGCAGACAGCGCGGCCGTGGGCGATGAGAAGATACGTTGTTTTGAACCAATCCTTTTTAGGAATAGTCGTCATAAGCTCCTTCTCTATTTTGACCGGATCCGCGTCTTTTTTGTAATCAACTTCAAGGCCAGGCCTTTGATGCCCGCCAAGGCCTGGCCTTTGGAACAACAACTCTTTCTTCCCGCCAATTGATGTAAGATCAACGAGGCGCAGCCGTTGGCTTAAGCGAAGAACGTGGGTATCAACCGCAATCCCCTCAACTACCCCGTAGGCGTTGCCTAATACGACGTTAGCGGTTTTACGCGCAACCCCGGGGAGGGTCAGAAGCTCATCCATAGTATTTGGAACTGAACCTCCAAATTTTTCTTTAATCAGTTTGGCCGCAGCAAGCACATTTTTTGCTTTGTTATGATAAAAGCCGGTTGATTTAATATTTTGCTCAAACTCTGTAAGGTCGGCGTCTCCATAGTCTTCGAGTGTTTTATATTTGACAAAAAGCTTCTCGGTGACCTTGTTGACTACGATATCGGTACATTGTGCCGAAAGAACCACTGCGACAAGAAGTTCCCAAGGAGTATGGTAGTGTAAAACGATCGAAGCTTCTGGATACGTTTTCCTCAATAGACGTAAAATGTCTGCTGTTTGTTCTAATCGTTTATCGTGTGAATTCCCTCTTGCAGGAGCGTTCATATCTGCCTACACTATAGCACAGACACCTATGAGACTACAATTCCCGCGCTTTTCCCGATTATTCACCGCAACCCTAGTTGTGCACCTGGAACGTTTTATCTATGTAAGCATGATCTTAGCGATTTTTAGCCTCAATATCTATGTCCAAATTAATCTTCAACATCCACTGGCCTCAGAGATTGATGTACTCCTTCGGGCTCCCTATAGCGCTAAGGCGCACGAGAAGCTCGCCCAGATCTTTTGGGAGCAGGGATTTATTGACGAAGGGAAAAAAGAGCTTTTACTGGCTCAGTCAGTCGCTTCACAGAGCGACTCATCTGTTTTAGGGATAACTTCCCGCCGCAAGTTGTGGGAAGAAGAGTCGCAGCGTCTACAAAGAGAGTTTGCCTTCTGGAAACAGGTCGCTAAAGAAAAACCAACGTATAGGGACGCCTTTATCCAACTGACCCTTCTTTCGTATCAATTAGGCTATGATAAAGATGCAAAAGAGTATCTATCACGAGTACAATCTTTAGATCCCAATAACAAATATCGTAGCGAGTTGGAGAAACTTCTTGAGGATGTCACCCGTTAAGCGGTTTCTTTCTTTTCTTCACTTTCTTTCGGAGGCGCTTCTTTTTCTTCTTTGCTTTCTCCCTCTTGGGAGTCGGAGGTAGCGGCACCCTCCTGCGCTTCCGTCGGTTGGGCAGTTGCGGCAGCAGCAGCCTCAGCAGCAGCTTGTACTTGCGCCTCATGACTTATGAGGGCGCCAACATTGATGACCGTTAATTTTCCGTCGGTTATTATCGTGACGCCTGAGGATACGTGAAGATCACTCACTTTGATTTCTTGACCGACTTCGGAAAGTCCTGATACATCAACAGATATTTTTTCAGGAAGTTCTGCGGGCAGTGCTTCAACTTCAACCTCGTCTAAGACCGTAATAAGGACCCCTATCTTATTGATGACTGCCGGCGCAACTCCCGCAACTTCAACCGGAACACTTGCATGAACTTTTTCCTTCAAATCAACTTGATGAAATTCAACATGAAGGATTTGACTACTGACCGGATCAACTTGAACGCTGTGAATAAGAACTGGACGAAAATCTTTTGTTTCTCCTTGAGTAGCAAGCTCTACTAACCCAGTCTCCCCTGCTTGTTTATAAAGGGCAACAAACTGATCGTGTGACAGGGTAACGGAAACGCTTTGAATCTTTTTCCCATAGATAGTTGCCGGAATAAAGCCCTCTTTTCGAAGTTTTTTTACTTTTCGCCCCAGAACGTCTCGCTTTGTCGCTTTGAGTGTATATTTTTTCATTTTGTGAAATAGACAGTAAGAAACTCGTCACGGAGTAGGGTTGTATTGTACTCGAGTTGTCCATCGCTTGCAACTACGCCCTTGACGCTATCTTTATCAGAAATAGTGGCTTTTGCATTCCATGAAGAAGGAAACTGGAGTTTTATATTTACTCCACGGGACATAACTCCTGCCTGTTTTTGTACAAGCATTCGAAGCTCGGCAGTACCGTTTACAAAAATAAAAGGATTGATATGCGCATACGAAAGAGTGAGCCTCTGCTCCTGACCGATTGGAACCTCATGTCCTATGCCATAGATTCCTGCCTTTTCCCCGCTTAGCATAAACTCTCCATAAGGAAAAACATTTTTGTTGTGAGTGTCGTTTCGAGTGGGTAAGGCAGCTCCATCGACAAGTACGGCTGATAGAGTTGCATTAGTTGGAATATAAAATCGTGTATACGATTTGTATGATCCTCCGCCTATGTCATTTTCTCCTGATGACGTATTGGAAATCGTATGAGTAATTGTTTGGCGTACTTCTCCCGAGCCGTCAAGCGTCATACGAAGGAGAGTATTACTCCGAACAAAATAATTTGCTTTATTGACACCAAGATTTGCTTCAATAATACTGACAGTATCACTAAAGCAGGAAGATATTTGATTTTCACAAAGCGAACTATGTGGTATCTCCCCTGTCCATCCATATTGCTTGACTAACCGTTGCAAGTCCTGGGAATCAAAATAAAACTGAATATTTCGCCCAGCTACTGCATCAGCGACAGCCACAAAAACTTTATAGGGATCAACTCCCTTTGCTGTCGTTAATCTATCAATAAGTGCCCTTGAAAGTGAACCCAAAAAATCTTTCTTTTGCGTTGAACCCGGAAAAAAATCGCTTCTGGTATAAAAAAGCGCTTTTCCATAAAAGTTTTCCGCAGTAATTCTATCGTTATAATCAGTGAGCGATACTGGGCCGGTCGCTTTGAGAAGATCTACGATAAAAGGTAAACTCACTGCGACAACTCCATCAACCGTCTTTCCTGATTCTTTTTCGTAGAACCATTGCGCTTTCTGTCCGCTTGTTGCAAAATCGGCATCCCAATTGCTGTCGCGTAAATACCAGTGCTCCTGTCCGAGTAGTTCTCGCAAAGGAGCAGGCGGATCGATATGTCCTTTTAATTGTCCATCAACCTCATACACATCGGTAATAGTAAAATCTTGCATAATTCCTTCTGCTACATTCATGGTACCGATACTTCCGATAAATCCACCTGTTGGACGAAGTTCCATACTATTTTGAAAAAGAAAAAGATATGATACATTTTTTTGAAAACCTGCTAGCTGTGGATAGAGTGTCAGAAGTTGGTCAACGACCTTTATATTTTTTCGAAGAGCCGTTAATAAGTCACTACCCTCTTTCATATAGAATCGGATTAGTGAATTTCCAAAAACTCGAGGTGATCTTTCTTGAAGTTCTCCTATCTCAGCTTGAGCAAGTGCGAGTGTGTTGGAAGCGCGAACTAAATCTATTTTAAGAGATTGCGCTTGAGTTAAGGGTAAGGATTGCGCTACTCCACTGCTACGAGAAGTAAGCAGTGTTTCACCAAATAATTTGGCTTTATCTATAATACCTTCAAAATCTGTAAGTGCCTCTTCAACTTTACCCATTGAAAATAGTAACCGCTCCCCTTCACGAATTGTATTTTCTAAACCAAGTATATTTCCTGTAAATGCTATTAAAGGAAACATACGTTTGCTTGTCCCGATAGCAAACGATCCGACACGTAAAAACATATGAGACTGGGATGCATTACCAGTTCTCATAGATTTCGCACTACCCATAAAAGCACCAAGAGTTAGCATGACAAAACCAACATATACCACAACGAATAACACAGCGATATTTATTCCGAAAAATATTAGCTTCCCTAGAGGCCAACTCTTTTTTTTGAACAAATATTCACTTTGCTCCGCTACCTCCTTTTGAAACATTGATGCAATAAGGTTATTAATGCGTAGTCGATCATTTGGGATTTCGTTTTCATCGAGATCCTTGTTTGTATTTCTTGTAGAAATATTATGCTTGTCGCTTGTCAAATTTGTATTGTCATGATGAGCTTTATAAAACATGTCCATTTCGGGTTTTAGCGTTTGGATCGGCTTGTTAGCATATTCTTCATTGCCTTTCGTTTCTCTACGATCGTCTTTTTGAGGTACTAATTGTTTTTTTTGTTTGCGCAAATCACAAAGAGTTTCTTTGCTTGTAAAGAAAAAATAAAACAGTGCTTGGATTTGAGTATCCGATAAATACTGGGTATCAATGTAAACAATTTTTATTGATGATGGAATATTGTTTTCGGAATACAATAGTGTATTATCCTGGATAATCAGAAGAATCTTTTTTGCACGAAGCATTCTATCTGAAATAATTGATTTCACAAATGCTCCGGTACCGCAAGCGAACTGATAGAGTGCTAAATCGTTTTTTGTTGAGTTTACAATTACCGTACATCCATGGTATTCAAGGTATTCCCGTAAAGGAGTAACAAATTGAATATCTTCACTATCGATACGAGCAAGTAGATTATTGTTGTCACTTGATAATATATTTGGAAGAAAAGCAGACATCATAGAAGTAGCGGGAAATATCCCACGTATTATGACAAACTCATGATCCGAAAACAATGGAAAACATTTATCTCATCATGATGTATTTATAAGGAAGAAGACATGAGGCTGTTTAAAAAGAAGCTTAGTAGCTTCGTCAATTAGTCACTTAGTAACGCGCAAGAAACTTTTTCTATAAAGCGAAGTAACGAAGTAACGTTATCCGTCGAGTGCTTTATTCACCAGCCAATCCGCGCGTCTATTCTGCTCCCGTGGCACGTACGCATAGATCACCACTCCGCCGATCTCTTGTTCAAGTAATCGAATCTGCACGAGGAGTTCCCGAAGCTTCGCATCTTTCACTTTAAATAAACCATTAAGTTGATTCACAGCTAGCGTCGAATCAATGAAGAATTGTATCTCTATCTTCTCTCCTTCTTTGTTGATTGTTAATAGTTGATTGTTGATAGTTCGCAGTCCTTCAAGGACTGCGGTGTACTCCGCTACATTGTTCGTCGCCTCCCCTATCCGTTTCCCAAACTCTGTGATGAGTTTTGTTTTCTGTTTTGTACCATCATTCTGAATTCTGAATTCTGAATTCTCAATTATTTCTATGACCACCCCCACCGCCGCCGGACCCGGATTTCCTCTCGCTCCCCCATCGGTATGGACAATAATTTTCATAAATTTCCAAATCTCAAGCACCAAATCTCAAACAATATCAAAATTCAAAGCACCAAATAAAATCGTTTAGGATTTAAGATTTTGAACATTTGAATTTGTTTGGGATTTGGAATTTTGTACTTGGTGCTTATCAATATTCATTGAATAAAATAACCGCCAAAGGTAACCAGCAGAAACACATAAAACTATAGCTTCTGATATGACGGTAATCCATGCCGCTCCCATATATCCGAATCGAGGAATCGCATAGAGATCCAGAATAATAGTTCCAACCATTGACGCTCCATAGATACTTGCCAAAAGTACATGTTTCTTTAGCGTCACAAGGGTCCACATGGTAAGAGACGATAAAAAGAAAAAGGGGAGTCCGAGTATAAGGATACGAAATGCTCCGACGCTTGGTGTAAACTCAGGTCGGATAAGCGTAATCAGCGGAGCGATAAACCAAAAAAGCAGAAGTAAGATTAAAGAAGCCAGAAGTAAGAATATACCAGATTTCCAAATTAAGTTTTGAAAGTTTTGAGTTTTGCCTGTCCCGAGTCTTCCCGAGGGAAGTTTTGCGCTTTGCGTTTGCTGCGCAAGCAGCAATGGATACATGCTATTCATAAAAAACGTCGCGATGGCAAGGGGAAGTTCAAAAAATTTATATGCGAGTCCATAGAGGCCAACCTCTGTTGTTGAACGAGTAATAGTAAGGATGAATGTGTCCGCGCGAAAATACAATTGGTTAAATAGGAGCGTAAGACCCAATGGAATGCTAGACAATAAAAGTGGAAGCATTGATTTCCACCGGAGAGATAACGTTAGTGCGGTAAGTTTGGCAGCAAAAAAAAGTGATGTGACAGATGTTACGACAAGTCCGATCAAAAAGCCGCTCGTTGCAAAAACAGATCCAACGCTGGGACTCACCACCATTGTTATTACCCAGACACACAACAAAGAAATTATTGATCCAATGGTAAGCGACAGAGTAGAGAGGTCATAGCGAAGGTGTTTTTGAAACGATGCGTTTGCCGTAGTGATGACTGCCTGAACGATAATCGCCGGAGAGAAAAGAATAATGCCGAGTCGCACAAGCGACGTGTATCCTTGCCCGATACCACGAGGAAGAAACGAAAGAATGGCAAGTGATAGAAAAACCAATGCGATGCTTCCAACAAGTCGAAGCCCCAAAAGAACTCCCCAAAGATTTTCTTCTGTTTCTTGTTTTTGGAGATACACGGCGTTGATACCAAAGTCAGCCAGAAGATAAAAAAACGCGATGTATGTAGTAATTTTGGTAAAATCACCAAACCCATCAACCCCAAATGAGCGGGCAATCAAAATAGTAATAAGAAATGTTGTTCCGGAATTGATAAACTTTCCAACGAGTTGGCTTCCGGTATTCCAAAAAATCGCTAAGCGAGTAGAGGAAAGCTGAGGAGCGAGTCGCATGCAATGTATTTTATCAATTCTTCTGTACTCTGTCATGCAACGTGTCATGCAAAGACAACGAAAAACTCAAAGCTAACGTCAACAATAACTGGCCTTGTTGAAGGGTGAAAGGATAATGATCGACAAGACCGATGAGTAGGAGAATGATAAGTGAAAAGTGATAAGAGATAAGAGGATAAAAAATTCGTTTTATTTTCATATCCGCAATACATAATACTAACCCCTTAACCCACTTCCACAGGAGTAATGCAAACAATGCAAATCCCACGACTCCAGTTTCAGCAAGAACCAAGAAATAAATGTTATGTACTGGTTGGAGAAAATAAATTGTTCGAGAGGGGAGTGCTTTGGGAAGTTGGACAAGAAAATTTCCCAGTCCCACTCCGATAAGTGGAGACGACTTCCAAAGTATAAGCGCCGATGCATTCAGTTGTTGACGGACGATGACGGATTCACCTATAAAGGGATAGGCTTTCAATATAACAAGTACAAGAAGTATTATGGGAATGGTATTACGTATTATGGTGAAAACTGAATAAGAATTTTTTGTTTTTAGCCATACTCCATAATACAAAATACTTACCCCTGCTCCGACCGTCCACGCGCTTCTGCTAAATGTAAACCCAAGCGCCACCAAACTAAGTAGAGTAACTACACCATAATAGACTTTCTCGAGCTTTAACGAAGTCTTGGATTGTTGAATTGTTGAATTGTTGAATTGTCTGGCGAAGCCAGATCCCGCTACGCGGGATTTTATTGATTGGTCGGATTGGGTTATTGGTTGGATTGGTCTGATTAATTCGTTAAAAATAAGCGGTAAGATTACTACCAGGTATCCTCCCAGCACATTTGGGTGGGGGAATGTTGCATATGGCCTTAGCTTCAGGCCGAAATCCCAATGACCAAATCCCAATGACCAATTGAGTGCGATCCGAGAAATGCCAGGGGTATCAATGGTAAATGTCCGCTCTCCAAGAAACCAGAGCGGCCCGCCGATAGAATGTTGGAACACAAACTGCGCGGTTGCAAGTACCGATGAGTACAAAACGCCAACCGATAGGGGGGTAATGACGGTAGAAAATGAAGGCTTCGTCTTTATGATGTACCATCCGAGTAACCCAAATTCAGTTAACTTGACCCATTTGTAAATCGCCACTGGCTGATTTATTGCATTCCAAATATTAACAAAAACATATAAACCAATAAAAAGTATCAAGTAGAAATGACCAGTCACTATGGAATGCAAAAAGGTTCTAATATTCTTAATTCTAAATTCATAATTCTTAATTTGTGATGACCATTCGATAAACCAAATTGATAATACAAAAAAAATAATAATGTCAGTTAAATAGATAGTGGGGGAAAGGTAATCTACTCGTCGCCCAAGTACGCTCGCCCAATCCGGCCAAAAGTGAATCCCGAGTTGGGTAGGAAGAAGTATAAGAAGGAGAATAAAAAAGAAGCGATGCATAATACATACACCATAATACTCCAATGGAATCTGAGAGTACACGAAAGTGAAAAAACCTAAAGAATAGAAATGATATTATGAAAACTACGGTTTCGGCTTAACAAGAAGAGTTCTTGAGGATCCAACGCCCACTGATTCAGTCACCACGCGTTCATCACCTGAAAGCGTCAGATGGACGACCCGGCGTTCGCTCGCTGTCAAATTCGATAACTCCACTGGTCGGCCCAATGAAAACGCTCGCTGCGCCGCTGCTATTGCCATGTGCATGAGGGTCTCTTCGCGTTTCTCCCGATAATCGCCGACATTGACATAGACTTTTACCCACTGGCTTAATCGTTTGGAAACAATAATACCCAGAAGTATTTGAAAGCTTTCAAGCGTTCTGCCATGGAAGCCAATCAAAAGTCCTGTTTCCTCAGTTTCTATGTGCACGCGGTACGCACCAGTCTCATCGATACTCACAACCACCGTCCCGATAACTTCAAGTTTAGAAAGGAGTTCTTCTGTGAGTTGTTTTACTTGCTCAACGTGTTCCATAAGTATCTCAAAAGTCAAATGTCAAAACTCAAAACCACAACTCAAAACGTAAAAGTTTTAAGAAGTTTTGAGCTTTACGTTGTCGTTTTGAATTTTGAGTTTTGCGCTTTGAGTTTACTTTTGCGCGTTCACGCGCAGTTGCTGTATGATACCAAAAACCCCGAATACGTTCCAGTAAAGGGCTAAACCAAGCGGAAACTGATACGCGAAATAGCCAAACATAATTGGTGTTATAAGCGCCATCTGTTTTTGTATCTCACCCGCCGTATCTTCTTTCTTGTCTTCCTGCTTCTGTTTTGTTTTTTCATTGGTAGTATTGGTAATATTTGTCAGATTGGTAGTATTTGACTTTGCTGGCATCATCAACTTCGTCTGATACCACTGCAACAATCCTGTGATAAGAGGTATCGACAAAAGCCACCATCCATGGGACTGAAAATCACTCGGTTTTACACCCAGATTCGTCCCGAAAAACGAAAGGTCAAGTTGAGTAAGCTTGAGTGCAGGAACATAAAGTATTTGATTAATCTCGGTGACGAGTTTATCAAGATTTCCGTTCGTAAATACTTGAGAAAATACATTGTACAAAGCAATAAGTACTGGAAATTGGATAATAAGTGGAAGACACCCGGCAGCCGGATTGACGCCATGCTGCTTATAGAGGTCAAGCTGTGCTTGTTGCAAAGCCTTCTTGTCATCTTTATGTTTCGCATGAAGTGCATCCAGATGGGGCTTTAGGTCTGACATTTTTTTTGCACTCTTTAGCTGTGCGTGCATAAGAGGATAAAGGAGAATTCGTATTGCAATGGTCATGAGGATAATGGCAAATCCAAGAGGACCTGGAATATGAAAAAATTCAAAAAGTTTGTAAAAAGCCACCAATAGATTGACAATGGGCCAGATAAGAAGTTGGTTCCAGAGATTAGGAGAATTCATAATATAAATTCCAAATCACAAGCTCCAAATCTCAAACAATATCAAAATTCCAAATTCAAATGTTTTAAACATTTTATTTTTTGATTTTGGTGCTTAGAATTTGTTTGGTATTTGATTATTGGTGCTTGGTGCTTTTGGTAGTGGATCTAAACCACCTTTTGTCCATGGATGGCAACGCACAATACGCCTGAGTCCCAGCCACAATCCATCGATTATACCATAGCGCTCGATTGCCTGATATGTATATTTACTGCACCTTGGAGTAAACCGGCATGCTTTATCTGTGAGAAAGAAAAACTTAAGAATTCCAGTATCAAAAGAGAGGTAGCGCTGGTAAAAACGGATACTCGCAAGAAGTAATTGCTTCATGAATGAAAAATCAGAGCAATTTACAAAATTCCTCAGGAGCTAGTTCCAGATCACGAAGTATTTTCCGAAGTAATCCTTTTCCAATGGTTTTTCGGTGTATGGGAATAGTCATCCATCTGCCGTCAACATGTTTAAGAATGGGCAGATATGCCATAGGGGATCGTAATAGTCTTTATACCAACAAACTCACTTTTACTATCATCAGGTAGGCGCGTTTGTTGTGCTCGAGCTGCAACATGCAGCGTAATAACATCTTTAATGTTCTCTAATACTTCATCAAACGTATCTGCCTCAGTATAGCACCCCTGCAATGTTGGCACAGAGGCCACAAACATACCATCTTCGTCTTGTTCAATAATAACACGATAATTCAATACTTTCATATACATGAAGTATATCAATATGCGTAGGCATATACAATCACATGTTACAACTTTATGAGCTTTGCTCTCCGCAACATATCTTGCATCATCTCTTTAACCTGCAATTGGCTCATACCGTTAGGTTTCTTCTGAACAATCAATACAGCATCAAAAGCACCTGCAATGCGTGGCAACACGTGATGGATTGATTCACGCAAAAGTCGTTTTACCCGATTTCGTGCCGATGCTCGTTTATCAACGCGTATCGGCACGACGAAGGCAAATCGAGAAACTTGTACTTTTGATTGTATAAAAATTAGCTTGAAAAAATTATTTGATACTCTGTTGCCACCTCGCATAACGTTGTGAATGACAGAGGAGGGAAGGCGGTTAGACTTGGGAAGCATGTTACACTGTAAGCTTTCTTCGACCGGTCAGTCTTCGACGCGCAAGTACTTTTCTCCCGGTACGCGATTTCATCCGTTTGCGAAATCCGTGCTTTCGCACTCTCTTTTTCTTTTTTGGCTGATACACACGCTTTGGCATACTATTGATAGTATAGTGTATTCACTATGTAAGTGTCTACTTTGTGTGTGAAAAATTCTTCGTAATAATTGTATCTTGTATTAGGTAATTTCCTTTATAGTTCCTTTATTGATTAAGTGTCACTTCTTGTTCTAATCTCCATGGAGGAGTACAAGAAAGAAGTAGTTTTAACTTTCCTTTATAGGTAAATTTTGTCCCAGCTGGAATCACCACTAAGTCCCCTTGAGAACATTGTTCTTTGACATCATCAATGACAAAGAAACCGTTCCCTTCAAGAACATAGTAAATAAAATCTGATTCATGTTCAATGATAGTTGTTTCATGTCCTCGTTCTGTGTCAACTCGTACGAACGAGGTATTTTGGGTAAGACTACCCATAGGGAATATTTTTCCTTTTATCCCAACTTTATCAAACGAATAGTCTTTCGGTTCTTTTGTTACGTACATAAAAACTAATTCTTAACAGCAAATTGTTTCACAAGAGCAAGAAGTTCCTTGTGAACACCCCCATTACTTGCGATAAAGCCATTAACATCCCTATCATATCTTTGATCCTTTCCAGTAAAATCAGTACATATGCCGCCAGCTTCCTCAATAATCACTTTCATAGCTGCAACATCCCAAGGGTAATGGTCACCATATATAACGCAGCTAAATTCGCCAGACGCAACTAACGCACCTGCATACGCGAAAGAACAAAAATCCATTATTTTGCACTCTTTTTCACAAAGCTCTCTCCTTACCAAGAGAAGATCATACAGTGAGTGTTTCCACCACCCCATATAAAATGCTTGGGTATTTATTTTTTTAGATTTTGATAGAAAAATTTTCTTATTATTCAAAAATGCTCCTTCTCCCTTTTTTCCTACAAATAGCCTATCCATAAATGGATCATATATAACACCGACGATTGG
>CAYVAR010000017.1:26858-28346 GCA_964449675.1 uncultured Gammaproteobacteria bacterium
CCTAAAGTAAAATTCTTCCGCATTATCGTACCAGCTTTGTACGCCATGTCTATAGCAAATGGTACATAATCTTTCATAGTTTTTAGAGAATTCTTATTGTTGAAAAAATTATGAAGTATATACTTTCTTGGTTCACCCAGTAAGATTTAATGATAGATTTTGCAACCCAAATCTTTAAAATGAGAATCGAAGGTGAGAATACCCGAGGCACCGACTTCTTTGTAGACTACCGACCCTATGCAATCTATCAAAGAAATATCCTTGTTTAATTTTGAGCCTAAAAATATACGTAGCCCGCTTTGAAAAACAGACGTGGTGACGGGATAAACCTCAGTATCTAAAATTGAATTATAAAAACTTGTACAGAACCGTTTCCCTTTTCTCTGGCTGATAATGGTTAACGTTTCTTTTATAAAGTCTTCGGTGGTAACTTTGAAGTCTATAACTTTAGGAACCATTTTGAGCGCCTTGAGATGATTTGTGTCTGTATCAAGAGCCAACGATACATAAAAACTCGCATCAATAAGTATGGAATTCATTTTTTAGTTTCTTTTTGGGAGTACCATATAAATAATGATCGAGATTGTAAGAAAGATCGGTGGGGGTGTTTTTAGGTGTCGGAAACATGTGGGCCAATTTGGCTATTTCTTCCAAAGAGTTTTTCTTGGAAATAGACCGAACATGAGAACTCAGGCTGGAACGAATCAGGCTGGAAAGAGTTTGTCGGGTTTGAGCAGCCGTGGCCTTAGCTAAGGTGTAGGTATCATAATCGATGTAAACTTGAGTGCGCTTCATTAACATACACCGTATGTATACATCATAGACACACGGATGTCAATGAGTCATAAATAATAATCGGAGATTGTAAAGGACAGAACAGGTAACAATCCTCTATGCGGCGGAATCCTGAAGTAGGGTGTGGGGCTTCGGACTGGAATTTATCACTCTTGACTCTCTTGCGTTCACTCTCCATTTTTCACTGTGCACTGTTCACTTTCGACTCTCTTGCTTTTCCCTACGGAGCCACTTCTTCCCACGTCACGGGGAGGTCTTTCATGGCATCCGGCATGGCAACCAGAAGCCGGGGATTGTAGATGAAGAACTCTGAGGCTGTTGTGGTATTTTGATCGACGACCTCAAGATCCCGCTCAAGACGAAAGTCAGCGGCGATAAACGAGCCCTTCCCCACAAATCGTTCAGTTCCAAGGGCACTGGTTCCGGTATGAAATACGCCGGTTGGTCCGGTGATATAGATGCCTTCGACAACTGGAGTACTTGAGGAGTAGGGAACACCAACGGATGAGGCAACCGTAATATTGTTTTTCACGATGAAGGCGACAAAGCCTGTGCCAGTGAGATTTATGCTTCCATCAATCGCCATGTTGCCGTCGACTAAAAATATGTACGAGCCGCTCCCTATATTCCAATTGCCGGAAACCGTGAGCGTCCCGGATACGTAGCAGGCTTTGCCAGAAGCAGCCGTCACAT
>CAYVAR010000018.1:0-27363 GCA_964449675.1 uncultured Gammaproteobacteria bacterium
CATGGTGGAGGAAAGGGTGGCGCGAGTTATTTTGCCTCGTCCGACGGCTGTAAGAATCGCATCGACATTTTCTATAAGTTTAGAAGATTCAAAAGAAACTTTTCCCACCGTCATGTGGAGGATCGGCTGGTCTGGTTCGGTTTTGAAATTCGTTTTTCCCTTCGACAGGCTCAGGGCAAGCCCTTCCGGATTTTCGCCGACTGTACCGTTTTTGGGGTTGGGCATGAGCCCTTTAGGACCTAAAATCTTAGCCAATTTGGCAAGCTTGGGCATCATGTTGGGGTGGGCAACGAGCACGTCAAACTCTATTTTTCCCGCTTCAACGCTAGTAAGAAGTTTATCATCGGCTATCGCAATCCGGACGGTTTTTCCTGTGCTATGAGGCAGACTCACGGATCCTCGATAGTCTTTTTTTTCGCTAAGAGATAGGGGATTTAAGTTGATATGGAGTTCAACAGTACCGTCAAATTTTGTCGTACTTGTTTGTTTGACCAGCGTAAGAGCATCGGAAAGCGGGTAAAGCTTTGCTTTGTCAACGAGTTTGAGCGCTTCTTGGTAGCGCTTTCCGCGCACGCGTGCTTTCTTTCGTTTTTTGGATTTCTCTGACGACTGACGACTGATGACTGATGACTCTCCTTGCTCCACTTCGTCAATAAGTTTTTTATACTCACCTTTGAGCTCAGTTCCTTCCATCACGGCGACGCGTTCGCCGCCTTTCATGCCGACGCCTTCTACCTTAGCCTTTTTGGACTTTTTGGTTTGACGCCGGGCATCAGCCCTGCGCTTTTGTTCTTTTTCTCCCTCGTCGCCAAGGGTTGCTACTCTGATTTTTCCCATAAGAAATTAATTCAAAACTCAAAGGTCAAAATTCAAAACTATAACTCAAAACTAAAAATCTTATAGATTTGCTATTTACGTTTTCGTTTTGAGATTTGAGTTTTGCGCTTTGAGTTTACTCAACCTGTATTCCCATGCTTCTCGCTGTTCCTGCCACGACTTTCATCGCAGCCTCCACATTGTCAGTATTTAAATCCGGTAGTTTATCTTTGGCAATCTGCTGCACTTGTTCTTTCGTCAATTTACCGGCACTGTCAAAGCTCGGCTTACCGCTGCCTTTATCGATCGCAAGGGCTTTTTTGATCATCGCAGCAACCGGAGGAAGTTTGGTGATAAAGCTAAACGTTCGATCTTCGAATACGGTGATGACCGCTGGGATGATCTGGCCTTTGAGCTTTGCGGTTCTTTCGTTATACGCTTTGACAAACTCCATGATAGGGAGTCCATGCTGTCCAAGCGCGGGGCCCACAGGAGGAGCTGCGGTTGCCTCTCCGGCAGCGAGGTTGAGCTTTATAACTGTTTTGACTTTTTTAGCAGCCATTTTTAAAATGATAAATTCCTCTTTTTTTGATTTTTAACAATTTAACAATATAGCAATATAACAATTGTGGTTGTGTTTAAGAAATGGGGAGGTAATTCGAAAAATACAGAATAGTCAGTGGTATCTGATGTAGCGAAACCTCCCGGTTTCTCCCTCATCCTTCGGCAAGCTCAGGACGAGGTAGAGAAAGTATAGCAGGGAACGAATAGTTGGTAAAGCGGTAAAAATCAGGACTTACGCACTTTTGTCATCGCGAGACCGCTGCGACGGCGAAGCGATCTCTCATTGATGAATATGAGATTGCCGCGTCTCCGCCAGCTGGCGGATCCTCGCAATGACAGTTTGCGTAAGTCATGGAAAAGTTGATTTGACAGAAATAAATACTATAGGGTATAATAGAAGATTGTATGACGCCTGCCTAAAAGAACGAGGAAGCATTGGATTCGTAATGCTTTTTTTATCGTTTTTAGGATAGGGCTCACTCCAAAATAATTTATAAATTTTTTGTTTGTAGGTGCGCCACAAAGTGTCGTATTCCTAAATAATCGTAAAGATTATTTAGGAACGATCCCTTGGCACGTTAAAAACCAGGTAGGTAAATATCGTTCGATACTCGTGTGGGCATAAGAAAACTTACACCCATTCGAGTGTCGATCAACGTGGAGTCGACTCTCAAAGACCAATATCCACGACAAGGAGAGAATGCCGTGAACAAAAGTTTTTCAATCATAGTCGTTTTGGCTGGGCTGCTGATCACTGCGCTCGTTTTGCTGGCGCAGCAGAACCAACCCCCGCCCCCGCCGGCGCCGACGGCTGCGGTCGTTATCGTTACAGCCGTCCCCGCGGCGACGACCATCCCGTCGGCTCTTTTTATCGGGTCCGTCGGGGATAATGGCATTCCATGTGTCCGGCAGATGCCGACGATTGTAACGGTCGCCGGTTGTACACCGGCACCGACTTTCGTCAAAACACCCGCCGCGGGCACGAGCCCGTAGCGGGGCATCCCACGAGGAGAGGACTCGGGCGTTTCGCCTGGGGTGCGGTAGCGCCCGAGTCCTCCTCCTTTGGGAGAAAAGCCAACTTGCAAAAACAATTTGCTGAATCGATTGAGGGAATCAAATCCTTCGACCCTTCAACAATTATTTTTTGCATTACCTACCTGGCTTTCTTGTGGAAAGAATTGTTATATTCTTTTCAGAAGAAAGCAATATAAAATTTCAAAGCCATCAATTTTTATTATGCCAAATGGTGAAGCAAGTCCAATAAGAGTGTACAGAGGAGATGACGAGAATCAAAATTTACTGTTAACTGCATACTTATCTGACGTTCTTGCACGAGCGTCAACCGATGAATTGAGCGGTTATACTGTCGGTAGTCGAGACCTGACAATGACCCATATCGCAAACGCAATCACCGCCCATATTAATAATGATCCACAAAATATTGCGTTACTTGGTGCACCTCCTGGAGAAATCTCAAGGCCAATTGTTGTCGGTACGCTGAAAACCAAAGATGGTCAGGACATAGCATCATTTGTTGTTAGTAAGATGTGGCTATTTAGCATGACACCGGAGGGAGTTAACGCATCGGTTGAAAGATTTGTACAGGATGGCATCATCGATCCTAAAGAACTGGTACAGAAGCTATATGGTTTAATAGCTCAGAGGATTCAATGGGATACTCAATAGATTAAGGCCTGGTCTCGCGCGAGCACTTCTTGATCTTTCATTCTTCTATCTTCTACATTACGCCGAGATGCGTTCTCCCGAATATTATACGCTATTTCTTCGACTAGATTATTTGCATAATCACCCTGGAGCAACTGCTAATCAAGTTGATACATATATCAGACAGAAGTTAGCAAGGATAAAAGATCCAGTAGAAGCTGCCATACAGGAAGGAGCGGAAAGTGAGGAGCGGGCAGGGATGTTATTTCGAAATTTTGAAGAGATATATGATGTCAAATCGGGGGATAGCGAAGATGATCATGTTGATATAGACATGTGGGTTTTCTACTATGTCTTAACGTTTACTGGATCAGAGTATAGAGTAGACGATCGGAGAATTCCTTCACAAGTAAAGTCATCAGGAACGGGTGTAGACGAGGTATTAGAGCATATGGAAATACATGGAGATTATCGATCTGTGATCGATGTAGGATTTGAACGAGATGACGAGGAAATTCTTTTGGAAATCCAAGACCGTTTTGAAATCGAATTAGGTATTTCTCTAACGCGCGTAGCATAGCAACAATACAATCGAGTACAATCGAGGCCTGGCCTCGATTAGCGCTATGGATAGCTCCCTTTAAACGATTTTGCGAGTTTTTTAAATATTTTATCTCCACCCAGGATTCCGCGAATGTGATCTTTTAATGGATCAAAATCGCTACCTATTCCGCCTAGCGTAAATTCTTGAAATAATTGTTTTTGTTTACTAGTGTTCTCTGAAAACATACCCAATATCTCATTCGTTTTAAGTCTTGGATGTGTTGGTTGATTTGATAAATAGTACGAATAACTTGACCAAGGATATAGATGGGGTAAATCAACAAAGCCTGCTTTTACTGGATTGAGGTGAATATACCGCAAAACTTGGAGTAGATACGTTTCCTTTTCAACAATAATACTTTGGTATCTCCCTTGAAATACATGACCCACGCGATCATGCTTCTTGTTTATATACATCGTATACGACGTCATAAGTTTTTGCATGATCGTTGTGAGAGTATATTTCTTCACTTTCAGAAGAATATGGAAATGATTGGGTAATAGACAATACGCATATAAAACAAAGGGAAGCTCACGTCTATACTCTTCAAGTTTTGTTAAAAATCGTCTATAGTCACGCTCATCAAAAAAAATTGGATCCCTATTGTTGCCGCGTGCATACACATGATAATACAAACCAGGTGTATGGATACGAGGTAGATGTGGCATATGGTATTACTCTAGACCGTTTAAACAATAAAATCAAGGCCTGGCCTCGATTATATTGTTCGGATAGGCTGCGGAGATACCGAGGTGGTTATTTTGTGACGAGGAAGTCGAGAGTGGATTGGCCTACATGGGAGTCGTTGGTTGCGCCGATAGCCATGGCGCGCCAGGTTGTAATAATATTTCCAAGCGGTACGTCAACGGAGACAATTCCTGATTCATCTGTTGAGAGATTTGGATTCCAATGTAAGGTATCAGTGAGCTTGCTTGGACTATCACCTCCGCCGCCACCTCCACCTCCGCCACCCCAGAGGAATGTCCCGATAGCGGTTTGGGAACTGGAAGATGTCGTGCTTCTTTCGCGAAAAGCATAAAGTGTTGAGTGGATCGGCGGGGTTGCGCTTTTTCGTATCGCAAAGATCGCCCGGTCAATAACAGCAAGAGAAAGCTGCGCCGGAAGCGGAGATTTCGTCGCATTATCTAGCGTTTTGATCGTCAAGCGTGCGGTCTCAAGTGGCGCATAGACGGGTTTATCGGAAGCAATAGAGACATCAAGGAGTTTATGCATTGCCGGCACATTGAGCGCTAATCCTTCTGAATGATAAGAGCCATCAGCAAAAAAGGAAAAGACTATCGTAACCGACGGAGAAAGATCTGTGGTCACCGGAATTTGAATCGTATTTTCTCCTTTTGCCAGATGCACAACCTGCGGTCCATAGATTCTTCCTCGTTCTGAGGTCATCAGTGCATCAAGGTCAACAGGTGATGTGACAGCAAGGGTGATAGTGTCTCCAACGATAAAAGAATTTTTAGAAGAAGAAATTTTGAGATATGTCTGTGTCGTGCTTCTTTTTTCCCAGTAACTATCTTCTTGATCGCTCGAATCGGCGATCGTGAGATACTTATCGGTTGTGACACTACTCCCTCGCTCGTCTGTTCCTTCAAGGGTCAGTGTATAGCCGACAGACTTTATGGGTTCATTCGACAGCGTATAGCGGATGATACCTTGGCCGTTGTCATCGGTAGTCACTGCTCCAGATGCTTTGACGTCTTTATTTGTAATGGGTTGAGCATTCATCCAAAGTTTCCAGGAAAATGACGTGTTCGCTTTTTTACTGCCAGAAAGATCTTCTGCGTAAAAGGGGACGACCATATCTTGTCCAAAGGTGTAGCGGTTGCTTGAGGGCAAAAAAAAGAGCGCGAGGTTAGCAGCGTGGATGGTTGCTGTTTTTGCTCCTCTTATCTGGTTACTGTTTCCATCATTCGTTGAAGCAACAAGCGTCACCCGTTTGCTGTTTTTCATCGTGTCGAGAATTTTTTTGTCTAGAGGTACGCGTGCCTCTCCGTTGGCATCAAGCTTGACTGACCCTTTTCCTTTGGAGTTCCCAAAGTAATCGTCCCAGATGCCCAAGCCGCCTCCGCACATGCCGCCGAGTTTTGTCACGTTAAAATTTTTGTTATACACGGCCTTTTCCACTTCGTAATAATCTTCTTCAAAAAATTCGTACGATAGGGTTGCGTCTTTATGCGGGGATCCGTCAAAATTTCTTGCCGTAATGGTAAACGTAGGGATTTCCGGACGGTTGAGCTCTTCACGGTCAACAGAAACGGTGATATCAAACGTCGGCTTCGTATATGAGGCGATTGAGTACCAAGCAGATCCGTACATGATTTCGTTGCCCCATGTATCCCTCTGTTTTGTCTCGGCTGCAACAGTCAAATATTTCGTTTGATCATAGGAATCATATGAATTTTTTGGTGTTGGCGTACCGGAGGCAGCGGGCAGCACAAAGGAGGTCCAGAAGGCGCCATGTTCATCGGTCGTCACTGAGATAGGATTTTTATCGTCGTAATCTCTTTTAATTTGTAATGTTGTACCGTTTGGCGGAATACCATACAGTGCATCGCTATCGATTCGTGCCATGCCACGGATATATACCGTGTCACCAGGTTTATAAATCGGTCGATCAGTATAGACAAAAACTTTGTACGTATTATCTAAATTATTAAAAGCACGCAGATCCGCTTGCGAGGAAGGGATGCGAAGAGGGATGACGAGCGTTTCGTTTTGCCGTGTGGCGAGGATGAGGTCTATGCGCTTTTCTATATCCCAGGGAGTTTGGATGTTTCCGGTAAACGGAATTTCTGCAAGAACTGTTGGATTTTTGGCTAGGTCATAGAGGCGAGCGGTGACTCCTTCCATAAGCTCCTTATTTGTTGAAAGATCCATCGCGGTTAACTGCAATTTTTTATCATCCTGACGAAGTGTAAGCCCAGTGGTATTTGCGACAAGAAACGTCGCACCAATGGGTTTTTGATCTACTCCTATTGCTTCTAAGTAATATATTCCTGGATCAACAATAATTGAAAGTTTTTTGTTAACTTCTTCAATATCTTCGATAAATTGAAATGTGCTATGGGGAATATACTGATTGTAATAGGTATCTTCGGTCCGCGAATATGAATCTCCTTGGATTTTTTTGTCCCGCTGATATGAAAGGAACGCGAGAAGTTCAGTTTCGCTTGAATGGTAGAGTTTGTACGTAACATTAGAGCTGAGATTGTCTGCCTTTTTTACTTCGACAGTGGCTGGTTTTCCTGCATAAAATTGTAAGAGGCGACCAGCGATATTGTCGAGGACAAATTGAACGGTATTGTCCGCTAAACTTGTGGTAAAAAAGGAAGAATAATCTTGTAGAAGCTTTTGGCCACCGATACTAACGAGATCTTTTTTTATAAGCACATCATATCGTCCACCGCGAGCAAAAGGGATTGTTGGTGTAAAGATAATGACCGTATCAGATCTTTGCGTATACGATCCCTCTATCTCAGGAGAAATTGCAACATAATGGGAAAGCGTATGGGCATCAACAGGGAGAGTAAACGTCATGACGATATTTTCTGGAAGTGTGATTGGTGTTTTAGAGTTAGGGTAGACACTTTCGACTTCAAGTTTTTTTGGCAAAACGAGCGCGTTTTTGTGAAGAAGCTCCTGGTAGCGGAAGGCTAAAGCGCCAAGGGCGCCGGTAAAGAGGGCAAGAAGAATTAATAGAAATACCGGTGTGGTTCGGAAGAAATAGGGGAAACGTTTTGATTTTATTGTAGAAACGTGAGGCGCAAGCTCGTGTTCATTCATGCTCATTAAGAAAGGAACAGACTCTTAAATCTTACAATTTAGCTACTTGCAAGAAATCCAGCTCAACCGGCGTTTCTCGACCAAAGATAGAAACTAAGACTTTTACTTTACCTTTTTCATCATCGATAGAATCAATGGATCCCAAAAAGTCTGCAAACGGGCCGTCGACGATTTTGACTGCTTCCCCCACGCTAAAGCTTGCTTTATAAGTGGGTGCCTCTAGCGCCATGAACTTTTTAATGGTGTCAACTTCTTTTTCTGATATCGGGGTGGGTTTATTGCCTGCGCCCACAAACGCGGTGACGCCCTGGGTGGTGCGTACTGCTAGCCAGGACTCATCGTCCAGGACCATACGGACGAGGATGTAGCCCGGGAAAATTTTTTCTTTGACCTCTTCTTTTTTACCGTGTTTGACGTTGACGACGTTTCGCGTGGGCACGATAATGTCAAAGATTTTCCCCTCAAGCTTCATCGTTTCGATGCGTTGTTTGAGATTCGTTGACACTTTATTTTCGTGACCGGAGTAGGTATGGACCACGTACCATTTAGACGTTGAGGACGGTTGGGGGGAAGGAGTCTGCGGTGCGGTTGGTTCAGGTTGTGGTGTTTCTAACGTTTTTGGCGTCTGTTGTATGTTTTGTGAGTCCATAATAAGAATTGTTATATTGTTAAATTGTTACATTGCTATAATAACATTGATAGATTAACTTTTTACTTCTTAAACAGTAGCGATGTGATGCTAATGAGTATGTAATCGAGGCCGCCGATGAACGCGCCGACGATGACTGATATCGCAATCACGACTGCTGTAAGCTTTATGGTTTCCTGACGCGTCGGCCAGGTAACTTTCTTTAGCTCCGTTACCACCTCTTTAACAAAGTGCACTGGAGGGATATTAGGAATTTTTGAAACAACCGGGCTTTGCATATGTTTATATAAATAAATTCGCCTAACCCCAGTATAACGCTTGCCGATCGCGAGGTCTACGTCCTCGCCTCATGGCGCGTATACGGGGCAAGTAAAAACCCCTCCCGGGGTTCTTAAGCAAGTATAGTAGCAAAGAGAGAAGAGAAAGTAAAGTGTTACAATTGAAAACCTTGACCGGTGCAGTGGTTGTAGAGATACTGACCATATGACACATTGCCGAGGCGACCAACGGGCGCATCACTTCCATAATATCCTTTTCCTGCTGCTAAAATCGCGTCGCGTTGAGACGAAGGATTCGCATTCGTAAGCGTATAGCCGTAGGCTGCGGCTTTTTCTTTGAGAATCTGGGCAGCACGATTAGCAGCAATCGTGAAGTTGCATGCGTCCTTTACATTGCCGGTCCAACTATCCGGGCAACCGTTTTTCTTTACCCAATTAGACGGACACGAAGAGCAGGAGGAACTACCGCTTCCATCAGTACCGGTGGTAATTTGAAACGGACCTGCGGCGCTACAGATATTTGGTGTACAAGCGGCGATGCGCGCCGTATCGCTTAGACTCCAGCCATACGCGCCCTCGATCTGGCCAACGCCCTCCAGTACACACTGGGGAATACCTTCTTGTTGTGCCGCAGCAACGATAGCCTCTTGTATAGGAGTATTGTTGGGGGTAAACGTTGAGGAAATCGGGTTTGTATCAGTGCCCGCAAGCGACCAGTCGCTTATCGGCGGATCAACGAGATCTGGTTCAGTGCGACATTTGGGGCTGACGCCGCTTTCTTGAAGCTTTATATCAGAAATTTGCGCCTGTATACACTCATCTGCCATGATAACTCCCTCAGTCCACATAGGGTGTTCTTCGGGTAAAGCTACACCGCTCCCGTCATCTCCTGAAAGAATATACTGGTGCGTTATGTTTGAATGAGTAAGCGGTGGTTTTTTTTGTTTGATATCCTGATATGTTGCTAATATTCCTCCTCGTTGGTCGTCAGTGCCGCATCCATTGTCAACGATTTTTTTTCGTATCTCTGCGGGTGCTTCTGGATTAAGATCTTTGTTACTCACACCAGCGACAAAACTTGCAAAAGAAAGTGCACCGGCGTACCCAGTCGTTTTTTGCAAAAACCTGGTAGGTTGCGCACATTTAGCATCTTCATCATCCTCATTGCATTTGATGAGACTACCAAGAAACGCGCTTTTAAAATAATTAACAACGATATTGTTTGTTGCCGCAGAAAAGAATTTCGATGCAAGGCCAGTCGTATTATCTCGTAGTGCTATTCCTTCTGATTTCGATTGGACTGGTGAAGCGATGACACCTTCTGATTTCGTATTACATTGGTACAAAACTTTATCTAGACATGCCGGATCTACATCGTAGACTGGTTCTCCGTCAACATATCCGACAATTCCTAATATAGGACAAATATCTCGTTCCGGAGACACGTAAAAATTAGAGCTTTTGGTTCCGGCGCGCTGCGGAGTACCACAAAGCATTGCGGTAGCTTGCCGACCACCGGTAAGACCTTGTTGATACCAGAACGGTGCTACGGGATCCGTTTCGCTTATGTTAGGCGCCCGATCAAGGCTAAAAAGCACTGTGTTATCTTTCTCTGTTCTATTGCCGTTTTCATCGATAGTGACGATTTTTCCTTTTGGTGCACAGTACCTGTGACCCGTATCGATCGGTAGTTTATTTGTTGCTGGTTTTTCCGGGTCTGTCGGGGTGCCTTCAAAAAATTCATATTTTTGCGCCTGGGCTTGCCGGAGGTCCCCCATATATTCAAAAGCAAATTTATTGAGCTTGAGACTGATGTCGCGGAGTTTTTTGGGCATGAGAACGGCAATTTTAGGATCATATTTTACGCGGGAGACACGATTAATGGTTACTTGCTCGCTTAAGAATGTAAGAATTCCAGGTTTTAGAGGAATTTGAGCAGTGGTATTGCCTGGTAATCCCTGGATTATTTCACGTTTTCCCGGTTTGGCTGTAAGAAGTCGTTCTTGTACCTTTTTTGCTGCATTGTATGCTTCAGGCGGAGGTGGAGTGGGTTTGGGTAGAGAAGGGTCTGGATTTGGTTGTGAGCCTACCTCTAGCGCGCGATTGGTGCAGTCGTTGTGACCCGGTACAAGACACGCTTCGACATTGCTGCCACAAATGCCAATTGCCCCTCCTGGTTTTTGATATTCTATCCCGTTAAAAGTAAAAGTTGCACCTAACGCTTGCTTCTCTGCTTCCGTCAGTTGGTAGAATCCGTCATTTCTATGTTGATCTAAAATAGGACTTGAACCCGCCATGGCAAAACTTCCTCCTGAACAGTACACGTTACCCCCTCCGCTACAACTCCAGCAGACAGAATTACCATTGCTTAGTTCCGGTGACCCGCCACAGAGAGGAGCCCGAATGGAATCAAGCGCATTTGCTTCTGTCGGAAAGTCGCAGCGGATATTGGTAAACGTCGTGCCGGATGGTGCAATCGGATTTTTACACTGAGGATCACCAGAGTGATTGGGATTTGATGAGCTTTGATCCACAATAAAGTTCAGCGTATATGAACCCCTAGGAGGTGAGTATTGTCCCGTACATGATGAGTCGCTGGTCAGGCAGCATCGGGCATCAACGCGCTCAGCAAAAGAAAATAGAAAGAAAAAAATCATTAGCCAAAAAGTGACCGAAGAAATCCGATTTTGCATACATTCATCTTACCAAATTGACAAAGGGAAAGCAGCTACAATAGAATTATCGTTAGTTTGTTATTAGTTATTCGTTTGTTTGCATAAATAACAATATGGAAATGAAAATTCGTAAAGCTGTAATACCTGCTGCAGGCCCCGATAGTACGCTTGTCACTCCCGAAGCTTACAGCTTCGCGTCGTGGTGTCGCGACTACGGGATTGCGCTTGTTCTGGGTGCTACCAGCAGTTGATCTATCTATGAAACATATTCTAGGTAAAATCAGAAAAGCAGTGATTCCGGCCGCTGGCTTTGGAACCCGATTTCTCCCGCAGACCAAGGCGATGCCCAAAGAAATGCTGCCGATTGTTGATAAGCCCGTCATCCAATATGTGGTTGAAGAGCTTGTCGCAAGCGGCATTACGGACATCGTCATCGTTACTGGTTGGCATAAGCGCGCAATCGAAGATCATTTTGACTATCCGTTTGAACTGATTAAGATGCTCGAACTTCAAAAGAAGGATAAACTTCTTGAGGAAGTAAAGCGTACCGCTCAGCTTGCTAACTTTATTTATATCCGTCAAAAGGGACCATATGGTAACGGGACACCCGTACTTTGTGCAAAATCAGTCGTGGGAGATGAGCCATTTGTTGCTATTTGGGGTGATGAGTTTATTTATGCAAATCCTCCGCGGGCAAGACAGTGTATCGAGGTGTTTGAAAAATATGGTGACCCGGTGATTTCTGCAGTCCGGGTTCCCAAGGAGAATGTGACTCGGTATGGGATCGTGGAAGCGAATAATGTCGAAAAAAATATTTGGCAAATCAAACGGATGATTGAAAAACCCACCGTTGAGGAAGCGCCGTCAAATCTTGCTGCGCACGGGTGTTATGTGCTCACTCCTGATGTTTTTGAAATCCTTGAGCATCTTGCGCCTGGCAAAGACGGAGAAATTTGGCTACCGGATGCTATTCGCGAACTTCTCAAGTCACGCCCGGTCTATGCGTGTGAGATTAAGGATGGTAAATATTATGATACCGGCAATAAACTCGAGTACCTTAAAACTGTCGTCGAGTTTGCCCTTGCCCATAAAGATCTCAATGGAGAATTTCGGGAGTACTTAAAAAGCCTCAAATTGTAACGTGATGCCAATATACGAATGCATGCAAATACTACGAATACTAACGTAAAACTCATTTACCCAGAACTCTCTTTTATCCTTGTAGGTATCTGTTTTAGGGTACATAATTCCCTTGGAAGATTTGCTAGAGAAAAACAGTATGGAGACTCAATAGAAAAGCATTTACAAGAGAAAAAAATTCCTTATAAAAGAGAATTTCGATTTGGTGATTCCGGTAATATACTTGATTTTATTATCGATAATAAAATAGTTCTAGAGTTAAAAACCAAACCATCAATAACAAAAGAACATTATTATCAACTTCAACGATATCTCCAGAGTTCTGGGTTAAAACTTGGGTTACTTGTTAATTTTCGAAGCAGATATATTCGTCCGAAGAGAGTTATACGTACCGAAATACCAACGTCCATGTAACTCAGCTTTCTTATTCGTAGTATTCGAATATTATTCGTTTATTGGCATTATACTTATTCTTTCGGTGCTTCCCCATAGATGATGACCTTAGTGCCAGAATTTTCGTTGCTTGCGAGTGTTGACCACGCGTTGGGATTTACTACCGATGGATTTGCCCATTCGTACAAAACTTGCGCGTCAGCAATTTTCATATTTATACAGCCGTGACTCATGGGGTGGCCGAAGTTATTGTGCCAGTAGGCGCCGTGGAGAGAAAACCCGCGCATTTTTGCAATCTCATTATTATAAAAAAACATGACAAAGGGGACATTGGGTAAATAGTAATAGGTGCCCCATGCCTTGTTGCCTCCTTCCATTTTTTGACTGCGCACCTTGGCCCAAATCGTAAACTGCCCGGTTGGCGTTGGCGCCCATTTGCCCGTTGAGACAGTAAAGTCATAGACTTTCGTGTCACCTTCATACGCATATACCTTTTGGTTTGTCAGGTCAACTTCTATACGTTTACCCTGAGTGATGTCGAAGGGTTTATCACCAGAAGATGTGCCAAGGACGGATAGTGGCTTTGCGAGACTTGCGAGAGAAACCGGTAGTACTTCTTGTCCATGAAAAACGCCACCCGACTCTTGAGGTGGTTTGGGGAGGACACTACCAGCAGAAAGAAGTTTAAGCGATGCAGGATCGGCAAGTGGTTCATCAGTATGAGTAGTGGGCAGAAGCGGCGTAACAAGAAAAATTCCTATGATAAGAAAGGTAAGTGTACCAAAAAGCGCAAACCAAGAAGATAGAAAAGAAGTCATCTTCATATGCTTACTATTTTAGGAAAGGAAGGTGGTATGTCAAGAGATAGGAGTCATGTCCGTCTTTCGTTTGTTCATTTGGTCTCGTTTCCATAACTGTTTTTGAATATCATACGCAGAAAGAACGTAACCGATTGACAAAAGGACAGTCATTATTGGAAGTAAATGTTCAAAATACGAAATTCCTAAAAAAATAATGGTGGCATTGATGCAAAGAAGTATGACGCGAAATTCGGTAGGGCCAAGTCGAAAATATACTCTTCTAAATACTCCTGTTGTTGTATAAAGAAGAAATGAATGTATCATGTATCCAGTAAATACAAATGTCATTATCAGAAAAAGTGGTTTGTACGATTCATGCAAGAGAAGAAAATAACCAAAATAAATAGCACATTGAAAGAGGTAATCAAGAAGATGATCCATAAAATATCCCCATTTAACGAGACCCGTATTTCGCAGTCTGCCGATATGTCCATCAAAGAGATCGGTGCTATATTGGAAGATAATAATAAGAGATGATGCAAAGAGCCATTTACTGTTGTACGTGGCGAGAAATCCCGTTAGTGCAATTAGTATAGTCCAAAGGAGAGTAAGTAGGGTCAGATGGTGTGTTTGTAGCCAGGCAGGGATAATCCTGACGTAGCGATCTATGACGTTTTGTTCAAACGATGAGAGCAGGGACTGTTTATATTTATTCGTATTATCAAAATCTCGACGTTTCATACACAGTTTTTTCATTCTATGCTACTATAGAAGAGAATGTAAATATAGGTCATATCTATGAAATTTGTAATCTTTTTTAGTGTTACAATGACCCGTTTTGTTCGAGGTTTAGGATTTATTGTTATTCATGCAAGGCATGAATTTTATCATATTCTTTTGGGACTTTTCTGGGCGTGGTTTTTACGCGAGCGGTGGAATGAGTTTAATATTCGGTGGATTTGGTTCTCTATGCTCGGATCTCTTCTTCCTGATATGGATCATCTTCTTTATTTTTTTGTCTACGGAAAACGTGATCAATATTCTATACTCGTGAAGACGTTTTTACGTGCTAAAAAGTGGAGAAGCCTCACAGTATTTGTCGAGAAGGGTCATAAGGAGCAGACTAATCTCATTTCACATAACTACTTTAGCATGATGATGCTTTTGGGCTGTTCTCTTCTTTCTTCACTATCTGAATGGCGTATTGGGGTTATTCTTTTTGGTGCTATGATTATTCACTATATGTTTGATATTATGGATGATCTATTTCAACTCGGACGAGTAAATCCAAATTGGAAACGGTGGGGGAGAAATAAAAAAAACTACGCACATGAAAAAATATAGGCATACGAGTATCCTTGGGATTAATAAATCCGCGTATGATACTCACTGGAAGTATGTTCATATTTTTTCCCATACCGTCTGGTCTCATTGGAATATTGTGAAGCGTTTCATCGGGGTAAAGAATTTAGAATTAGGAGGAGGACTTTCTCCGAGAATTCCCATCCGGGGAAATTATTTTCTTGATGTGAGTAGCGTTGCGATAGAAGGACTGAAACAACGAGGAGCTCATGCGTCGTTTAGCGACTTAGCTGATAAAATTCCATATAAAGATAATTATTTTCATTTGGTTTGTGCATTTGAGTTATTAGAGCATCTACCGAATGATGAATGGGTCATAGACGAAGTGTATCGTGTACTGCGCTCTGGTGGTACATTCATCGCATCATTTCCACTTCATATGTCTTTGTGGAGTGAGTTTGATCAGCTGGTCGGACATGTTCGGCGGTATGACCCTAAACATATCGAGTCAATTTTTAGTACGCATGGGTTTTATATTGTAGAATATGGAATAATTCGTAGCCCATGGCCAGGTCGATTTTTGGGGCAAGTCCTACGTTTTATGCATGACAACGCCCCAATTGCGTACCGTCTTTATGGACAAATACGACTCTACCTGAGTACAACAACCAGTAGATTTTTTATGAAGATATCTACGAGAGCGTGGACGAAAGAATCACCGCAAGATTTAACATACGCAAAAACGGTTTTATTAGTCATGAAAAAAATGTAATAAACAAGCAAAGTATGAAAAAACTTCGTATCGCCATGTATTTTTCTTCAAGTCCCGAGCGTGTCGGTGGTTCGCAGGAACATGTCTATCATTTAGCACAAGCCCTGAACCGTCGAGGCCATAGAGTAGCAATCTTTGGACCAGAGCATCCGTACTTTGAGTACGGTGATTATCATGAAGTAACGCGCGCGTCAATGATTCCTGTTCCGAATGGTAATTGGGCAAATTTTACAATTCCAATCAGTAAAAATAATATATCTCAGTTTATTTCCAATGACTTTGATATCGCTCATATCCACGAACCATATATCCCGTTTCACGCATGGGAGATTATGCGAGCTGTAACAATCCCAAAGATTGCAACATTTCATTCCGCGTGGGGGGAGGAATCAATATTACGAATACTTAACTCTGTGTTGCCATTTTTTCAGCAATCCTTTTGCGCTCATATGCATGGAGTTATTTATGTATCTGCTGTTACCGCACGATGTTGGAGACCGATGAGTGGCGACCGAGTAAAACAAAAAATCATAGGTCACGGTATTGATGAGAATTTCGCACCAGCTCTATTACGACAAGGTAATAAACGTACGATTACACTCCTTTTCCTCGCGCGACTCGTTCCAAGGAAAGGGCTCCGTTACCTTATGCACGCACTCCATCGTCTCGTTCGTTTACAGCCGAACGTGCGGCTCATTGTGGTAGGAGACGGACCGGAGCGTGGGGAAGCTCAGTCACTCGTAAAGAAGTTACGACTAACTCGATTTGTAGAGTTTAAGGGTGAGGTATTGGGAGACAAAAAAATTACCTACTATCAGTCAGCCGATATATTTTGTGCTCCTTATCAGGACGAAGCATATGGAATGACAATATTAGAGGCTATGGCGTGTGGATGCCCCATAGTAGGCTTTGCAAACGAAGCCTTCCAGGAAACATTACGAAACTATCCCGCACCAGATTTACTGGTTACACCAAAAGATACTAGCGCGCTTACCCATGCACTCAAAAAGCTTGTGACATCTCCGGACCTTCGAGATAAGATCGGTCGCTGGGGGGTCAAAGAGAGTAAAAAATATAGTTGGGATGCAGTTGCCCAGCAAACTGAGGAATTTTATTATCAGATTCTCGAGTCGCATGCGTTTCAAAAAATAACACCTCGTCAGCGTGACGCTCGGCAACATATACGATTTAGCTTTCCTACATTTGCATAAAAAAACCTCATGAGAGCAATTATACTTACTTTAATTCTCAAGCTCTTCCGTCTATCAAAAAGCACTGTCCCGATAAAGAAAAAAGGCATCATCGTCATACAGATTGACGGACTCAGTTATGAGAATTTGTCAAAAGCAATCAAACGTGGATACTGGCCGTTTTATCGCACGCTTTACAAAAAAGGGTATGCATTAGGCAGCTATTATTGTGGTATTCCCTCTATTACAACCGCGACAGAAGCGCTTCTTATGTACGGCAACCGCGATAATATCCCTGGATATTCGTGGTTTGACCGGAAAGAGGGCATATTCGTTCGTGGTGATTGGGGCTCGGCTATGCGTCATTTTGAAGAGCGTCGTTTTGGATCTTTCTCACGACCACTATTGCAACATGGATCATGCATCATCGGCGCTTACTCGGCAGGAGCAACGTTAACCAATCTTTCTGCAAAGTCTCTTGATATATCCAAAAGTCGCGCGTCGATACTCAAGTTTCGGATTCTCCTCGTTCCACTTCTTAATCCGTATATGTTTTTGCGCATGATTATTCTCATCGTCGGATACGGTGTTTTTACTCTGCTTCGTTCGATGAAACATCGATCGATGCATTTTTTTAAATCGACGATGAGCGAACTTCTCATGAGAATTTTTCTCACTGATCTTGCGAGTTCCATTGCTCACATTGAGCTCTGGCGAGAAACCCCGGCTTTGTTTATCAATTTTTCTATGTATGACAAAGTCGTCCACGAACACGGTACGAATCATCCTCTTGTATTCCAGACGCTTACGCTTATGAGTAGTTATTGTAAGAAACTTTACGAGGCGTCTTGTAAAGCACATCGGAAATATGAATTTATTATCTTCTCTGATCACGGGCAATCTGACGGCCGACCTTTTCATGAAGTGAGTAAATTTCCTCTTGTTGACGTAGTTGCCCGGGCAATAGATGATCCAGAAAGAAAAGTACTTCTCACGTTTGGGAATGACAAACTCATTGAAGAAAACTTGACTTCATATACAATTTTTTTAGTGCCTTCGAGTAGCATCGTCCATGTCTACTTCTCCGAATCCCTTAAAAAGCCACTGGATAGAGAATCTATAGAAAAAAAATATCCCAAGCTCCTTTCGTCGCTTCTTCAAAGTCCTGGCATTGGGTGGATCATGGTTCGGGGTAAAAGTAAGCAACAATTTATCGGCAAACACGGGAGTGTGGTATTTGAAAACGGACGAGTGGTAGACAGGTATGGAAATCCTCTAGGTGATGTTGATGATCAGTCGCAAACGTTGGAGTCGCTTGCGTTCTTTGGGCAATTTGAAAGTATCGGGGATATTGTGCTTTTTGGTGAGGTCATAGGCGGGAAGTCGATCGCGTTTGAGGATTTTCATGGCACACACGGAGGATTTACTGGGGCCATGGTATGGCCATTTTTATTTACTAACCATCACAAACTTAAAAAGTTACTTGCATTGAAATCGACGCCAGAGCAACTATTTGCTATGGTACGGACGCTTCGAGAATACTAAGGGCTCGTCCGTTCTGCTGAGTAGGACGGATACGGCCCTTTGGGACGCACCGTCTGGTGCATCCGTTTGTGCCGCATCTTCAAATGAATACGTACCTAAGTTATTTTCGGATGCGGCCTAAGGGATAGCAAGTTTGTATGTCTGCGACCGGATCTTTTTCCCATGTATTTCATACTCGAAATAATATGCATATATTCCGAAGCGTTTCTCGGTTACAAGAAGTGTATGAGAGGTGCCATCATTGGTCGTGAGCGGTTTAATTATATCTAGTGCATCAACATGGAGAGTGAGCGTGGTTTTTTCATTTGTTCGGACCAAAAAAAGAAGCGTATGGTCGCCACTTGATACGATCACCTGTTGATAGGAAATAATATCTTTCGCTTGAGACTCCGTGGTTTGTGTTTGATTTACCTTGGTGAGAATTGTAACGCCTGATATGCCAAGAAATATGAGGATACTTGTTAAAAGAACAGCACGCAGTGGTGGCAAAGGGATGTGCCAGAGTTTGTGATAGGAAATTTTTGCCTCCTGTGCCTTTTTAAATTTCAAAAGATTCCCGCTTGGGAAAAAGTAGCCATGTGCACTAGGACAGTGAAAGACAGTGACTTCTGGCGGAATAGCATCAACTTTGGTTTTTTCAAGTACTTTTTGACACGTCGGACAATGAAGGATGATGGCAGAGGGAAATGGTTGAGAGAATTTCTCTTCAGTATCGACCTTTTCAAGATAATTCGCATCAAATGCAGAAAGCCAATGTCCGAAGCATTTCGGACAAACGTGATAGGAAATAGTTATACCGCTCCTATTTGTCCGTGAGTGATATTCAAGTTCATGATCTCCTTTGGGACAGCGCATGAGAATATTATACCAGCCGTATACGCATTATGAAGGTGTATAATTCTTCTTCCAAGTACTGAAGTTTCGTACCAGTACATTATATGGGAGAAAAATTACATAGAAGAAAGAAAGCATTACTTGTCTTTAATTCCCAAATTCGGATGCCGCCAGATTTTTTTGGTAGCGCACCAATACAAGGCCGCGATAGAAAAGAACCACCAGGAGCCCCATACGCAAAGCTTTCTTTTACACGACTCGAACACATAGCATATTTGCTCGCTCATCCTGAGGTGCAAATTGAAGACTTATCTTTTGCAAGTTCGGAGCAAAGTTTACCAAATCTTGTCACGAGTAAAAAAGGAGAAGCGATTCATCGAATTCAACTGTTAGGTCAAGTATGGCGCCGGCTCTTACCTCTCAAAGAAGAAGGATCCAGACGCGATTACCTTGGGCTTTACGAACAAAACCTCCAAAATATTGCGGCCATTCTCCCCACTGTTTCTCCAGATAATCTCACCCTTTACATAACTCTTTTACAAGATGATCAACTTGGTTTAGATCCGGTAACGCACGATGACCTTTTCAAAAAACGGAGAGCAGTAGCATACAATATTATCGCACGTCGAGTGATCGAGGATATGTTCCTGCGAAGTCCATTTACCGACACACCGTCGCTTCCATTTGAACGTGATACACATGAGGAGCTGCCGTTTGTGGATCCCGGAACGTTTTGTGCTATGTGGGAGTCCGAGGGTGCATCAGAGGAAGTAATGCGTCAAACTGATACGATTTTTCATTATCACGAAGACTTACCGTACATGCCGGGAGTCATTGGTCATGGACTTTCTGGTCTGGAAGTTCGTTATTCGCTACTTCTCTATAATTTGGGTGTGATGTGGACAGGACACATTGATGAGCTAAGCCGGGATGCGAGTGGACTATCAATTGTTGATTATAAATCAGGGTCTCTTCACCATATTCCAACAATCGGTATAGAGTCAGAGGCACTGAAAGCCGTCCTCTCCCTAACAGCACGCTCGGCGCGCACGTTTTCATCTGCTGATTTACTATCAAGCGGACATGCAATTGAACTGTCCAATTATGATCTTTCACCCGCCGATAGCGAACCCGTGAATATTCGCTACGCAAGTTTTGCCAATAGAAAATTTGATCAGTACGATTTTTCATCATGGGAGTATTTTTGGAATAGCTCACGAGGCGCATTTACGGCAGATGCATTTTTACAAAGAATTTTAGGGGAAGTTGCTCAGGATCACGATCGCCTCGCACCGCTTCTTGAGTAAGCATACCTTAGTGTACACTAAAGATATGGCAGAACCCCAAATGGCTTATTTTGGTGAAGGGTACCCGGTTGCTACGCGTGATCTTTCTCAGACAGGTGAACTTGCACGGCTTGCGCGACAACGCGTTAATCAATTCCTCATTGGTGGATCGACAAAACCCCGGAGTATGTTTTTGGAAACGAATGGAGGTAGCGATCGGCAACACGTAGCTAGGGGAGTACTCGCGACGATGACAGAAGGATTAGCACTTCTTGGCCATGTAGAACATCCGGCAGCAGGTCTTTCAGACGTTACATTTCAACACTCACTTGAATTTTTTCAAGGGATTGAAGCATTGGTTGCACCAAAAATGTCTAGAGAGGTAGTTTTGGGGGATGAAGGTAGTGGAGATTATGCTTTTCGTGTTCAAGGATATACGGATAATGGAATTAGCCGCGCCTTTTATGGAATAAGAAGAAAACCATCTGCGTATATGTACCACAATCGAGTTGCTGTTGAGTTTGACGCTGAACATACTGTACCTGTTGTCACGACATATATGATGAGCGCACATGGGAAGAAACCAAATCCGATTCCTAATACGTTATCAGTAGAAATCATGCCGCAGGATTATCGCTATTTTCCGAAAGGCTTTCGGACCCTTGAAAAATCCACACTTCATGGTGCATCACGAGCAGATGCTCGAGACGCACTCATTCATGCAGCTGCTCCGCCAGAGAGAGTCGGTCAAGTTCTTGACGCGGTGCATGAACGGTATGCGTATATTGCGATTCAAGGCAATAATATTCGTTTGGAACTAGAAGCAACAGATAGTGATGGAAAGGCACTTATAACGCTCACACTACCAGAGCATATTGCATCAGTCAATGGTCCAAGAGATGAACTTGCTGACTCCTATACAAGTGTTCTCACAGGTAATGGAACGCAGTTTCAAGCAACGATCGATTGGCCGGTACAGAAAGCAGGTTCCTTCCAAACTTTTTTAAAAACTATGAATGAAAGCTTAAAGCGAACCGCGCAAAATCATTTAGAGAAAAATAGCGGAAAAAGAAAATAGGATGGAAAAGAAATAGAGAAAAGAGAAAGCATCGTATTGCATTAATAATGTTCTATACCGGCATAAGATTACGAATATTTGGTGCTTCTCAGAATAATTTTTACCAGTGTATCATCCCATTTCTTTTTTATTTCTTCTATATACCTTCCTTTGCCTCTGCCAAGAGTAAAATCTGAATGAGTTGTTCCCAGTTCTTTAAATTCATCCACAGTAAGTTGTTGCACTTGTTCAAGATAAAAATATCCACTTGAGGTTCTTTGCACTTGTTCTGGATCTACCCATACGTCGCCATACATAACTAATTCTCCATGTGGCAAGAGTACTCGATGAAATTCTGGATACCAACCATGTGGGTAGGTTTGAGCGTATTCGTCTTTATGCTTTTTTAGTAATGCAAAATGATCTTTCTGCAACCCAGGAATCATTAATGCTCCAAACGGCAAAACGATTTCAATTCGTAAAAATGTGTCGTTCCAAAAGGGAAGCCGCGAAGCGTCAGTAACGACAGGAATGACATCAGGATGGTAATATTGAAGACAACGAATTTCCCCGTAGTTAATATCAACACCAATTCTTTGTTCATGAGTATCAGTATTTCTCGCTATATACGCTCCGCCAGTTCCAATTCCTATATCCAGTATTCGTTCCAAAGTCATTCATGGATTCTAGCAGCATGGGGAGTTAGCACGCAACGATAGGGTGTATGCAGGTTCGGGAGGAATCGCCCGCCCAAATTATTCTTGCAGGGCTGCCAGGATTCGAACCTGGAAGAGCAGTTTTGGAGACTGCCATGATACCATTTCATCACAGCCCTAATATTGGTGGGTTGGAAACCCCCTGTCCTACCATTGAACGACAGGCCTATGTGACTTTTTGTATTATAACAAGAATTATCATCTTCCCAAAATCTTTACCCTAATAATCTATCAATTGATACAAACCTACAAAATCATGCTCGAGCTTGATTTTGTAGGTTTGAGAGATTACGATAATAGTATGGCGCGCTTATTGTCTCGAAAGAAAACACTCAGAAAAACAAATCCATATGCGCATATAGATTGGAAAAAGGCGGAAGCACTTTTTCAAAATCCTCCACCATTTACATCGCATGAAAAACAATCATCCATAACTGTACAAAAGATACTTCAAAAGCTTGCGCATGTGGGAGACTTAGGTTTCCTATTTCTTTTTAACGCAGATAAGCCCGGTATTGAAGGTGTTATTTTAGGGGAAACATCACGAGGTAACTGGAGAACAAAACAAGTAATCGATAGATTTATAAAACAACGATATGTCACGATCCATGAGCATGATGATGGTCGATGTACCGTAAAAATTACCAAAATAGGAATGGTCCGAGCATTAACGTATCAATTAAACACTATGCAACTTAGGAAACAGAAAACATGGGATAGGAAATGGAGAGTCATTATATTTGATATACCTAATAAATATCGTCGAACACGCGATATATTTCGTATGCGGCTTATTCAGATAGGTCTTTATCGTTTACAAGAAAGTGTTTACGTGAGTCCGTATCCGTGCTTTGATGAGGTAGAGTTTTTGCGGGAACTTTATGGTGTATCCTTTACCGTACGATATCTCCTCGTTGAACGCATCGAAGATAGTGGCACACTCCTTCGTCATTTTAGCTTAACGTAACAATCCTACAAAGTCATGCTCGAGCATGACTTTGTAGGGAGCAAGATATAACGGGAGATTGAACGAGATATTAGATAAATAGTGTGTATTTTTTTGCAAAATATTTAGCGAAGAATATTTAGTGAAGAGAGTATTTGGTCAAAAACTGTTCCGGTGCCGGCGACAAAAATATCGAGTCCATTTTTTGGATGTAGGAAAATAAGTTTATCTATCGCTGTGCCATCTTTTGCAGAAGCGTCATGATAGATGGTTGCGATGACACCAGAGACCGTTGCTAGCTCCATGTTTTCTTGTGTGAGCGCGGGTCGGGGGATATCTTTTTGGCAGGCAACGGCGATAGAGGATTGTGCATTGTCCGGATTAAGAAGTACCGCACTCCCGCTTGCACTTTCTAACTTTGTAAAATTAACTGGATAGTCAAACGAGATGCCGCAATATGAATTTGTAAAAACTTGCGAAGAAACTCGAGGTGCGGTAGGTGTTGATTCTTGCGTAGGACTTATTGTTGGAGCCACTGTTTGAGCGGTACTAGGAATTTGGGAAAATTTTTTACCGAGATTTACCCCTACAACGAGCGCAGCAAAGACAGCTAATATTCCTACCACGATAAATGTATTTTTGGGCATAGTTAACGCGATGAGATCGTTAACTGTTAATCTAGCTTCCCGCTCTCTTTATGTTCTGTGTGTTTTTTACACGTTGAACAATACTTTTTGAAATGAAGTTTTTCTGTTGTATTTATTTTATTACGCTGAGTCATGTAGTTTTGACTTTTGCACACCGTACATATCAAGGCAACATTGATACGTTGTTCTTTTTTAGCCATAGTTTATGCCAATCTCAATATCCAAATTTCAAATTCCACACAATATAAAATATTCAAAATTCCAATATACAAAAGACTTTGAGTTTAGAAATTTATATTTGCTTGTGATTTGGTGCTTGGAGCTTGGAATTTTACAATTATACTGTATTAATACGCACTACTCAAGCAGTTTATCGCCCACGATGGCCTGCGCAATTTTATCGGAAAAAAATTTACGGCCTGCCTCCGAGTAATGGATATGGTCTCCTTGATTAATATATTCCTCTTTTCCATTGCCGCTTCCGTCTAGGCTTGGGTGATAAGCGTCTGCAAGCGGGAGATGTTGGCTTTGGGCGAAACGAACTGCATTTTCTAAATATGATTTGATGACTGTTGTATGATGCGTTTTGCCTTCAATATCCCAAGACAGCGCCCCATCGCCAAACGTTTTGGCGTCAGGAGCCATCGTTGCAGCAATGACGATTTTGGCTTCCGGAAGCTCTTTTTTTATCACATCCACGACATGAGCAAGTTGTAGCCAATGTTTATCAAGCGCCCCCTCGTCAAAGCTATAGGGATTGTATCCAAATGATTCGACTACAACGATATCCGGTTTTTCTGATACTAGTGCGAGTACATCATTGCCTAAATACACATAATTACTCGTCAATCGCTCCAAACCATAATCAATATTTGTTCCGCCGACGCCATAATTTAAAAGGGAAAACGTCGTTTTCGGATACGTCTCGCGCAATGCATTTTGTAAATCTGGGAGATTTTCGCCGAGGGTATCAATCATCGAGTCGCCAAGGAGTGCGACGGTAAAATTATTTTTTCGTGTTACGCGAGCAGGTGGCGTTGGAGTCGGACTTGGTGTCTCTTCTGTCTCGACTCCTAACACTTGACCACTCGGGAGTTGACTAAAGGTCGTTGTGGGTTTAGTCACTGATAAGGATATAATGGGTGATTCATCTTGTAGAGGAGACAATATGGTTTCCGCCGCAAATACAACCCCGGCAAATAAAGTCAAAATATTCATATTGTTATAATAGCAGAAAAATTATTCTCTTTTGAGGAATGTCACATGGACGCGTTTGGCTCCGAAAAATTCCTGGCAAAATTGCGTCGTCTTTTCTATGTCGTACCAGGCGCAGGAAAAAATATTGATGTAGCAACTTTTCTTGTGTTCGGAAAAATGCCCTGTCACCGAGCTTGTTTCGATAAGCTGCACTAATGAGTACCCGGCGGTGATTGGGTTTCCATGGCCAAAGTGGGGAATCAGCGGTTTGCCGTATCGTTTCATCTTGATGACGTCGTCACAAAGTTTTATCACAAATTCTTTGATTTTTTCACCAGAGGAAATTGTTTTTAAATCACACTCGTAAAGATTGAGGATAAGTTCCTGTCCATAAAAATTTTTTTCATGTGGATTGGGATTATTGATCATAAATATTAGCTAACGGGATTTTTTGATGTATGTCAAGAGAGGAATTGTATGTATCCTGCCAGTAGGGCTTTGTTTGAGCCCGGAGCGAGAATTGAACTCGCGACCTAGTACTTACCAAGTACTCGCTCTACCACTGAGCCATCCGGGCGAGATTGTGTCATTGTACCATGGGTGAAATGATGAGAACAGGAGAGGGAAAATTTTATAAGAAAAAAACTTTGCGCGACGCTACGACCTTAATCAATAAGGATGCGCAGCGTCGCGCGTGAGTTGGATTGGGTTTATCCGGTAGGTTGAGACTTAACGACATCGACATATGCTATACATATCGACCCATCGGGTTTCACCTCCGAGACGTACCCGATGATAGTAATAGTCGACGTCTTTTGGGTGTAATCATTAATTGACACCCATAATACTAATCCTTCGTTCTCCGTGCCGTCGAGTGAGTACTCGACTGATTTGACACCGAACCCCGGCTTTATATCTTGCACAATTCTCTGTCCCGGGAATACGCAAAAAGATATGCCCAAGTCGTAGACCGAAAATCCGGATTGGGAGAAGTGATCCCGCACCGAGTCAATGGTATCGCCTGCGATGACGAAACCGTCAAACAGACGCGGCGTGGGCGACGGCGCGCTGGGGTTGATCGTCCCCAGTGGCAAGGGAATTGACACCATCGGCGGTGGCTTAACCACAAATTTCGGGCCGGTAGTGCCTCCTATATTCGGTTTCGGTGTCGGGATAACCGCTGTAGCAATTTGCGGAGCCGTCGGTGGCGGTGGGGTCGCCGAGCGTGCTTGCGTTGCGCAAGCCGTGAGCACGAGCACGAACAAAACGAAAGAGCAGGGTAAGGTTTTCATGTTAGGATCCTCCAATCCTAATATCAAACTGAAGTTTTATGGCTTCTCTCTATCGGAAACCACGAAGACGGAGAAAATATTTTTCTCCCTGTCCGTGGCTTCCTCAACTGCCCTTAAGCAATCTCCCCCGCATTCGGATAAACCCTTGTTAATGTGCGTAACGCCGTTTCACAAAGCGAAAAAAGCCTATAGAACAGCAATACAAGTGCGTACTTTATACGAATTCAGAAAAAAAGTAAACCCAAAGGGAAATTCGATTCTCCGTTAGGGGAAGGAGAAGGAGCGGCTGCAGCCAACTGTTGCACCCTGGTCGTCTTTGACTTCGACGTCAATTTTTGTCGGGATCTTTTTTTCTAGTTCCATTGCTTTGGTCGTGCATTTAAATGTTCCTCCGCCTCGTTCTGGTGCCTCGGTGATGTCACTACTTGCTGAGGCAGTTTCAACAGTTTTGCCTGCAACACTTACGGTAAATGTACAGTCAACCTTTTTTGCCGGGGATACATCAACTCCGTCAGTGGTTAAATAAAATTTGGGAAATCCTATGACCGGATTATAATATTGATTGGTACACGCAAGTTGAGTGATTGGACCAGTACTCACTATTGGTTGTTCAATAGGTGTCTGGGTACTTGGAGCTTCAGGAGCTGCTTTAGGTCGCAAGAAATATGCACCGGCAGCTATTGCGATTACTATGACGGCACCTACGACATAGTACAGCGTTTGACTTCCTTCTATCTCTTGTGTTTCTTGTTCTTCTTTTTTGTCTTCTGCCATAAGACACAGTATACACAAAGAAAATTTTAGTATGCAAGTGGGGAAATTATTATGGGATATATTATTGTAATATATCCTACGTATTTCGTATACTCAGGGTATGAGTCATGTCGCTTACGTACAAAAAAAAGTGCAAGAAGCAGTAATCCGACTTAAGCACAATCAAGATCCCAAAATTATCCTTCTTTTTCTTTTAGAGGAACTCGGAGAGGTTGCCCGAGCATTTTTAAAAGAAGAAGGACATAAGGGAGATAATGATAGGATTCTTGAAACGTTTAAACAGGAATTGGGGGATGTATTTTTTCTTCTTCTCGCGCTTGCAGCAACCAAAGATGTGGATTTGGAAAAACAGCTAGACTATACGCTCACAAAACTTGAGACGCGATCTTTAGAGGAATCGTAAGTAAGACAGCACAGTGC
>CAYVAR010000019.1:0-24837 GCA_964449675.1 uncultured Gammaproteobacteria bacterium
AAAAATACTGCAGTTGTTTACAAAGATACCAAAATTAATATTATCGACACCCCTGGGCATTCAGATTTTAGCGGAGAAGTGGAGCGCGTCATCAATATGGCAGACGGTGCGCTTCTCGTCGTGGATGCAGCAGAGGGGCCTTTACCCCAAACCCAATTTGTGCTGCAAAAGGCACTAGATCATCACCTTAAAATTATCGTAGTCATCAATAAAATCGATCGCAAAGATGCGCGCCCTCAAGAGGTCCTTCATGATGTGGAAGGGCTCTTTTTGCATCTAGCCCACCATGAAGACCATTTGTCATTTCCGGTTTTGTATGCTATCGGTCGGGAAGGGAAAGCGTGGGCGTCGTATCCAGAAAATATGACCAGTCCTGGTAGCCTTGAACCATTATTTAGCGCAATACTTCGTGATATTCCCGCTCCGAAACAAGATAGGGAGAAGCCCTTTAAAATGCTCGTCTCAACGCTCGATTTTGATACGCATAAAGGAATGTTTGCGATAGGAAAAGTGTCGCAGGGAACAGTGAAATCTCATCAGTCTATGCTTCTTATGGAAGAACAAAATAAACTGGGGACCTGTACGATCGACGAAGTATTTACGAGTGTCGGACTTTGGCGGGTACCAGTGCCGGAGGGAGAAGCAGGAGATATAGTCGCAGTGACGGGGGTGCCGGATGTTGCCATTGGCCAAACATTGACGGATCCAACAGATCCCGTCGGGTATCCAATGATCCACCTGGAAGAACCTACACTTAAAATTGTCGTCTCGGCTAATACTTCGCCCCTTTCGGCGAGAGAAGGGAAGTTTGGTACCGCGCGCCAAATTTACGAGCGGTTACGGCGCGAAAAGCAAACAAATATTGGGTTAAAAATTGAAGAAAATGCCGGCGGGAGTAGTTTTGTCATCGCTGGCCGCGGAGAGCTACATCTTGCGATACTGCTCGAAACCATGCGCCGGGAAGGATTTGAGATGCAAGTAGGAAAGCCGGAGGTGATCATAAAAACAATTGACGGCATCACCTGCGAACCGTATGAAGAATTGACGATAGAAATTGATGGTTTTTTTGTCGGAGTGATCACTGAAGAGCTTGGAAAAAGACGAGCCCAACTGATAGATACTCATACAAATGACCGTGGTGTGACGAAGATGGTATATAAAGTATCAAGTAGAAATCTTTTGGGGTTTCGCGGTGATATCTTAACAAAAACACGGGGGAATGGATTATTTACGGCTATTTTTTTGGGATATTTTCCTCTGGGGGTCGCCCTTTCACAGCTTCGAAATGGTGTTTTGGTATCGATAGAAACGGGTAAATCTTCTGCCTATGCGCTCACCATGGTGCAAGAGCGTGGAAAAGCGCTCATTGGGCCAGGGATTGCCGTCTATGAAGGGATGATTATTGGTATTAATAATCGCGGGGAGGATATTGATATGAATGTCTGTAAGACAAAAAAGCTCACCAATATCCATAGTGCAAATGCTGATATTGCTATCCAACTTGATCCACCGGTTATCCTCACGCTTGAGCAGTGTCTTGATTTTATAGAAGAGGATGAGCTACTCGAGATTACGCCGATCTCACTTCGCATCCGCAAAAAACATCTCAAGCACGTCGACCGCGTCCGCGCCAACCGCGCAGAGTAATTAAATCTGTGATACGCTTAATGGGCTATTCAACCTATGGTGCTCGATAAATTATTTGAAGGCTCACTCGTTGCTGGCGATATTGCACACAATAAGCAAATACCCTATCGCCCCGTTGCCCCAAAACCTAAAGACTCACCAGAGAAGCAAAGTATCTTGCAGGCAGAATTCGCAACAATTCAAGCAGCCAAAGAAAAAGCACGAGATCCTTCAGTCTTCTCCGATCGGATAAATGAAAAAGGGAGTCTCGATGTGGACAAACACATAAATCCATTGGGCACTCCCTTCTCACTAGAGATTTTTGTCAGAGGCGACGTACATTATCCCATAGCCGAGCTTGATAGAGATCCGACTGTACGGTTTGGCTGGATCAATCTTATTCGTAAGTTAAGTCCAAGAAACATCCTTGAACATATCCAAAAAGGTGAAGATTGGTATACAAGTGCACGACCTCGTCGTTTTGCCGAAAGCGCGTGGGCTTTTACGGAAAGTGTCCTCGCCTTTTATCGTAGCAATAAGGGGGAACCAAGTCCGATGGCGATCGTTAGCCTGGGTGATAGAGGATATGATGGCGAAGCAATGACTGATACTGCGTATACATTTCTAACACAACATGAAAGACATAAGGCGGTGCAAGAAGGTATTCAGGATCGTATCCCTAAAAATGAGAGGGGGATGCCAGAATTTTTGGAGATTGAGTTACCGGGAAATCACGAGGTCGACAATAAATTTAATCGTGTTGGGTTAGAGCGTGCAGCGTTTGAAGCAGAACTATTTGGATATACAGGATTTTATCAAGAAGTTGGCCATGACGTAGTTATACTCGGTCTTGACACAAACTTTATGAATAAATCATGGCTTGAAAGGACACAACAATATCTCCTTGCAGAAAGTAATAAACCTACATCTCAAAATCCAGAATATCACAAATACTATGACTTTGTACGACAAGCTATGGGAATACAAAATGAACTTATCAAAAAAGCTCTTGCTTCAGGGAGGACAATAATTCTGATGGGACATGATGAAAAACTACTTCAGACGATGCCAAGATATGAGCTTGCCGAAGTTTCGCCTGATATGCAAGGCTCTATAGATGATGGTGACTCTATGCTTAACCTCTCAAATTCTAGGGTTTCATATATAGTTGCAGGAGATTTGCATATGAAAACGCATGAACCCGTCAAAGACCAAAAAGGTAATCAAGTTAAAAATAGAGACAGTAAGCCTATACAACTCATCCGAGTAGGATCTCCAATCGGTGGAGGTATGGGTTGGGAAATAAATATGCCACCTACTGCATATTCACTGCACATAAACGACGATGTAACCGCCGTTCATGAGATTCCTCTCGCTCCAAAGATGAAAGAGATCCAACAGCTTATCTAATATTTGCATTCCAAAGAAAAGTAAGAAATAATGGAAAGAGAAGCTCGCCTCACGGAGCGTTCTTAGGAGGGCCTAAAACGCTAAGCCTCGAAGACTACGGCCAAGCGTTTCTAAGGGAGGTGATAGAAAATGAAATATTTACATATGGTTTCATTTGGACTTTTGTGGGTTGGAGGACTTAATTGGGGACTAGTGGGATTATTTAAGTATAATCTCGTCAATTCATTGTTTGGTGCCATGCCGGCACTGGAAATGCTCGTCTATGTGTTGGTTGGTGCTGCAGCAGTCTATACACTTGCAACACACAAAAATTATTGCATGTATTGCGGTGACATGAAAAAATAATAGAGATAGTTATCTCTTAAAAGACCAGTTTTATCAACAACTGGGTTGTATTTTATTCCTAAAAACGAATCGCTAAAGAATATTTCTCCTTTACCTGTGGGAGAAAAACAGTGCGTTGCCGATAAGAAGTGAAATGAGCAGTTGGTCGGGAAGCACTTTCCACGACAGGAGGAGGTTTGTGAGAAACGGTCGTCCGATAACGGAGGTAGTGATCGCAACGCATACTCCGTAAAACACCTGGCGTTTTTTTTCAACGGGTGATGTCCGTGGTTCGGCAAGCATGACGATTGCGAAAAAAAGAAGCGTGGGGTCTAGGAGCGTGGTGAGGAGTTGTTGGAGAGACCAGGTCTGGACAGAAGCGAATTGGGATACCAGGGTATGAGCAAGAAGGAATGAAATAATGGTGAGATATCGCCCTAGACGAAGCGCGGAGATGGTAAGCGGTGCAAGGAGAACGAGAAAGGAGATGATGATGAAGGGTTTACCCTGGAAAATGTTTTGAAATGACACTGCCCACCAGCTTACGGGTTGTTGCAGGAGGATTCCTCCGAAGATAAGACCTGCGGCAGCAGGGTTTAAAACGTGACCATTGTTGGTACGGAGAAACTGTTTTGATGCTACCGCTACCCCCGCAATCAGAGCGATGTGTACTAGCGGTAGATTAGGATTTGCGATGAGCCCGATAATCGCACCGGTCACAAGAGCTGCATATGGCACAAACCACACTTTTTTTCTTACGTAGGTTAGTAGAGTATCAAAGGTTGCAGTAAACGCGACTGCGAGAGCAAACCCGATGCCATATTTTGCCTGTGTACTGGCGACAAGTGCTGAGAGAAAAATGAGCAAGAGAAGGAAAGCGAGCTGTGCCTTGGGTACTCGGAGAACCTGGAGTTTACTTATCATGATTTACAAATCAATCTTCGATTCGACAATGATATACGTAACAATACCAAAGAAAAGACTCAAGAGAAGTTTCCAGTACTTTCCGTGAACGACTTCCTCAAAACCAGACAGTAACGCAAACCAAACGCCATACGTTGCTAAGATGAGCCAAAGATGATGGAGATGATGTTTCTTTTTCATAAGTCAAAACGTTTTTCACCCAATGTTTTTATATCCAATATGATACCACGATATCATAGTTTTTATGGAGATATCTATCGTACATAGAGGTAAATTGGACCATAGACAGATGCATTATTCGGGTCGATTTGCGCGGGATGCCATCCTTCAAAAGTGAATGCGTAGGAAAGCACGCGCGCTCCTGGCTTTAGTTCTCTTTCTAGTTTTTCCTTGAGATTTTGGTTTGTTTTTTGAAGAAGGAAAAGGCAGACAATATCTGCGTCAGACAGGTCGACGGTAAAAAAATTTTGTCGAATAATTTTTGCGCGGTGAGAAAGTCGCAAAAACCAAATCCACGCTCTTGAGTAAAGGATACGTGGCCAATAGATATCTACACCTATTGAGTTTGCTCCCGCAAGGGCTGCGGCAATAACTACGCGTCCATCACCAGACCCTAAATCGTAAAGTATTTCATTCTTTTTTATCTTCGCAAGGCGTATAACCCTCATGACGACGTCGGGTTCCATAGGCACAAATGGCGCACCACGTTTGGCCGTGCTGAAGATGCGTGGAGACCAGATGAGGAGAGATGCAAGGAAGAGAAACACAACAAAGATTTCGATCATCAAAGATGTATTATACTTTTTGTTACAGCAATTTTCTTATCATGTATATTCTAGAATTTCCTATCGTCAGGCAAGATAATATGGAATGCGTAACGGTCGATTTTTTTGTAAGAATTAAGTTGCGTAGTAGTATCAGTAATTATAAAGAAGTCAGCTTGACAGCCTCTTTCTAAAGGCAGTATTCTTAAAAATGATGTCGAAAAAACTTCTCGGTGGTGGACTGGTTATTTTCCTTCTTGGCTTCGGATATTGGGCGCTTTATGGACAAAAAACAATGCAGCCTTCATTATCCCCATCAACGCCGTCTGATGAGGTGCAATCCATATTTGGGACTGCCAAAAAAAGCGCGCATTGGGAAAGTAATACTCCAGAACATGGAACCATCCTTGCTGGAGTACCGGTCAATGTCGTCGTTGATTTTAATTTTGATCTAGCTAGTCCTTCTGAGATTCGAGTTTATTCAAGCGGAGTAAAAAATCCAAGGACAGGGACTACGACTCCCATTGATATAACAAGCGGAGAAACTAGTATTGATACGAATAGATTGACTATGCGACGGGCTATAGTTTCTCAAGCGCCTGATGATACGTATACCGTGGAGTATAAAGCCTGTTGGCCGGACGGCAGTTGTCACGATGGCAATTTTCAATTTGCGATCAACCGAACTCTTGCCGATGGGTATACGGATTTTCGAGGGAAGAAAGACGTGACGATAGACCTAAAAGACATCGAGTTTTTTCCCAAAAAAATCCGTGTAAGTCGATATACTCGTGTGACATGGAAAAATATCGATTCGGTCGATCATTACATAAATACTGATTCCCATCCGAGTCATACTTTTTTTCCTATGCAAAACTCAAAAGTGCTCAAGCCAAAAGAAGCATTCGCGTTGGTTTTTTCAGAACCTGGTGTGTATCCGTATCACTGCAGCGCGCACGCCCAAACAATGACTGGCACAATCCTTGTCGAGTAATACTTAACGGCAAGAGATAACCACTTCGTGCTGGTTTTTGCTCATAGGCCACATCCGGGAATAACTTGAATACACTTACGCATGAAGATGCGGCACAAAGGGCCGTATCCCGTCCTGCTTAGCAGGACGGACGAGCCCATAGCTAATGCAGAGTCGTGGTGAGTACCCAAAGGACCGCTATACCCAGAAGAAATGGGATGGTTTGTTCCCACCGGCGTTGTTTTGCAAAATCCTGATGCATGTCAGGGATGAGATCAGAGCATGCGATGTATAAAAACATGCCGGCGGTAAATGAGAGAAGAGGGGGGATAACCGATTGAACTCCTTGCAGAAAATAGTAGGCGACCATAGCTCCAGCTACCGCGGTTAGACCTGAAAGAAAATTAAGAAAAAGTGCACGACGTTTGGGCATGCCTCCTGCTATCAGAAGGCCAAGATCAGCAATTTCTTGCGGAATTTCGTGGGCTGCAATAGCAAGCGTGGTTGCTATGCCAAGTGGCGTACTGGTCAGAAATGACGCAGCTATCGCGACTCCGTCAATAACATTATGAATGCCGTCACCAGAAAGAATGAGTATTGCTGTTGGTTTGGTGTTGTGCGCGTGATCATGATGATGAAACCATAAAAGGAACCGCTCAAGAAAGAAAAAGGTGAGGATGCCAAAAAAAAGCGGTACGAATACATCTTTCCCAATAACCTCAGAAGACTGTGGTAATAGATCAAAAAGTGCTGTCGCGAGCATCACTCCTGCAGCAAAACTTACAAGCGATGATGAGAAGTGGGTGAACGACTTTTTCAATAAAAGGAGGATTGCCCCGGAAAATGAAAGTGCGCTGACACATAGTGTTGCGATAATAATAAGTCCAAGTGTCATAATAAAGATAACGCATCTGCGATTACTGTATCATTATTCATTTTTTCTAAAATTGCGTCAATAACCTTGTTATACTCCAGCAGCTTTTCGGCACGTTTTTTCGTGAGCGCTCGTAGCTATCCCGCATCGATTAATAATTGCGTCTCCGTTACTGCCAAATATGTCTTTGAGCCGTAGACCAAAATTTTCAAAACAGGTAATTGCCTCATCGTCAGACAACAGGGAGCAGAGTGTTTGTGGCTGATCGGTAAGTCTCTCTCCCCAAAAATCTATGATGACGTTAAGCGCTCCTTCAATGCAGATTGCGTGATAGGAGTCTGGCACAGTAGCACATTTATCAATAATTTTTTTTGGATCACGCAGTGTCTGTCCTGCAATATCTCTTCCCATGCTTTTGAAACAGACAGACATCATATTCTGTGGCGCTTTGAGGCACTGGTCTTTCACGAATGAAAAATCATAATGGGAGATATCAAGCATTCTACTCGTTTGCATGAGATAACACTGATACTGGACGTCAAAGGATTGATCAACCCCGTTACACGGAAACTGTGGATCATCATTTGCCCACTTCGTATCGTGCGATGATCCGGCGCCTCGTCCTTGGGCTGTCACAATGTTTTCCATAAACACTCCACCAAAACAGGACGTTTTTGCATAGTCACTAGAAAGCTCTCTACACGATTCAAGTGATTTGGGAACGTCATAGGAAAGGTACGCAAGAACTCCGTGTCCTACGCCATGGAGGCATTCAAAAAGCCCGAAACGCGTAGGAAATTGACTACAAAGAGTGTCAATATTTTTTGCAAGATTATCCGTTCCTTGTTTATTGAGAAACGATTCCATTGCTCCATGATAGTATCCCGAATGACAAGAAAAATTTCCTGCCTGGAACACACGGGCACCGTAGAGATCAAAAGCGATTCGACCAATGCGGTGTGCTTCTTGGTGACAGTCAACGATCGATCCACCACCGGAATCATGGATAAGTTCATCCATCACTCGTTCTCCGCCTAAAATTTCCAGCCAATCGCGCGTTTCGTTTTCGTTTTTTACCTTCGTATGCATATTAAGTTCGCTTAGAGTTTGCGTAAGTTTTTTAGGAAAAAGATAATAGTAAAGTTTTTTACTTTGTATACCCACATAGCGGGTAAGCGTACGTACTTGTTGCATGAAATCAATAGTCATTTGTGGAGGTGATGGAGTCGCTTCTTGGTTTCCTATCACTTGAACAACACCGGTAAACTCAGGCGCCAGGTGATCGTGAAAGCTCCACATTCCCACGCGATCAAATTGAAAACTCCATGTACTTCCCGGTACAATAAATTTTTTGGGATCAAACGCCGGATAGATGCCATGACTGGGATGGATATCAGACGCCGGCCAATGGGTAGTGGTATCTGTATTTATAAATATTACTGTGTCATTAACATTTACGGTAATACGACGAGGCAAAAATCCGTTGTTTGTCATCTCGATTTTTTGGTCAGTTTTAGCAGAAGCACTTGGGACAGTTACAGAACCACAAATCAAAAACAATAGACACACGAGGAATGCAATCATTATCCTCCTTAAGGCGGGGGAGGTGGAGGAGGAGATGATTCACTTGGCGGCGGTGGAGGAGGTTCACTTGCTGGTGGAGGTGGTGGAGGCGGTGGTGATGATTCTCCTGACGGTGGAGGTGGTGGAGGTGGCTCACTTGCTGGCGGAGGTGGGGGCGGAGGGTTACTTGGCGGTGGAGGAGACGAAGATCCGCATTGACATGAGCTACCAGTCCAGCTGCAACCCGCTTGGCTACATCCTGTGGCAGGATCAGTTGAGTACCCCCCGGGGGGAGGAGGATTATACGTTGGTTGAGTTGTATTTCCTGGTGGCGGGGTATATGTAGATGTTGACGATGAACCAGATGGCGCGCAGTAATTACCGTTCCAATAGTACCCTGTTCCGCATGATCCGGATGAACTAGAAGTTGTATTATATGAACCTGACGAAGAACCACCACTCGTATTTGTCATGCAATAGCTACCAGTCCACGCAGTACCGGCAGGACAGGATGGTTTACACGTACACGTACCCGAGTCCCAGCTCATTGCCCCGCCGCAGCCAGTTGACGGCGCACTGCAGGATGTTGTACCTCCGCCACCACCGCTTGTATTTCTTTCGCACCCGCAGGCACCGTTTACCCAACTCACGCATCTGCCGCCGCCTGCCCGACAGGTGGCTTCCTGCGACTCGCTCGATGGTGTACCACCGCCGGATGGGCACTGACAGGCGTTGCCTACTCCGGTCCAGCGGCAACCGCCGCGCTCGCAGGCAGCCTTCATCGAGGCCGTATCGCCGCCCCCGCCGCCGCCCCCGCTCACACAACTACAGCTTGCCATGTCCCAATATCCAGCGCCGCATCCACCAGATGGAATGGGCCGGCCTGCGCATAGCGACTCGTAGCGTTTGTATTCATCTTTATTTGATACGCAATCTCCACTTGAGTTTTGATGAGAGCCACTACCACAATCTTTTGGCGCTATACACTTCTGTCCGTTCCACCAGCTTCCCTGCGGACACCCTTCAGTTGGCGGGGGATTGTAGGTTTCACATTTTCCTTCTCGAAATATTTTGCCTTCCGGACAATATGAAGGCGGGGTAAATGGACTCGGGAATGGGCCGCCACCGCCTGTGGGATAATCGGGCGCACAGTATCCTCCCCGGATGTTTCCTGACTCGGAAAACCAACGGTACCCAGAGTAACAGCTCCCTGGAGCGGGAAGTCCTATGAGAGCGGTACCGACCCCAGGGCCAAATGCGTTATCTGGAAAACACGTTCCTCCGGGGCTACTCCTATGGTAACCGGGAGCACACGGCCGGTCACGCTCCTCTCCTGCAATGGGGGCGTAGACAACATTTGGCACACAATAGCCGCCGTTTGGCATAAAGGGAACATTTACCCAGTGGACATCTCGACCACAGGTTTGTGATAAAGGAGAGTTGACTGGCTCTGAATCTGCTGCACCAAATCGTTCTCCAATAGCCAAAATTCGTGCGTACGCCGGGTCGTTTCGTAAGTTTGGATTTCTATTGACGAGGTTTGTGACGTAATTAATGTCTTCTTGTCGGGGCTTGATGCGTTCCACAAATTCTTGATATTTTTGTTGGTCTTGGGGACGGTAGCGGAAAAAATTTTGTGGGATGAGGTCTGGACGGACCGTATTTTGTAATTCCTCAGTTCGTACCAGGGCAACCCAGACCGGACGAATGTCCGGTGGTATAAAGTCTCCAGGTTTATATAGTTTTGCAAATTCTTGAACTCTGGCGAGCGTTTCGTCGTCTGGTTTTTGTGTCTCCAAATCTTTGAGTTCTGAAAATTTTCTGTATTCGATGACCTTCGCATAGTCGTCAGGGTAATACGAACGCGCTGCTTCATCTAGTTTTTTCAAATCTGCCTCAGGGAGGACCTGCGCGTTGGCAAGTTTACGCATCTCTTCTCGAGCGGTGACGCGCGAGGAAAGAGAAATGAGTTTCGTTACCTCTTCCTCTGTGAGTAACCCCTGAGCCTTAAGAGCCTGCAATCGATTGACGAGTTCCGGCGGTACTGCCGGCCTGCCTGATAAGTCTGCGACGGTATCAACGGCTTTTTCACTTGCTTCAAGTGCACCGGTTATTTCTTCGGTTGCTTGTGGTGGTACTTGGAGGCTCACTTCTTCGAGAACCAGGACGTGTTTTGCTACCTCTTTGTCGGTAGCGATGAGAAGCCCCGCGACATCTTGGTTTTGATTTTCCAGTTGGTTGAGGTTACTACTCACCGTCTGCATCGCGCTATCGTATGCTTTGGCGAGACTTTCTATGAGGCTAGCTTTTCCCGCTTGCGTCATTTTTTCTATTTCCGAAAGTCGCTCACCGGCGATAGCAAGGCGCGTCTCTTCTCGTTTTTGAGGATCCGTCGTCGTTGCTAAAACAATTGTTTCCTGCAATCGTTTTAGAGGATAGAAGAGAAAATTATCAGGATAAATGTTTGCCGTAAATGGGAAGAAGTATCCGGTAAATTCATTATACGTATGGTAGTCGGCAGGCGTTGGCGTTCCCGCCAACAATTCTCCTGAAGGACTCCCGGGCTCTTGGGCAAATACACCTAAAACTTGTGATGATGAACCGGGGTACGTGTTCCAGTCAAAGTAGCGATGCGGGTTTTCAAAGGCAAACGCTTGCGTGGTAAACGTAAAAGAGGCAAGGATGAGAACAAAAACTCCGAGAAGTCCTGCGAGCCAGTTCACCAATAATTTTTTGGCAGACATACACAACTTAACTAGAAACTGAAAATAATGTTCCTATATATAGTTAAGAGGGTTTCTCTAGTATTTGTCAAGAGTGTAATGTACCTAGCAATTTTTGGTGCGTAATTAATATTTGATGCGATAGAGTTTGACGTTTCTGCTACCGCTTTTAAGAATCGTCGTGATGGTCAAGCGGGCGTTGGTGATGTTGTAATGCGGCGTGCAGACACCTTTGCTGCAGGTGCCGAAGTAAAGATCCCTCTGGTCGGTTGGTCCTTTGGGAACAATCGAGCCGACGACGCCCTGGGTGAAGCCGCTTCCGGTATAACTTAACATATAAGAAATTTTACTGACATTTCCTAAATTAAAAAACGCGACGATGCTATTGGTTGCGCGAGAAAGCTTTGCCGAAGAGTATGACCCTCCGACATTGCTACCACCTGCGGTTACTCTTTTGACTCTGGGTTTTGCAGCGAGTATCGGTGTAGCAAAAAAAGACTCGGATAAGATAAGAGAAAATAAACTTGCGAGAATAGTGATTGTGTACCGTTTCATTCGTTTAAGTATAGCATGATATACTAAACTTTATGCCAGGTAGTGAGTTTTCGACTTAGCGATATACACTCAAGATTTACTACTCGGCACATAAAAAGATTACTGTTAATATAAAATAGTGTAGGTATTGAATTCCGTAAGGAGTGTCGAAAATCTACTACCTGGTATGAAGAAACTATGGATTGCGATTGGTACCGGTATTATTGCCGGAGGTATCGGGACCGGTATATATTTTGGCAGCGCTCTTTTTACCAAAAAACAATCGCTCCCGCAATACGGAGTTCCTCAAGCAGTTGACGTAAAGGCAAATCTCACCTGGAATGACCCCGCTGGATTTACCTTCCAATACCCTGATGGACTGACTATTGATAAGCATGATGAAGATAAAGAAAATTATGCGCATATTGAGATGACGCATAAGGACCACCCGGGAAACATTATTATCTGGGCAAAAGATACGAATGCTTCCGATGTGACGGCGTGGGTGCGGACAGAGAAACGTTTTAAAGATGCTAGTATTTTGGATACAACTCTTGGAGAAAAACCAGCAAAGAAAATACTTCTTGCAACTCCCAGTAGTACTCTCATTGTTGGTGCTATCGATGACGAAATCCTCTTTACCATTGAAGCAAGTCTTGATGAAGAAGGTTTTTGGAGTAAGATTCATGATGAAATTACAGAAAGTTTTGCATTTATCCCCATTGCTAGTGATAAAAAGAGTAATAGCTCGAGTGAAAATGTTGGTAGCGAGCAGCCAAGAGGTGTTGAGGAAGAACCTTTTGATGAAGAAGAAGTGATCGAATAGTTTATTCTTCAATAGACAAATCTGGTAATGCGTCTATGTCATGCCAATCTATTGGTTTTCCTCTAAAATATGCGTAACTTGCGATAAAAACAGCGTTGTCGGTACAAAGCGATGGGGGAGGCACATGAAGAGAGAGCTTCGTTAATTCGTTACTTCGTAAATTTGCAACAAATTTTTCCCGTAATCGTTGATTGGCTGCGACGCCGCCTGACAACAGTATTGACCGAGCGTTATATTGTTTTGCAGCGCGGATAGTTTTTTCCACTAAGACATCTGTTATAGCTTCCTGGATTTCATAAGCGAAACTAGTTCTGACAGGGTCCGACCCTGTCTCGTTTTGCTCGATTGAACGGTCGCCAGAGGCGACCGTTGCAAGAGGGTCGGACCCTGTCAATTCTTCGTGTTTCTTCCACTCCCGCATCACTGCAGTTTTTAGGCCACTAAAGGAAAAATTTAAGCTTTCATCTCCAATCATCGGTCTTGGAAGCCTAATTCTGAATTCTGAATTCTGAATTCTGAACTTGAGCGCTTCGCGCTCTATAGCTACTCCGCCGCTATAGCCAAAGCCCAGGAGTCGGGCGGTTTTGTCAAAACACTCTCCCGCCGCGTCATCAAGCGTCCCCCCAAGCCACGTTAAATCCTTGACTGACTTCATTAAGTAAAGCTCTGTATGACCTCCGGACACGACGAGAGAGATAGCAGGAAACTCAATTGTTCTATTGTTGTATTGTTCTATTGTTAAATTGTTTCCGTTTTGAATTTTGACATTTGCGTTTTGAGTTATGAAATTCGCATACATATGCGCAAGCACGTGGTTAACCGGAATAATCGGTTTGCCGGTGACAAAGGCGATCGTCTTAGATGTTTCGACTCCCACAAGGAGACTGCCAATGAGTCCGGGACCAACGGTGACGGCAATTGCGTCAATATGCCGTTGAATACATGGCTGAATGGCTGGATGGTTAGACGGTCGAAAAACTGACAGCGCTTCAGTGATGACGGGGATGATACATTTGATCTGCTCACGGGCTGCTACTTCTGGTACTATCCCGCCGTATTTTTCATGCATGTCCTTACTACTGGCAACAACGCCTGAAAGAATCTTTGTCCCATCTTCCACGACTGCAGCAGCGGTCTCGTCACAGGAAGTCTCGATTGCCAGAATATTCATAGTATGAACCAATAGATGAGCCAAGAAGAAAAAATAACTACTGTTAGGAGAAGCGATACAGTTCCTAGTGGATAGAACGATTTTTTCTTCATGGCATAGAAACAGAGTACTCCGACGAAGATTTCATACACATAGGTATTAAGTACATACCGGAACCACCAGGGTGCGTCACTTATGTGTTTGACGAATGGTGTTGAAAACAAATTTTTTATGCCAAGATCTTGTGATACATCACGAATCAAATGGAGCGATGACCATATGATGCCAACGATAAGCCAAATTTTCTGCCATGTTTTCATAATCGCTATTTTACTCAAGGCCCAAGAGCTTCGCCAGCTGCGAGGTGGAGGGGGTGGGGATTTTAGGAATGATGACGAGTTGGGCGCCGACAGCGTCAGCGTGCTGTTTCTTTTTGTCTATAATAGGGTCGCCTTCGGTGACTGCGATACTATGAGGTTTTATGCGCTTGACTAGCTCTGCATATTCCTCATCCGTTGTCATTGGTGGCAGAGAAATTACTTCATCGACAACAGAAATCGCCTCGAGCATTTCTTTGCGTTGTTCTTGTGTGTGAATCGGGCGCTGCTCACCCTTCATTTTCCGGACATTCTCATCCGATTCGAGCGCAACAACAAGATAGTCACCATGCGCTTTGGCTTCCTTGAGAAATTGAACATGGCCATAGTGGAGAAGGTCAAAACAACCTCCGACTAAAATTATTCTGTTTTTTTTCATAGAAACGGATTCGTGCAACGCATTTTTCGGAGACGTTCGCATTCGTGCTCCCATGCTACAGTATTTCTCCTGCTCACTCAATGAAGATTTGCTGACGAAGCAATACCGGAAGAAGAGAATTGTTGAAAAGCAAATCTTCAGTGCTCTTCAAAATGGTTGCGCTCATCCGTTTTTCATTCGTATATTTGCAGATTAGTAGATTTTACAATTGTGTTCCTTTTAGGAACACGGCTTGCCACGGACGAAAGTTTGACGTAAAGATGTGGTCCTCAAGTGTTTCACCGTTTCTTGTTACTTTATACTGAAACGAAGCTTTGGCTCCCCACGCTGCAAAGTCGACCTGTTTTACTGTCCCTGGTGGAAGCGTGGGATCGTCTTGATAAAGATCTGGTGGGGGAGGCGTGATCGAGCCCACGACATGATTTAAGATTTCAGCTTTTCGTCCGTCGGATGTACCGTACAACTCAAACGTGAGCGTGAGATTCTTTCGGTCAACTTTGCTTTGGATGAGGATATAACCGGGTGTATCGTTTTTAAATTTAAGGTCGACCGATGGAGCAAAGACCGTTGCATCAAGACCTGCTTTGAAACCTGCTTGTTCGTAGTAGGCGACGCGATATGCATGGGCGCGTCGTTCAAGGATCGGGAGGCCTGCTCCCAGTGCTGCGCGAAAAAGTGTTGTAGAGACTTGACATACACCGCCGCCATCACCCAAAACAGTCCGACCATCTTTAATAATATACGCGGGCTGAAAACCGGTGGCAGCAGAAATATCACCAACTGCTTCATTAAATGAAAACGTTTCGCCTGGTTTGATAAGTATGCCATTGATTTTTGATGCCGTGAGGATGACGTTATGAATTCTTCCCGGTATTGAGTGGGCAAACTCAGAGTACCCCCGTCCAATAAGTTCTTTGATGCCGAGCGTATTGGTGTTTGCTGTCTCGATCGTTGGTTTGACAGGATCAACACGGGCTGAGATTGTAACTATATCCGTTGTCATATTTGGTATTTGTTCAAGAAGTGAAGCAAAGTGTTTTTTCGTTTCTTCTCTATTTATCTGCCTTCCGATGCTCGATGGACGAAATGCAGTGACTTTGCCACCAGAAAATTGAAACAATGATTCCTGGACGGGAATGTCAATTTCCTGAGAAAGTCTTTCGAGAGTGGTATCTAAAACGTCTTCATTCCACCGAAAGTATGGCGTCAGGTCAATAGGGGTACGGCTTAATTTTTTAAGAAGGTCACTAAAAAAATAGCCGGAACGACCGATAAGATATGCCTGTTGACCAGATAAAGTTGCATCATATCCTATATTAAGATCGATAGCAGAGACCGTCGCACTATGATTTTCAAATTGAAATGTAAATTGTTTTGATAAAAAAGGTGCATTTTTATCAAGCCAATATTGCTCGACTTCCGACGGAGTTTTTCCGCCAAAAGAAACTCCACCGACGGTTACCGCAGGATATATACGTCCTTCGTATTTTTTTTCAAAAAAATATGACACACTATATATTCCAATAAAAACTGCAAGGAGTACCAACGTACTAGAACGTATAATACGTCGTACGTATCGGTTGTGATAAAAGAGTTGATACATTCTGTTGCGTCTCGTTGATTCCATGATATGATGAAGATATTGTACTACATCAATGGAGCCACAAAACACTGATCCGCAAAGCGCACCAAGCGGTGTCGTGATGGCAGATATACCATCACAAGCACCGACATCGACACCAGGACAGACATTTTCACCTGATGCTCCCCTCATGCCAACGCAGTCCACTCAAAGTAGGGAGCCTCAAGCTTTTGTTCAGGAAACAGTCGTCGTACCGCCAGCTAGCGGGGTAGAAAATCCCTTCATACCGCAGGGTGTCGTGACGAGTAGTAGCGGAAGTCCTCCTGGTGCTGTACCCCGTCCTGGTAGTGGATCTTTCGTACGGCGAATGCTCATGATTGTGGTGTTTCTTCTCCTCATCGCTAGCGCAGTTTTTGGTGGAAAATTTCTTTTAGGGTTTGTCGGCGGAACAAAAGAGGTCACCATAACCTATTGGGGACTTTGGGAAAACGACGCGATAATGAGTCCTATCATAGCCGATTTTGAAGCAAAAAATAGCAAAATAAAAGTTCAATATATCAAGCAATCACCAAAACAGTATCGTGAACGGTTGCAAGCTGCTACCTCGCGGGGAGATGGACCGGATGCTTTTCGTTTTCATAACACCTGGGTGGCTATGCTTCGAAGTGATCTCGCCTTGGTGCCGACGAGCGTCATGACGCCTGCGCAATTTTCATCCACATTTTACCCTGTTGCCAATGCAGATCTAGTCGCAGGAGCTAATATCTTTGGTATACCACTTGAAATAGACGGATTGGGACTTTATTACAATGAAGATTTATTTGCTACTGCAGGCGTAACTCCCCCGACGAGCTGGGAGGAAATGCTCACGGTTGTACCAAAACTTACAGTCAAAAGTGAATCAACCATTATTACCTCAGCAATAGCTCTTGGCACAACAGGAAATATTGAACACTTTAGCGACATACTTGCAACAATGATCATGCAAAATGGCTCATCTCTTCGGGATCCAGCAACCAAAGAAGCAGAGGAAGCACTTGTATTTTATAGAAAATTTGCAAGCGCCTCCGATCCAGTCTATACGTGGAATGACAGTCTTGACAATTCGGTGTACGCGTTTGCATCAGGGAAAGTAGCGATGATTCTTGCACCCTCGTGGCGAGCGTTTGACATAAAGCAAATAAGTCCAAATTTGCGTTTTAAGATTGCTCCTATCCCGCAGCTTCCCGGAAATACCGTGACTTGGGCATCGTATTGGGTTGAAGGAGTATCGGCAAAGAGTAAAAATCAAGAAGCCGCTTGGGAATTTATCAAATACCTTACCAGTCGCGAAACGGCAATGAAGCTTTACGCAGAAGAATCCAAAACGCGTCTTTTTGGTGAGCCATACGCACGCATTGATCTAGCTAGTTCCATTGCCGATGATCCATATGTGGGTAGTTACGTAATACAAGCACAAAACGGTAAATCATTTCCACTTGCTTCACGAACGTTTGATAACGGCATTAACGATAAACTCATCAAGTATCTCGAAGATGCAGTGGGTAGTATGATTCAAAATAGTGAAGCGCCACAAGCAGCGCTTCAGACCGCTTCTTCTGGATTTCGGCAAGTACTTTCAAGCTACGGGTTGACTTCCAATGCTGCCCCAGAAAAATAATGGAGCACATGCTTTCTGTTAAAGATGCTGTATTATCGTCGGTACTATATGCGGATATATTTGATTACGCGTTAACTACTAGCGAGATCAAAACGTGGCTTGTTTTTCATAAAAAGCGACACTTTTCCCGAGCATTTTTTGATCATGTCGTTGTCAAATCACGAGACCATATACAGTATCTCGTTTTACCCAAACGGCATCGCCTTATCCACATTCGTAAAAAACGATTTATGTATTCGCAAGATAAATGGAAAAGAGCAGTATGTGTGGCTCGTTTTTTACGAATGATACCGACGGTGCTCCTGGTCGGCGTTACCGGAGCTCTTGCGATGAATAATGCGAAAAGGGACGATGATATAGATATCTATATAGTTGTTTCTCCTCAGACGCTGTGGGTTAGTCGTTTTTTCGTAACCCTTCTCGTTGAACTTTTAGGTATACGGCGTAGACCCAACGATCTTTCCCCGGTAAATAAAGTGTGTCTGAATATGTACGTGACAAGCACTGCTTTATCTATACCCGCAAAAGAACGAGATTTATTTACTGCGCATGAAGTGTTGCAAATGGTCCCATTATGGGACAAATCTGGTATGTACAAAAAATTTTTACTCGCAAATAATTGGGTGAAAAAATTTTTACCGAATGCATGGGAAGAAAAATCACAAAGCTCAAAACTCAAAGCTCAAAACTACAACGTAAAACTCAAGTTTTTTTTTATAGTTAAGTGGTTTTCAGTTATCGTTTTGCGTTTTGCGTTTTGCGTTTTGAGATTATTAGAGAAGCCATCTCGTATTGCACAGCTTTGGTACATGAAGAAGCGTCGATCCACAGAGATTGTTACGGACAAAGTCATCCGCTTTCACCCACGCGATGCACGAAACTTCATAAAAGATGCATTAGGCAGACGACTTACGCGATATAAAATCCCTCTTGACAAGATATTTTATGCCCGCTAAAATAGCAGTCACTTCTAAAGACTGCCAGGAATTTTATACTCTAAATTAGTATTCAATGATTTTTTAAGGAGGTACACTATGGCGAAGATAAATTTACAACCGTTATTTGATAATGTACTCATCAAACCACTGCAAGCAGAAGAAACGCTTCCTTCCGGTATTGTCCTTCCCGATAGCGCAAAAGAAAAACCACAAACTGGCCTTATCATGGCTGTAGGTCCAGGAGCCACTGATGATAAGGGCAATCCCGTCAAGATGGTTGTAAAAGTCGGCCAAAAGGTGATGTATAAAAAATGGGGTGGCAATGAAGTGAAAGTCAATGGTGAAGAATGGATGCTCGTAGAACAGAAAGATATATTAGCGATAGTTGAGTAGACGCGATACTAATATACGAATGCATACGAATTATACGAATATTCGTAGCATTAGTATCAATTCGTATATTGGCATCGTATCCGACGAAGGAGGAATATGGCGAAACAAATTAAGTTTTCTGAAGATGCACGACAAGCACTTATTCGTGGCGTAAACATAGTTGCAAAGGCTGTGGTGACCACCTTGGGTCCGAAAGGAAGAAATGTCGCACTCGATAAAAAATGGGGAGCTCCCAATGTGGTTCATGACGGTGTCACCGTTGCCAAGGAAATCGAACTTGAAGACCCATTTGAAAACATGGGAGCACAACTCGTCAAAGAAGCGGCGAGCAAAACCAATGATGTTGCCGGTGATGGAACCACGACATCGACCCTTCTTACGCAGGCCATAGTCAATGCCGGATTTAAAAACGTAACGGCCGGCGCCAACCCCATGATGCTCAAAGCAGGCATGGAGAAAGCAGTTGAGGCAGTGGTTAGTGAGATTAAGAAAATGTCTAAGAGCGTCAAAGACGCAGATGTTGCCAAAGTTGCAACCATCTCCGCACAAGATGATAAAATCGGTAATCTGATCGCAGAGGCCCTGACCAAAGTAGGCAAAGACGGGGTTGTAACAGTAGAAGAAGGTAAGGGACTGACGATGGAGATCGAGTACAAAGAGGGCATGGAGTTTGATAAAGGGTACGCAAGTCCATACTTTGTAACGATTGCCGATAAAATGGAAGCAGAGATAAGCGATGCATATGTCCTGATTACTGACAAGAAAATTTCGGCAATTAGCGACCTTCTCCCATTTTTAGAGGGATTTATAAAAGTTTCCAAGAATTTAGTAATCATTGCCGATGAGATAGACGGAGAAGCACTTGCGACCCTCGTCGTCAACAAACTTCGCGGTACCTTTAATGTCTTGGCGGTTAAAGCGCCGGGATTTGGAGACAGGAGAAAAGCGATGCTTGATGATATCGCTACTCTTACCGGTGGAACGGTTATTTCCGAAGACACCGGTCGAAAGATTGAAAACGTCAAAGTTGAAGACTGCGGACGCGCAGACAAAATTTGGGCAGACAAAGAAAACTGCCGTATCATTGGCGGCAAAGGCACCAAAGCTGCACTTCAAGCCAGAATTGCTCAGATTAAACGGGAGATGGATGCGTCGACATCTGACTTTGACAAAGAAAAACTTCAGGAGCGTCTTGCCAAGCTCTCCGGAGGAGTGGCAGTCATCAATGTCGGAGCCGCAACGGAGATTGAACTTAAAGATAAAAAGGAACGCGTCAATGATGCCGTTGCCGCAACCAAAGCAGCGCTGGAAGAAGGGATTATTCCAGGTGGAGGTGTGTCTCTTCTCCGAGCACGGTTGGTACTGTCGAAGTTAAAAGATAGTTTGAGTGAAGTAGATGAAAAAGTTGGTGTCGACATTCTCTACCGCGCTCTTGGTGAACCAGTGCGCTGGATTGCCAAAAACGCAGGAGCAGACGATGGATGGGTCCTTAAAACCATCGAAGAATCCAAAGTTGCTGATTATGGTTTTAATGCCCTGACTATGCAGTTTGGATCAATGCTTGTAGCAGGAGTTTTGGATCCGGCAAAAGTCACTCGAACTGCAATCCAAAACGCCGTGAGCGTGGGCATGATGATTCTGACGACCGAAGCACTCATCACCGACCTTCCGGAGAAAAAGGAAGCGGGAGCCGGCATGCCACCAGGTGGTATGGGAGGAATGGGCGGCATGGGCGGGATGGACTATTAAGAATTTAAAACAAATAAGAAGTCCCGCTGATAAGGCGGGGCTTTTTTATTCCTGAGCGAAATCGAAGGATGTTATACTCATGGCATGATTGTTGTCCTAGACAAAAAAGCAACTACGGAACAAATTACAGAAATGGCGCAAGACTACGAAGGGTATATTAAGTTCGTCGTTGATGTATCAAAAAAGATAGTGGCAGGTGGGGGAGAGCGGCATGTTGACGCTGAACAGAAACTTCTTGCTTTGGGGTCACGTCAAGAGGATTTATGGGGAGGGGGTATAGATTGGGAGACGAAAGAAATTGATTATAACTCCATGATTAATCTTCGACATTCACAGAATAATCCGAGTCGCGACGTATTATCAGACATTGTTCGGAAACAGATGAATGATGTTGTACATACGTTATTTGGATTATGAGAGATGTAGCTATTATGGATATTGCGATGAACTTGGCCCGCATAGGGAATTGGGCAGCCGATGACTTTGACGGGAAAGAGAAAAGGATCAGCATGTTTCTTGAGCAGACCAAGAGTTACCTAGGCGCTATTGATGTAACCGCATATCCAGAATTGACACAACAAGCGTTAACACGATTTATGGAAGTATTTGACACTCTTCACGCTCAAAAGCCTCGCAAACCCGAAGAAAAGCTTCGGTGGGCAGAAGAAATGCTTACCTGGAGCAATATCCTCACCCACAAAGCCAAAATGGCGAAATAATAATCCTTCTGTGGATGCTGTTTTGGTATAATTTGAGCATGGTGTCTGTATATAAAAACATTCGAGTGCTTAATATTCTTCATGTATTAAACGACGGATTTCAGGCAAGTTTTATACTTCTCCTCCCATTTATTGCAAAAGAGTTAGGAATAAATCTCACTCAAGTCGGTATTCTTGGATCAGCGCTTGTTGCGGTTCAAATTATTTTATCAATCCCAGCTGGTTTATCAGCAGCAAAGTTCAATGGCTTCATTTTGCTTATTTTCGCCATACTTCTTTACGCCAGTGGTTTCCTTGGTGTATCTGTCTCTCCAACGTATGTATGGCTTCTTATTTTTTTTCTTGTGGCAGGAATTGGATTAGGTATCTTTCATCCGATCGCATTTGCACTGGTTGCGAAATGGTCGCAGAAAAATACACGCGGGAGGCAAATGGGGAATTTTACGGCAATAGGAGAAATTGGGCGCCTTGGGTTCACGGTATTTATTACGCAACTTATCGTTTTTATTGGTTGGCGATTGACTGCTTTTGCTTATGGATTATTAGGACTTATTGTTTTTTTACTTTATGCACGAATATTTTTAAAAATACAAGAACGTACGCAATTCCAAGAGACAGAATCAAAACAACGCATAGGTCTTTTTCAGATTATCTCAAATCTGCGATTTATTTTGGCTACTCTTACCGGCGCTTTTGATTCATTTGCCAGCTCATCGCTTTTCGTATTTTTGCCATTTCTTCTCTTGAAGCGTGGCGTTGATGCATCAGTTCTTGGTATGTTTTCTGCTTTCTTTTTAATCGGCAACTTAGTGGGGAAATATTTTCTTGGAAGATCCGCGGATCGTTTTGGAAATACAAAAATATTTACTATTGCTGAGATACTTATGGCTTTGTTTATTGTACTTCTTGCCAATAGCACTTCGCTGGTTTTGATTATTATTTTTTCTCTTGTTCTTGGTGCGTTAACAAAAGGAACGATTCCGGTATATCAGACGATGGTATCTGATTCTGTTGAGCACCACGGTAATTACGAAAAATCGTTTGGTATAAGTTTATTTGTTGTCAGTATTGCGACGACTCTTTCGCCAATCATACTCGGGTATGTTTCTGATGTCGGAGGAATAGTTTGGGCATTTAACGTTGCAGCACTTTTTGCATTAATAGCAATTCTACCGGCAATAGGATATGCCTATGCAAAATCTAAAAAATAATATGAAACAATTCTATTTAACGGAAATCACGAACAAAGAATGGAATACCCGTAGGGTTATGAGTAATACTATTTGACAAAAGGTATTACCTTTGCTAATGTAGTATTACTATGATCGGATATTCAACGATGACACAAAAAGGGCAGGTGACGATACCGGCTGCCATCCGTGCGGCTTTGGGCCTGCAGCCGCGGCAGCGTGTCGTGATTACGAGAGACGCTGATGGCGCGCGGATCAAGCCTGCTCGGGATTTCTACTCTCTTTTTGGATCGGTGAAAACGAAGAAAAAAATGAACATACGCGCAATGCGCAAGTCATTTATCCAATACTTGGGTACGCGGCGTCATGGTTTATGAAAACGGCATATGTCGATACCAATGTTATACTTCGATATTTAACGAATGACGTTGCTTCTCTCGCCTTGCGCGCGAAGAAATGGTTTCAAAAAGCAGAAGAAGGAATATACAAAGCGTTGGTTCTGCACATAACGCTCGTTGAGGTGGTATTTCTTCTTGAGCACTGGTACAAACAGGATAAACGCGCTTCAGTCGAGCAACTTCTGCTGTTTATTTCTCCCGATTGGATAACCGTACCATCAAAGGGCGCAGTACAAGAGGCGTTGGAAGCATATAAGGAAACCACGATTGATTTTGTTGATCTTCTCACCTGGGCGCTCGCCAGAGAGGAAGGGGCGGCGATCGTCTCTTTTGATAAGCACTTCGATCGACTCGAACCATCAATTCGCGTGGAACCATGAAGTCATTTTACCTTGCGGAAATTGTCACCAAAGACAAGCTCATCCATCAGGGGATGTATTATCGACCCCAAAAGCCCTCCTTCGCTAAAGCTTCGGCGGGCAAAGCGATCCTTTGGGTGCATGGGTTGGGGAGTACGTTTTATGGAAATGTTGCTCTTTTTGAAGCGTTTTCCGATGCATGCGAGAAGCAAGGGTTTGGGTTTGCATCGTTTAACAATCGTGGTCACGACATAGTGACAGGCATCAAAAAAGTCGATCCATCAAGTGATAAAGGATACACACGTATTCGAGGAGGAGCAGCTCTCGAAACATTTAAAGACTCAGTGCATGATATTGAAGCAGGAGTTGCATTCCTTCGAGCCCAAGGATTTTCCAAAGTAATCGTCGTTGGTCACAGCACAGGATCAAACAAAGTTTGTTACTACGCAGCATCCCAAAATAATAATTCAATAGTTGGATATGTTCTTGCTGGTCCAGTCAGCGATCGAAACACGCCAGGCGTAGATTTAGCGCAAATCCGTCGAAACATTCAAAAAATGAAAATACAAGTGAAACAAGGAAAAGGCGAGATGATTGTCGAGGATGTGTACGATATGCCGATGACTCCCAAACGATATGTGAGTCTTTTAGATAGTGAAGATATGTTTGATTATTTTGGAATGGGCAAGAAACTCAAGTCATTTCTTTCAAAAATTCGCAAGCCCTTACTTATCATTCTTGGAGAAAAGGATGAATACCTCAATAAACCAGCAAGAACTGCTTTGAAGGTCTTTGATCGGTATGCCGTTTCACCGAAATATAAAAGCGTGGTTATTCAAGATGGACTTCATAGTTTCAACGGAAGAGAGCGACAATTTGTACATACAATGCTTCAATGGGTGAGTGGACTCTGATATAATCCAGTCAATATGCCCCAAGCATCTCCACCCCCAGCAGTTCATGAAGAATCATTGGGGATTACCAATCGTTTTGGCGAAAAGCTCGAAGCATTAGTGCGAACGCCTGAAGGTAAAGGACCATTTTCGGCGGTGATTTTTGTATCTGGTTTTGGCATGGACCTTCATGAATACATCAATTCCAATGATGAAATCTCCAAGCGATTAGTACAAAAAGGCTTTCTTACTCTTCAATTTAGTTTTTCTGGATGCGGAAAATCAGAAGGCGATTATCGCGAAATGACGCTTGAGCGACAAGCACAACAGATCGAAGATATGATTCGTTGGCTTGCTCGGCAAAAACATGTTGACGCAAATCACATAGGTATTCACGCAACGTCTATGGGTGTTCCTTCGACACTGTTTTCTAACTATTCTCGTTGTAAAGCTTTGTGTTTTGTTTCCGGCGTATATCAAGTAAACCGAAGCATTCATAAAGTGTATGA
>CAYVAR010000020.1:0-24139 GCA_964449675.1 uncultured Gammaproteobacteria bacterium
AAAGCTTTGCTTTGCATAGCCAGCTTATATACCTATCTTACTCCAGTTTGCAGCTCGTAAGAGCGAAAAAGTGGATTAGATGGGTATATACTGAATAACTCAGTTGGGCTTCGACTGAGCTCAGCCGAATGTCCAAACCTGAGTTACTGAAGTATAGCAATAAATTACTTGACTTTCGATAAATATCGAAATACAATACATTTACCATGAAGAAAATCGAAACATTATGGCACCATATCTTGTATGAAGCCATCACACACAAGCAGTTCAAGTTCACCCAGCAAGAATTGGCGCTGCAATTTTCTTGTTCCTTAAGCACGGTGCATCACGCGCTTGCCATACCGACGAGTATTGGAGCCATACGAAAGGAATCAAAATTTTTCGTGCTTGCGCATTACATGAAACTTCTCCTGTACTGGGCGAGTGTGAGAAATCTCATCCGGAGCATCTCCTACAGTACGTACTACGAGGGGCCCATTCTAAAGGCCCAGGGAGAACTTCCTGCTAGCGGAATCTACGGTGGTTATACTGCTGCCCGATACCTCTTGGGAACCGCGCCGGCCGATTATGATAAAATTTACTATTATTATCAAGATTTAGAAGATTTCAAAAGAAGGTTTCCTCCCAATCACCATCATCCTGATAATATATTTGTCTTACGTCTCTCTGGCGCACGAGAATACGCCGAGAGGTATCCAGGGGGAACGACGAGTCTGCCGCATACGTTTGCAGATATTTGGAATATGGCTGATTGGTTTGGGGCAGACTTTACTCGCGCCCTAGAGGAAAAAATCCATGGACTACTATCATGACCTGGTAACACAGAAAAGTTGGGAGGAGCTCACTAATCTTTCGCGATTCGTGTCCTTTGTCCTTATCGGTGGTTGGGCAGTATATCTCTATACCAAGGGACTCAAATCCAAAGATATTGATATTCTGGTTAATTTTGATGCACTCGGTGTATTGAAGAATCAGTACGCCATCACTCGTCATGAGCGATTGAAGAAATATCATGCTATCCGCGATGTGGTGGATATCGATATCTATCTCCCATATTATTCGCGTATCGGGATTCCGGTAGAGGACCTCATGGGGAAGACTCGATTGATTGAAGGATTTCATGTGATTGATCCTAACTATCTCCTGGCGCTGAAACTTTTTGCGTTGGGGCAGCGCGGTCGAACCCCGAAAGGACGCAAGGACTTTTTAGATATTCTTTCGTTATTCACTAAAGCCCGGATAGACGGGAGATTGGTGCATACAATTCTCGATCAATATCATTTAGACCACGCGCTTACGAATCTAGCTGATTTTCTATCAGAATCGCATAGGGTACCGGAGCTTGGAATGACCAACCACGACTACGCAAAATTAGCGCGCACTATACGGGAAGTACTTTCCATGTAGTGATTTTCTTATTTTGGGCAGCCGGTGGCTTTGCGAAAGCCCGCGGTGATAGCTTCATTTTCGCTGCAAAACCATGAGTCGCCGTAGGACTCGTCGATAATCACCTGGTCGTAGTTGTCACAAGAAGGGAGGTGGTATACTTTTTCACTATCCCTCGTATTACCCTTAATCACACAGTCATTGATGGGATTTGTTCGTCTGCACTTTTCTGACCAGATGCCGAGTTTGTTTGATTTGGCAATCTCCATGGCGTCTTTTAGCACTTGGCTATAGGGACTGCGAACGTAAATATATTTGGTAAGCCCTTCGGAAACAAGCATGCGGTTGAGGAGAGGATCGGGAAAGCTATCCACCTGGAAGGAATCCGTGCGGCTACCTTCCAGGTGTTTCTTAACCGTTGGAAAAAAGCGGTACCGCAGGTACCCAAGCCACGTCCCAATGTCCTCAAGGATCACGTTGGCGAGAATCCGGCCGTAGTCATCGGTTACGATGTTTTTGAGCCGGACATGCTTGCTCAGAGCGAGTTCACTTAGCCTTGTTCTGGCCTCGTTTGCCATGCACTGGCCTCGTTCCGGAGCATCGATACCCAAAAGCCTCACCCGTCTGCCATCGGCAAGCTGCAGTGAGTCGCCGTCAGGGACACTGGTGACGATATTCTGCCGCCATTTACCTATAAAAAATATTCCATTGAGGATGAGTGAAAGGATAAGGATGAAATAGAGGAGTTTAAGAGAGCGAAGGAATGATGTCTTTTTGTGCTTGGACATTAATTATGAGTATAGCATGGCTAACAAAACCGCCAATATTTCAAATTTGGATAATTTGAAATTGGAATTTGTTTAGATATTAGAGATTAGGAATTAGAAATTTGTGGTCCAATGAGGGCCTATAGTCTTGACAAAATCAATGATAAATGCTATACTTTACGATTGTTCTTTACAAGAGAATATAGTTAAAACAGATAGGAAAGACGCCTCCGACGTAAAAAGTCGTGAGTCCTTGGTAAAATTGTATTTTATAAAATTTTATCGCGTCTTCACAGACGCGATTTTTGATGGTAAATGAGCAATCCTCCAGCTTGTCGAAGCAGAGCTAAGTTGCCGATCAATGGTGAGCGAAGTCGAATCCATTTGGATTTTGTCTGTGGTCGGGACAGTCTGGCTTAGGGTAAGAAGCGTCTTTTTACCATTTGCCAGTTCCGGCCACAACCAAGCTCCAAAGTTCAATTGTGCACATTAATACTTGTGAACTATAGGTAGCAATTGTGAAACTGGGATAAATATTATCGTCTCTTTTTCTCGTTTTTACTAGAAACACTAACGTAAATGAGGAAGAGCAAAAGTACGATAAGAGCAATGCCAAATGATATTTGTGTATTTGTCATAATATTCCAGATGCTATTTGCGTTCATGATGCTCTAATTGTTTTTCTAAATTAACGCTCAATGTCAAGAATACCATACCGTAGAGAAAATTAATTGTCAATTGCAAAATTGAGGCGCTTGAAGGAGAAAATTGAGGTAAAACCAGAAGTGTAGCAAACCAAGCAGCAGAAAGATTGATAGATAAGCTAGAAAGCGCCTTGAGCCAGGCTGAAGGAAGGTTAATAGGCATTAAATTTATAGTAAGACTCAATATCTATATAGTCAATAGAAGTTGCTCTTTAAAAATTAAATAAGAGCTAGGGATTCAGTTGGGCGTAACTAGTTTATGGTTCATAGTTTATGGTTCATAGGTAATTGCTCTGTGAACTCAAAAACTTGCAACTCATAACTTATTTGCGTCCGACTACCCTCCCTAGCTTACTTTATATCATGGTATTCCACCTAATGTCCTTCTGACTGTTTGGGGGATACGAGGAGAGAAAACTATTGTTTCATTGTTCGATTGTTTCATTGCTGAAGGCAACACGCTCGTTATTCTTTGAGTTTGTCTTTGGTGTAGTTGATGAGCTGGTGCAGTTCTTTGGGAAGCACTTGGAGCTCTTTGAGGATCGTGTCATATTGTGCTTGATTTATGAGTTGACGCGTTTTGGCTTTCTGCAACCAGTCAAGTGATTCGGTTACAGAACCAAAACTTATCCGGTAAAAATGAACTTTATCCAATCTAGTGTAGCGGCCAAAGCCTTCAGCGATGTTTGCAGATATAGAATCGATGGCGTTGATCCACTGGACACCGATGGTGCGTTTGGCAAGCCAGTCCCACGTCATGACGATGTCCCAGACGGTATTCGATAGCCGCAGCGACCGTTTGTAGCAATCTATATCATTGAGCATGAGATACTTCACGGAAGGTAGTGTACCACGTTTTGTGTTCCAACTATGAAGCAATGGATCAATGGAGCAATGATTTTTCTCTTCCTATCCCCCAAGCAGCAGAGGGAAAACAATTGAATATTTGAAGTGACGGATAAATCCCGCTAAGCGGGATCCCTGCAACCGTTCCGACACCCGTCGGAGTGGAGCGTCGCTTCAACGTGCATGGTCAAACCAACACGTCAAAAAATAGTCAACCAAGCGTGGAGGCGCTTTAATACGATAGTGCGTTGCTGCACTGTCTACCTCACGGGCCTCCGGACCCGAAGACAACCCCTCGTAAGAGGGTAAAGCCGGAGCGTTAGAACGTAGGACCTATTCAAGGTTGCCCAGACCGCCTAGGTCGCCGGAATTCGCCGGAAAAGGTCTGGAATCAAGTTCGTCGTCCCGATTTTTGGGACACCTGTGAAGTACATCCTGAAGGAGGATGCCATGGAACTCTGGAAACTGTTTTTGCTCGGGTTGGCGCGCTTCTACGCCGCCAACAAGAAGTTGTTCGACTGGATCTGGGAAGTCGGTGGGATGTTCGTGCGGGCGCTGGGCGGCATCGTCCAACTGGTCGGATTCGCCCTGTTGGTGGGCCTCTTGTTCGTCGTCGCCTGGATCGCCAGTGGTCTCGAGGAGCGCGTCTTGCGCCGGCTGTGGGCCATCAAGTACGTCGGCTGGATTTTGGCCATCGGCGAGGCGGTCCTGTACTACCTGACCGTCATCGCGATCGAAACCGCGACGTTGCTCGTGCCGTTCGGCAGCCTGAACATCTGGCTCGCCATCGGGATCGTGGTTTTTCTGAACGTCGTCACGATCGCCTGGCACGCCGGGCACAAAGAGTTCTGGCCGGTGTGGGTGACACGCGGTTTGCGCCGTCTGCGCCCTGCGCCCGAGTGGCCCAAGACCGGTCGCATCACGTTCAAAGGTGAAGTGGCCGTGTCCAGCGTGGATGCGCCCAGCGATACCCACAACGCGTTGTTGCCGCTGCACGACGGGGGTGAAGTGACCCTCTTTGCCAAGAGCGGCCAGTACTACGCGATAAGTGAAGACCGCACCCAGTGGGTCAATGAATGGTTCGTGGAGGTGCAGTAATGGCCAAGAGGGGTCAGCAACCCACCTTTCAGGTCGAGTTCAGGTACTTCTGCCCGCACACGGGTTGTAATTGGAAGTGGATCCGCGTGCGTCCCGGAGACGTGACTTGCCCAAAAGGACACCGTCTCGCATGGGAGAAAGTGGCAGAAAGCAAGTACGGCGAAGAGTGGCAAGTGACCATGCCGAAGGAGCGGGCAATCGTTCGCTTCCGCGGTGAAGTAAATATCCACTCGCTTAAGCGGCCGCAAGATGGCGCCGAACTGGGCAGGCCTTTAGTGGAAGGCGAGGAAATGGTTATCCTCGAGAAGCGAGGTGAGTGGAGAAAAATCGGTGATGGGGAGTGGCTCCACAGTTACTTCTTGGATCCGATCTAAGGGAGGGGAAAGCCGGAAACGGCGTAATACAGAATGGATTTATTGAGGGGATTTTTCCTCTCGACCATTTATTTTCTGTATTGCGTACGCCCGGCTTCTCTTTTGTTATGAAAAGGATTATTTGAGATTATGAAGTAGTTGCTGAATGCGTTGTACCGACAGTATCTGCCTCTTGTAGAACTTTTGCCATGTTTAGTTCGCCCGCTTTTAGAAGTTCCTGCATTCGTTTTTGTCGTGAGATGAATCGGGACATATCAGTGATTTTTATCTTACTATTGGGATCCTTAGGGTCTCCTTCTATGCTATACTTAATACCAACGGATTCTAAATTGGTTCGATAAAACCATGAGTCTTTTCCAAGACGGTCGCCACCCTCATAGATACCAATGATACTATTAATACCTTCCTCAATTTCTTTTTGTAACGCTTCTAAAGCCTGCGTATTGTTATAATCAAACATGGGATAGGAATCTATGTCAAGTGCACGCATTTTAGCTTCTGCTTCAGCATCTCCAAAAGCTAATTGTTGAGCTCTTTTTTCAATATAGGTAAGAATCCCTCGACGTAGAGATGTTGCTAAAAGAGTCCCATCACCTGCATAACCTAACGTTGATTTCTTATTACGAAGTTCTCGGATTTTGTTACCAGTCCACTCTTGCTCACCGGTAGTAAGTTCCGTTGGGTATCCACCTATAGCGGCATATATAGAGCTTTTCATGACAGAATTATTTCCATACAAGTCTACATTTCCATTAATAAAGCCCTGCTTATCTAGTCTGGTAACGAATTCTGTTCGCGCAGCAAGAGCTGGAAATCGTACAAATCCTTTTGGATCAAATTGTAAATTACCAACAGCACCCTCTTTATCAGAGTTATCAGCAAAGTATTTTACATAACTTTCTAAGTATTCAGGTGCTAATCCTTGGTTATCAGCATCATTACTGATCAAAAGTAGGTCATGATGAATACCCGCCTCTTGTCTTCTCAAGAGTGCAAGATCATTGACAATTTTTCGAATATTACCTATTCGTACTTGGGCATCTGGAAGAACTGCTTTAACTACATGAAATTTTAATTGGGGAAAATCTTTTCGAGCTCGTTCAATTTCTGCGAGAGTTCCATCGAATTCAGCCATTTTCGTATCAACGAAACGAGAAGGAATATTTACAAATAGAATAGCCTCAAATTTTTTAGAATCGAGTGTCTGTTGGGCATATGACCTAAGTGCACTATAAATAGTTGTTCTCTCTTGAGCTCCAGCAACGGGTATAGGAATCACGACTTCTGTCGCGGGATCCATGCCCATGCCAATTTGTGTGTTGAGCTTACGAAGTTGATCAGTATAATGATCTGGTTGTCTTGCGAGATAAGCTGTATTCTCTGTATCTGCATCAAGTTGTACATTCGGGTTTTGTAGAATCGCGGCAGATGCTAGTGGTGTACTATCTAATGCATCTTGTTTTATTATTATTAAGCCTTCTGGAAGTATTATTGGTTTATCAGCATGGAGTTCTACCATTTTAATCTCCTTTCGTTTACGAGGATGTTTAATTAGTTCTGACGCTGGCAACCTTCCCGATTTTACCTCTTGAAGCAGCTTTCCATCTTCTTTGTATGCGTTTAGTCCCGTAAGAAGTGTAGATGCATCGGTAATCTGAATTTTATCATCAATAACGGAGTACTCTATACCAAGTTTACGCAGAATAGTTTTATACATTTTATTACTCTTGCCGATTTTTTCCGTACCTTCATAAACATCTATTGTTCTATTTAGTAATGCCTCGAGTTTTGTAAGAAACAATCTCTGATGTTCTGGATTTTCATAATCTATTTGAGCAGGAAGAGACATATCCATTTTTCTGATCTCGTCATCAAATGCGCTAAAGCCCCGATTCCATTGTTCCACCGGTGATAGGCCATGTTGCAATGCATTTACTGCTCTACGAGCAGAGGTATAAATTCTCGAATGAATAATACCTCCAAATTGAATTCTCTCTTTGTTTCCATCCCTTGCAGCCCAAATAGCTTGACCAAGAGCAATATCTTCTCCAGCTTGACTATCTTCTAGATAACCACCAATTGCTGCATAGGTACTTGATCTAAATGCAAAGTTTGCGCCACTTGAAGGCATGCCACCAGATGCTCTTCTTCCGTATGCTCCTAAATATTGGAATAACCTTGTGCCAATATGGATGAGAGGTTGTTTGATATATACTTCTGGATCCCAATCTAGTTGTCCTAAGTAACCATCGACTCTTGGATTTGCTTCAAATTTATTAATGAAATTTTGTACATAGGTCGGTGATACGCCTTTATTGTCCGCATCGTTACTTACTATTATGAGAGGCTGATGATTTTTTCCGCGGGCATGATGCCTCAAGAGCGATAGATCCGCTGCATATCTTCTAACTCGACCAATTGTTGCCTGATTTCGAGGAATTACATGTGAAATTACCCGAATTGGCATGTCAGGAAAATCTTTTTGGAATCGTTTAATCTCATCGACTGTATTGTCCTGTAGAACTGGTTTTCCGGCTTTATCAATATCCGGATGATTAGCAAATAACAATATTTCATATTCATCCTTACCAGCTGTCTGGTACGTATAGTTCTTGAGCGAATCGTAAATGTTTTTTCCTTCTTGATGACTGGCTGCAGATATTGCAATCACGAGTTTCGCAGAAGGCTTCATCGCACCAATTTGTAATGCCATTTGTTCAAGTTCCTTCCTATAAGTTGGATCTAAATGTTGTAAATACGACTCGACTTCTTCAAAATCATTTAAGTTAGCCTCAGGATTTTCTCGTAGCGTTTTTGACCGACGCTGTTCGTATAATTTCATTCGTTCAGGTGATGCAGAAGAAGGGTACACAGATGGTTCAAAAGGTTCTGGTGTTGGTTCAGGTGTTGGTGGGACGGGGCCTTTGGCTCGTTCGGGGGCTTCCAAGGGGCGGTGCCAGCTTATTGGGACAAACGGGAAGTCGGTGCCGCCGACGAATTTCACTGTATCGTGAACGAGAACGTTTTCGACAAAGTCTTCTTTGACGCTTACCTCAGCTAGTCCTGGCAGTTCCTGGACAATAGTTGTTTGCCATGGCAGTATGGTTCTTCCTGGCTCGGAGAAGTAATCAATCAAAAACTGAATTTCTTCTTTTGTTGCAGGGCCGCGTCCTTGGTGGCCAAGTTCATACAAGATTCGATGAACTTGATCCATGTCCTCAAGTGCTATGCCTTGGACATTATGCTGGTTGATCGCTTCTTCAGAAAGTCTTGCGATTTCTAGAATTTTTGCCTCAAATAGGGCTGGTTCTGTGACTTGTTTGCCGCCAAAGAGCGCGCGGGGGAGGTCATGGAAGACCGTATCTGCCTGCATAGCTTTGTACTCAACATGCTGGCCTGGCACCTGCCATTCAAACGTGCCGGTGACTTTTTGTGTAGGATCGTAATAGTTTTCATATAAGCCTCTGAAAATATTTTTCAGCGCATTCGTATCGCCATTTGGATTTTGCAAAGAAGTATCGCCCTGCAAAATTTTGGCAAGCGTTGGGTCCTCTAAGCCTCCCCATGGGCCATGGAATCCCTTTTCATCTCCCATATCTCCGACGCGCCAGTCAAAGGTACCGCTTCCTTTCCCGGGAATTTCTATCGGTGGTAACGTATCCTCAGAAACCTTAAGCCCGTGAGCGGCTAGCTCATCGGTGATCGCTTTGTCATGAAGATCAGTGAGGAGTTTTCCAGTATCGGGATTAAACTTTATGCCGTGAAGAAGCACTCCTTGGCTCGGATCATCGGAGACGAGGTTAAAGCTATGAACGCCTGCAGGAACGAGGTGAGTACCGGGAGGGATTAAGCCGTGAATCTCGTGGCCCTCGATTTGGACAACACCATCAGGGAGTTTATCTAAAACTGGCTGAAGTGCTTTTCCCGGATTCTCTATGAATGATAGAAGATCATGACTTTTAATTTGGTTAAATACTGCGTCTGGATCTTGTGGAACTCCGCCGGGTGTAAACGCCACATCGTCAGCAACGACAATACCTGGCAAATGCGTGCCGTCTTTTCCGGTCAGGTCAAGAACCAGATCCTGCGTGCCATTATGGTTATCGACCCAGCGAAGAGGAGCGTTAAAGACATGATCTCCGAGGGTCATTTCATGAGCAGGTAGCGTGGTTACAGAAAATGGATTGGTTGCGTCAAGCTTTATCCCCGCCTCTTTGAGTTGATCAAGGGTTGCCGCTGTGAGTTTCCCATTTGCATCAAACTCAGGCTGAAAGTTATTTATGAGTACGCGTTCATGTCCAGCTGCATCAGAGATAACTAAATCACCGTTTTTGACGTCAAGATTTTTAGAAAAGTGTAAAATTCCCCAATCCGGATTTCCCGCGGGTGCTTTGCCATGGACCACGTCGATCTTGGGATCAAGGGGTGGGGGAGGCCCTTCGGAAACGCCTGTGCCGCCAAAGATCGCCTCAGTGAGCTTTCCCCCTTGCCATGTCCAGTCGTGGCTTGGCGTGAAGATACCGTTATAGAGGGTATGTACTGCCGGAGCAACTCCTTCTTGCATCCCGATAGAAAATACCGAAGATATGCCCGCTACGGCAAGTCCATGAAAGATAGCTCGCCCACGTCTCCATTTCTCAAAATCCTGATTTCTACGAACAACAGACTCTGCTTCGCTTATTTTGAATCTTCCAAGGGCGACACTATAAGCAGGATCAATCGTTACCGCTTGTTCTAAATGTTTTCGTTGGATATCTGTTGCGTTTTGAACGATAGTTTTTGCATCGATTGTTCCAGTGATTCCTAGAGCGCTTGCAATCTCTTGTTTTAGAGTTGCGTCGCTTAGTGCTTGACCAAATTTTACTTTTGCGAGTGCCCGTGCGTGATCAATACGACGGTCTTCTGACTGCCAACGCTTCGAAAGTGGCGGAATATGATCAACCTGATCGCTTGGCGTCGTCACTTTCCATAAATTGATATTACGGGATGCGCTTATCGTGTAACGAGCATCGCTATCTGCGATATACCCGAGAAGGAGAAAGGCTTCTTCTTTGGTAAGCGTATCTTTATTGATAAGTACTTGCATTTCATCAGCGCGCCTTCCCATTTCAACTTTGTGATAATCTCGTTTTGCGAGCTCAGCTGCGGTGACGGCATCTCCAGGACGAACGTATCCTTGAGCTGTTTGTATGTCATACTCAGCCCTCATTCCTCCAGTTCCACCCATGCCGATGCCACCAAGGCGCGCGTATTCTTTGACTCCCGCAACTAATCCCGCAGCGCCGCTGCCTGCAACAGTGGGAAGAAGTGCACCAGCAAAAGGCATTGTTGCCCATCGTGCGCCTGAGGTAAGGGCTTTTGTTCCGACCCACGCTCCAACTCCCCAGACCCACTCGTTTCGACCAACTTCATTTGCCGCAGCCATAAGGTAGGCCCATCGAGTACCTTGAGCAACAGTCTGGCGACTGAAGGGAGCATCTTGGCGTCCAATCGTTGTTGCTCGGCCTTTGAGCTTTTGCCATACTCGGTCATTGAGTTCAATGCGTTTTTCTCCCACAAACTGTGAAGGAATTTCGTTGTTCGGTCCGAAACGGGCAGTTCCAAGAGTTAATTTTATGTCAAAGTCTATCTCAGCGAGTTTTTGATAATGTTCTTTATTTGCAAGCACGTTTGGTATGAGAACTTCTTTGGCAATGTCTATTATATTCGTGGCGTAACTTAGAGAAAGATCTAATTTGTCACGTTGATCTTGAGGAAGATGCGATCGCCACTCCTGAAACTCATCTGAGAGCCAGTAGTCATTGAGCTTTTTCCTCATTTGCACTTCTGTTGTTGGATTAAGACTACCAGTCGTGAGTGCTTCTCGGATCATCGCCGACAGAATTTCTTGATTGATAAACTTTCTTGGCGCTTCTCCTTTTGCAAGAAGTAATGCTTCCGGCGTCCGTTTTTCCTTCATCGCTATATGAAGTGTGTCATCGAGTGTTGTATCGCCGATACGAGAGGCGATCTCGCTCATTTGTTGGTATTCTCCTATAGCAACTCCATACAGAGGATTTGATCTGTCCAAGGGATTACTATCATACCGTTGTCGAAGTTCACGGGCCACATCCAAGCGCATACGGTGTAATTCTTTTTCGCTTGCCGTAAATTCATGGACGAAGTCACCTACCCAGCCAAGGACTCGCTTTGCTGTATTATTTCTTCTTGCTTTTACACGATTTCTCGCTTCCTGATCTATGTGTTCATAAAGTTCATAGGAAAAATCGCCTTCAAGTCCAGTTTCCGCATAGAGTTTCGCTGCATGTCGACGCTCTTTCACGTTATGAAAAAACTCTGTAAAACCACCACGCCAGATTCGTTCAGCGAGCACCTCAGCACGCTTTCCCCAACGTTCCCACCAAGGCCTTCCAACTGGTTCTCTACTGTCCCATTTTCTCCTTGTTTCTTCCATGGCAAGTTTTGCCAGTTCATTGATTTTTGCCTCAACAAGTTCTCGTGTTTTTATTTCTCGATTTTTATCTTTTCCTCTCCAATCGGTAGAAACAACGGTTCGAGCTGTTTCTCCTTTTACCGCTGCGACGGTTGCCTGGAATTCTGTTAAAGGCTCGACAGGTTTAGGTGGAATGACCGGTTCTTCAGGTTTTTTTTCTTGAGGAGGTGCGACTTCCTTCTGTGGGGTGGCTTTTTCACCTGGTCTCTCGCCAGGAGTTTCGACGACGGCAGGTTGCTCACCTGGTTTTTGTGCTGGAGGTTCACTTGTGGGAGGTTGATCGGTAGCGCCGGGTGGCTTATCAAGGGGCAGTGGTGTTTCTGCGGCAGGAGTGGCAGCTGGAGCGCCGGGAGGAGTTGTCGTTACTGCTGGAATAGCAGGTGCTTTTGGTTTACCAGGCGTTTGTTCTTTGAGTGCTTTCCAGTAAAATGTTTCCGTGGTGGCATATGGTTCTGGAGCAGAAGCCCTTCGAAGTGCAACCGAAAGTCCTTTGAACAATAAAAGATCGACATCACCTCGGCGGTAGGGAATATATTGATGTTTATCTTTCCAACGATTGACAGACTTTATCAATCGATCTTTGTCGCTTAGCCGTAACACTTTTCCATCAGCTTCTTTTAGCCCTGCATCAAACCCTTTATATGCTTTGATAGCATCTTCTTCGCTAAGGAGTTGAAACTCGGTAAGTTTGGTCCGCAACCGATTTGCTAAATCTTGTTGATTGTCCGGTACTTTTTCACCGGACAACACAGCATAAAGCACTTCATAATAATCTCTGCGTTTCGCAAGTCCCTCTGTGGTTAATTTTCCCGTTTTTTGATCAACCCACGTCGTTCTTGCTGTGGAGTCATAGGTATCCAAAAGGTAGTCGCCGGCAAGTTGGAGCGCGCGAAGATCTTGGTAGCCTGCCCGAAATTGGTCAAGATTGGTAATTTTGCCGGTTTTCTCAACGGTTGTGTCAAAGGTTGCTGCGATATCCATGGGTGTTGCATCCTCGGTAAACTGTACGGCTCCTGTACGATTGGTGACGGTGTCAGGAACAGATCTTCGGGCATCTTCACCAGATAGCGCGTATTTGCGTTTCCATTCTTCGGATATTTGCCGATTGGCAGAAATTTTTGCTTCATTGAGTTTGATTTCTGCTGCAAGCAAAAAGACACCGTTCTTGGTGACGCCCTGGTTGTGCAAAAGGGACATGACTTCCTGATATTTCTTATCATTGGCTTTTTTGGTATCGCTATATGTTCCAACTTCCCGCACAAAACCTGCTATTTCATCAAGAAGTTCTACATCAGCAAGAAGCTTGAGGTCTCCGGTTTGTGATCGAAGCGACCTGAGTCCTTGTAAAACCTGATTGACCTGCGCAGATGATTCCTGGAGCTGGGTATTAGTCTTGAGTTCTTCCGGCGTTACCGGTTTATCATCAACAAAGCGGGGATAGATATCCTGGGATGCAGAAGGTTCTTCGGCAGGAGCAGGAAGTAAATCTTTTTTCTTTGGAGCTTGTGCCGGGAGAGATGATTGAGGAACAATTTCCGGTTCCACACGGGAGTCCTCTAAGTCTGCGAGTTGTTCCTGTTCATATCTTGCTGGTTCGATTGAATCACCTAGTATTCTTGTTGCATCTTTTTTTGCTCGCGGTTTAGTGAGACGAAGTTCATTCCGCGGGATGTTTACTTTATTTCCTTGACTATCAACAAATGACACCGCACCGATGGTATTCCAGGTTATGGATTCCCCTGGAGGTATGTTGTCTGGCAAAAGGACGTCTTTGTAAAATGGGTTTTTTCCCTGGTATGCAAGCGCGCGAATTCGAGCACTTGATACTCCTGTATCTGTTACGGCGCCTTTGCCAAGGAGTTGAAATTCTGTCAGAGGTTTTCCGTCAAGTTGATATTTTTCCGGATCACGCACATAAATCGTGCGACCAACATTGCCAGACTCTGGCTTGCCACCAAGCATCACTTGGGGATTATTATTGAGTATGTCAGTTCCTCGAAGCGGTTCGGGCATAGTGCTAGCCATTGCAAATTGAAAATATTAAACAATACCTAAATATGTTTTTCGAAAGTCCAAAAGCACGTTTGCCAGAAATGTCGTACTGTCGGGAACCTTGCTTTCTATATACTTTTGGATCTCTTCCTGCGGTGCATTGGCATCCAGGAGTTTTTCAAAACCTGCGAGGTCGCTATCAGAAAGCGCAGCGATGACTTTGGCGTTTATCGTGTCGTTAAGGCGATCAAGTAGATCTTTTTTTACTTGTGCACGCACCTCATCGGTCAGATCCGGAAAGTTTTTTTCGACGATGAGCCGGTCCACATACGCGTCGAGTGGTTCGATCAGGGTAGATGGGGCAGTTGTGGTATCCATAGGATTCCTCCTTATACTCAACAGTAGGGGAGTTGGGAGGGCATGTCAAGGGAGGATAAAGTACTACTTAGTATAACAAAGTATATAAAAGTAAGAAGCTTTGAGATAGTAAATACTAATATCTAAATTCTAAAGTGGATAAGCTTAAAACTCAAATGTCAAAAGTCAAAACTACAACTAAAAACTTTTCAACTTTAATACGTTCTTTTTCCCTTTAACGTAATCAAACTTGAACCGAGCATATTAGAAATCTCGTTTGCTTCGTTAATTAAGCTTAGGAGATCTGTTGAATCTAAAAGATGAGCATCCTTTAGAAGGTTTAGCCAGTAAATAGTTTCGTTAGCGCTTTTGAGGGCTATTTCGTAAAACTTGATAAATTCTCGTCTAGAACTTGAAGACTTTGCTTCAATTATATTGGCTCCTATGCTTGTTGCCGCTCTTAGTAGTTGATCTGCGATGATCCAATAGACGCGTTTATTTGAAAATTCGCTGACGAATTTGATTATTAGAATAGAGAATGTATACGAGCGGTGTTTTAAGTTAGTTTTGAGATTTTCGTTATAGTTTTGAACTTTGAGATTTGACATTTGAGTTATTGAGGTTTGGCAGTCCCTTGCCAAACCAATTTGACTTCCTGTCCGATGACTTTTTTAGAAAGGCTCACTGCTGCGTCGTATTGACCGGTTTTGATATAGTTACGAATTGGGGGGATGGCTGCCTGGGTGATGTTTTTTTCGTAGTCGGCTAGGATCGGAAGGATGATGGGAGAGAGTTCCGTGACCGTGTCATCAAGCCTGGGGATTGCTTTATAAAGCTCCTCAAGGGTCATGCCGGGTTTGAGGATATCCAGGACCCGCTGTGAGATTTGTTGGCTTCGTTCTTCCGTCATGGTGCCATCGGCGAGTTTAGCTTTAATCAGCTCAACGACTTTGAGTTCTATCTGCTGGCGGATGTCATCAGGGGACATATAAAAATAGTATCAGTTATCAAGGATTAAGTAGCAAGGGGGAAGAAATAAAATGCTTCATCAACCAAGAGAAAACGGAGGAAAAATGAGAGAGGAAATTGGAAGATGATCTCATTGACAAACTCCCGCGGCCGCGGTATTTTGTCAATACATGGGCATCACCGCACATACGAATAGGAGGGTTCGTCTAGGCACGAAAGCCAAGAATACGAAACCACAGTCTCCTTATTCGAAGATCGATTGGGAGAAGGTGGCGGTTCTCTTTGCACGCACGAAACCGAAAGAAATGAGCGAAGGGAAGTTCCCCGACGCAAAAGAGCTACTTAGTTTTCTTGCCGTGGCCGGGGCGGTAGGCCTTGTCTTTGCTTTTCCGCCAGCTATCACGGGAGTGGCGGCGCTCGTTCAACTGGGAAAGCGCTCCTATCAGCCGTGGGGTGTTCGGCGCGCGCTGGAAAGATTTGCCCGCCAAAAGTACGTTACCATTAAAGAGCATGGTGACGGTCGTACAACGGTCACGATTACCAAGCACGGCATGACGCGAGCCCTCACGTACGAACTCAATGCGTTGCAGCTTAATAAACCAAAGCGATGGGACAGGAAATGGCGCGTCGTTATCTTTGACATCCCCGAGAAGTATAAAGATCTCCGGGATCTATTTCGCATGCGCCTTTGTCAGCTTGGCTTGTTTCAACTTCAGGAGAGCGTATACGTGTCGCCGTATCCCTGCTTTGATGAAGTAGAATTCTTACGCGAGCTGTACGGTATTTCCTTTACGGTACGATATCTTCTGGTGGAGCGAGTAGAAGACGATGCCTCGCTTCGAACACATTTCCATCTTTCTTGATCATTGACAAAGTCCCGCGGCCGCGGGACTTTGTCAATGGGTGAATCTTGGGAGGTGAGGAGGACTTCGGTGAGTTTAACCAAACACCAGAAAGTGCCAGAAAGCTGGCGGGAATGGTCCTTGGGATAATTTCTTATCATCCATAGACTTTTTGCTTGATCTATTGGCAGATGTCTTCGAGGAGTCATCGTTTCCTGTTATGTGGTGGATGGGACAAGTGAGGCTTAAGCATCAAATAGAGTGGCTTTGGATATGTATTCTGACTACTGTAATAGCCTTAATCATTAATAAAACTTATTTCTTGAGAAATGTAATCCATCTTTGCTTATTAAGACAAGCTATAACTCAAAACAAGCCACCGTTATTGGCATTTAAACTACAAGCATCAAGTGGGAATGAAAGTACATACAATAAGGAATCCGTCGATCAGTGGATAACGATTGGATCACGTATCAGATACCATGTATCAAGAATCTAGAGGAGAAAGCATGTTGCCCTTTACCAATGAGTGTCTTAGACTATTTCTATATGCCCGAATCGTTTGATCCCATTGAATTTTTAGAGCTATCCGCATTATCAGATGCGCAAAAAGAGCACCTACGCCCAGAACTTTATAAAGACATGGCACAATTCCTGCTGGAACAATTTATCGCGACGCTCAGCGATGAACAATTGCAGGAAGTGGAACATCTTTTGCCAAACATAAAAAATTATGATGATGTCATAGAACTGATCCGAAAATATAATCGCAATTTTGAATCACTAAAAATTATGTATCTCAAAAAATATAAAAAAGAATTTCGTCTTCAAAAATTTACTGCTATCTTAGGTACTTGACTCATAGCGCTATGGGAGAATGGCGATTTCATGTCGGTCGGGGATCTTCTTATCACGAATCTCCGTTAGCACGTGTAGAAAACTTTGTTTCTAATTTGAGTTCTTCCCTTTTATACGGTGCCGGACAAGGAGCAGAGAGTCTCAAGCGGTTTGTAGGCATCGAGACGCGATCCTATGGGTATGGGAGGCCACGACATGAAATCGATTGGCGAAGGACAGCTGTCGTAACTGGTCTTTTAGCAGCGCTTGGTGGCGGAGCTGTAGGTGGAGCAAAAATTGCAGGGCCGCTGGTCACGGAAGCTTTCGCTCGCTTTGTGACGCCTACTGTTCAAGCCGTGGGACCAGACGAGCGAGGTGATCAACCTAATGATGTTACGCCAGATGTCGGTACAGCAGCCACGGCAGCGCCGCGCGTAGTAGTTCCAACCGAGTCACTTCCTCCCGGCTATGACCGTTATAACGCAGGCAATGGGGTTGTAGTAGTTCAAAAAGATGGCGTACCCGTATGGATAACACTTCCCGATGGCCGAAAGATACCGATTGATCCGACGGTCGTGATGCAGGCACGCGCTTCTGGCGAGCCGGAGGTCGTCGATGTCGTTTCATTAGGTTTAAGCGATCCTTATCGTCCGTTGCCACCTGCTCCGTCGCAAAAAAAACCGGAAACGAAGGAGTTACCTGCGGATGTCCTTTCTGAAGAAGCGCTTACTGCACGCGGGATACGTATTATCCAGTCTGATCAAACCCAACTTTTTATTAGGGATGGTGCATTTAAAAAAGGAGAGCTTCTTGCTGATTTTAACGGATCAGGGAGAAAACTTACCATCGTTCTTGTGGATGGGCCAGTCGTATCCAGTGCGTACATGGTTGACTCTAAGTATGACAGTGTACGAGGATACTTATCTAGTCTGGATGCTCAGATTGAAGTGTATCGTAGCGAGAAAGTTTCGATGCTCAATCAAGCTTTGGAAGAAGCCCGCAAGAAACTTGCTGATTCTGTTGCGCAAGGTGACAGTGAACATGCGGATTTCTTGCGCGAGGTCATTGGATCGTACAAAACAAGTATATTTCGATACACGCGTACGGCGAGCGTGTCTGAGATTGCTCAAGAAATGGAGAGTCGAAATAACGAAAAAGGAGGATTATACGCTCCACCGAGAGCCGATGGAACGGCGGTTATTTTTCTTGCTGTTGGGACGTCGAAGAATGCAGAAACGCTTGATATATTGGTTGATAGCGAAGGGCGTATCTCCGTCTATCAAAGTACGTCGTTATCGGGTCAAGACGAGCGGCCCGAGGCTAGTGATACGCATCCAGCGCCTGAGGATTTTGTATGGGATCCGGACGCATCTGCCGATGATCCTAGTTCGTACCCATATCGTATGCAAACTCCAGGTCAGGGTCTTCGCCATGAATTTTTCCATGACCAATTAATAGAAGTGGGAGGAAGAAATGGGAATCCTAACTGGAGTGAATATGATACGGATATGGCTGCGATGCAATCGATAAGACAGGCACATGTTCGATGGGTAAATTCTGGGTTTACAGACAATACAGGATACTCGTTTGTGTTTTCTCTTCCTGGAGGTGGATTTATTTTGACAAAAGAGGACGTGCCAAGCACAGATAAGACATTTGGATTATAATAACAGGCTATGACTGAAGCATTACGGGGACTCATCGGACCAAACGTCTATGATACGCTTACGCGGGGCCTTCAGGTTTGGTATGGCGATTGGTTGGAATATAAAAAAAATTCCCGGACATCGATCTGATTGGCTCATGATAAAGCCAGAAGGGGTTGGCAAGCTTAGTGGATGGACCGAAGCTGAACTCGATGCGCTTTCCGGCATCGGTCCCGCGAAAGCCGGCACCATATATGAGGCTCTGCAACAACTAAAACAATCAGAAGATTTATTAACAGGTGAAAATATTGACACCCAATCTCCGCCAGGAGATTCGTTGTACCTTCCTGAATAAAAATGTACAAAACGAGGTACAAGATCGGGCCTTATAGCTTGAAAAACTTAATTTGGTGAATAGAATAGATAAGATGGCAGAAGTACCGATAGATCATGGAGAGGCGGTGCGACGGGCAGAGGTACGAAACAAGTATCTCGTTCCATTGTATGTGACATGGACAAGATCGTAAGCTCGTCGAATACGGATCGTCTACCTGGGGTCAAGGTGCATACTCCAACGCAGACTGGTATATCCAGCAAGCATTACACACTCAAAGATTTCAACGTAATATCGGATTCGGTCCGCAAGTTGTTGTGGAGAGATTAGTAGAACTTCTACATGACGAGCCCTGGCAGGTTAATCCCCATTGGGATGTTTTGATAACAAACAGCGATCTTACTGGGATTCAAAAGGACGGCAGTTATTTAAATTTTTGTTTTTGGATCAACTTTAAAAGGACTCGCTTCTATTCAGTCAACTCGTCGGTTAGTGGAATCTATGCCTGCCGGTTTACTAAGACAGGAAATGATTCGTAGACTGCTTCGACACGAGGTCGGGCATATGTTCGGACTAGTAGGGAGAAAAGAAAGAGTAATTCAGAAGTTAGGCCTCCACTGTACAAATGTGTGTACTATGCGACAGGGAATGAGTTTGTCAGAGTGGAAAGAACTTACCCAGGAAGAGCTTAGGAGGGGTATTCATTTTTGTGCAGATTGCAGTCGGGAATTAGCCCAGTATAGGACACGTTTTAAGAAGTTACCTCCTGGTTAAACTGATTTGTCTTTGGTACTATAGAGACCTTCTATGAAAAATAGTTTGCCTTATGAGCGAATAGTTCTGCCGAATGGTGTGCGGCTTCTCCTTATCGACGTTCCAGGGGTCAATAGTGTCGCAACGTGTGTGATGGTGGGGGTGGGGAGCCGGTATGAGACGAAAGCAATCAATGGGGTAAGCCACTTTCTTGAGCATATGGTCTTTAAGGGGACGAAGAAGTACCCGACGACGGAGGATGTCAATACGATTGAGCGCCAAGGAGGGCTTCAAAACGCCTATACAGATATTGATATTACCAACTATCACAACAAAGTCCTTAGCACTGACTGGTCCTTAGCGCTAGAGATAAACAAAGAGCTTGCCCTAAAGCCTTTACTTGAAGAAAAATACATTGAAAAAGAGCGAAACGTCATCCTTGAAGAAATGAAGCGATATGAAGATGAACCGGCAGCCAAAGTCGAGGAGACGTTTCACACCATGATGTATCCGGGGACGAAGCTTGGGATGAGGATTATCGGTGAAGAGGATTCGCTTAATGCAGCTAATGCGCAAACACTTCGTAGCTATCACGACGCGTGGTACAGACAGGAGAGGATGGTGGTGGTAGTTGCAGGACAACTCAAAACTCAAAACTCAAAACTCAAAAGTACATCTCAAAATTCAAAAGTTAAAGAAAAAGTCCAAGAGTGGTTTGGAGAGCGCTCGTTGTCATCCTCGGGCTTGACCCGAGGATCCAGGTCAATACAAAAACTGGATTCCGGCTCGGAGGCCGGAATGACAGATCCTAATAAAGATGGTTTAGAGACTGTTCAGGACCACCAGGATCGACCTCATTTACAGGTGGTGACCAAGCCTGATGCGCAACAGGCTCACCTCGTCATTGGACTTCGGACATTTTCCAGAGCAAGCGAAGACCGCTTTGCGTGGAATGTCTTTAATCTCCTTATGGGAATTTCCTTTACCTCCCGACTTTTTAAAGAAATCCGCGAAAAGCGGGGGCTTTGTTACCATATTCGTAGTAGTTCAAATAATTGGGCAGATGTGGGCAATTGGAGTATTTATGCAGGGGTAGGGACAGCGCAAGTGCCAGAAGCAACACGAGCAATACTGGCAGAACTGACCAAAGCAGTTGAAAAGGGAATAGGGGAAGATGAAATTGCTGTTTCTAAAAAGCGCTTAAAGACAATTCTTTCCTTTAAAAGTGAGGATCCGGAGTTTTTTACGGAATATTATGGACGTCAGGAACTGTTTGGCGAACCGCTTATGACTTTGGATGACTATATCAAAAAGATAGAAAGTGTGACAAAAGCGGACATTGACGCATTATTAAAAAAATACTTCGTGACAAGCAACCTCAACATGGCGCTTGTGTGGAATAAGAAGAGAGATGAGAAGCTGGGACAGCTTCTCCATCTCTGAAACTCAAAACTCAAATGTCAAAGCTCAAAACTGTAGCTCAAAACGTAAAGCTATGACAATGCAACAAGTAAATCTCAAGATTGATCTGCGGCACAGAAGTTATCACTTTTCGATTCGCATCATTCAGTTCATTAATCTGCTCCCCAATAAACGTGTCTTTTGGATTATCGCTGATCAGTTATTGCGGTGCGCGTGCTCGATCGGCGCAAATATCATCGAAGCGAAATCTTCAAGTTCCCGCAAGGATTTTATCCGTTTTTACGAGATTGCACTCAAATCTGCCAATGAAACCAAGTACTGGCTGGGGTTGTTGCGCGATGCAACGGATGCGGACAAAAAGACCGTTGGCGAGCTTTTTGGTGAAGTTGAGGAAATCTCGCGGATGCTGGGATCAAGTATCATAACACTCAAGAATAAACGGTTTTGAGTTTTAAGTTACCGTTTTGACATTTGAGTTTTGCGTTTTGAGTTTGATATCATATCAGTATGGTAGAGCAGACAGTCGTTCTAATTAAGCCGGATGGATTTACGAAAAAGATTGTGGGGCAGATTGTCGATCGGTTTGAGCGGGCGGGCTTAACTATAGTCGGACTCAAGCAAGTTCGCCTTGATCAGAAACTTCTTGAGGTCTGGTATGCGCATCACAAAGATAAACCTTTTTTCCCTGATATTGTGCGGCAAATGACATTGACTCCAGTGATAGCTATTGTACTAGAGGGAGACAGTGCGATACATAAAGTTTTTGAAATCTGTGGTCCGACAGATCCGACTGAAGCTGCTAAAGGAACCATCCGGGGAGACTTTGGCGAAAGTAAACCACTTAACGTAGTCCACCGCTCTGATAGTACTGCGGCTGCACAAAAAGAAATCAAGTTTCTTTTCACCCCGCAGGAATTGTTTGGAGAGTAGAGGATTTTAGAGGAATTTAAAGGACTTTAAGGGAGGTTAGAGGAGTTTAAAAATTACTTCATCCGAAGATTTCTACGAATTCTTGCCTGTTCCACTTGATAAAATTTCCTTTCCCTGTTCAGTTTATCTTCTAACGATTGAACCAGGCGGCGCAAGTGCCAGTCGGTTTTATTGATAAGTTCAATGAAAATTTCATAGGTCAGATCCTGTACGTTTAGGATGTCAACGGGATCATAGAGGAATTTATAGGATTTTAAAGGAGTTTGGACTATGGGATCGGAAGCCTTGAAGTTTTGATTTTGCTTCTTAAATTCCTCTAAATTCCTGTAAAATCCTTTAAGGGGATTTAGAGGAGTTTGAAGGATTTTAGAGGATCCTGGCGCCGTAGACGGACGGGAAATCACCGAAGCCTTGAGGGCTTTGTGCCAATCTCCCAAGTCAATCTTCATACTTCCAAGTGATGAACCGGGACGTGACGGAAGGATGCTATCTTGCCGTAACCTTTGGATGTCGCCTTTTACCTCAATGAGGCTCGCCTGACTAAACCCCAGGAAATTTAAGTACTCTTTGGTCGTAGGTCTTGCGAATCCTTCCTCGATATTGGCTACCGTTGACCGGGCGGCGTCATCAATTTGATTTTTTCGACGATATTGGGACTTGTGAAGCGAATCTGTAAAACCAACGACGAAAATTCGTAGTAAGCTTGCATTACTCCAGGCGATAAGATGTATATAGCCATTTGGTGTATTGGACATGCGAGAACGTGCGTGTGGTTGATCCGCGGCAGCTAGCTCTCGAAACGTTTTTTCGACATTCTCCCGGGCAATGGAATTGTCCATGGTTTTAGTCTAGGGATAATGATAGAGAAAGTCGAGAGAGAAGTTTTAAAGGAGTTTTAAAGGAATTTAAAGGAGTTTAAAGGATTTTAGGGTGCATCCGTGATAAAAGAAATGCAGCTCCTTTTTACCCCCGAGGAAATTTTTGGAGAATAACAATTTCAAAACGTAGCTTTGATTTTAATAAACGTAAAGCCCTTCTGGCTCTGGTTTTTCAATTGGGCTCCAGGTATATCCGAGGTAACCAAAATGACGAGATAATGCGGCATTTAGATTACCTAAATCCCTAGAAATACGATCTTGAGAACGTCTCGGTGGTACGCGAGAGGGTATCTGATCCGGGCGAAAGAGTATGACACCATTTCCAAGATCAACTTTATCAACTTCATGTTCTGGGCCTATGATTTCCCAAATAGAAAGAGCCTGGAGGTCTATCGTGGTTTGTGTCGGATCACCTAGATGTTGAGTTGGCCAGTCAACAAGCAACCGCAAGGCGCCTGCCACAACGTCCATCTGGTAAGCAGCATTCTCTATTCGCGCGGTTCGGTGAACAAAAATATCTGGAGTAGTCGTAGTGCATCGGAATATAGCAAATTTGGGAAAAGATTGAAATGGAGAGATTTAAAGGATAATTTCGAGTTTGCGCAGAATTGGCAGTAGCGCCTCAAACGGCAGGCCGACGACGTTGGTGTAGCTTCCATCAACCTTTGTCACTAAGTCCCACGGTGCATCGTTTAAGGCGTAGCCAGCTGCGTAACGGGTGAAGTCGTAACGGGAAACGTATGATTCTATTTCCATGGCTGAAAGCTTCCGAAGAGTCACTTTGCTTTTGACGATTTTTTCCCAGTGTTTTTTCACTTTTCCTTCTTCATAAAACAAACAGTGGATGCCGGTGACAAAGACGTGGGTTTTGCCCATAAGGGCTTTGATAATACGCGTCGCATCATCGCGATCGACAGCTTTGCCATAGGTTTTTTTGCCAACGACAGCCATGGAGTCGGCCGCGATCACAAACGTCTTGGCATCTTCAACGATATTGTAGACTCTGGGGTGAGAAACGATTTCATTGGCTTTTGCGCTTGCTCGCTTTTTTATAAGCGTCATGGGGTCTTTACCAGAAATCGTTTCCTCATCGATACGACTAACTGCCACGCGAAAGCGTATACCGAGCTTTTCCAGAAGTCCTTTTCTGCCCATAGACTGGGAGGCGAGGATAACGTGGGTGGGAGGCTCTGGAGGAGGTTGATTGGGTCGAGAAAAGCGAATAGCCATAAAAGCTATTATACCCTAAAACGGCTACGTTTGCTATACCCCTCTGCCCCGCTTAGTAGGGCTACGGTAGGCATAAACCACAGTGTAAAATCAAAGCGAAGTGGTATAGAATAGAAATGGTGTATCGGGGTGTGGCTCAATTGGTAGAGCGCTTCGTTCGGGACGAAGAGGTTCGCGGTTCAAGTCCGCGCACCCCGACCAAAAGAGAAGTGTCCGTTTCGCGGTAGGAGGCGCTCCGTGCGCCGCCGCCCGCACGGAGCGCCGAGAAGCCCTTTTTATAT
>CAYVAR010000021.1:0-23793 GCA_964449675.1 uncultured Gammaproteobacteria bacterium
GTGTCAAGCGTGTGACAACGGGCTGCACGTACGTGGAGTGGCTCAAACCCGGTGAGTATTCAAAAAAACCCAACGGAGAAGAGTTTTTACCCCCGGAACCAGAAGGATAATAATTCTGTTAAAATACAGTGAATTTATGTTAATACTAAATAAAATTCACTATATTTTTGCCCCGCTAAAGACACCTTGATAATTCGTATAATTACCCCATGGCAGTCTCAATTACTCGAAGAAAACTTACGGAATCAGAGATAACACTATTAATGGAAGACACTCGCTTATTTCCCCACGTTGCCTATGTGAGCAGGGCTCGATGGAGGCGATTTACTAATCCTTATATTATCGAGGTAGATAGTAAATTTACTGGGGTTTGCGCTGTATATACATTTGATAACTGGATAAAGCTCGGTCCGTTAGTTTTATTACAAAAATACCATGGAAAGGGTTTAGGAAAAAAATTACTCCTCAATATCATCAATGATTACAATAAAACTTCTATATTTATGGCTAGTTCAAATCCTGCTGTACAACACATTATCAAATCTTATAATTTTCAATTATTTTCAAGCTTTTTATCGTTGCCGATGGAAGTGCAAATGTTTCTTTTTCGACAACTTGTGGAACATCTGAACGTATCTTTTGTTTTAGAAGGTATCAGAAAGAAATTTTTTCTAAAAAGACTAGAAATAAAATTCTACGCCAGGTTTGCTTAGGTTCAAATTCCGACCCCTGTCGATTTCATGCTAACCTATTTCAATATGTTTGATTTTAACGATCTCGCTAAATTTTCATAAAATACATCCATATCTTTTTTACTAAAAACAATAAGCATAATAGGAAAATCCGTGTATTCGGAAACTTTCAGAAAGTTTTTCGCCAGTAGAATTGGATCAACGTGCTCTTTAAATTTCTTTGTTATTTTTTCTACCAGATCAACAAGCTCCCTAGGTTTCGATTTCAATATAAAGTATAGATCTATATAATCTCTGGTTCGGGGAAGCGTTGCGATAGTTTTCATTTTGTTTACCGTGATATCGAAAAGGCTATCGACAGTCAATCCGCGCCAAATAATTCCCGGCTCAAGTATCGTATTGGAATAATGATGAAAATCAACAAGCAAACGACTCCCGTCGGAAAAACGCAAACGTACGGTTAAAAATCCATAGTCTTCGTCAAATCGGGCTTCTTGATACGCAAGAGCCTGCTTATTATGGTGAAACCATCGGACTAACCGTTCGTAATCAAATGGGGTAGTTGAAAAAAAATCTAAATCATCTGACTGGCGATGGTGCAAATACCAATAACTCAATGCCGTCCCGCCACTCAAATAAAAAGTCTTTACGATGTACGGATCTTTGATCGCCAAATCCAAAAATTGCTTCTGTCGGGAAGTAAGCCCGGCTCCTTGCGCCATTTTTTGTTCCATAACAGAAATTCTAGCACTTTTCGCTTGTCGGGATTGAGTCTATCTTTAATTTTTGACCAAACGCGCATTACGTCTTTTCTGTCCAACTTTTCTCCATCAAGACCATAGTTTATAAGCTGTGTGATCCTCCAAAGTTTGTATTCCGCGGGATGAAGTTTCTTAAATTTTTTTTCGTCCGTATTCCAGTTAAGCATAACTTGATTATACCACCGTATCCAAGGGAATCTGCGGAGAGGAGGGGACTCGAACCCCTAATCCCGTTTCCAGGACACCCGCTTTCCAAGCGGGGCGACTACCAATTATCACACCTCTCCAATGTGGGAGTATTATACCGCATCCGCTAAATTGGCCCTATTTAGTTACTATAGTGATACTGTTTACCCTAGTTGACGACGTTAAAGACGCACACTATAGTAAACAAAATTCTTGTTATGAAATCTGCCCGATTACCTATAGCGATAACACTCTTTGCTCTTTCTATTTTTCTTCTTACTTCCACACTTATTCGCCCAAAAACGGTTACCAAAGCGGTCGTAGGCCACGTCGTTATTTCAGAAATCCAAATACGAAGCGTTGCAAATGCCGACGATGAATTTATTGAGCTCTATAACCCAACTGGTGCATCCGTTGATCTTACCAGCTGGTTACTGACGAGACGACCACCTGATGGTGATCCCGAAACCAATCTCGTAGCCTCTCTTGCCGGATCTATTGCACCCAACAGTTATTTTCTTATAACAAGTCAAGAAGCTGTAGCATCCGAATCAGCTGAGCAGCTTTATTCAACTGGTAGTCGCATCGCAGTAAATAATACTGTCACGCTCTATGATGCCGCAAGCGATGTTGTTGATCTCGTCGGTATGGGAACTGCAACGGCAAGTGAATCGGCAACGGTTGACAACCCGGCTGATAGCGGCAGCGTTGAACGAAAAGCCAACGCGACATCTACAAGCGAGAGTATGGGTCCTGGAGGATCTGATGAGTTTGCAGGAAATGGTGAAGATTCTGACAATAATGCAGATGATTTTATCCAGCGTACCGTCTCTGCGCCACAAAACACGAGTGATGCTGTTGAACCCCCGCCCACACCTACTGCAACACCAACGCCGACCTTGACACCGTCACCAACACCAACAGAAACCCCCACTCCGACACTCACTCCTACTCCGTCACCCACCTCAACCCCAAATCCGACGGAAACTCCTACACCGACAATGACCCCTACTCCAACGCCGACTCCTACTCCAACGCCAATCTCCAATCCTACAATTCAACTCAAAGGGCTTACCTTTTCCTGTACGATTGAGTACCAACCAATAAAAATCTTCGGCTTCACTTTCCGGATGCCCAAAATCTCCTGCGCAAGAAATTAGCTGTGTACTTTAGAATGTCTTCGTGAGGTAAAAAAAGGCATCAGTGTTGTAAAAAATACTCCTACGATTAATAAAGCGCCGCCTAGGAGTGTAAGAAAGGTAATTTTTTCTGAAAGAAATAATACGCCACTTGTCCATGCGGTGAGCGTCCCAACATACAACATCGCTCCTGCAATAACTGCTGACCCATGCTTAATCCCCCACTGATTTAATAAGTACATCACTACGCCGAGGAGTATTCCCACAAAAAGAAGCGCTTCCCATGCGCTTATTGACAAAAAGGGTATGTGAGATAATCCAGAGACTCCATCAAATGTAATCATGAGAATAAGTGCCACGATCCATCCAATGACTGTGGATCCTGTAGTTAGCCCAAGAGGAGAAACGTGGGGATTCATTTTTTTTGAATAGGTTAAGTAAAGCGAATAGCTAGCAGTTGCACATAAAAGGAGCACGTTTCCAAATAGTGTCCCAAATCCAATACGTGTATCGATAGATTCTAAAACGACTACAATCGCTCCGACACAGCCTAACACGATCCCAATGCCTTGCCATACGAGAAGCTTTGATTTGTTCATAAGTATATCTTCAAGAAGGACTAGTATTGGAATACCAAGATAAATAATGGACGCCGCAATGACCGTCGTAAACTTTATGCCAATAATATAAAGCGAAAGATTCACGACCCAAAAAAGACCCAAAAGAGTAAGCTGCTTCCAATGCTGCAGCAAGTGGAGAAGTCGCTTCATTGATAAGGGAACAAGGATACAAAGCATGATCGTTAACCGGAGGAAAAGAATAGTGAGTGGGGGAAGCTCGCGCAGAAGTATCTTTGATGCAAATCCGGCGCCGCCCCCAATAATATTTGCTAGCGCAAGCGCAATGACAGCAAAAACATATTTATTTGGAGAATTCTTCATGAAGGGTTTTTCGGATATGTCTCCACCAGTTATGGGAGTCGGTTGAGGCGAGATCTTTGGCAAGGGCAACCGCCTCAGGGATGCGAAGGCGCACGAGATTTCCACTGATCCACTCACGCGCGTGGACATTACCTTTTTCCTCAAGGCGTTTGAGTTCAACGAGAAATGCTATCACGTTTGCTTCATACACAATCCGCGCTTCAAGTGATTGTTTCTTTTCATATTCCTCAAGCAAACTGAGAAGTTCAGAGTCTACCTCCTCAAAAATATCTTTATTTGCCTTATCCTGATCCCGCGTCATATAAAAGGTTGCAATCTTGTCAAGATCTCCGGTGCGAGCTTCATGAAAATCGTGAAAGACAGCCATTGTCAAAACTTTTTCCAAGTTAACTCGTTGCACTTGCCCTGAGCCTGTCGAAGGGTTAAGTTGCTTCCCCAAAAAATAGGCGATGACACTCGTCATGAAGGTGTGCTCTCCCACTCCCTCATCGTTATCCCCAAAAATCTGCCACCCCGTCCGTTTAAGCTTGGCAACAACCGATGCCTCATAGATAAGATTGGTAATATGTTTTATATTTTTCATACGAAGGTTTTTATGCAAAAAAATTTTGTCTTCAAAATTGTTCTGCGCCTCTGGCGGGAATCGAACCCACATCGTCGGTTCCGGAAACCGATATTCTATCCATTAAATTACAGAGGCTATGACAATATTTTTGTCAAATCGCCATTAAGTACCGTCGGCTGCATTGCGTGCATTTCAGTTTTGTAATCCATGGTAGGAATGGGATTGAGAAGATATACCTTCTTCCCTAACCAGAATGCTAATCCTATTTCTAAAAATGTGTTTCCGCCGATGTAATTGGCAATTCCCTTTTTATCGTAATTAAGAACAAGGATAGCGTCCGCGAGCTCAATTTTCCGGAAATGTTCTCGGATAAAATCGTATTCTATCTTTGCCTCAATACGCTCTTCATCTTCTGTCGGATGGACGTAACCGGTCGTATCCATAAGGTCGATGCTTTTGGGCACATACACCGTGTGCCCCATTTCTTCAAGCGCTTTTTTGATTTTGCGCATCTCCTCATGAAACTGCATGCTGCCGCAAATAGTGATGATCATAACTCTCCTTCGCGATCAACCTAACGGACTTTGTCCGCCGAAGCCCTGTACCGTCTGGTAGGTGGCGAAGGCGGAGAGGGTGGGACTCGAACCCACAAACCCCTTGCGGGGTAACAGTTTTCGGGACTGTCCGGATAGCCATTCCCTGCACCTCTCCCTGGTTTGCTGCCCTCCGCAACTTCCCTCAAGTCTTTTGGGGTACTATTCGTACACGACTTGAGGAGCGTTTGCTGGAAGGCATTGTCATTTCTAAACTCTCCGCCAGCTGGCGAATCGCTAAGAAATGTCAATGCGCGCCCGAAAGGGGTCGAACCTTCAACCTGCGGATCCGCAATCCGCTGCTCTATCCATTAAGCTACGGGCGCAGTGTTTGTATTTTACTATGGAAGGCAGGAGAAGGCCAGTTCGCGCTTACTTGATCGGTGTCTCCCGTAAAAACTCCTGCGGCTTCATAATACGTACTCCCTCAACGCTCCCCTTCAAAACCAAGAGGTCTTTGTCCGCGCTGACAAGAGCAATCGAGGCGTTTGTGGTTGCAACGGCAGCAAGTGCAATACCCAAAATTTCATTATCATCCAAATCTCTACACAGCTTCGTAATATGTGGAGTTATTATTTTCCCTTGCGTAATAAACAATTCCAAAAAAACTTCTGCACGCTCCTTTGTGATGTGATATTTCTCAAGACGCGGATAGGATAAAACACGGATGAACTCCCGGATAATTCTTTCGCTGTACCAAATGCACAATCGGTCATCAAATGCCCTCCGAACCACAATTCCGTCGCTGCTGTCTGGTTTTAAGAGGGCACGCACGAGGACATTAGTATCAACGACGGCGTTTTGCATACCTCTTTGCTTGCTCGATAACCGCGTTGATCTCTTCATCTGAGACATTGGCATTGCGTTTTCGCATAGTTTCCCAAATCTCATCCATTCGCGTCCGCAATAACTGCCTCTTGATGAGTGACAACTCCTGATATTCCGTATAAGGCACCATAACGACTTCCGGAACACTATCACGCAGCACCACCACGGGCTCATTTGAAGCATGGAGTTTTTCGAGAATACTCTTAAAATTGCGTTGGATATCCGTAGTACGAACAAATTGATAATTCATATGGTAATCATATTACCATACATATGGTAGCATGTCAAATACTGGGCTTCTCCAGGGGGATTTTTTCAGTTAACCATGAGGCGGCATTATCGACCCAATTTTTTTCCGGCTCCTCACGGAACGGAATATGTTTTGCTATGTATTCGCGTATTTTTTCTTTATGTTCATGACCCAAAAGGATAATCACGCGCGGACTTCCAAAAGGACGCAGCACTAAAAGTGTTTGTCCCCATTGCTCCTCGTACCAAAAATCAACTAACGTTTCCCATCGGTAAAAATGTCCGGCACTCTCGATGCCTAGATTTGTAACCTTATGCCTCACCTCTTCTGGCGGCACGGTTGAAAGGACGTAGATAAGGAAAACGATAGAAAGCACTGCAGCAATGAGCAAAAACTCTCGTGCAAATACGAGGATGATGGTGAGAAGAAATACAATGGCGCCGATATTGGTAAAGTATTCTTTATCTCGCTTTTTAAAAAGTCTCGACGGAGAAGACCAGGACACGTAGACTTCTTCGCGCTTTTCTTCTTGCGAACCGGCAGCATCTTTATCCATGTAACTAGTATATATCAAAAAACAAATGGAGAAAATGACACAATAACTGGGTCTGTAACCCAGCCGTTATAATAGCTTTCCAAGCAATTTATTTCTCTGCTCGACGCATTCTTTTTCTAAAATTCCACCTTTAACAATAATTGGGTATTTTTTTGAAAAGGAAGCCAACCATTCGGCTTTTAAAGGTAATGAAGCTGATGGTTCAGTTGGAGCCCCGAAATAATTATAGGAAACTTGTGCCTTAATCATAGCAGTCAAACATGTGGGACAAGGTTCCGAAGTAGTATAAAAAGAAAATCCTCTTAAAGACTTTGTGCCTAATTTTTTACAAAGATAGCGAATCGCATTGATTTCTCCATGGGCGGTTGGATCAATTAATTCATTTTGACGATCATGATCTTTCCAGATTACATCTCCATGCTGATCAACCACTACCACAGCGAATGGGCCGTTATCATCTTTAACGGAAAGTTCTGCTTCTTCAATTGCCAGACGCATGAATTCTTCTTGAGTTTTCATAAATTAATTACATCGTGCTTTTTTAAAAATGCTCTCCCTGAACCGGATTTGAGATATTTTTCAAAATTAAATGCTGTGTATTTGTTTGAGAAAGCAAAGTAAGAAAGTAGATTTATTGGTTATCGATCTTTGGTTGTAAGAACATTTCCTTTTTGATGTCTTTCTATACGATCTTTTAAATCATGAGTGCAACCGATATATGTTCGATTGTCAGAACATTTCAACAAATATACGTAATACATAGTAGATTCGTATAATTAAATCATACTCCGTCTAACCAAAGGCGGACTTGTCTCGCCGAAGCTTCAGAGTAGCTCGCCTTCGCTCTTGCGAGCTACGGCGAAACGAAGGCGGAAGGGGTGGGATTCGAACCCACGGAGAGCTTGCGCCCTCACTTGTTTTCAAGACAAGCCTGTTCAACCTCTCTAGCACCCTTCCAGTTTTTCCCACACCACTTGCCAAATCGGAGATTTGGCTTAGTGTGTGGGATCCCGAAGTCGTAATCCCGCCGCTGGCGGGATACATACTTCTGGGACAGGACTACCGCAATCGTCCACTATGCGACCCTTCCATATTGTAAAACAGCCTAGTATATCATATCATGGAGATATTGCCGAGTCTTTATGGAAAATAGATATAAACTTCAAAAAGACGTACAAATGGTCTTTTTCAGAGCAATAGAAAGTTCAAGCGGCCTACATTCCAACCAGCTTGCATCTATTTTTTCGGTGGTTCCCAGGAGTTACAGAGATTGGCGAAGAGGAAAATATGCTATTCCTGAATCCGTGGTAGATATTGTAGAAAAACGCTTCCATGTCTTTTTTCCAGACTCAAAGGAAGCTGCACGGAATCTCTGGGAACAGTCAAAGATAAATGCTTCTCGTAAAGGTGCTTTTGCAATGATAAAAAAATACGGCGCTCCTGGAACTCCAGAAGGAAGAAGTAAAGGAGGCAAAAAAGGTATAAAAACCTTAAGAGAACGTGGCTTAATTCCGCAACCAAAGCCCTTTTATTCTCCTCAGGAATACTCCGAGGAATTAGCTGAGTTTGTTGGTATATTACTTGGAGATGGCCATATAGGAAATGAACAATGGTCTATTACAGTAAGCGCAAAAGTAGATAACAAATATTCCCATTTTATCGTTCAACTAATCCAGCATTTATTTCGTTTCAATCCGTATTATAAAATTCGCGATGACTCTAATGTCATTCTAATATCTGGAAGCAGTATTGGCGCAATTCAATATCTTACAAGCATTGGACTTAGACCAGGAAACAAGATTAAACTGCAAGTCGATGTCCCACAATGGATAAAGGAGAATCCGACGTATAGGATCGCTTGTCTACGAGGATTAGTGGACACGGATGGAGGCATATTTAAGCATGCCTACAGCGTTAATGGAAAATCTTATACCTATACAAAACTTTCATTCGTCAATCGATCAATTCCTTTACTGCAATTTGCGCTTGATACTCTTAGAAGCCTTCAGTTCAATCCAAAAATAATCGATAAAGTGGCAAATAAACGCGTGTGGCTTTATAATCAGACTGAAGTAAAGCGATACATTACTCTTGTCGGAACACATAATCCGAGGCTACTTAAAAACTTAGATTCTTACAAAGGAGGAGTCCGATAGCTGGTCAATTCGGGCGGTTTGCTAAACCGCTGAGTCGCAAGGCTCGCGTGGGTTCGAATCCCACCTCCTCCGCCCAGGATATAACTGTATGTCAAAGAAAGCAGTTTTATTACTTATATTACTACTGGTAGGCACAGTCTTTCTTATTGTATCCTTTTCTAATAATTGTAATAGTTACAGTGGATTAATACCAATAAGAGAGCAACGGTGTAACTGTCTGGGGTTGATATGGGTCCCTTTTCCAAGAGGACCGGCCGATGATGGGCCAAATAGTGATGTTTGTTTGGGTGTGATTATTAAGAGAAGTTATATTGATAAACGTTTACCGAACGACAGGTAAGATTTTTGTAATAAGTTCCAACATAATTACCCAGACACCGCAGATTAATCTGAACTTTGCACAATGCGGATAATTCCCGAGTGTACTATAATCTCCGCTCTCTTACCCACAATTTCATTGCTAATCCCTAAACTGCTATTCCTATAAAATGAGCGCTTAGTGGTGGGGTAGAGGACTCCTCTGATTGTCACAACTGCCTTTTGTGTATAAGGAAGTAATGATAAGTACTTATGAGTCTTAAAAATTGTACGACGTTCTTGAAGAAGAAAAACTTCATTGTTTCGGTCACGTATTTTTGCATCGATATGCTTTTTTAACAATTTTTCCAAAAGATTAACAGCAACGAGTGTGTGATCAAAACGACTTCCGATTACTCCATAGATCACCACCCCTTTGGGCTTAAGCGATATAGCATGATCGATAGCTAGCTCAAGGTCTGTTTTATCTTTCTCTGATGGAAATTCCTTGACTGTTTTTACTTTTCTTTTTATAAGGGCACGTTCGTGGCGTGAAGTTGAATCAAAATCTCCAATGGCGACTTGAGGATGAATACCATTTATAATAAGCCAGTACGCTCCTCGATCGACGCCGATAACGAAATCCGCGGATCGAATATCTTTCAAAAAATGCTCACCTAAATTCCCATTGGCGACAATTGCAATTTTCACCGTGCCATTGTAACAGCCCAGACAAACTTCGCGCCTTCGCGCTTCAGGACATTGGCAGCCGACCGCATCGTTGCACCGGTGGTAAAGACATCATCAAAAAGAAGAATTGCTTGCCCTGAGCTTTGTCGAAGGGCTAAATTGTTAGTTGCAAAAACTCCTATCATATTTTTTAGTCGATCTTCCCGATGCTTCATCTCTACTTGCGGAGTAATCTTTTTAATGCGTTTAAGCCTATCGGTTTGCATAGGTATATTTAATCGTTTTGAGACAAGTTTCCCGAGGATTTCTGCTTGATTAAATCCGCGAAAGCGAAAACGGGAGGGGTGAAGAGGGATGGGAGCGAGAGAAGCTTTGTAGCTTCGAAGTTTAGTTAATTCGTTAATTCGATAAGACGGGATTAACGAAATAAACTCATGAGCGAGGTCGGAAACGTAGCGGTACTTAAGGGCTTTGACCGCCTTGCGAATGATGCCGTCGTAACGGAAAAAACTCGTAAGTCCGTCAAGGGAGTATTTTGTTTGACACCCCGGGTGTGTCGCGCCATCAATTGCCGGCTTTTCACACACCGGACAAATCGCTTCATTTTGTGCAATGAATTTTACTGAAAATCTACATGTATCACAAAAATATTTCCCTGCCTTGCCGGCAGGCAGGCCTATCCGCCCGCAACCGAGACAACGCTTGGGAAAGATGAGATCAAGAATATTCATCTTATATCAGATGCTTGTTTTGAAATGCAAAGCCTGAGCTGCTTTTCATGTACTTCTCAAAGGCAATTGCCTGATTTTTCGACCGAAACGCTGAGTACCAGATTAATACCGATGGAAGGTTGTGTTTTGTTGAGTTTACGGATCCCTTCTGATGCTCAACCAACCGTTGTTTTAAATCAGAGGAATAACCAATATAAAGCGACCTGTCATGGAGTCGAAGAATATAGACGTAGTACATTGCCCCACTTCGCTAAAGCTCCGCGGGGCACACTCCGCATTGAGATTTCAAGCTCTATATAATTATTGAAGTGTGGCTTACCACGCGAAGCCCCGATTGTTCGTCGGGGCGGAGTGTGGAGATGCCGAGTAATGAGCTCGGGTCCGAAGAAGTACACGAGAAACGTCTACAAGCGTAGTCTATTTACTTCTTTGTATACTACAAAATAGACAAAAAATATACAAAGTGTTGACCAATTTTACTCCGAGATCAATCGGTCCCTTGATCCCTGACGTCTCGGCTGGTGTTTGTACCTCCTCTAGTTCACCGAGAAAAACAAAAAGGAGATAACCTTAGGCGGTAAGAGCTAATTGATTAACTCCCACGAAGCTTCGGGCCATCGCATCAAGCTCTTCTTTGATAAGAGCGAGCTCAGCGCGAAGTTTTGCTTTTGTATCAGCAATTATATTTAACAAGGTTTTACCCTTCGATTGCTCTCAGGGCGTGCGGCTCTTTTGTCATCGCCGGCTTGCAGTTTTTAATGTACATCCTTCGTCGAATCAATCATCCCCGTTATGTTCAACCCAATTCTTTTTCTAATCCTATAACACTCTTAGGCAATTCACCCCGACCCAAGGCATAAGGATCTAATCTTAAACCATGCAGATCTCCTATCTCAACGATAGGATGCAGAAAATTTGGTAGCTTCTCGCCTTCCCCCAGCTCAACTTGAAAAGGAGCACCACCTTCATCTGATACTACCCACATCGTTCTAATAGTTGGCTGATCATCGTCCATACAGTTTCTATCGAACTTTCCCCCAAAACCCTTCTGCTTCGTTTACGCTGAGTATACCGACGTGCTCAAGGCAAACTCTTTATTTTATCTTCCCCCGAAATTCTACTTCCAGTTCCCGCCTCTGGTCTTCTCGCTTCTTTTTCTCCCGTTTCTGATACTCTTTTTTTCCGCGAGCAAGGCCGATTTCGAGCTTGACTAGGGGGCCTTTAGTATACCAGGAAAGGGGGACTAAGGTCAAATTGGCGCCTTCAATCTTCCCCTTCAGACTCATTATTTCCTTTTTATGCAAAAGAAGCTTTCGTGTGCGTTTCGGATCATAGCCTTCCGGCCGGGCGTAAAGATACGGAAAAATCTGCGCGTTGACCAGGTATGCCTCTGACCTCATAAGCCGCACAAAGCTGCCATCGAGTTTCGCATGGCCGCCGCGAAGCGATTTGACCTCAGCGCCAATCAGGTGAATCCCCGCCTCAAATCGATTAAGGATTTCATAGTCGTAAAAAGCTTTGCGATTGACAATTTTCATAGGAATAATCCGACCAATCCGAGATCAATCTAACCAATAACCCAATAAATGGAAAAAATATTATAGAAATGATTAAATCATTTAGTTATTTCATCATTCATTGGTCTGACTGGTAAATTGGTTTAATTGGTCGGATTCACTTGAGTTCCATAGAGTATAGCTTGCCGTCAATAAGAAGCAAAATTTTCCTAAGCTCTTCTGAGACGATAAACTGCGTCGGAAACATGTCCCCTGTCCAGCTATACTGTGCCTGGTAAAGTCCATCCTTATCTAAAACAACGATGCGTTTATTCTGCCGATCTAAAATGTAGACATTTTTTGTTTCATCACTGGTATAGACAGTGAGATCTTTTCCCAAATCCGGTTCTACTCCCTGCGCAAAAAATGTATTTTCTTTTCCTTGCGTGAATCGCACTATTTTCCCGTCCGTGGTACCAATCCACACTGATCCGTCAATTGCCATTCCTGTTGCCTGAGTTAAATCAAGGATTGTATCGGGATTTAGGTATTCGCGAAGATCAGAAAAACCCTGCCCGCCTGCTGGCGTGGCCTTGTCTGTGGCGATATACTTCCAAATTCTACTTTTTTGCGTATCAAGAAGATACAGGTTTCCGCCAAAAGAAACTATCGATGAAATCATACCCCATTCACTTGATTTTCGAATGACAAGCGGAGCTACTTTTTTATCTCGAAGCCCAATCTCGTGTATACCAGTCGGAACAAGAATATACACTTTCTCACCGTGAGTAGCAAGGAGTGACGCCCCACTAAATACTTCTCCACCGCCAACCACTTGACCATTTTTTGCGGTAAGAGAAAGAGTATAGATACCCCGTCCACTCGTATCTAAAAAAGTCATTGTACTGCCTCGATTGGCGATGCTCCTTGCGCGGGCATCTTTTTTCAAAAGTCCAAGTTCGTAAAAAAGAATCGGTTCTTGCGTTGTGCTTCGGCGTGCACTCGTCAACTGGTCAGAAACTTGTGCGTATAACGCGAGCGCGTCTCGTCCTTCTTTTGTTTTTGGTGAAAACGTCTGCGTCAGTGGTGCGAGCAGTTCTTTTGCCTGAGATAACCTCTCCCGACCTTTCACCGGATTAAGCTCCATGAGAGCGATACCTTCTTCAAAAGCATGCTGCGCGTCACTTATTCTATTTGTAACTTCTTGATTACGATACGCACTGCGCTGTTTTTGAATTCCCAATATGACGCTTATTGCAAAAAAAATAATGAATGCAATCGATATAATAGCGCCGAGACTTTTCTTGTCAGTTCTATGACGAAACTTTCGTATTACATGTTTAAAAGGAATCATCTGTTTAACTTTCTCAAACCGTACATGTTCTCTTACCTCGGCCATTGCGCTTCCAGGTTGAGCAATGCTCCGTGCTCTTTCAATTTCTTCTGATACTTCGTTTGTGATTAGTGTACGTATTTGGAAAATAAGCGCTGCACCTCCTGTGCCATCGGCTTTTGTATGAAGAAGAAGGGTCAGTTTCTCCGCAACCTCTTGGGCATTGCCATGATCAAATACGCTAACGAGTTCGTTTTCTTGTAGGGTTTGTATAAAACTTTGCGATGCTAAAAGAAGCGTGTCCCCGGGTTTTACTTGTCCAGATAAACTTCCCTCTTTATCCATGAGACGAGATAACTGATCATTTCTTTTACAGTACACTCTGCCGCTACCACGAAGGACGAGATACACGAGGCGACCAACAGGAACAAGAAGGAGTATCGTTTGTATATACCGGCCTTCTATACTTGAAGCAATTGCTGTTAATTCTTGAAGCCTCGCAGGCGGTTGTCGTAATTTTTCAGTTAGCTTCGCCAATACCGATACTCCGAGTTTCATCGCACCACCTAATGCTTCTTCTATCTCCACCACTCCATAGGCATGGGGCGTCAAAAATACTTGACCCCAATGCGTCTGCGACGTTTGGCCGACAACTGATCCAATATCTGGTGATATGTGCATCCCAGGTAGTGAAAATTCGACAACTCCAATATGATGTACTATCAGAGTATTATCGTGACTTTCAAGCTAAAATTATTAATAGATCCCATAGCCAGGAGTTCAATGAGTCCCAACATACGTCGGGACGGTCGAATTTCTACTACCTGGCATCTATTTTCTATAGTAGCACGAGAAGAAGAATTGAAGCTATAAAATAAACAGTGCCAAAATAAAAAGGCCAACTGCTGCTGCAAAGTGCAAAATGACTAAAAGTCGCAATATCGGCTCGAAAGACTCCTCGAGCACATTTGCCATAAGCTGTTCTTGTCGTATGAGTACCGCTCCAAACAATGTATAGAGTCCTATACCGACAAGGATAAATATTTTTATAACGAGAAAAATGACTGATGAAATCTGTGGCGTCATATGCTCCCTGGTAGTTGTTCTGTTAAGCTTCTGATTGTCTCAACAACTTTATCTGGATGTGGCACAGCCTCAAATTCTATATTCGGAGCTTCACCTGCGGTTTCTACCGTCACGTTTCCATAGTTAAAAACTGTTGCAAAAATACCTCCTGAGGAATACGATATGTCTTGGATTTTTTCAAGTTCCGCCTGGGAAAATCGCTTAAACAGAAGGTAATAAAAATCGATATCAACGATGCGCTCATTGGTAACGATATAAATATTAAAATACCAGTGCAGAAAATTTCCTATGATAAATCCTACGGTCAAAAGATACCATGAGAGAGTCACAACGATGATATAGCTAGGTGGCAGTACAACGGGAAGCGCTTTGAGAAGGAGTGGAAGAAGTACGGATGGAGCAAAGATGAGAACTAGCGCAATGATAACCCAGGAGATATTAATAATGATATGCTGTCGTAAAAACAAAACGACGACTTCATTTTCTTCTTGTGTCTCAAATCGTACGCCACTTGGGTTTATGGCAAAGCACGTCAAAGGCCCCATAGAGGAATGATCGGAAGGACCTTTTTTAGGAACTACAACCTCAGGCTTTTTGGGTTTTGCAGGTGATTCAAAAAGAGTAGGCACGGGGCTATTCTACTACTTCTTCTCAATATTAAACAAGCTACTGCGTATCGAAATATACCCAGGTGCCCGCAGGTTAAACGTTTCTTTAAATTCGCTTCCCGGTATACTCACTGTCCCTTTATTTGTTTGGATAGTCACCGTATCGGTATACCCGCCGCTATTATATGTTACCGACACACTTGATATACTGCTAAAACCGCCTAAATCCCGAAGTTCACCCATAGAGTATGGATTTCCCGTCGTGCCACTTATCGGACAACTATTGATGGTAGTAGGAAGTATCCGACTCGTATCACCACCATTTTTCCTCGCTTGCCAGGCGTTTACTATGTCCGCAAACTCCTCTTGTGTCAGCCACGGATGACTTTTTCCGCATTTTCCCGATGAGTTGTAGTAGTCAGCGGTATACCATCCTTTATAAAACCAGGGACTGCCGGCAATTTTTTCATACGCGTCCCCTGTCCAGCACCCTTGATTACCACACTTGGTATCCCAACCCATGGTGGTAATGTATCCACCGGTGGTCGAGGAGTAGTACCCCACCACGTCCTCAAGTACCTGGCCACGCGTCTCATCAACTGCTTGTTTCCACTCACCCGGCGGGTTGTCTGCTTTTGATTTGGAGAATACTTGACATGCTTGAGTCACACAGATTGTTGACCCACCGCTTTTATATCGATAGGCATAGGTTCGCGCCGCCACAGCTTGTGCCTTGAGCGCTTCCTTTGGAAATGATGAAGGCATTTCCGCAATGCCCATCATATACGTGTTTTCAAAATCCATAGTTCCAAATCCGGATACGCTAATGGGTCCCCCAGTGTCTTTCCCGGCCGGGGTTTTACCGTAATAGGCTTGAAGTATTTGTTGATAATTTTGCCCGCTATCCGCTCTGCCTTTTGCACCATACTGACTCATTCCCTTTTTATGGGTATAAGCACCGAAAGCAAATCCGGCAAATGCAGGTGAAAATCCGGGATTAAAGTTTGGTGAGGCATTGGGGTCATCGGCAAGTGGTACGTCTCCCACGCTCGTCGTAAATGTGCCGGACCGGGCATTGAGAATCGTCTGCTGCTGGGTCGTCAAACTTGCGATAATGCCGGTCAATTTTTCTTGGTACGCACTTGCATCACCCACGAGTTTTCGCACCGATACCGCCCGTTTATCGGTTTCCTCTTTAAGGTACGATAGTGATGCGCGCTCGGCCTCAAGTGACTTTTTTTTATTTTCAAGGTCTTTTACGCTGACCGCCGTCTTAGCGATAACCTTTTTATCTTCATTGGTGACGGCTTGCTGGTAACCGAGGAGCCGAAATACCGTACCAGCATCTGATGAAGATAAAAACAGGGCCATCGGCGTCACACGAAACCGACGAATATAAAATTGTCGCACACGAATTTGTGCAATACCGAGAAGATTTTCCAGTTCCTTTTCTCCTTCTTTTATTGCAATAGCTTTTTGATAAACCGTATTTTCGATACTTTTAATTCTCTTTTGAAATGCAGCGATATCTGCTTCCATCTTTTTAAGCGCATCCACATGTGGTCTTTTGGCAGTTTCCATCTGATTCCACGCTTCCTGGCACTTGGCAATTTTCTCTCTACATTCAATAGCGTTTACACAGCTTGGATCACACATCTGGGCATACACAGAGGAAGATAGGAAGATAGGAAGATAGGAAGATAGGAAGAAAATAATTAAATTACTTAAAATTTTTTTCATTTTTTTTGTTTTACTCGCGTTGCCGGCGTTGCGAGTGTTACTTGCGTTGCTATTATCCATTCTACCATGGCTTTATACTGATCTTACCAAAGTGCCTGCGCTGAGTTTACCGAAGTGCTTTCATTTATAAAGCTATTTTGGTACACTAATAGAATGAAAAGAGTTTATATTGTCCTAATGCTCTTAACTATTATTCTTTTGCTTTTCGTCCCGATGGATATCGCCCGCGCAGCAGGAGCTAGTACGGCGATATGCCAATCTATACCAGGAGGACCGGAGCGATCAGCGTGCGAAAGTTGTGTATCGGGAAATGGAGCATATACAGCGCTTGGCTGTATTGATGCAACAGGTCAAGGAATATTTACCAAACTTTTTACGACGGGTATCGGCATAGCGGGAGGCATCGCGCTTCTTCTTATTCTTTTCGGCGGGTTAAAAATTCTCACAAGTGCGGGCAACCCTGAACATTTGACTGAAGGGAAAGAAACAGTGTGGTCGGCAATTTCCGGACTTCTCCTTATTATATTTTCAGTCTTTCTTCTCCAGCTTATCGGATTTAGGATATTAGAAATACCGGGTTTTCAGTAAATATGTACAGAGTGCTTGCTCAATCGATTCAACTGCCTGGTGATAATGGTCCTGTTCCTATTACTGGCATTCCAGGTTTTAAATATGGAGATGTCGGAAGTATTGTCACTGGTGCCATCCCATTTGTCATAGCATTTGCCGGATTTGGGCTGCTTCTTATGCTTATTAGAGCTGGATACTCCTTCCTAACAAGCGCAGGTGATGCAAAAAAATTAGAAGAAGGCAAACAGCGACTTACAAATGCAATCGTCGGATTTGTTGTAATTTTTGTCGCCTATTGGATGGTCATCCTTATTGGAAAAATATTTGGAGTGGTGGAGATCCAATCTATCTTTAAATAACCTCTACACGCCAAACCGCCGTTTCCTTGTCTGAAATTCCTCTATCGCTTCATCAAGTTTCTTCGGAGTAAACTCCGGCATAAAAAAGGTAGGGAAATACAATTCGCTATACTCACTTTGCCACAAAAGAAATCCACTCAGTCTTTGCTCTCCACCGGTTCTGATAATCAGTTCTGGGTCGGGAATGCCGGATGTATCCAAATTATTGTTATATTGTTCTATTGTTAAATTGTTAAATTGTTCCCAAGCGCTACTGGGCATAGCAGCATTATCAAGCAATCTTTTAGCTATCTTTTTAAAACAGCGAAGAAGTTCGTCGCGACCACCGTAGTTAAGAGCAAAAACGGCAGTAATGATGGCATTATTTTTTGTCTTTTCGACCAGTTGAATCAAAAGTGTTCGCAGACTCTCATCAAATTTAGATATATCACCGATGATGCGGACTCTGATTCCTTTTTCGTGCAATCGATTGCCTTTGGTTTGTAATTGACTCTTGAAAAGCTTCATGATCCCTTCTACTTCTCGTTTGTCCCGTTTCCAATTTTCCGTTGACCACGCCCAAAAGGTAATATACGTGACGCCCAATTTTGCAGCGTGTTCGATAAGGGGCTCAAGCACGTCATCAAGTACTTTTTTGTGTCCCGCTAAAACCGGCAACCCATGCGCTTTCGCCCACCGGCGGTTGCCGTCCATTACAATAGCTACATGTTGAGGAATTGAATTTTTGTCTTTTACATTATTGCTCATCGTATTCTCAATTGTTATATTGCTACATTGTTACATTGTTTGGACGCCATGTTAAAATAAATGATCATCGACCACTTGCGTACCCTTTGAAGGTTTATTGACGATAATTTGTTTAATGCCTTGCAGCAGTGTACATCGCTTCAAAACCATTTGTTCATCCTTTCCTTCACAGATAAGGTGGACCGTTGGTCCGGCATCGATGGTAAAGTACACAGCAATTCCTTCGCTTCGCCACTTTTGCACCGCTTGAATACTACTCATGGTCACGCCATTCCAGTAGAAAAGCGGTGGCTTTTGCGTCATCATGACCGCGTGCATGTTGATGGCTTCTTCTTCTATCACCTCTCCAAGCATGCGGAAATCTTTCTTCGCTAAGGCTTTTTTCACCATTTTTATTTTATCTGGCATATCTCGCAGTCTTCTGCCCCAAAAAGGACTGGTACGAATTTTATCCATGCCTTTCGTCGTTGCGATCTTTTTTTGCGACGTATCTGTAACAAGAAGAATATCCCGAAGATCCCAATGCTCCTGCGGATAGAGTGAATACGCGTACGAAGACCGGGACGTATTTCCCTTCATCCACATCACAAATCCGTCAGGAATACTTCGACACGCAGAACCAGAACCGATACGGGCAAGAGCCGTCAATTCTTTTTCAGAAAGTTTTAAATCAAGCGCCCTGGCACTAGCTACCGTCAGCGCAGCAAATCCGGATGCCGAAGAAGCAACGCCAGCGCTTTTTGGGAATGAATTTTTTGTCACAACTTTTGCATAAAGATTCGACTTTACCAATGCTTTCATACGATCAAGAAGTTTGACAACACGCTGTTTTTCCTTCTCCGAAAAATCTTTTTTATCAAAACCTACAAAGTCATGCTCGAGCTTGTTTTTGTAGGTTTCATGAAAAAGAAATTCTATATAGTCTTGGGTATAATCTTGAGAAAACTCAACGGTGGTCGTCGTAGTACACTCGCTCAAATTCATGGATATCGATGCGTTAAGCGGTAGACGAAGCGCGTTGTCTGCTTTCCCCCAGTATTTAATAAAGGCAATATTTGCTGGTGCGATAGCAGTAGCTTTCATGATAATACCCCTGCTTTCTGAAGCGAAACTAACGCCCACTTAGTCAATACTATTTCTCGAGAGGCAATTTTGAAAACTAATTCTCTAGGCGAAAAAAATTCCACTCGTTCTATCTCATCTAAATTTGGTTTGAATGGACCATTATATACTCCTTTATAAAACCCAGCCATTTCTGTTTCATCCTCATCAGCTACAATTTCCTTAGTCACAAATTTTACCGACATATCCACACCAAGCTCTTCGACAAGTTCTCGATGAAGTGCTTCTTCATACTCCTGGCCTTTCCTCACGTGACCAGCACAAGAAGTTCCCCATAGTCCGGCACCCATATCTTTCGTACTACTTCTTTTTTGAAGAAGCACTTTTCCTTCTTCATTAAAGACAACTACCCCCACTGTACGGTGTACAAGTGATGTATCGTGGTGGCAATCATAGCGGCTGCGATACCCCAACACCTTGTCATTTTTATCAACGACAATAAATAGTTCATTTTGGTCGTCCGTTGTTTCAATGCGCACGCCTTCGGCATTTGGATACACGCCAATCACCTGCCCACCTGCCTCTGTGATGGCATTGCTTATTGCTTCTCGCTTATTGCTTCTCGCTAAAGCTATCATGCAATCCCCCCCGCCGGCGCCGGAGAGTTTGGCACCCCACGCACCTGCTTTTTTTGCGGCACCAATTAAGGCTTCCAACTTTTCCGAACTTACTCCCAAGTCGCGTAGATACTCCTGATTAAAATCCATGAGTTTCCCTGCTCGCTCCCAATCGCCCTCGAGCATCCGTACTTTTGCCTCCTCGACCAACTTAGCTATTGCCTGAAAAATTCGCTCAACTTTCGCAGGGTACTTTTCCTTCTTTTGGGCAACTTGTTTAATGAGCGTCGTCGTATCTGCTTTGACACCAGTATAGCCAACAATGAGCGGCAACTCTTCAACCGCCAAAGACTCGATGACTTTCCCTGCCGTGACAAAGTAAAAAGTCCCACCGTAGATGGCCGCTGCCACATCAAACCCGGATCCTTTTCCCTGGACATCAAGCACTGTTTTATATGAGATATCAAAAATATCCTTTGGGGTAAGCTTGACACCAAAAAGTTCTGACAGGGCTTTTACCGTACATACCGTTGAAGCAGAAGAGGAACCAAATCCAAACTGCGAGGAAAATTCTGATGACGTTTCAACGCGTACGCCTCCTTTCATCGGATTTTTTTGAAGAAAATTCTGGAGTGCAATCTCTACAAACTTCGCACCCTTAGGAATATCGCCTTTTCCTATGTCAACGAATGGCTTCTTGTATCCATGAACATCCACATCAGCGGCTTCAAGTTCAAAAACCGGCTCCTCAAGACCGGTTATCGTTGCCTTCATCCGCTGATCAACCGCTGTTGCAATACACGGATACCCATACACAACAGCGTGCTCGCCAAGAAGCATGAGTTTACCGGGGGAAGAAACTACAATAACACGAGGTGTAAATCGAGACTTCTGAAGTTTATCTGTTGGCATGCAGTTACCCCATTTTGAAATCGTTTGGATGACTCGGAAGTCTAATCATCGGAGGGTTATCACGATTTACGATACCTGGAAATTCAGCAGTTAGCTTATCACCAATATCAGTCCACAAATCAACTTCATGGAGGAAAGGAAAAGTATCGTGAACGTGAATAATTGCCAGTCCATGACTAAACGCTTCCCATTGCTCTTGAGTCCCTCCATGCGGATCATCCCGACCGTACACTTGTATCTTACGAGCTGCTTCGTCTACTGCAGCTTCCCATTGTGGTACTAAATCCTGAGGAAGACCTTCTCGATAAGCTTCTTCGTATGCTCCACTATATCTCTCCCACTCGTTTCGTGTAAAAGATGGCTGTTGCAAACGCCTCCACTGCTTCTCTCTTCTCCGTTCCCTAATCTTCCTGCCAATACGTTCCAACAGACTAGTCATATATCTTTGTATGAATACTATCAGATTTTGTATGATTTTTACAACTTCGTCTCCAGTCGTATCCCTTCTTCACCCAACCGAATCGGGAGGACAGAAAACCCATATGGTTTACCAAATTTTTCAATCTTCTCCGGATCGTGGTGATAACATAATATAAATCCGACGCCTTCGGTTCTCCCGCCGCCACCGAGGATCTTCGCCGCTCCTCCTACACGCTCTACCGCACGAATGACGGGAATAGCCTTTTTACTAACAACTCCCATCCCTTCGAGCGTCCGCTCACCAAGACGTATCGCGTCGATCAATTCTTTTTCATTCCCCTCTTTTATCGCCACTGCCACCCGCTTGGTCTGGACTTCATTTTCTAAAAAAAGTTTTTCATACTTTTCGCTTTTCGCTTTTCGCTTTTCGCTTACGTACGCCACCATTTCTCCCGTCGTTTCCTTGGGCCTTCCGGTGTTGATAAGAAGAAAATGATCCAGCGTGGTAGGAATCTTGAGTGGCAGCTGCCAGATACTCCGTAAAAATTCTAATTCTTTACGATACCAAATAAGCCCACCGGAAACCACAGCTGCCGGATCCACCCCTGATGCGTTTATATGAATAAATTTTTCTGCTTCATACGCAAGTTGGTTGATAAGCGAAGGATTCCAAATTCCTTTCAATAGATAACAAAAAGCTCCGACCAATGCTGCGCCCAATGCAGCCGACGATCCTAAATGATAGCCGATTGGAATATTGGAGGAAATTTCAATTTTAAATGCAGGGACATCCTTTACATTGTAGTGTTCACAAACAGTTACGAGGATATGTTTTATGTATTCCACTCCTTCATCTGCAACAATTTCTGGCTTAGAACTCTCAGATACCGTCGCGGTTAATCGAGCATTCATGGCAGAGATTAATGCCGGTTTTCCATACACAACAGCATGCTCGCCCATAAGAATTACTTTCCCCGGAGCTGATACGGTCACTTTTTTCATATGGGCTTAACCTTTATGCCGTAGGGGATGACGCCATCAATATCTGGTTTCGTAACGCGACGAATGACTGTACATGTTTTTTGACCAACCCTCAGATGCTTTGTCTCCCAGTCGACGAATTGAGCCGTAATCGTATTCTGATCTTCAAGTTTGACGATCACCACGGGATAAGGAGCTTGATCGGAAAAGTCAGACGGAGGAACGCGGATCATGGTCCATGCGACAATAGTCCCTCTTTGCCCAATAAGTCGAGTGATCTTTTTCTGGTTTCGCCAAATTTTAACCGGACTTTGCATATGGTTACTTGGTTAATTCGTTACTTGGTTACTTGGAGATTGCATTGCTAAGTAACTATGTAACTATCTAACGTTTCAAAATATGAACTACCGCTGTTGCGCCGCTTCCCCCCACATTATGGGCAAGCCCCACGCGGGCACCGCGAACTTGTCTTTTTCCGGCACTCCCGCGTAGTTGTTCAACAAGCTCAACGACTTGCTTGACCCCTGTTGCCCCGACTGGATGCCCGCATCCCTTTAGTCCTCCGGAAGGATTGACTACTAATCGTTTCGTCGAACCATGCGTTACTTCTCCCCGATCTATAGCATCTGCAGCCTTCCCTTTTTTATAAAACCCTAAATCCTCAAGCGCTAAAATTTCTGCAATCGTAAAACAATCGTGCACTTCAGCGACATCAATATCATTTGGAGTTATGCTCGCCGTTTTATAGGCGCGCAAGGCAGCGTCTTTTGTCGCCTGAAGTTCTGTTAAATTCGTGCGCTGAGCGAGACCAAGAGTATCCGTTGCAACAGTCGATGCAACAATCTTCACGTTTCTCCTGTCGCTTGTCGCTTGTCGCTTGTCGCTTGTAATAATCACCGCACTTGCTCCGTCACTTATTGGAGAACAGTCCAAAAGCTTCAAAGGGTCTGCAATTTTTGTACTCTTCATAACCTGCGTAGCGGTAAGTATTTTTTGAAATTGAGCATTGGGATTTAAACTCGCATGATAATGATTTTTTACGGAAACGGCAGCCAGTTGTTCTTCCGTCGTCCCAAATGCCTTCATGTGAACCTGAGTTAAAAGTGCATAAAGCCCGGGAAATGTTGCGCCGGACATGCGTTCCTCTTCGCTGCCTGCTCCCATAAGCGCTGTTGCCACATCCTCTGGTTTATGATCAGTCATTTTTTCCACGCCAAGCACACACACCGTTTCATATTGACTGGATAAAATACTATTGACTGCAATATGAAGCGCAAGTCCTCCTGAAGCACACGCGCCCTCTATCTTAAATGCCGGTACCGTTAACCCCAGCTCTTCGCTAAAAAATGCACCAAGATGTTCCTGTCCGCCGAGAATGCCAGACAACATATTTCCCACAAACAATGCTTGAATGTTTTTGGGAGAAATACGTGCGTCTTTGAGCGCGCCAAACACCGCTTCCCGTGCAAGAGACCTG
>CAYVAR010000022.1:0-3725 GCA_964449675.1 uncultured Gammaproteobacteria bacterium
AGAAATACGTGCGTCTTTGAGCGCGCCAAACACCGCTTCCCGTGCAAGAGACCTGGGAGAAACTCCCCATAATTCACCAAATTGAGTAGTAGAAGCACCAATTATAGAAACGAACATATAGCTCAAAACTAAAAGGTCAAAACTCAAAACCACATCTCAAAACGTAAAAGTGCATCAAGATTTGAGCTTTACGTTGTCGTTTTAAGCTTTGAGTTTTACCTTTTGAGTTTAAATCTTGTGTGTTTGCTTCAAATACTGCACATAGTCAATATATGTTTTCTTTTGTATTTGCTGCTCTACTAAGTTTTGAGTTTTGAATTTTAAGTTTTGAGTTTGCCGTAAAGCGGCAGTTGCTTCCCAGACAAATGCATCACTTCCGGCTCCTGATCCGTACGACACCATAAAAATTTTTTGTCCTGGTTTTGCGATATCTAGTACCGCAGCAAGTCCAAGCATGCTTGATGCAGCGTACGGATTGCCGATATGGTCTATGGTAAGCGACGGAGCGATTTGTTCACTGGTGAACCCTAATCTTCTGGCAACATCACGGGGAAATTTTCCATTAGGCATATGAAACACACAGTAATCGATATCTTGACTCTTACACTGAGCCTTTTCAAAAAGGCGAAGCGCAGCCCCCATCACGTGGGCAAAGTATGCAGGTTCTCCGGTAAATCGTCCCGCATGTGATGGGTAACGGATGCCGTCCCGGCGCCAAAAATCCGGCGTATCTGACGAATAGGATGTGTATGCCAACAAACTAGCCAAGACGGGACGCCTCTTCTCTTGGGGATCGTTTTTCTTGCTGTCGCTTTTATTTTGATCCCGATCATCTTTTCCTAAGAGAAACGCGGCTCCAGCAGCTCCTGACGTATATTCAAGCGCATCGTGCGGCCTGCTTTGAGCAGTATCAGTACCTATCGCAAGCCCGTATCGGACCTGACCTGAATCAATTAATCCTGCAATTGCTTGCACACCAGCAGTCGCAGCCTTGCAGGCAAACTCTAAATCTGCTGCCAAATAATTATTTCCAATGCCTAAAAACTCGCCAACTATTGTTGAGGTCGGATTAACCGCGTACGGATGACTCTCCGATCCTACAAAAAGGACTTCGATATCTTTGAGTTTACCCTGTGCAAAACGAAGGGCATTCAGCGATGCTTCTATCGCAATCGTCACCGCGTCTTCATCACCAGCAGGAACTGACTTTTCGTTTACTCCCAAAGACTGCATCACTTCACGTGCATCCTTTTTCCACGCCGACGCAATGTCGCTGACACGAATTCGGTATGTAGGGATATACGTGCCGTAGCTAATAATGCCAACCATATCTTTAAAAAATCCTAAATCTTAATTTCTAAATCCTAAACAATATCAAAATTCATAGTTTTAAACTCTAAATAAACCCATTTTGAATTTAGAATTTTGTGCTTTGGATTTGTTTAGAAATTAGTATTTAGAACTTTGGATTTCCCTGGCCACGGGCCAGGGCAAGATGTGCTCGCGCCAAACTGCCCTCTGCTTCTGATGCTAAAAGTGAAATTTCACCGGCAAGTACGCTTGCTGCGACAATTTGCGCAAAGCGCTGCGCATTCTTTCCTTCTTCACCAACTGACAAACCACCCGCAACACCCAAAAGCTCAAGTGCTTCTTTTTGTGTCGCTAGTCCCGTCCCGCCTCCAATAGTCCCTACCATTAAATCCGGTAAATAAATACTTACATATAAACTTTCATCCTCGTTTTGATGTAAGGTTTTGCGTTTTGAGTTGTAGTTTTGAGATTTGAGTTTTGCCTGTCCCGAGTCTTCCCGAGGGAAGTTTTGAGTTTTTACGACTTCCGCCGTCGTTATCCCCATACTTCCTTCAGCGACGTGCCCGAGATCTTGACCAGTTGCTAAAAAGACTGTTGCAACGACGTTAGCGTACTGGGCATTAAATCCCATCGACCCGCTCATTGCCGACCCAATCATACATTTTGCAAACCACGTCTCGTACACTTGCGCTGCAGTAACCTTGAGCGTTTGTTCAAGAACTAAGGAAGGAAGTGTTACTTCAGCCCACGCCTTAAATCCTCGATTTTCAATGAAATTAAGCCACGCAGGTTTTTTGTCACTATCAAAGTTTCCGGCAACCGAAATACACTTGGCTCCAGTCTTCTTTTGAATAAATTCAACGAGTGCTTGAGATGCTATCGTTGCCATATTCATTCCCATGGCATCAGCGCTGTCAAACGCAAATCTGATAAACCGATATCTCCCGACACCACGAGACATAAGCTTCTTCAGCTTTAAATGGTGCGAGGTTTCTTTTGTAATTTTTTTAAAATCATCAAGGTGCGTATCAAGAAATGTATTGAGGCGGTCGCTCTCAGTAAGATTTTTTACCTTAAAAACTGGCCCTCGGGTCGCCCCCACACGATAGCTATCCACCATCGCTCCACCGCTTTGGGTGATCGCCTTGCATCCTCGATTAACTGATGCCACAAGCGCCCCTTCTGTCGTTGCAAGTGGAATGTAATACTCTTTATCCTGTCGCTTGTCACTTGTTGCATGACTCACTCTTAAAGGCCCTGCGACTCCCATCGGCACCTGCGAAGCGCCTACCATATTTTCACAATTTCGGCTCGAGGCAATATCCTCGTCAAGGCTATAGGAACCAATGTGCTTAAGGTCAACCTTTAGCTCTTTTTCCAGAGCTTTTCTTCTTTCCGAAACAGTTTTGAAATCCCGTAAATTCATAATATGGAAACTCAAATCGCAAAACTCAAAGTTCAAATCTACAACGCAAATTTAATAACTTTACATAAGATTTACGTTTTGAGATATAGTTTTGAGTTATTACATTTGAGTTTTGAGTTTTAAAGAAACGGTACTTTAAATATCCCCATCCGATACATCCAGATGCTGTATAAAGCAAGAAGTGGACCAACGATCGCAGTCACGATAAAGATTTTTAATAAATCGAGTCGCAAGCCAAACCGAAGCGTCAGATACGCTAGCGTTATTTTCCAAAAAAGAAGCGTTGTGCTAAAAACAAGAAACAAAACGCTAAAAACAATTCCTGCTACACTTGTTGTTCGTGGTGGTGGCAGGATGATATAGAGAATGCTTGTCATCATAAACCACATTACCGTTGGAACAAGCGTATATCCCCAAGAAACCATGAGTCTTCGTAAACTTCCTTTTCCGCCAACGGTTTTTCCAATCTGCCAGAGCAGTGTTACCGAGATGGTATACGTAAGGCTACTGGCACCAAACAATATGAGAAAATGTTTTGTCAGAAGGAATGGTCGAAACGCAGCTGTTTTTACAATACTTGCAATAGCAAAGTAACATAATAAAAGAAATACAATGTAGACCAGTTCAAACAAATTTCCCCGATCGACGATTCTGCGATAGGTTTCGTAGGGTTTGGTGATAATACCTACCAGATTTCGTCCAAATAAAACACCCGCAAAAAGGAATTGATCAATCATATATTTAGGTAGAGTATTAGTCGGAAGTAGAGGCTTAAAACCCGCGTTGGAGAACCGTCACAAGAAGCGTAATTGTCGTACCAAGGAACACATAAAGCCCGATAATGCTTATAAGACTTATGCCAACAAAGGAAAACCACGGCATGACCTTAAGTCGCTTAGTCAAATTTTTATAATATGGTGTCAAAATACCAAGCGACTGTGGCGGTAAATCGGTAACCTCCTCCCATCGGTGAATAAATTTTTGATAG
>CAYVAR010000022.1:3825-23376 GCA_964449675.1 uncultured Gammaproteobacteria bacterium
GCCCGAAAAAGCTGCGATTCAGCACTCTTAAACGATATCGATAACTTTTGGGCTATTTCTGCGACTGTATATTGGTCGAGATACTTGAATATAAGCACGCGTCGGTAGTTGGGCAGAAGTTTTCCAAAAATACTATACACTTTTTCTTTCATAAATGCTTTATCGAGGCCATCATCCGGCGATAATAGTGGAATAATGAGGTGTTCAAGCTGCGGGATGCGAGAAAATACGATATGCCGTATTTTTTTTCGGCGATAAAAATCAACTATTTTATGCTGACAGATCGAATAGAGAAATGTCTGAAGTAGCGACCTGCCTTCAAAATCACGAACTGCTTCAAGAAATGCAAACAGCGTGTCTTGCAATATCTCCTCGGCATCTGCGTGATTTTCCACTTTCGTGGCAATAAACCGCAGGAGCTTTGGCTTATACGTACGGTAAAAGACCGAGAGCGCTTGCCGGTCTCGATGGAGGATTTTCTCAACTAATTGGGTCTCACTCACCGGATAACTATACCATACGCGCGCAAGTAGTGACAAATTCATTGACAGCTCTATAGACCTTCCTCTAGACTTAATGATATGGAACGCGTATTTGCCGGTGTGGATCTAAAGACGGATCTTTCTAAAACATTGTATAGTTTCGGCACGTTTGGTGACCTGGTCAGCGTTATCGTCAAAAATGCGTTTGTGATTGCCAGCGTTATCGCATTTATTTTTTTGGTTTTTGGTGGTTTTAGCATTATAATGGGAGCAGGTGGCGGTGACACAAAAAAAATCGAACAGGGCAAAGAGGCAATGACCGGAGCGGTTATTGGACTTCTTATTGTTATCGGCTCACTCTGGATTGTTCAAATTATCGAAAAGTTGACCGGATTATCACTACTTACTCCAAAGTAACAACCTATGTTTAAAGAACAAGTTTTTGCACAAGCAAGTGGCGTCGTAGGATCGGTAAAAAATGACCTACTCCCGAGTGTCTATCAGAGCCCGTTTAGCACCGGAAGCGTTCAAGGCGGCCTTATTCTTTTTCTGACAAATATTCTCCGACTCGTCTTTGTCGGAGCAAGTATCTATGCATTCTTTAACCTGATTATTGCCGGATTTCAATACATGACCGCAGGTGGAGATGTAAAACTCTTGGGCCAGGCGTGGGCGAGGATCTGGCAAACGCTCTTAGGACTTCTCATTATCGCCGGCTCCTTTGCGCTTGCCGCACTCTTTGGCTATCTTATTTTTGGTGACGCTGGATTTATTTTAAATCCCAAAATTTACGGACCAAAATAACTGGTATGGTGGAAAAAATATACGCACAGGTATCACAAGGACTAGGCACTATAGGAGGTGAAGGTCTTGGTCCTCTAGGAAAATTAAGTTGGGGAAGCGGCGTCGGTGGTGGCACTCAGGCGCTCACAAAAGTCACAACGACTATTTCCTCGGTCATCGGATTTATGACTGTTGCTGCTGCTGTCTGGTTTATCTTTCAATTTCTGATTGGAGGATTTTTCTGGATGAGTAGCGGCGGAGACAAAGCCAAGCTCCATGAAGCGCGCGAGCGCATCACCAATGCTTTTATTGGCCTTCTGATTGTTGTAGCCGGCTGGTCAATCTTAGCTCTTGCCGGCCAATTCTTTGGGTACGATATCGTCATAAGTGACCCTGGTCAAATAATTCAATTTTTAGGAATCCATTAATCATGAAACTACTCGCGCAACTCACTAATCCCGTGCTTCCTAAGTCTATCGGCGAAGGTGGTGTCGAAAAAGGAGGGACAGCCACAGGCCAGCTTATCAGTAATGTGATTGGCGGCATGATCATTGTTGGTTTTATTATCGCTCTGTTTTATCTTATTACCGGCGCATTTCATTGGATAACATCAGGCGGTGATAAAGCAAATTTAGAAAACGCCCGGGGAAAAATTATCCAAGCAATTGTCGGTGTCATCATTCTTGTTGCAGCATGGGCGACCATGACCGTGGTTGCCCAGTTTTTTGGATGGGATTTTACCCAGCTTCCGATCCCGACGATAAAATAAGCGCAAAAAAAAATTGAAGGGTTGACAAAGGAGGAAACATTGCACAATACTAGAAAGAGAGATATAATAAACACATTGCTACGTAGGAGGTAACTATGGGATTATTTGTTGAACAAGTACAGGCGCAAGCAAAATTAAATATTAATCAACCGGGTAATGTCAAAATTGGCGACCTCGGGACGCTTATTTCAGCGCTCGTTGGCACGCTTCTCATTATCTCAGCACTTCTTGCTTTTTTCTTTCTTATCTTAGGTGGTATCCAGTGGATCACCTCCGGCGGAGATAAAACTGCCATGGAAGCTGCTCGAAATAAAATTACCCACGCTATCGTCGGCCTTGTCATCGTCGGCGCTGCCTGGGCTATCATGATCCTCATCCAGCAATTCCTGGGGATCACGATTATCGGCGGCACCGTCGACTTCCCCAAGCCATTCTAAAGTTACCTGTCTCTTGCGACATATCCTGCAATACAAGATAATACTCTCATATGGCCTCATGGAGCGGATGTTTCGCAAGTCCCGGTATCGATCCCAAACAAGACGTTGCGACGTTTCAGTGCCTGGAACCGCTTTTTAAAAACGTCGTTGCGTCTCTTTTTGAACTTGCCGGTGTTGCGCTTTTTGTATTTCTTCTTTATGGCGGATTTACCTTTCTTTTCTCCGGCGGCGATCAAAAGAAGCTTGAGCAGGCGAAAGGAGCCATAACCAATGCGATTATCGGCATCGTCATCATGGTCGTGGCATTTTTAATTATCAAAACCATCGGTATCTTTACCGGCACCCAGACCCAAATCTTAAACTTTACCATTCCCAAGTAATAATACAGTCTAGTTGCTTTTAGGCGTTTTTTACTAGATAATCAAATTAGAAATCAACTTATACCATCTATTTTGCGCATGAATACTCTAAAATCATTTCTTTTTTATTCACTTATTTCCTTATTTGTTTATTCGCTTATTGGTCTTATTCATCCTCCTCCTGTCTATGCTAAGCTGCTTGAGTGCGTCATAGATGATCCAAACTGGAAGGATGTTACTATACCGTGTGTACGAGAAGAGTATCGACAAGGAAGAGAAGGCGGAGTGAATTCTGGAACAAATTATGATGTGGCCAATCAAAAACTCATGCTCTCTGCCGCTGACCTTATTAGCGGGGTCGTATCATACGACGGTACAGAAAAAACGCTTCCTTTTTTACATAATAGTGCGCTTGGTAAACTCGGCAGCAGTATCACAATGATGTATCAAAATCCTCCGGCAGATACTCGTCTGTGGATAGCGGATACCGGTGCGACACTCGGTTTTCTGCCCAAACCTGCGTATGCCCAAGGTTTAGGCTTTAGTGGCCTTTCGCTTCTTCTTCCTATCTGGAAAGCATTCCGAAATCTCTCTTATTTTCTCCTCGCGGTCGTCATGGTCGTCATCGGATTTATGGTCATGTTTCGCAAAAAAATAGATCCAAAAACCGTCGTCACCGTCCAAAATGCACTCCCGCGCATCGTCATGACGCTTATCCTCATCACCTTTTCCTACGCCATCGTCGGCCTCCTCATTGATGCCATGTATCTCGTCATGATAGTCGTCATCGGCATGCTTGTTTCAACAAGCAATGGAGTTCTAAATGCAAACACAGTTTCTGAATGGACAAGTAGTTCTTTCTGGGTCGTCATAAAAGGGTACGTAGGAAGTTTTCGTGCAATTGATGATTTTATTCGTTTTCTAGCACCTAATGATGTTGCTGGAACTCAGATAGCTGCACCAACATGGGGCATAATAACTTATGTACTACAATTTGCTACTGCAGTTGTGGGAGCAGCTTTGTTTATTCTCCTAATAGTGCTTGCAGTATTATTTATGCTCATACGAATTTTTTTCATGTTACTCAATGCATATATCCATATAATCATTTCGCTTCTGATTGGCCCATTTCAAATACTCCTAGATGTCTTTCCCGGAGGAGTTGGATTTTCATCGTGGGTATTAAATCTTATTTCAAACCTCATAGTCTTTCCTATTACAGCATTCATGATTCTTATCGGTAACATACTTATGGCATCAAATTTACCTGCAATATGGACACCACCATTGCTGGGTACAGGCGGGCAAGGAGCAGTTGCATTAATAGGTTTAGGAATTCTTATGGTTATACCAGGCGTCGTAAATGGAATTAAAGAGTCTATGAAAGCAAAACCGCCGATAGGAGCTGGCCCGGGAGCTGTGATGGCGCCGATAAGTGGAGTCTGGCAGATTGGCCAAGGTGCATTGTCTCAATTCTATTATGGCGCTCAACTGAAACACATGTTCTGGCCTAAGAAAGAAGATAAGTAGAGAGTTTTTTAAATTTATCTAATTTTTCGACTCTTCTTCCACTGATTTAGTTGCCCCACCGGCTAAAGCAATTGCTGCTGCGATAGCGTATCCAATGATAATCATTTCTAAAATCGCCCACCCTCTCCCAGCGACCAATTCTTTTTCAAGCCGTTCCATAGAATATTTATTGAGTGCGCCATTTTCGGCAATCTCTTTTTCCGGTAGTGCTCCTATCTGTGCCACTAAATCAAGAAATTGTTTTACATTGTTGATGCTCCATACATCTCCCCGATCTTTCCCGTGTACCATCTGTGCCACAGACATTTTCCAAGGTAACGTCCGTCTCAACAACTGCCCTAAATAAGGTATTTTTGTGAGTCCATGACCTCGATAGTACTCTCCAAAAAGACGCGCAAAATAATACACAAATGCTCTTGCAGAATCCGGTCCTCGCCCAGCCAGTTCAGCACGATACATTTCTTCCATAAGCTGTAAAACTTTTTTCTGATCCATGTGCTGTTTAAACTCCCCAAGAAGTGCCATCATTTTTTCTACTGCCACCTTGCGATACTCTAAATCGTTGGTCAATCTCGCAAATGCCCGCTCACCTAAATTTGCTACGTCAAGCTCTTCCCATCGCACATCATCCATGCCCATATAGATATCTTGCGGCCGATTGATAAGCTTTTCACCAAGTTTTCCAAGTTTGCCAAGCACTGTATCTTCTCCTCCACCAACCCCACGTAATATGCTCTCTATTTGTTCCCAATTGGCGATATGAAGCATATTTTCTGAATTTTTGCCGCTAAAATCATTTGTCACAAACGATATGCCAAGAACGCGCTGCCAATCGCCAATGGTCTTTATATTGTCACCCAAAACCGCGCGCTTGACTCCTTCTATATATTGACGCGCTTCTCTTATTCTTTGTTCTGCAGTTATTGGTTGCCCTGTTCCAAAATCAATTAATGGATTTTTGGGGTCATCTTTAATGAGATCATAATCTGCATCTATTATCTCCCTGGGCGTCTTTCCATGTCCACCGTAGAGCGCTGCTTGCTGAATCACCGCGATATCCGCTTGAAGTATGCCTACTCTTTGTGCATATTGCTCTTGCGTTTGATCTGGCGTTCGCTCTGTTGCAACTTGTGTGTCGATGTCAATTCCCAAAATCTTTTTTATCAAAACTTTTCTCAGGCTCGGTGCTTTCTTATCCGCACTCGCAAGACCTGTATCCGTTATATATACATTTTGAGCAACCGTTTCCGGACTTCGGAGTGTCAACTGTGCCCAAACCCACGCACTGTATGCTAGTTTAAGTTTTCGTAACTTTTCCCTTCCATCCGGGGTGTTTTTTTTATCTTTCCAATTAGTTTCAGTATGTTCCAAATAGCGGTCCGCCCACCACTCGGCTTTAGCAAGACGCATCGAGCCACCTTCATACTCGCGCTGCTTATCGGTAAAATAAACAGTTGCGTCATTTTCTCCCCACCCAGAGTGTGGACCAAATCGTCCAGTCCACGAAAATTCTTCCATGATATTCAAAAAAGGCTTGATGCGTTCGGCAACTTTTTTTCCTATTTTCCCCGGATACTTCTTCGCCACCCACGCCTCAAGCGTACCATGTGCCATGGCATCTTTAACTTCCCTCCAGTCATCCGGAGACCATCGCATAAAATTCAACGATACCGGAATCTCCTCACCACCAAATAACGTCTTAAACACTGGATCGTGTGATAACTCTCCCATGCCATATTTTCCAAATAAGTGTCCGTGCGGACGGAAAAACCGAGCGATACCTTCATAAGGAATACTCCCAAACTTCCAGCTTGACGTTTCTAATCCTGCAGCTTTGGCGCTGGCAAATATCTCAAGAATCCTATGATTAAAGATGGAAACTCCTTTTGCCATATGTTGTGTCGCTTGTATACGCTTGAATTGCTCTTCAAGATCTTGCTGTGTAAATGGATTATCAGCTAATTCATACCCAATATTGTCATGTCGAGCAACTCCAATGCCATCGTTATATCGTTTAAAATCACGTATAATTCCGGCAGAAACTTTTGATTTAAAAATCTTCATCGCCAATTCATCCCAATATATATGTTGCGTACTTGCAGCCCCTCCAACCTCATTAAACCCGAATAAACTTGGCGGTAAGAATCCGTTATTATCGTGAAGTATCTCCCGAAGTGCTTGCTCATACGAAGACATCATGGCCACTGCAAGTGGGTCAGTTGTTGCAGTACGCATATATGATGTATGTGCTATATGAGTAAGTTTTTTGAAAAGCTCCACGTCTCCTGATGCGTGTCTTGCTATAATATCTAAATCATGATTTAAAAAAATACTTTGTTTAAGGTGCTCATAATGGGCTGCTACTTTAGGTCCACATAATTTTTCAACTGCTTTAATAAATGCGTCAACACCCACCTCATCATAAAGATTCATAACTTCTCGGGCCTGCTGGAAAGGATTGCGAAGGACATTGTCAATTCGATCAAAAAACATACGATCACGTGCTTTCCAATCTGTTTTTAGTTCTTTCATTTCTGCAGCGTTTGGTGCCCAACGCTGTCCTCTAAGTAAAAGCATTTGTTCTCGAATTTTACTTGCATATGGTTCTAAGTCTGTTCTGGTTACTTCGCTGTGAGGTCCAAGAGCGTTAGCGAGCATCTCGTACGCCTGATTCAGACTTCGCTCGTCATCCAAATAAGGCATAGACTCGAGTTGTTTCAATACATCACGAAGTGGTTGTTTATTACGAGTGATAGTTCGCCCATCATCAAGAGTTTCTGGCTTGTCAGCTACTTCACGTTCGACCCCTTCTCGATCTGTTGCGTCATAAATCCAAAAGCGGTCTTTCTCTGGAGTTAACGCACTTGAACGATCTGTCCTTAAACTTCGTTCAAACACCTCAGGAGGTTGGTTCGCAAGCCTCACCAAGTCTGCAGCATTTATGGAAAACTCCTCTGGCATGACTTTATCAACGACATCAGGGGCTATTGCGCTGCCTGGGTTATAACGGGCTGCGTCAACCATGGCTTTTCGAACAACCCGCTGCATATCGTAATATTCTTGACGTGCTTGGGCAGTCAAGCTCGCAAGGGGTATATCGGAGGCAAAGTCTGTCCACATGGCAAAAAGCACTTCTGGTGTACGGAGCTCATTGGGAAGCTGGGCTAAATTTACCGCAAGTAGTGCCGCATCAGGAAGCGCTTTTATATGATTTGGGTCCATGTACGCGCTTGCGCCATGAATCTTTTCAATCATGTTGCGCGCCTGTAAAAGTTCCTTGGTAAGCTCAGTTCCCTCTGGCAAACCCTTTGCTCGCGCTTGCTTTGCTTCTAGTTCTCTTTTGATAGCTTCTGGATCTCGTTTAGCAGCTTGTGCACGATCTTTTGCTTTGTGTTTGACTTCTGCGTGACGTTTTTTTACTTCTCCCTGTCCGAGCAAAAGCTCAAGGATATTGGGATTGGTCACTGTGTGACCAGCTATATTCTCTGGAGATAAATGTCTCTCGAGCATTGGTTGACCTATTGGTGATGCTTCTGGAGGTTTTGGCATATACGTATTCTCTCTCTATCAATCTAACCTACTTATTGTACGCCCATCTTACGCTTGAGTAAAGATTATGCAGGTTTGCCCCGCTTAGCGGGGTCAAAGCAGCGTAAGATGCGAGTGGATACCCAAACAATTCCGATTGTGCTCCGGTATATCCTTTGAAAATGCCCCGCGCAATCACGCGATGGACAATATCATCTTTCACACTCATTTCACACGGTGTTAGCACCTAACCTCTTTCATTACTATAATGAGCGCTATAAGACAGTCCCTCTCCAATCTAATGACAAACTCCTACCTTCCGACAAAACTATGCTATGGCGTACTTTTGTCGTCTTTCATCTTTACTCACCATACCATCTTAAAACCCTACTATCTTAAAACTCGTAAAAATTTATAGCGCCTTATCCACCAGTTGGCGGATCACTTGTCCGAAGAATAAGTGTTTTGTTGCTCGTTTTAGTCTAATCCGAAATATGTTCTGTATGGGCTGTCGTCTTCTAACTTTGTCGCAATGACATAAATCACCTCACTGCCTACGTCATAGTATTCACGCAAGAAACTTACCTGCTCTTCACATGGATATGGATATAGCCATACGCTTTCTTGTAATTGATAAAATCCTAACGACCGTAGTGTTCCCCGAAAAATATCGCGAAGATGCTTCTTTTTACTGTCAACATCGTAAAGAACTAAGCGCCACCGACCATCCCAGTGTTTTGGTTTATCGATAACCAGAGAATCGAGTGCATATTTGAGTATCCTCCTTTTCCCATTTTTCGTGAGTGTTATCACGTGCTCACCGTTTCGTTCCTCAATTTCTACATACTTTTGTTTTTTGAGTCGCTCTATCGTCCGTCGCAAATAATAGGGATTGTAATGCTTCCATTCGTCGTTTTCTCGACGCCTCTTTTCGTCCAGAAATGGTTTTACTAGGAAAGCTACTGATGGAGAAATAAGACTTAATCCCAACACTGCTCCCGCTCCAACGAGCGTCAGCACGTGTTTAACCGGCGCGTATTTCTCTTGTGTTTTTTCTTTTTCTATCTGCGTTTTTAGTACCGTGCATAGCGATGCAATACGCCCATCAGAAGGAAGATGCATACGCTCAAGCTTTGACTTAGATCTTCTTGGTGTTCGTCGTTTTGTTCTTTTCATTTCAAGTCCAGTACCGACAAAAGTGTGCCATGGCATAGTTTTGTCGGTTTCTTCTCTATCTTTATCTAATAAGTATACATTGTCAAGAATCCATCCTCCAGGCTTATTGTCCTAGTTCGTTTGTGGGTTTAGCGTCAGCGGTATTATGGTATTGGCGAACAATCCAGTAATAATCTCTCTATGGAAGGATGGGAAGATTGTGTTTAAAGGAGTTTTTGGAGACCCACGATTGCACTTTTTCAACGAGTGAGCGGTCAAAGCCGGAAGCAACGATATCCTCAACTATTTTTTTTTCATCAAATAACTGAAGCAAAATTTCATCGGCGTCTTTATAGGTAAATCCAAACTCCCCCTCGTCGGTTTGTCCTTCCCATAAGCCCGCGGTGGGTTTTTTATTAAGAATTTGTTCTGGAATACCGAGGTGTTTTGCCAACTCATACACCTGTGTTTTATACAAATTTCGAAGGGGCTCGATGTCACTTGCGCTGTCGCCAAAACGAGTAAAGTACCCCAAAAGATGCTCAGTCTTATTTTCAGTGCCGATAACCAACGCATTCTGTTTTTTCGCCTCATCAAAAAGGAGAATCATGCGTGTCCGCGCCATAATATTTCCCTGTCGTACATTATCCATAGGCGCATCAAGGGCAAGCATTGGATCGACAAATGACTTAATGTTTATCGAGAAAACATGAGACTTCGCTAAATCATATTTATCTATAAGTAAATTCGCATCGACCACGCCTTGAGGATTCAAGTCGCCATAAGGAAGTAGTAACGGAAATACATTATCTTTTCCAAGTGCTTGAACACTGAGAGCTAAGCTTGTACTCGAATCAACCCCTCCAGACAAAGCAATAACCGCGCGTGAAAAACCAGCTTTTTTACATGCTGCTTTAATAAATTCGATAAGCTTTTGGGACACCTTTTTGGAATCGATGGACATCATAGATAATAGTTCATTGTTAATAGTCAATTGACCACTGATAAATAATGAACAATTAACAATCGACAATTGACAATTGACAATTGACCATCATATATACAGTTTATGTTCTTTTATGTACTGCAAAACAAGGGGAGGAACAAAGTGATCAATTGACAGGCCTTTCTGCACCCGGTTTCTTATTTTTGTCGAAGAAATATCCGTGACAATAAGCAGTTCATGACGGACTAGCTCCATCCCCTCATAGAGAGGCTCATTGGAAAATCCATGTCTCGGAAACACGAGAAAACGCATTTTTTCCAGAAGTTCCTGCCAGCTTCCCCACACATGAAACGACGGCAACCAATCCGATCCGATGATAAATGAATACGTGTGCTCATTGGGTAAATACGGCAGAAGATTAATAGTATTCCCGTCAAGCTTATTGTCTATCTCAATCGTCGATACCAGGGCTTTGGGAAACGTAAGAAGCCGCGTCATCGCAAGTCGATCCGCGACACTCGCCACATAGGGCTTAGGAGGATGCTGCCCGTAATTGGGCAGAAACCACACTTCCTCAATATCCGTAAAATCCAACACCTGCTGGGCAATCATGAGGTGACCGATATGGGGAGGATTAAACACACCACCGAAGATTCCTATGTTCATAGTTAGTTGGTTATTGGTTATTGGTTATTGGTAAAGATCTCTTTAGCGCACTCAACATTCTCGCAATTATTTCCACTTGACCGTAAAAACCAGCATATTCATTTTGAGATATATATTTTCTATTTTTAGCTATTGTCAAAATAGCAATACATTCATAGCAGGAACCTTTTGCAAAATCTATAAAATGGCGGAATTCTCTGGAAGAACGACTTGATCCTTCAGCAATATTAAGCACGATTGATGATGCTGCACGACGTAATTGATCTATGAGTCCAAATCGCTCATCTGATGGCCATCTCTTCGTCACAGCATAAATCAAATCCACCAATTCTAATCCCTCTTGATACACATGTAGTTCTTCAAACTTAAACATCGTTTCATCCAATAACAAATAACCAACTAACCAATAACTCTCTTCGCGTATCTCTCTCGACTTGAACGAATAACTTTCTCCCGGTTTTGATTTTTTGAGCGCGGCAACGGCAGGGTGATAGCGGAAAACGGCGTTGACGTGTAATTATCAATCGAAAGCTTAAGAATTATCTGGTAATTTCCCAGAGCCACAAGCTCCTCTTCTTTGTATTTTAGCCCAAATTCCTTTGCAAGTATTCGAGCATCACTTGCTCCCACGCTAAAAGTAGCGATAGATCCTGCGTTACCAAAAATGGCTTTTTGTACATCTTCATCAATTTGGCCTATATATTGATTCGCAAGAGTGAGATCCAGCCGATATTTCCGCGCTTCGGAAAGAATTTTTATAAAAGTATTGGTTGCAAAATTCTGAAACTCGTCAACGTAGAGGTAAAAATCTCGTCTGGCTTCTTCACCCTGGTAAACGCGATTCATTGCAGCAAGTTGAATTTTCGTTATAATCATCGCTCCTAAAAGGGCGCTATTGTCTTCACCAAGCTTCCCCTGCGATAGGTTCACGATGATAATTTTCCCATCATTCATCATCGATTCGATATCAATCGTCGAAGCAGGTGTACCGATGATATTTCGAATGGTTTGGGAGGAAAGAAACTGGCCGACTTTATTAAGTATCGGCGATGTAGCTTCGCTTCGAAGCTGGGGAGACATTTTTTGAAACTCATTTACCCAATAGTTTTTCAACACCTGATCAGGTATTTTTTCAATAATTTTCGCCCGATAATTTTCATTTGCCAAAAGCTCCGGCACCTGCAAAAGCGTTGAGTTGGGTATATAAAGAAGCGTCAATATGGTATTTCGTAAAATATATTCAAGCCGCGGTCCCCAACTATAGGAATACAACTTGTAAAATATAGATACGATGCCGCTTGCCACGAGCTCCCGGAACGATTCATTTTTTACTTCCAAAGGATTGAGATGAAATGGATACTCTATATCCGAGGGGTCCAGATACGCTACGTCATTGATTCGATACGATGGGACGAAATCCAAAAGCAGATCACAAAGATCTCCATGGGGGTCAATGACGGCGACCCCTTCACCGTTTCGCATGTCGTTAATTGCCATATTGGCAATCATCGTCGACTTACCTGTTCCTGTTTTTCCAACTATATACAAGTGCTTTCTGCGGTCATCTTTTTTTATCCCAAATGTTGCTGGTTTATTGCGAAATTCGGTCCGAGCAAAAAAATTGATGTGTTTTTTTTCTTCCTCACTATCAGAAGAGACAGGAAGATTTTCCGGCGCTTCACCGGTCAAATGCGCTCCCCAAGAAATGTTTTTGATGCTTGCAAGCGCTAGTCCTGGCGGATGCCATAGTGTCGCAAGTTCTGCTGCACCAAGAATATGACTCCTCGGTGCCAAGTCTGCGCTTCTTTTTAAGAAAGCTTGCTCGAGTTTGGTTTTTTGCCAAAACGTGGGCTCAGAGAGCGCAAGGCCGTTTCCTTCCCCAAGCGTAAATACCCCGTACGACCCGGCAAGAGACTGGAGAAGTGTTTTTGCCTGGCTGTTCGTAGGCGCAACCGAAAGAATACGTGCTGCAACGTTAAATCCTACTTGCGCAATTTTGGTTTCTATAAGCCTTGCGTGCGGATGATTTTTGGTTCTGCCTGTTGTGGAAGATGGATCAGGAATTCCAGAAGCAACCACCCTACTTGCCACCGATTGCCACGAACCTCCAGCAGGAGCTATGCGAAGTTGCACGGCAGCAGCTTGACCATTTGGTAATTTTGCCATTTGTCCCAAGACGCTTGCAAGTAAATCAAGGTCTCGAACGTCTTTATACGTTTTGAGCGGATAGTAGTATGCATTGGTGAGCGTAAGCTGGGATATGACGTGTGGGAGCGTCAAAAAATGCGACGCATAGTCTGGAACTTGCGATAGGATAAGCTTGGGATACTGTGCCGTGAGTTGGCTTTCGACATATGTTTGCGTGTTAGGAGAAATAGCGAGAAAAAAGTGAATACCGCTATTAACTGACACTAGCTCAAAGCTAAAATATTTTTCTTCGTGGCGTTTCCCAAAAAGGTTACCGAATAACCCTGCATGTCCTGATCCACTTCCTAAAGCGGCAAACACTTGCTCCATCACGGCTGGTGCTTCCTCACTGTCTCTACTATTTCGCACTTCCAAAAGAAGAAACGATGAATCCATCATACGTATTATATCCCAATTCTTACTATCAGTCCCTAATGGATAAAATAAACTTTGAAATATCTGTAAACGGAAGAGCTCGTGAAAACTATAAAATGACACTTTTCACGGTCCTGATGCGCTTCGTACCAGTTGATCCCCAGGGAAATCCCACTTACAATAGCTATACATAACAATTAATGGATATCTTATTCTTTATAGATAAGATGAGCACATGATCGTTGAACGTGATAAACACATGATAATCACGTGCTAATCAGGTCTTTTATCATCATGTGCTCATCCGTGTTTTTATGGAACAACATCCGGTCCCGCAAAACGTTACCACATTCCAATTTCGTTTGATCGGAGACATGACGATCAAACAATTTGGCTATCTGGCAAGCGGTATACTCCTTGCCTATATCTTCTACAAGCTTCCCTTGCCGTTTTTCTTTACCTGGCCGCTTGCTTTAATCGCAGGACTTGGGGGATTTGGGCTTGCATTTGTACCGATTGAAGAACGACCAATGGATGTATGGGTATTGTCGTTTCTAAAAAATGTCTATAGTCCGACACAATTTATCTGGCAAAAACAAAAGCCAACACTTGAACCAATAGATGCTCCGTCAACTTTGCCTAAGCAGGCAGCTCCCATACAAGAAACTCAAAAAATTCCATCAGGTGTGCCTCTCGTCATGCAAGATTCCCCTCCTGGATTTCGCACTGATATTTCTCAGTCTACACCTCAAACTCAATCAATTGCTCAAGGGGTCCAAACGCATTCAATGGGTCTAAAACCAAGCACCGAATCACCTTTTGCTAAACTTCTCAAGACATTGTTTCCCTATAAAAATCAAAAAAACCTCGATAAAGTAGCGTTGCCAGTGCTTCCCCATCAAGTGTCGCAACCTGCAAAAATTCTTTCTATGTACATGTTTGATCCAGTTGGATGGCTAAAAAAAAATCTTGGTATAGAACCCAAACGCCGGACTCCTGTTGCCTCAACACCCTTTTCTAATACGTTATCAAACGTATCTGTCACAGGCTATCGACCAGTCATGTCCTCTGCCTCTCCACCACAGCAACACGTGGTTACCCCACAACAGTCGGCTACTTTAAATAAAAATCTGGTACAACCTTTTGAAGACAAAATAAATACTCTTGAAAAAGAACTCGCCGCAAAAACAATCTCTGAGTCTCGTATCGTTGAACTGCAAAAACAGCTTACAGAAGTGTTAAATCAACGAAGCGTCATGGAGCAACAGCTCGTAGAGCTTCGCAAAAGACTCAGTACCCAAGCAAGACCTCTCGGGGTAAGTCAAACCGCAGTCCCTTCTGTTACCCCGATTCGGCGGCAACCCACGGTGCGCGTTGTTACTTCTGATTTGGCCCCAAACATGGGGCTGCCCCGTTTAACAACGTTTCCTAATGTCGTCACCGGCATCATTAAAGACCACGAGGGAAATTTATTGCCCGGAGTGCTCGTCACTGTACGAGATAAAGACGACGTGCCGCTTCGTGCGCTCAAAACCAATAAGCTTGGCCAATTTGCTGCATCCACGCCACTACCTAGTAATACGTATTTTATTGAAGTAGAAGATCCGCGAAACCGCTATACATTTGATAGAGCCCAAATGACGCTTAACGGTGGTATAGTCCCGACACTTGAGATTATCGCTAAAAGTCAAAAACAGGTAGATCGGGAAAAGTTAGCTAAGGAAATATTCGGAAATCCAACGAGTTAATTATTATGGCTCAACACGTTATCCCAATACGCTCATCTACGCAACAATTTATTGAAATAGAAGACGTGGATCATGACATAGTCCTTTTTGTCGATGGGTCAGCTGCGATGATTTTGACAACTACTGCAGTCAACTTTGGCCTGCTTTCTGAAAAGGAACAAGATGCGATGATCTACGCATATGCAGGACTTCTTAACTCTCTCTCATTTCCTATTGAGCTTATAATCCGCTCACAACACAAAGATATTTCTTCCTATCTTGAACTTCTAGAGGAACAGGAAAAAAAACAGACCAATCCAAAACTTGCCAAAAGCATCCATAGCTACCGCATGTTCGTTTCGGCAACCGTCAAAGAAAAAGATGTCTTGGATAAAAAATTTTATATCGTTATTCCGTTTTCCAGTCTTGAACTTGGTGTGTCAACAAAAGTGCTATTTGGTAGCAAAAAAAAAGGTCTTCCGTATCCAAAAAAATATATCTATGAACGAGCTCTTATGATTCTTACGCCAAAACGTGACCATCTCGTTCGCCTACTCCACCGATTGGGGCTCCAAGCTCGTCAACTCACCAATGAACAAATCGTTAAATTATTTTTTACCATCTATAACCCAGGAAGCCCTACCCCATCGCTTGAGGCGATGGAAATGAATAAATCTACAAATCCGACAAATCTACAAATAAACAAATAAATGATTTAATCATTACATTATTTAATAATTCATTTGTATATTTGAAATTTGTATATTTGTAAATTTTAAAATGTATGGATCTTAAAACGACGCTGAAAAAATTTGTAGACCCGATGCCTGATGATGCACCGATAAAACACGATTCTGGAGCCCCAATTGGGGTAAAAGATATTATCGCGCCCCCTGCTATTGAGGTTGATTTTGATTTTCTAAAAATTGGCGACCGGTTTTTTCGCACGCTTTTTGTCGCTGGCTACCCACGATTTGTGAGCGCCAATTGGCTTGAACCGCTTATCTCGTTTAACCACACGCTTGATGTTGCCATGTATATCTATCCAACTAAATCAGAGGAGGTACTAGAAAACCTCAAACGCAAAGTAGGAGAAATGGAGGCAACGATCCAGTCAGACATGAAACGCGGCCGCGTCATCGAACCGTCGGTACAAGTAGCTCTTGAGGACGCCCTCTCTCTCCAGCAGGAGCTAGCCAAAGGAGCTGAACGATTTTTCCAATTTGGCCTCTATGTTACCATTCCGGCAAAAACTCTTGAGGACCTTAACAAAACAACCAAGCAAGTCGAAGCAACCCTTGGATCGCTACTTATCGTCACCAAAAAAGCTGTGCTTCAGATGGAAGAGGGGTTAAAAACGACGCTTCCCACGGGTCAAGATCGCATCATGGTCACGCGCAACATGGATACTACAAGTCTAGCAACGACGTTTCCTCTCACAACGAGCGAGCTGACTGCCAATGAAGGCATTATGTATGGCATCAACGAACATAACGATAGTTTGGTAATTTTCGACCGCTTCACTTTAGAAAATGCCAACATGTTAATTTTGGGAAAAAGCGGCGCGGGAAAAAGTTATTTGATCAAACTCGAGGTGATGCGAAGCCTTATGTTTGGCACGGATGTTATCGTTATCGATCCGGAAAACGAGTACGAGGCGCTCACCCATGCATTAGGCGGCGAATATATCCGCTTCCATTTTGGCGAATCGACAAAGCTTAACCCTTTTGACCTTACCCTTCTTCACCAAACGGGAAAAGGAAAAGACGAAGATAGCGAACTGAATCAAAAAATACTTTCTCTGCATGGTTTTTTCCGTGTCGTCATGGGTAAACTCACCCCGACAGAGGATGCGCTTTTGGACCGTGCGCTTATCCTTGCGTACAAACAAAAAGGTATTACTCCTGATCCAGCTACCCAGTCCAAAGAACCGCCGCTTATGGAAGATCTCTACAAATCCCTTATCGGTATGGAAGAGCCGCTTGCCAAGGGTCTCGCAGACCGTATAGAAAAATTTGTCAAAGGAAGCCTTGTGGGTATTTTTGACCAGCAAACAAATATAGAAATTCGAAATCCCCTAACGGTATTTTCCATCCGCGACCTTGAAGAAGAGCTTCGGCCAATTGCTATGTACCTTATCCTTGATTTTATCTGGACCAAAATACGCCGGGACATACGCCGCAGGATGCTTGTGGTAGATGAAGCCTGGTACATGATGAAGTTTCCTGACTCGGCAAATTTCTTAAACTCAATTGCCAAACGCGCACGAAAGTACTATCTTGGCGTCACGACAATTACGCAAGACGTCGAAGACTTTCTTTCCGTAGATCTGGGGAAAGCAATTATCCAAAATAGTTCGCTTCAGATTCTCCTGAAACAGTCAGCTGCTGCTGTTGATAAAGTTGCGCAAACGTTTTACTTGTCTGATGGAGAAAAACATCTCCTTTTGTCTGCTGATGTCGGTGAAGGGTTGTTTTTCGCAGGACCCGCGCATGCTGCTATCCGCGTCATCGCAAGCCCGGAGGAGCACGAACTCGTCACCACCAAACCACAGGAGGTGGCAGCCAGAGATAGTAAAGATGCAGCCGCTACTAAGGAAGTATCACTACAAACAAATCAAACCGGATCGGTTATCACTGCGCAAATCATCGGGCAGCAAACAAAACCCATAACAACAGTAGGTCCACCACAAACTCTACCACCTCGCCCGCTTTCGATACGTAACCGTCCGATGTTTACTGTTGAAACTGTCGAGCCTTCTGACCAATCAAAGACGTAAACAGATATTAATCTATGGCAATAGATACAAAAAATTCTCTATCCCCGACTGCCGAGCTTTTTGAAAAAAATCCGCTTCTTGCCCGCGCCATCCAAATCTACTGGTTTGCCCAGTGGTACCACAAAGATGAAATTGCAAAAACTTTTGCGCTTCTTGATGTTAATCCAAATAAGATAACTCTTGAAGATGAAAGGTCTCGCCAAGCTCTTTTAGAATTCGCAAAACGATTTGAACTGGATCATCCCGACAAACAAACCGTAGTGGAAAAAGTTGTACCTACACAAACGGTCGAAACGGGACTGACCTATGCAGAAAAAATTTATGGCGAAGCACAACGGAAAAAATTTGTTGAACAACTGACGGATAACTACATACAACAACTGAGAAAACAAAAAGTTAACCTTGGTGACCCAAAAATTGCGCAGCCACCGATTCGAAAAGAAATAGCAGACAGAGTCGAAGAGATAGTAAAAACCACGAGTGACCCGACGCAGGTCGCTCAAAAGATCCAACAAGAGCTCACCTCCATGCGGGGCTTACCTGCGAGACCGGATCAGGTAGCGACAGCGGCTGCGGCAACCACAAAAGAGTTTGAACGCTCTGCCTACTTTCTTACCAACCAACAATCAGTTGTTTCTGCCATAAATACCGCGATCCTTCGCGCGCCGGTTGAACGAAAAGATGTGTATGCCCAGGTGCTCACGGCGCTTGTTGCGGAAGACCCGAGCGCACTTACCTCTGTTGAAGGAGTTGAGCGGACGACGAAACAAGCAATGGAATTTGAACGCGTCGGCGCGACGCTTATATCTGACTATCTCCCTGATCCGGCAAAACTAAACATTGGGACGGAAAAATTCTTCCGGTCATATGCAAAAACCGGTACGGAGAAAATTTCCGCTGTAGTTGCCGATGGACTCATGAAGCTTATGAGTCCCGAAAGACAATGGGAAATAGCCGAAGCGTTCCTGGGCAAATCGTTTGACAAGGTCATGGCTGATACCGATACCCTAACAAGACTTTTTGGCGAAGGATTTGTCGGATCAGATCTCTATAATTACCTTATCCAAAATAGCAACAGGACTTTTGCAGGTCAAAAAGGATCAATGTCCTCTGGTATGCAAAAGATCAGAGGATCTTTTGATGACATCGTCACGCCAATTATCCGCGGCCCTATCGAGCCACTCGTCGGGACGCCGGATCAACACATCTTAGATATTATCAAGCTCAATCAGATGGGTGTTTTTTCCAAAGAAACTCTCGGCATCCCCCATCCTTCTCCCGCAGGAGATAGGCCTCTTGTCCGCGGCGCGACAAGCTATACCGCGGAGTTTACCTCGGCAAATGTTCCTTCACAGTTAACTGTATTTACCTGGCACGCACGCGACGTATTTTTCTCCATGATCCACAAATCAGAAGCAAACCACCATGCGTTTGAATTTTTAAGTGACCTTGGCGGGTGGATTTTCAATTGGGGTGCAAAAGAGGGCGCCAAAAAGGCGGCCTCAACGGTCGCTGGCGAAGGTGCCAAAAGAGGCTTAGCTGCCTTGTTGACCAAGGTAGGACTTTCTGGGCTTGCGGGCATACTCACTGGCGGTACAAGTTGGCTTGCTCAAGCTGCACTCTGGCTTGGTGGCTCCTTCCTGGGAAAAGCCTGGGGTGGGCTGAGAAACCTTCTCTCGCTTTCGTGGATTTTAGGAAGTGGAGAAAAAGGCAAGTGGACTGACGATGTTGCCCTCGTTATGGCCATTGTCCTTGTGGGATTTATCCCGATTATCATGCTTATCGTCCTTTTTCAAACCGTCACCAAAGACACTTCGTTTCTGATGGC
>CAYVAR010000023.1:0-15310 GCA_964449675.1 uncultured Gammaproteobacteria bacterium
CGACGTTATACCATCTTGGCGAGCTTTTCCTGAAATTTTCCTTTGGATGCTGCGATGAGCCCAAAGCTTGTAAGGCCAAAAAGAATAGCACCGGATAAGACCGTGAGTTGCGCGCCGACGGTTGCAACTCCCGCGCTTCCCAATAAAGCGCCGAATGGCATGCCGCCCACGAGGACAAACGAGTAGAATCCCATCATCCGTCCGCGAAGCTCGTCCGGTGCATTGACCTGCACGAGCGTACTCACGGTGAGAACAATCGCTGATATTGCAAGTCCGCTTATCACCAATGAGCCGGCTGCAACCCAAAAAAATCCCGTCGTTGAAAAAACGATTAGTGCCAACACTTCCGCAATGCTTGCGGTACTTAGAAGTAGCGATTTGTTCGTTATGGTATGGTAGAGTTTTGAAAACCCAAATGCGCCGATCATGGCACCCAATCCAAACGCGCTCTGCAGGATCCCAAATCCGATCTCGCCGCGCCCAAAAATGTCATGGGCAAAAACCGGAAGAAGTGTAGCTGACGGCCACGTAAAAATCGTCTCAAAAGCCAAAAGCGTGAGGAGCAGTCCTACTATCTTGTTTGCGCGAATGTAGCCAAAACCTTCTGTAAACTCTTCTCTAAAGGACCTATCGTGACGAACGGCAGTGGACGGGGGGACGCGTATAAGCGCAACACAGACGATAACAGCAAGGAAACTTATGCTGTTAAAAAAGTAGGCAGCGGCGATACCGACAGAGGCGATGAGGACCGCGGCAAGCGCAGGGCCGATTGAGCGGGCAACGTTAAAAATTCCACCATTGAGTGACAGCGCGCTTGCATAATCTTTTTTCTCAACGAGCCCCACCATGAGCGACTGGCGCGTGGGCATATCAAAAGCAAATACGACTCCGGAGACAAACGCAGCAACCATCACATGCCACACGCGTATCGATCCGGTAAAAACGAGCGTTGCCAGAATAAGAGCGAGAATGGCAAAGAGTGATTGAATGATGATTTGAGTTTTCCGTTTATCAACTCGATCAGCGATCACTCCGGCAAAGAGAACGAGGCACGTTGTAGGGAAAAGGTTCACCGCGCTTACGATCCCCAGAAGCGACCGATTGCTCGTAAGAACAGGATAAATAAGCCATTGCTCGGCAACCGTCGCCATCCACGTGCCGACGAGCGATATGCCCTGACCGATGAAATAGAGCCGGTAATTTCTCGACCGCAGCGCCGGCCACAAGGCACCAACCAGTCTTTGTACTTTTCCTGTCATACCAGTATTGTACCAATAAAACCATTTTTCTCATCTCCATGTTATCTTGTTTTAAAACAAGATAACATAATATAAATAGATGTTTTATCCCTTAAATTAAGGCCTTCATTATTCGAGGAAGAAAAACTCTGTCAAAAGAATACGAGGATTAGAAAGGTTTTTTGTTCTTCAGTTTTGCTTCCCAACGCTCCCGTCGCCAATGCGGCATTTTGCGACCCACGGTAACAAAATCAGCAAGCATATCATCAAGTTTTTCTAGAAATGCGCGGAATCTTTCCTGTCGTACTAAAGCGGCAATGACCATCCCGTACCCGCCAGTCCCTTTCTGAAGAGCTCTGCTGATTTTATTGACGGTGGTCAAACTTACTTTCAATATGCTTGAAACAGCACGTTGGTCATATTTTTTCAGAAGAAGAAGTGCGATGGCAAGCCGCTTGGCAAGCATCGTGCGCTCGGTGGGGGACAGGAGATCGTCGATGAGCTTCTCCACCTGTCCCCTGGTCTTAACCATCGCGATACTATCCAGAAATATATCAAACATCCGCTCTTCTATATCCTTTTTAACAAGGTATTTCGATACTTGTGTCATATCTTCATTCCTTCTTATTTTTATGTTATCATGTTTTAAAACAAGATAACATTAAGATTTATTATAAATACATACTGTGAGAAAAAATTCTCAATCAATAAAATATTAGTTTGTAAAAGCTCTTTACCACAAAATGGAATGCATCGCCGAATATTGTCGGTGATTCTTTTAACAGTCGTCGTATCTCATCTTTCGTAAAACGAGTAAACGTCACTGATTCATGATTAAGAGTTGCTTCTTGATCAGTATAAATTTCGTACAGTATAAAGAGGTGATTTTCGTTCCGACCGAGGATAGAACGATTAAAAACTTCTTTTCCGATAAACTTTGAAGTAAATACTGTTAGCCCTAATTCTTCAAGCGCCTCACGCTTGAGTGCTTCCTCCACAAGTTCACCGCTTCGTACATGACCACCAACCGGAGAAACATACTGCCCTGCATCCTGCCGGTTATGCGCTTGCTTGACGAGCATCCATCTACCCCTTTGATCAATCACCTCCGCAATGATCGTCCGATGGAGAAGGCCCTTGGCATGAGCCTCTTCTTTACCCAATTGATACAAAACTGTATCGTTTTCATCAACAATATCTACGATTTCCATATGTATATTCTCTGTTACTATGTTTTAAAACAAGATAACATTGTTTCATTCATACACATTATCGCAGCAAGAGCCAAATCAAACCACCAGTCACGCCAATAACTCCGATGATTTTTCGTTTCGTGAGCTCATCGTGAAAGAGAAGCCATGAAAAAATCGTCACCATGCTTATTGATGCTGCGTTGATCGCATTGACATACCCCACATTCGGAGCGGTTGCAATCGCAGAAAAATTAAACAGGTTAAATAATGTTGACGTAATCCCAATCCCAAATAAAACCCATGGATACGTAAAAACGCTTTTGAATGAAATCCTGCGAACAATCATTTCCGCGCCGATGAGGATCGTGACGATACAACTGACAAAGGTAAGAAATACCAACACTGGTACACCTTGATCGATAAGATACTTTGCGGTTAACGACAGAAATCCCCAACAAAAAAAAAGACCCGACTGCGTACGGAAACCACGAAAGATTATTTGACTTTTTCATTGCTGTACCAGTCGTCATAATGAGTGCAGAAAACCCAACGATCAAAACTATTGCCAGTGCTTTCTCTATCGAAATATGCGCGCCGAAAAAAACAACGGCTAATAGAGTCGTCAAAACAACGTAGCTTTTTGATATGACCAAACTATATCCCGGATTCGGTGCATATTCAATGCTTTTCAGAGAAAAAACATTTCCGAGGTAACTCAAAATAAGTGCAGCAAAAACCAGTAGAAAAAACTGTTGACTCGTGAGAACAATTCGTTGTCGTTGTGAAACAAGCATAGCCGCATAGACCATAACTGGCACAAGAAACATTGCTAAGTTATTAATTGAACTCGGAATATGGGAAAGTGAACTCTTGCGAACAAGAAGGTACAAGACAATCGATGACACGAACATGAGTAAACTCGATAAAACCCAATCCATAGTTTTTCATGTTACTATGTTTTAAAACATGATAACATAAATATTTTCGTTTACACTCTCCATACTACGCTTCGAGCTTTCGTTGATTTTCTTCTTCAGGTCCTTCGCTCAATGTTTGCGTTTGTGAGAGTTTTTGGCCAAGGAGGCCGAATGTTGAAGTCACGGTAGACATACTGTTATAGGCATTGTTGACGTGGCGACCGAGGACTCCGAGGTTCTCCTCGACTTTCCCATAATCTTTTTGGATAGCCCTAAGAAGCTGAAAAACTTGTCGAGATTTTTGCTCGAGTTCTTTGCCTTGAAAGCTTAATAGCAAAACTTGAAGGTGTGCATAGAGCGTGTTAGGGGAGACCGGGTAAACCCGGCTTTGCCGCGCGTATTCCATAAGTTCATTCATGTTGGCTATTTCGTAATAGACGGATTCTGACGGGATGTACATGAGGGCAAAATCCATCGTGCCTTCTTCAGGAAGAATATATTTTTTAGAAATGTCACTCACGTGTTTTTTGATGTCCGCTAAAAATTCCCGCTTCGCATGCGTGCGATCAGCTTCTGTCTCACCCTTATGCATCGCGGTAAAATTTTCCATTGGAAACTTACTATCGATACACAAAAGTCCTGCGTCGGTTTTAAGGACCGCATCGACTTTCATACCGGACTTGAATGAATACTGCAGATGAAAGGAATTTTTTGGAAACGTTTGACCGATCATATCTTGTAATACTTGTTCACCGATATTACCGCGAAGTTTTGGTGACTGGAGAAAATCCTGGAGGCTCCGGATGCCTTTACCGACTTCGCTCATCTCACCAAGATTTTTTTTGAGGTCGCCGATGACGCGTGCTGCGGTATCTAATCGTTCATTGAGCTGCTTTGTATTTGACTGTAATAATTTTGCGACGTCTCCGGTCTGTCCGCGCATGGCATCATTGAGCGTTTTATTCGTATGCTCAATGGAAACTTGCATCGACTTAAGCCACTCGGTAAGCGTACTATCATCCTTTTTTTCAGACAGCTTCGATAGTTCCTTTTTGGCAAGCCAAATAAGCACACCAAATCCGGCAAGGATTATAGCTATTAATATAATGAAGTCAACTTGCATAAATCGAACTTCATTGTAACATGCACATTATGACCCTACAATGAATCTATGACCTCTAAGCGACCGAGAAGCATTTTATGGCTTGTCATGGCAATATTCGGAATTTCGGTTTTAGCGTGGCTTGTCAACACACTTCCGCCACAATCATGGCAACTTTTAGTCATATTCTTTTCTCTTGTATTTACAACGATACTTTTTCTTCTCCTCTATCTACTCAATAATGTACGACGTTCAGTTTTATTGTGTATAGGGGTGGTTATCTACCTTATCTTGCGACTTCTCAATCTCCGTGAGCCGTATTACCTTCTTCTCCTTATCATTACCCTCTTCTCCCTTGAGCTCCTCCTTCGGAAACGGTAGTATTTGGCTCTTGCTACTCCCCTTCTTCTTGGTTACAATACATTCAACATGAATACCCAAACCTCCATGATGATGGCAATGGAAGCCGATCCGTAGCGGAGGTTTAAACGTGATTTTCAATAACCTCCGCAAGGAGGTTTTTTGATGGCTGCTTTGCGATCCGCCGGCTGGCGGGAGAGCTTAGCAGCCGATCAATCCACCAGCAATCGCAGCACGAACCGTGTACGAATAGTACCGAAAAGACGAGTGCTAAGAGGCGGTGGATGATGGCTTATGAAACAACTACTAATAACTCTTACTACTGACTTCGGTGATCAGTTCTCTGTATCCCAGCTCCATACGGTCCTTGCTGGCCTTGGATATAACGGAAAACTGATCGAAAATCATAGCGTCACCCCATTCTCAATCATTGAGGGAGCATTTGAGCTTATGGTCACCGCATCATTTTCTCCTACCAAAACGATACATGTCGCTGTCGTTGATCCTGGTGTTGGCAGCAATAGAAGGGGCGTTGTCGTAAAAACAAAGTATTCATGGTTTGTCGGACCAGATAATGGCCTCCTCTACCCTGCAGCCAAAAACGAAGGAATTATCAAAGCCTGGCAACTCAATGAAACGCACATCGGCGACCATATATCCAATACGTTTCACGGCCGGGACGTATTTATAAAAGTGGCGGTCTCCCTCGCTCAAGGGAAAAATCCAATAACGTTCGGCAGTATAGCTCTGCCGATCGAGTCACTCACGTCTTTCGTATTTAAAAATGGACAGGTGCTTCACATTGACCATTATGGAAATATAAAGATTTACTGGACAGGCCCAATCGGTACAAAAAAAATCTATACTATCACGACGAAACGGGGTACATTCATCGTACCCTTCGTCAAGACATTCTCCGATGTCCCCAGATACAAACCTCTGGCTTTACTCGGAAGTACTGGTACATTAGAATTAGCCGTAAACCAAAAACGCGGAAACCGCTTTTTTTCAGTATCCGTTGGTGATATTGTTCGTATTCAATAAATCAGATTATCTATGAAAAAAAAATTCTTTCTTACGAGCGCCATCCCTTACGTCAATGCTGCCCCGCACATCGGCCATGCACAGGAACTCGTGTATACTGACGTTATACGCCGATACCACAAACTCCTAGGCGATACCGTACTGTATCTTTGCGGTGCGGACGAAAATGGTCTGAAGATTGTTCAAGCGGCTGAAAAAAATAATCTTTCTCCACAAAAATTTTCCGATATCCAACAACAGGAATTCTTAAATCTCGCTGATAAACTCAATGTTGTATTCGATATTTGGCAGCGAGGGACAGATCAGACCCATCATTTCCCCTCCTCCCAAAAACTTTGGGAACTGTGCGCCAAACAGGGCGATATCTATAAAAAGTCCTATGAAGGCCTCTACTGCGTAGGGTGTGAAACATTTTATACTTCTGACGAGCTGGACCAAAACGGAGAATGTTTCGAACACCCAGGAAGGAAGCTTGATAAAGTTTCCGAGGAGAACTATTTCTTTCGACTCTCTAAGTATCAAGATTTTCTTGATAATTTGCTTACTACTGATGCGTTACGCGTCATTCCGGACACAAGAAAAAATGAGGCACTCGCTTTTATTCGGCGTGGTCTTGAAGACTTCTCGATTTCTCGAAGTCGTGAGCGCGCGCGCGGTTGGGGCGTCCCCGTACCCAATGATCCAAACCAGATCATGTATGTTTGGTTTGATGCTCTCAACATCTATCTAACCGGCATCGGGTTTGGCTGGAACCACGAGAATTATCACCAATGGGCGCCCCAGGATGTCATGGTGATTGGCAAAGGAATCCTGCGGTTTCACGTCATCTACTGGCCGGCAATTTTGAAATCTGCTGGTTTGCTTCTGCCAAAGTCGTGTTTTATCCACGGGTATATGACCGTTGACGGACAGAAAATGAGTAAGACGCTGGGCAATGTTATCGATCCCATTAATATTTTAAGTCGATTCGGAACGGATGCCACCCGGTACTATCTACTCCGGGAAATCCCGAGCGGTAGTGATGGCGACTATTCTGATCGACGGTTTAAAGAACTCTATAATGCTGATCTTGCGAATGGTTTAGGTAATTTAGTCGCGCGCGTTGCAAAACTGGCAGAAGGTATCAAGTATCAAGTATCAAGTATCATGTTTGAAGATATAAATTCCGGTAAGTATAAAATAGCAATCGAGGAGTATCGCTTCAATGACGCGCTTGCAGTAATCTGGGAGAAAATAAAAACTGCGGATAAGTATATTGATGAAAACGAACCGTGGAAACTTACTGGTGACGCGCTCACGAAAGTCTTAGAGCGATCCATTAATCAAATCTTAGAAATCGCTACACTCCTTGAACCTTTCCTTCCGCAAACAGCAACGTCTATTATTGATCACTTTTCGAAGTCTTATCTACAAACAAAAAAACCACTCTTTCCCAGAATCACGTAATGTATGAAAAAACCAATGTTTTCTATCATTATCCCGACTCTTAACGAAGAATTATTTCTTCCCCATTTACTCGATTCACTCGTTGCCCAAACACAAAAAAATTTTGAAGTCATCATTGTGGACGGCGCGTCAAAAGACAAAACCGTAGAAGTTGCGAGAGTGTACAAAAAGAAACTTCCCTCACTTACTGTGGTTGTGAGTAACATTGCAAGTTTGCCTCTCCAACGAAACGTTGGAGCAAAAAAGGCAAAAGAGCAATGGCTTCTTTTTGTAGATGCGGATACAGTTTTTTTACCGTATTGCCTGGAGCGCTTGCAAACATTCACCCAAAACTCGAAAGCGAAACTTATAACTGCATGGGGCAAACCTGATAGCGAAAAGGTGCAAGAATCAATGCACACGCTTATCTTTAATCTATTCCTTGAAGCAAGTATTATGTTTAAACGACAACTTGCACCCGGTCCATTTGCTCTTGTTGATCGAAAAATATTTGCGCGTATCGACGGCTATGACGAAACGTTAAGGTTTGGTGAAGATCAGAACTTAAGTCAACGGCTCGCTGATATAGGTATTGATCTTTTTATTATTAGAGAAACGCTCTATGTGTGGTCGCAGCGGCGCTTTCGATCATTTGGCCTTCAACGGTCTTTCCAGATATACTTAAAAGCCGGAATACGAGTCCTTTTTACCAAAAAAAATTATCGCTATATTCCAGAATATGTCATGGGTGGTCATATGTATACGGCAAAAAAATTAGTACGAAAGTCACTTTTTCGCTCTTTTGAATCAAAATTACGCAAGCTCTTCCAGGAACTATTCGAATAATCTACTCCATGTTACTCGATACTCATTGTCACTTAAATTTTAATCAGTATGACGAAGATCGTGCAATGGTTCTTGGTAATGCAAAAAAAGCAGGTGTAAAACAATTTATAAATCCTGGAGTTGATCTTCCCTCCTCCAGAGAAGCAGTAATGCTTGCAAAAAAACATCCAGGTATTATTTTTGCTTCTGTCGGTATCCACCCATATGAAGCCCAACACGACCCGGACGTAAACAATCTCGAAAAGTTGCTATCTGACTCGCCTTCCAGGAGTCAAAGCTCTCACCTCGGAAGGTGGCCGAAGGACTCCTTCCAGATGAAAACAGTCGTTGCCATCGGTGAATGCGGTCTGGACTATCACCAATATAAAGGTGAACAAGCTACAGGGAAAAAAGATAAACAGAAACGATTATTTAACGAACAACTTCTGCTTGCTTTAAAATATGAACTGCCCGTCATCATGCACTGCCGAGACGGAACGTCAAGCGTTCCAGCCGCGTTTGACGGCGGCGCATATGAAGATTTTTTTAACGTCATCGATTCACTCCCTTCTCTTCCGAAAGGAGTTATCCATTGTTTCTCAGGCGGATTACAAGAAATCCGTATGGCGAATCAGCGGAAATTTTACGTCGGTATCGATGGCAACGTCACCTACTCCAAACAGCTCGCGCTTATCGTCCCTTCAATTCCTCTTTCTATGATACTTCTAGAAACCGATGCACCGTATCTGACTCCAATCCCTCACCGAGGAACGCGCAACGAACCCAAATATATTCCGCTTATTGCGAAAAAGATTGCACAATTACATACTATATCAATGAAAGAAGTCGAAGAAACGACAACAAAAAACGCGTGCACGCTTTTCTCTCTCCGATGACTTTTGTCTCCAGTTTTGTTAATCTACTAAGTAACCAAGTAACCAAGTAACTATCCTTATGACTATCTCCGTCGTCATCCCAGCATATAACGAAGAAAAATATCTTTCCAAAACACTTTTATCTATAGCACATCTTGATCGAAAACCAGATGAGATTATTGTTATAGATGGTGGATCAACAGACAAAACCGCATCCATCGCCAGACAATATGGTGCCCGTCCAGTCACCATAGAACATCGAGGGATTGGTTACGCGCGCCAAAAGGGACTTATGGCTGCAACCTGTGACGCCGTTGCATTTACCGATGCAGATACTATCGTTCCTCATGATTGGCTCTCAAAAATCGAAGAAACGCTAAGTAATCCAAATGTCGTCGGTGTTTACAGTGGATACAAAATTGATGAAGGGTGGTTGATCTACCGATTTTTTATTAACTCTATTCATCCAATGATCTGGAAGATATCGCACGCACTTCATATGGAAGTTCCTGGTGGACAAAATATAGCTTTTTTAAGAATGAAAGGAATAGAAGTAGGAGGATTTCCGATAGACTTTAAAAGTGTAGAGGATTACGAAATGATTAGGCGTCTAAAACAAGTCGGTGTTGTCGTCTATAGACATGATAACTACGTTGTCAGCTCGGGAAGAAGAGGGAAAGAAGGTTTTTCAATGATTGTCCGAGTTACTATTGGCATGATCAAATACTTTATCACCAGAAAAGCAGATACGTTTGATTTTCCTGATATCCGCTAGAAATAAATGAATGGTTATATGGATAGATGGTTACATGGTTATTAATACTTTCTAACCATCTAACCATTCAACCATTTTCAATCATGTCCCTCCTTATCTCATATCTCGTGCTATAATAACTTGTCTATATGCGCCAATTATTCGCCCGCTACCCAATTAAAACGCAAAGAGCACTCGAAATTTTAATCCCATCACTCTCATACCTCCTCATTACTATGCCTGTATGGCTATCTGTCTGGCATCCGGCGCTTGTTGCTTACATCATTATCACCTTTGATGTCTATTGGTTTGTAAAATCATTTACCTTTGCATACTATGCAATACGATCATTTCTTACCCTTTCAGCGCATATTCATGTTGATTGGCTCTCTCAAGCCAAACTTCTTCCTGGATTTAGTCATATGTATCACACAGTGATCATCCCGGAATATGGTGAACCACTCCATGTTCTTGAACGTACACTGACAAATCTTACGTATCAAGACTTTCCCAAAGAGCGCATCATCGTTGTTTTGGCTACAGAAAAAAAAGATAGTCAAGCCCGCAAAACTGCTAAAACGCTCACACAAAAATATGCAAAGCATTTTGGACATTTTCTCATAACGCGGCATACGCTTGCCGAAGGAGAAATTGCCGGAAAGTCCTCAAACATGGCGTGGGCAGGGAAAAAAGTCGTCGCGTATCTCAAAACACAAAAAATTCCTCTTCACAATGTAACGGTCACCTCCTGTGATGCAGATGCGCTTCTTCATCCAAAATATTTATCCTACCTAACCAACTCCTATCTCAACAACCCTGACCGAGCTTATTGTTTTTACCAAGGAGCAATCCTTTTTTACTCCAATATTTGGCGCATTCCTATGCCAAATAAGTTTATTAATACGTTAAGTAGCATCTGGAATTTGTCGCTTTTATCCCAAAGCCCTCGATTTATCAATTTCTCTACGTACTCGCTTTCCCTTGAAACAGTTGCACGTGCTGGCTATTGGGGCGTGGATGTAATACCAGAAGATTATCATCTCTTTTTTAAAGTCTATTTTACTTTGGGAGAAAAAGTCCGTACAAAGGGCATATTTCTCCCTGTCCTTGTCGATGCAGCAGAAAGCCATGGCTATTTCCGTACCATGATCAATCATTATGAGCAATTAAAACGCTGGGCATGGGGTATTTCAGACATACCGTTTGTCATCCGCGGGGCAATTCTCCATAAAGAAATTCCGCTCCTTGACAGACTTCGTCGCGTAATATTTTTGCTGGAACATCATGTCTTTTGGTCAGCGAATTGGTTTATCCTTACAATCGGGAGCACCATTCCACCGCTTATTAGCCCTGCATTCGGACGAACGGTACTCGGTCATAATCTCGCTCAAATTTCGTCTGCTATTTTAACCCTCTCAACTATTTTTCTCATCGTCGTATTTATTATCGACTGGCGTATCAAACCGCCAAGACCGAAAGACTATGCAACATGGAAACTTCCGTTTCTTTATCTCCAATGGCTTACTTTGCCGTTTATTTCTTTTTTTCTCTCAGCACTCCCGGGGCTTGATGCACACACGCGCCTCATGCTTGGAAAACGGTTGGAATATCGGGTAACGGAAAAGGTATAATCAGTTTTGGCTTGCCAAAACGAAAAATTCTAAGCTCTAAATCCTAATTTCTAAACAAATCCAAAGCACCAAATTCCAAATTCTAAACCGTTTTGTTTAGAACTTTATACATTTGGATTTTGATATTGTTTAGGATTTAGAAATTAGAAATTAAGATTTTTGAGCAATAATCTATGATAGAATCAAGATGTTGAATATTTTATGTTACATTGGTTGCTCACTCATAGTCCTCTTTTCTACTTTACCCAAAGCCTTTGGAGAGACGAAGTGTTTTCGATTTTATTAGCCCAACAACCATTATCTTTTTTCTTACCTAAACTTTCCTTTGAACCTCCGCTTTATTACATATTGCTGCATTTTTGGATAAAACTTTTTGGTACCAGTGAAATTGCTGTACGCTCTTTGTCACTTCTAGGGTTTACGTTTAGCGTCATAGTTGTCATTGCCTGGGCGGAAAAATTGTTTCGCTCCCACTTTCTCTCTTGGGGACTTCCTATCATCTATTTTCTAAATCCCATGCTTTTATACTATGCATTTGAAGTTCGAACCTACGGCTGGTATATCTTCTTTATTGTATTGTCATTTTATGGGTACGTGGAAAAGAAGTGGGTACTTTATTTTTTCGCAACCGTACTTGGCTTTTATACTCATTCGTACATGATATTTGTGCCATTTGTTCAAGGCGTCCATTTTCTTTTCATGTTCGTTACGAAGCATAAACTAAAAAATATATCTATAAAAACCATTCGTATTCTTCTTCAAGAACGATTCATCCGCATAAGTATTCTTACTCTCCTCAGCATTGCTCCTTGGCTTATCCGGATAGCTTTCGATGCATCAAAACTCAAAGAATCTTGGTACTTCCCTGTAGATTTTCATCTTATAAAGTCTGTACTCGGCAACATGTTTATCGGATATGAGGGGACACCCTGGTATGTATGGAATATAACTACATTATTATCCCTCATTATCGTGCTATATTCGGTCTTTGCGATTCAAAAAAAAGAAAATCGATTACGAAATATATACTTTTTTTTGAGTATGTTCCTGCCGCTTATTATTGTCATAGGTATTTCCTTTATAAAACCGTTATTTGTCAACCGATATCTTATTCATGTGACGATAGCCCAAGTATTTCTTTTGGCTTTTGCCTTAGAGAATGTAAAGAAAAAAACAATGCAAAAAATATTGTTTGGGAGTACGGTTATCGGACTCATTCTGTTTAATGTCTGGTATCCGACAAAACACGCAAAACTTGATATCCGTACTACGCTTATGCAAATTAATGTGTTAAAAACTCGTGAAGATGTCGTATTTGCCGAAACACCGCTTATTTTCTTTGAATCGATGTACTATAGTAGTGACCCATCACGAGTTTTTCTCTATAATCCATCAAATACTCCTTTTCCTTGGTATGTTGGAGATATCGTTTTTGATAAAACGCGCATGGCGCGCGATTTGCCCGCATATCCGACACGTACGTTTTTAATTCACGAAAATGGCACATTTGATATCGCCTTTCAATTGCCTTTCTCGTCTATTGCGACAAACAGCCGTACCCATCCATGACTCACTATCGTTTTCATACGCTTATCAAAGAAGTATTGAAAGAGTTTAGAAAACTTTGGGATGATGCATGGGTACGGCGTACCAGTATTTGGATATTTATTTCCGTATGCTTTTCTATAGGAATACTTTTATGGAAATGGCATGAACTTCCTCCTGTTGTCCCCTTATGGTATTCGCGCGCTTGGGGGGATGATCAACTCGCGCCGACAGCGTATCTTTTGACTTTGCCAATAAGTACTATTCTCTGGTATTTTTTCACAACTGGCTTTTCGATAATTATCGCAAAACAGTACCAAGTTTTTCTCCATGTGCTCTATCTCACTTCTTTGCTCACTGCAATTCTAACGAGTGTTGCTCTTTTTATGATTTTACAGGTTATAAGTTAAGGTAAGACCACTATGTCATTTGATTCTCCCTATATGTTTCCACTGCTCCTTGCATGTTTTATCACAGGTTTCATCACTCCACTTATTCGCTCCGTGGCAATGAATTTTGGCTTAGTTGATGATCCAAAACTTCGTAAACATCCGGCTCATACCCATACCGACGTTATCCCCCGAGCAGGAGGACTTGCAATTTATGCCGGAATTTGTATTTCTGTTTTACTTTTCCTTCCTCTATCAAAACTTTTTGTGGGTATGCTCATTGCTTTAACACTTCTTGTTATCGTAGGTCTTTTGGATGATAAGAAAGATGTCAATCCTTACATAAGAATTGCAACAAATACCGTAAGCGCACTCATCATTGTCGGAAGCGGCGCTGGAATTCCATTTATTACAAATCCTCTCACAGGTGGCACGATAGCTTTAGATAGCTTTCGAATATCATTTGAATTCTTCGGTCGTCATTCAATCATTGTATGGGCCGATATATTTGCATTTGTGTGGATCATGTGGACGATGCATATCGTCGGTTGGTCTGCGGGTGTCGATGGACAAATGCCCGGTTTTGTCGCAATAAGCGCGTTTGTTCTCGGTCTCCTTTCTCTTCGCTACACCCTCACCGATCCGCGCCAAGGATACGTCACGATTCTCGCATTTATCACCTGCGGGGCATTTTTAGGCTTTCTCCCATGGAACTTTTTCCCACAAAAAATTATGCCTGGATATGGTGGCAAAACGATCGCTGGGTTTTTACTCGCGCTTCTCGGCATTCTTTCCTATGGCAAACTTGGTACAGCGCTTTTGGTCTTAGGTATACCAACCATTGATGCAGTCTATACGCTGCTTCGTCGTATCGGAAAAGGAAAGTCACTGGTACTTGCCGATCGCGGACATCTCCATCACCGGCTTATGGATCTTGGGTGGGGCAAAAGGCGTATTGCCTTGTTTTACTGGGGGGTGTCGGCTATACTTGGGCTAGTTTCTCTTACAGTTACAAGTCGGCAAAAAATATTTACCTTCCTACTTGTTGCTGTCGTGATCGGAGGGTTTTTGCTATGGGTCAACTTTTTTACGCAATTCTCAAAACCGCAAGACCCAGACAGTGGCTGAAAAATCTCGCAATTTTTACGACGATTCTTTTTACTGGTCAACTCTTTTCTCAAACGCCACTTATGAAAAGTACGTGGGGATTTTTTGCTTTTTGTCTCCTTTCATCGTCAAACTATATTTTTAATGATATTCTTGATGCTCCCGCCGATAGAAAGCACCCCTTTAAAAAATTCCGTCCGATCGCAAGCGACTCACTCCCTACCCATATCGCAATCCTTGTTTCTGTACTTTTTGCCATGTCCGGCATAGCAATAAGTCGAACTATCGGTGGATCGTTTTTTGTATTTGCCATAGTCTTTCTTCTTTTACAATATGCATATTCACTCTTTCTTAAACATATAAGTGTCATAGACATACTAACGATCACAACGGCATATATACTGCGCGTCTACGCAGGAGAAGCAGCGACTGGATATCATATTTCTATCTGGCTTGCGCTTGCTGCTTTGTCTCTTGCACTATTTCTTGCTATCGGAAAACGGCGCGCAGAACTCACTCTCATCCAAGGATATGAAGGTATGGTACCTAAAGATACTCGCGCGAGCTTATCACATTATTCAGAAAAACTTCTGGATACATATACGGCGATGTTTGCAAATTCTACTTTTATTACGTACGCGTTTTTTACGTTTTTGGCGCGTCCAGTCAATGAAGGATTTTTCTTCCGCAACTACTCAGAATTTGTTCTGGAACTCCCCGGACGAAAATGGATGATGGTAACCATTCCCTTTGTCCTTTTTGGCATTATGCGCTATATGCAGCTTATTTATGAAGGCAAAGGTGAATCACCAGAAAAAATACTCACATCTGATTTACCCCTTTTAAGTACCGTTATTCTTTGGGTGACAAGTGTACTCATCGTCGTGTATGGAATTGGAGGATAA
>CAYVAR010000023.1:15410-23283 GCA_964449675.1 uncultured Gammaproteobacteria bacterium
GTTGGAGTTGGCTTGGGAGTTCCTGTCCCTTTTGGTGTAGGCGTAAGCTTACCGGTGAGTGCTGGAGATGGGGTTGCTTCCAAGGTCGGAGTTGGAATAGGCTCTCCTGATAAAGCAAGTTTTATAGAAGAAATGAGTTTATACCCGGCTGTTGTTTTTACTTTAAGCGTTCGCGAAACAAATCCAGGAGAATTTATCGTGAGCGTATGATCACCCGCGGTCATATCAGACACAGTAATCGGAGTTACCCCTTTGGTCTCATTATCAACAAAAACGGTCGCCCCATCTGGATTTGTTGTTATAGAAATTTCAGACTTCTTACTCGATATCTTCTCAAGCCATAATAGGTCTACCGCTGTAGTAAGTTCTGAATCAGATAACGAACTATTGACATAGGTGAGGAGATTTGCGCCAATAGTGATTTTTCCTTGCCAACTCGCTGGAGCACTGACACCACTGTCAGGGACGAGTTTTATTGTATATTCACCTACTGTCACCTTATCTTTGTACGGACTTCTTCCGATGTGTTTATTATCGAGAAATACGCTGACCGCTGGTTGACTATCAACCCGCAGTTCCCCTTGTTTTTGTCCTGTACCACCAATAAATTTCACTATGGCAAATCCGACTATAAGAAGGACAACAATTCCCACAAGAAACAGGATTTTCCGCTTCATGGTGGATTCGATCATAGCACGCTAATGGCTCTCTGGCAACACTCCCACCGGTTGGGCCACCGGCAGCCACCTGCACTTGGAAATTTACCAAAATGGGATTCCAATCAATCCACTCGAAATGCTCCCAAATATCTCAAGGTAATCGTCACCCACTGCTCCTCTCCAAAAATTACTTCATCAAAGATCTTTATCGTATGTGGAACTATGACGTATATCCGTGATTCCATTTTAAATTTCTCAAAATCGTCCGGCGCATGTATCCTTTCTCCAAATCCTGAAAACCGTTTTCCATATACGTATATACCCTCCTTAATTTCCTTCCCCATCGCTTGATGGCACGTCCCAAATATCTGCAGTCCCCGCTTTTTACCAGTGACTGCTTGATGTGTATCAAAAATGCTAACTGCTACAGAAGCATTTTCTTTAACATTTTTACTGTGCTGAGCAGTGGTCGGAGTAAGAAAATAAAATATAAGTTTATCGCTATACACAAAATACGCAGTGTTTATCCAACTCTCTTTACCGTCTTTAATAGAGGCAACAGAAAAGAGAGTACTTGTTTCTAAAATTTCACTTAAGCTACGATTAATTTGTTTGTCTGCGTATTGCCTGTGATGATATTTCAATGAAAGAGTCTTCATATATTAATGTTTTGATTCATAAAGCTCAATAAGAATACCATTACAATCTTTAAAAAAGATATATCTCCCTCCATAAAACGTTTCATCTGGATCTGTGATAAATTGTACTCCTTGCTGTTTTAGCTTAGTTATTGCCCCATCTAAATCATCGACAAGCAGTCCGACGTGCTTTGTCCCTACAACGCCAAGGTCACTCATGAGTTCCTTGCGAAAATCCGGTAATGGTTTGGTCTTATCAAAACTGAATAATTCAATATAAAAATCTCCAAGAGACAGAAGCGCTATATGCATATCTCCCTTGTCATATCTTTTTACTACTTGGCACCCTAGTTTATTTTGGTACCATGCAACGGATTCATTTAAATTATTTACCGTCAGTGCATCATGATGAAAATTCAATCTCATATTCATGTTTCCTTAGACTTTTAATCTACTTTACAATATTTAGATATTTAAGCACAGCGGGTTTCTCGACCATAACGACGCAATTGTACAACGATCATAGCCGAATCTCCATCAAATCCTGCGCAGGTTGTACGGATCCGGAAAAATACTTTTTCGCTTCATTTACCAAGCTACTTCCGTCACCAATAACTGATAATGGGCGAAAGTGGGTCAAAATTAGTTGTTTTACGCCAGCTTTTGAAGCTGCTATCCCCGCGTCTTTGGCAGTTGAGTGCCCGCGCTGGTGGGCAAGACGTACTTCTGAGGCGGTAGTGAAGCACTCATGAATGAGCATGTCAGTGCCTTTTGCCAGACGATCGAAATTCTTATTTGGCGTCATATCTGCAGTAAATACAATCTTCGTTTTTCCAATAGCCACTGCATACGCAAAACACTGCTGCCCAGCTGCGACCTTGGCATCGACGCGAACTGCGCAAACAGTCACAAAAGGCGCGTATTGAACGCACTCACCAGACTGCACTGCTTCATAAAAAAGTCGTTCCCCTTCATACTGGGCGAGCGTATGGGTCTGATCTGAAACAGAACGGACTACGTCCAGCGCCGCACGGGGACCATAGACATGCACCACGGATCGCTCTTCCAAATACAGTTTGAGAAACAGATAGTGCAGCATACCCGCGACGTGATCGGCATGATGGTGGGTGATAAAAACCGTATTGACTGAGGATAGCGGGACACCAGCTCGGACAAGCTGCCGCATCGTTCCCATGCCATCACCGCAGTCGATGAGGAACGCGTCTTTTCCGGTGACAAAGCATAAGCTCGTCATCTGTCGCTTAAGATTATTGGCGCTGCCGGTACCGAGGAAAATGAGTTTATTGATTCATCCTCCTACACCAAAAACTCCTTCCCATTGCTATACATGAATCGATTCATGTTGAATAATATCCTCATTCATCGTATGGCTGAACGACTAGTGCGTTCTTTGGCGCGTTGAGATTTTTCCTTGCCCGCCTGGCTCCAATCCGTTCCGTAACGAGGCGGAAGTGTATCGAGTAACTCCTCAATCTTGTCAAAAAACGCTTGCCACTGCGTTTCTTTAATAATGCGTTCAAGCTCGCGTTTTGTGCCGGGGTTGGCACGATCTACCCAAGTGGAGACTCTGCCAATCATGGAAAACGATACATGAAGGACTTCGACGATATCAACGGGCCTTTTGCCTCGGAGGAGAAGAACGGCAACAGTCAGCCGTTTGGCAAGCATGATTTCCTCAGTATGCGTCAGGAGGTCGGAAAAAAAGTCGGCAACCGCCTGTGTAGTCCGAAGATTAGCAACCGACGACCAAAAATGGCGAAACATCTCTTGTTGAATAGTCTTATCTAGTCTATATTTGGAAATCTGCGGCATATGACATTACTATACATGAATCGATTCATGTATAACAAGATCTACCATCATTTAAAAACTCTACCCCGTCAACTAAACGACGGTAATATTATGGCCGCTTCGTTTGTCGCGCTCATAAACATGATTCGAAAATATCCAACCCCTCTTTTGCAGTCTTTTGATCTATGGTTAAAGCCGGAAAAATCGTAAGAGTAAAAGGTCCAAGCTCTGAAACCAACAGCCCTTTTTTGTTGCAGCGACTCATAACCTCAAGCAAATATCCATGCTGACTACTCACGAGTCCTAACGCCAAACCCTTCGCTCTCACTTCCGTGGGATAGCGATAATTCATAGAACGTAAACGATTCTCAAAATACCTGCCTATAGTGGCAACATTAGATAGTATCGTTTGCTTCCGCTTCATAAAGTAACGCAAATTTGCAAGAGCAGCTACGGTATTACGCGGATGCCACCCAAAGGTTGAATAGATACTGAAATTGAATTCCATTGATCTGGCAATCTCCTCCGACATAATTGCAGCCCCGAGTGCCCCATATCCGCCGGTTAACCCTTTTCCTAATGTCAGGATGTCAGGTTTAAGTTTGTACCATTCAGAAGCAAAGAGCTTTCCTGTCCGACCAAATCCTGTCGCCACTTCGTCCACAATAAAAACCGTCCCGTATTTTTTGCATGCGCCGGCAACGATGTCAAAGTATTCTTGATCAGGGATAACGACTCCAAGATTACAAATGATTGGCTCGGAGATATATGCCGCGACATCACCTTTACTGAGTAATTTTTCTACGTCAAGAGCCACTTTTTCATCAAGCGGTGGGTTAACTTTTTCGCACCCAGGGAGTAAATTCATGTATTTCTCACGAAAATATGACGTACCGACACTCATTGCAGCTATTGAATGTCCGTGATAGCTACCTTCTATCGAGATGAACTTTGTGCGCTTTGTGTATGACATGGCCGCCTGAAGAGCCACTTCTACCGACTCTGTCCCGCCGGTAGTCCGAAAAGATTTGATTACTTTACCAGGAGTAATTTTTGCAAGAAGTTCGGCGAGATCCACCCACGGTTTATACAAATAAGATGGACTGACGTAGTCTGGCCCATCATAATCTTTTACCACTTCTTCTACCTCCGAAACTCCCCATCCAATATTCCCAACGCACCACCCCATAACGAAATCAATATACTGTTTTCCGTCTCGAGCAATGAGACGGTTTCCTTTCGCACCAACTATCTCAATTGGTATAGCCGGTATATCCCGTCCTACATATTCCTCGTCTTTTCCTTTTAAATTCATACGGCTTTTGATATTTTTCTAACCGTGTCAACAAAAATGTCAACGCCATCTCCTAACACGTTCTTCTTGGTTGTCAGCGGTGGCATGATTTGAATATTGCCATCTCCACCGTGGACAATATGAAGTCCGTTTTCAAATGCTTTCTTCACTAAGCTTTTTGCAAAATCTACGTCCGGTGTTTGTGGGTTATTGTTCTTCAAAAAAGTTACAGCTATTTCCATCCCAATTCCGCGAATATTCCCTACGTGGGGGTGATTCTCAAATTTATTGTTTAACTGGTCAATAAGGTATTGACCCTGTACTTTTGCCATCTCCCACACCTTATCCCGCAAATGAATTTTCAAAACAGCCAATGCTGCGGCGCATGCTACCGGAGTCCAGCCAAATGTTGATACGAGTTTTATATTCGGAATGACCGGCTCAACAACGTCGCTATTTACGACACACGCTCCCATTGCTATAGCACCATTAGATATTCCTTTTGCAAACGTCACGATATCCGGTACTACAGCATCTAATTGCATGCCAAACAACCTACCACATCGACTAAATCCCGTTCCCACTTCATCCAAAATTAACAATGTTCCGTATTGCTTAGTCAATTTTCGAATTGCAGGCAAAAATCCGTGAGGAGCAACAAGCGTTTTTCCCCACCCTGTGACAATACCTGCTTCGGCAATGATGGCTGCCACGTCGCGCTTACGTAACAGCGCTTCAAGTTTTTCTAAAAAATTATCCAACGTGTGTGTTTGCCTATCACCGTATGCAAAAACAGACGGATAATCCATCTGGATAAATTCAGGAACTAATGGAGAAATTTCCTTTGCCCATTCGGGCCGAGTCCCTAAGCCCACTTCAGCAAATGTTTGTCCGTGATAAGTATCTTGGAATCCAATAATTTTTTTCCTCCCGGTTGCTGCCCGCGCAATTTTTAGCGCTTCTTCGTTTGCTTCCGTACCACCGGTTGCGCGGCATACTGCGTTTAACTCCCTGGGAAGCGAGGAAGTGAGGAGCCTTGCATATTCCTCTTGTATAGGATCTGACGTCCACATTGGTGCATAAACATTTTTTTCAATCTGCTTTCTCATTGCATCTGCAATTTCAGAATTATTCCACCCCAGGTTCGCAACATTCCATCCAGAGGTAAAATCAATGAGTTTTTTGCCTTTATTGTCCCAAAGGAAACTCCCCTCTGCTTTGCTTATGGTAAAACGCCAATCAGAGAATACGTTGTAGACAATGTGATTTTTAATCATTTTCTCTCTCTACTAAACTGTTTGTTTGAACCATTCTACCACTTCCGTCAATAACTTCTCACATTTTGACGCTTCATTATGACCCTTTAGTCTACATAAGTAATGAATACCCTACATACGTATCGAGTGTCGGTTGGCCGTAGGCAATATGGACGACTTTGTTGGGCATATCGAAAATCACAGATCCGATTGTACCCGGTCGGCAGATTTGCGGGTTTTCCCTATCGCTTAATACCCGCTTGATATCATCGACGGTATGAATATTTTGAAGTAAATTACTAACTTTTTTATATCGCGCTTCAGATTCTTTATTCCCTTTTTCAAGACGTTTCAATTCTGTCAGATAATGGTTTGTGTGGACATATTTTCCTCCTTCGACTTTTTCGATCACATACTCCTTTGCTGATGACTCAATATTCCATAGCCTATTTCCTTGAATCAATACGTGATTATACCCCGCGGCCCTCGGGACGGTATTCATAAGATTCTCTACATCCTCTAGCGTCTTACAATCAAGGACTGCTCGAGCTACAAAATTTTTTGGCACTCCCAATCGGTCATCTTGCTGCCATAGCTCATTTATGGCCTGTACTAATCCGAATCCGTTGACAGCTACCGAATCACCAATTATGTTGTTCGCGTAATTGAGGCCGAATATTTTTATTCCATTGATTGTGGCATCTAATATGTAAAGAAGAGACAAGGACGACGCGTCCCAGTCCTCATTGTGTCCAAGGAAATAACCGTTTTGGTGAGGAATGCCGATGATAGTGCAGTGGTATTGGTCTACAATAAACGGATCAAAATTTGCAACCTCTCGGTTATTGGAAAGAAACAACTCGTCAAACGAGACATCTGCCCCCTCAGCTATCCCACGAAGTTCGTCCATATATTGAGGAAAATATTTCCGTGCTTGCTGTTGAAATGGTTTTGATTGTTGTATGCGAGTTGAAAAATCTTTCTCAAAGATCGCTCTGCTACTGGTAATCACCCTTTTGATCGCCTCGTTCATCGTTTTTCCGATAGCGACCCCTACCTCATAATGTGATCCTTCAGCTCGGACGATGGGAAATTGTTTCATAATATTTTTGTAAACTAATTCGTCACCAATGCGAAAAAACTCCTCCCGCATTGATCTCGGCACGTCATTTTTCATCTCACGACGTCCTTCGGATTCGGATGGTTGTTTCTGTAACCACGACAAAAGCGTCCGGCAGATCCTCTGCATGTTGTTTCAAGAGTTTTCTCAACACGCGAATTTTGTTGGCATTTCGCTGGTCATCCAGCCGCAATAAAATGACGCCGGCGTGCTGCTGCCCGACGTGATAGACGAGTTCTCCAAAATCCCTATCAGAGGTAACCAAAATTCGATGCTCTTCTGCCGCTTTCAGGAGTATATTGGCGTCGGAAACTCCCGGAGATAGTTCCGTGATCGAAGAAATATCATGACCCCGCTTTCGGAGGAACGCAACGACGGCAAGTCCGATATTTTCGTCGGTAAGAAATTTCATTGAAGGGGATACACCCGTTCACCTTCAAGTCTGTCTTTGGCGTAGGCAACTGCTGCAAACACATCTGCTTTCGTCAGTTGCGGATAGTACTTCCGGGACACAAGCTCTTCCGGCGTCACGCCTTGAGAAAGAAGTGTCAGTACCTGTTCCACCGTAATGCGCGTTCCGGACACCACCGGCTTGCCTACCATGATCTTTGGATTGATGGTGATACGTTTCTTATAGTTCATAGCTCACCTCGTAGCTCCAAGTGTACCATAGCCAATGCGCCGAATCAAAAACTCCGCTCATAGCGTCTGCCTAAACCAATCAGTCACTAATACCAAAAACTCCTCCCGCATCGGGCGTGGCACGTCGGTGATGCCGTGATCACCACCTTTAAAAATTTTGAGTCGTTTCTTTTGACTAGGAACTACTTCATATACTTCTTGCACTTCTTCCGTCGATACTTTTGTGTCTTGGTCACCGTGAATCAGAAAAACGGGAATTTTAATTCTACGCACTTCTCTTACTGCATCAAATACAGCAATGCTCTTCCAAAATCCTGGACCAACGGGGGTTTTTGCGCCACTGTCTCTCGGAAGTTCCGTCATGCCAGAATAATTTATCTTCACCCCTCGCTCTTGCTCATACACTTTATGAATGCTTCGGTTTACTTGATATACGCCGGAAACAAAACACA
>CAYVAR010000024.1:0-21098 GCA_964449675.1 uncultured Gammaproteobacteria bacterium
TTTCATCGCCGCAACTTAAAGATTTTAACTCTCTTGTTGTTAACCAGACAGGAAGTGCCATCAAGCCAAAAGAAAGCGCTTTTAGTTCCAATCCTTGAAGCGGGAAAACTGCTAATCCTCCTGCAATACCAATGGCTGACAAAAGGACAGAACCGCAGACCGGGCAAGCTGAAGCCGCCACTCCTACCAAAGCTCCTAAACCACTTCCTCCGGCAACCTTGAGTCTGGGCGGTCCGAATTTCCTCCAGCGGTAAACAAATAACGAGGTGTTAACACCAAAGAGGACAATAGTGCCAAAAGTAAGAAGGATATATGACCATAGGTACACAGGCTCATCTTTCGTGTTGTTGATAAGACTATAAATACTTGAGTTGAGGCTTAAACTCCAGTAAAAAATAAGAAATAGGGCAAGTGAAGCTCCGAGGCCGACAGAGCTATAGAATACCGCTGTAAGAAATTTAGTTTCAAGTTTTTTAATTGTTCGTTTCTTCATATTTATGAGGCATGGTGATGGTCGTTATCACCACCACAGCCGTCTGATAAATTCCACACTTGGGTAACTTGTTGTCCAGTAAATTTGTAATTCTTAATCAAATACTTTCCTAATCCTCCGTAAACATTCCATCTCCAGCATTTACAGCAACAAGGGCCTTTTTCATCAGAGTTTTGCATGGCGTAATCGTAAGCTTTCTGTTCTTCTGCAGTTAACTGAATATTGTCATAATCTGCCATTAACTTTTTAGCCAGCTTTGCCTCAATGTCATAAGGATCAGGAGGGATTTCAGAGATATTTTGATACTTTTTCAGTCCTTCAACTTGCTCGTTGTAACGGTGCATACTCATTGGGCTGCAGCAAGAACCTTGTAAACGGACGTTATCAGGCATTGAAGCGATAGAGTCACGAAATGCTCCCGAACAGGAAGAATTACCATTCTTGGAAAGATAATCAAATTTTGCCGCCAATGCCTCGTTAACCAACCCCTTTGTCTCCTGTTGATACTCCCTAGGAGAAAAATTAAATAGCGGCTTAGATGAGGAAAAATAAAAATAATCTACAATATAGGCTATAATAATTAGTGCTAATACAAGTATCTTTTTATTCATTATTGCTTAATAATTGACTTTTAATGACCGAGGCAAATTTATTTTTACTTAGAGAATATAAAACTTGCTTCGCTTGTCTTCGGTGTTCAACTATCTGTATCTCTTTCAGCTTCTTTAGGCTGTGAGACACGGTCGAGATTGGAGAACTAATAATTTCAGCTATTTCAGAAACTGTTAACTCTGGATGATGACAAAGAAGGTAGCAAATCCTCATTCTGGTGAGGTCGCCTGTAGTTCCAAACTTTTCAGCACATGCCTCAATTTTTGCATTATCTTGGAGTTCGTTATGTAACGCCTTTTTCTTACTCATTTGCATAACTATACAAATGATAGGAATTAAATTACCGTTTGTCAATTACAAAATTGTGCCGCACCTTCAAGTAAAATAACGATCAAGTTATTCTTGGATGCGGCCTATGTGGGTTCAGTGTTTCTCGTCTAAGCATTGGAGAATCTGTGCACCAAAATCACGAAGCTGGGCAAGGTCATCTTTGTAATCTAGAAAGAGAATATGGAAGTCGAAATTATTGTATCCGTGTACGACGCGGTTGCGAAAATCAGCTGCTTTTCCGAGTTTCCCTGCAAGTTCTTTTGTTATAATCTTTTGCTCTCCTAAAAGGAGAAATGCGTCCTTTGCCGTTTCTTTCCTTGGAAAGTTGCTTTGTGCAATAATATGAGTTGCGATATCGATGCATGTTTCCACAGCTTGCTGCAGTCGAAAGGTCACGAGGTCATGAATATCTGCGTTTTTGACAAATGCATCCTCCTCAAGCTCCATCCGTTCGATGGCAGAAAGATGCGCATTGAGGAAATCCAACTTCTTGGTGATGAGCTCTCTATCTATTGGCATAAGGAACGTGAGAAAATTTCTGTTTCAAGTACCCATTATAGATTGTTCGGATGTGTGCGCTGTCGTAATAATTGTGAAGCACAAATGCCTCAAACTGCACGACTTCACCTCTCGTGCGTTCATAGATTCGTTCTCCCTTGCTGATAACCTGAAACAAAAATAACGGTGAAGAAGCTCGATCGACAAGAGATAGGTCAAGATTTTTGGGAAACTGTATGCCTTTTAATACATCATAGATTGAATATTGGGAAACCACATTTCGATTCTCCACAACAACTGCAAGATCAAAATCGCTCTCGGTTCTGGCGTTCCCCTGCACAAAAGATCCCACCGCATACGCCGCCACAACCGATGTGTTTCTTGACAATGACTGAGCAATCTGGATTCCTAACTGATGGTCTTTCATACCTTCTTAAGTGTATCATCTCTGCTTTGCAAGAGCTACTTCTCCAACGCTACCCCGGGCACGGATAGTGGCACTTCTTCCATTTCTTCCCGCTTCCACACCAACAGGGATCATTGCGGCCAAGTTTTTTTCCGGATATCGGATTTCGGATATCGGATTTCGGAGAAGATGGATTGGGGATTGTGCGTTGAGCAACGCTTTTTTGCGGAGGAGCATTATCTGACATCTGACGTCCGATATCCGATGTCTGTAACTGAACTTGTACTTTAAAAATTCTATGAACTATTTCGCTGTCGATGGTCGCGATAAGCCGTTCAAACATAGTAAATGCTTCGTTTTTGTATTCAACGAGTGGATCTCGCTGTCCATAACCTCGAAGTCCAATTCCTTCTCGCAGGTCATCGATCGCATCCAGATGATCCATCCAAAAATTGTCAATAACTTGCAAGCTCACCCATCGTTCCACCTGCCGCATCACGTCTTCTCCAACCTGTTTCTCTCGAGCTGCATACATGTCAGAAATTAACTTCGACAAAAACTCAGTCACTTCTATGGGAGAGTGATATTGTTCCAGTTGCACCATGAGTTGTTTTTGAGAAACTTCGTCAAATGGGATAATTGAGATAAACTCAGTAAGAATTTTTTCTCGTTCGAAACTTCCGTTTTCATTGGTATACATAGTAATGACCGTATGTAGCGTTTCTCCTATACTTTTTACTATCGTTTCCTTCTGACTATCTCCTTCAAGTACTTTTCGCCGCCTTCGATACACAATTTCGCGCTGTTTATTTAAAACGTCATCGTAATCAACGAGGTGTTTTCGACTGTCAAAATGAAATCCTTCTACTTTTACCTGCGCTTGTTCGATTGCGCGACTCACCATGCCATGCTCTAGCGGTACATCTTCAGGGAGTTTAAATATGGTCATAAGTTTCGCCACCTGATCTCCTCCAAAAAGTCGCATGATTTCATCTTCAAGTGACACGTAAAATCGACTGGATCCGGGATCTCCCTGTCTCCCAGATCTACCACGTAATTGATTGTCGATACGCCTGCTTTCATGTCGTTCGCTTCCGATAACATGCAGTCCGCCGAGTTTGACTACTTCATCGTGCGCCTTCTGCCACTCTTTATCTTGCTTCCTCCACTCTTCCTCACTTCCCAACTCCCATCGCTCCTTGCGAGATCCACCAAGGATGATATCTACTCCTCGTCCGGCCATATTTGTTGCGACGGTCACCGTGCCCTTTTTCCCGGCTTCAGAAATAATCATGGCTTCTTTTAAATGATTTTTTGCATTGAGGAGTTGATGGGGTATTCCTTTTCGTTTCAAAAATTCACTGATAATTTCATTTTTCTCTATCGAGGTCGTCCCGACGAGTACCGGCTGACCTTTTTTATGACACTCAATAATTTCAGCAACAATTGCAGCGTATTTCGCCCGTGGGGTTTTATAGACACTATCGGAAAAATCTTGTCGTATCATAGTTTTATGCGTCGGGACAGCCAGAACATCAAGACCATAAATTTTGTGAAATTCCTCGGCTTCTGTTGCGGCTGTCCCCGTCATTCCAGAAAGCTTTTCATACATCCGGAAGTAATTTTGCAGGGATACGGTCGCAAGGGTTTTACTCTCTTGCTGTATCGTGACAGCCTCTTTGGCTTCTATCGCTTGATGAATTCCCTCACTATACCGCCGTCCCATGAGGAGTCGCCCGGTAAATTCATCGACAATAATTACTTGACCATCTTTGACGATATAGTCTTTTTCTTTATGAAATAATGTTTTTGCTTTGAGTGCTGCTTCAATATGATGGACCGTCTCAAAATCACTCTCATAGATATTTCCTAACCCTAGCATCTTTTCTACCTTTACTACGCCGTGATCGGTCAAGTGTGCGGTACGAAGTTTTTCGTCAATTGCAAAATCTGTTTCTTTCGTTAATTTTTCTGCAAGTTTGGCGTAATCATAATACTTATGCGTCGCCTCAGCCGCTGGAGCTGAAATAATGTGAGGGGTACGCGCCTCATCGATAAGTACTGAATCTACCTCATCGACTACCGCAAAATGGTACTCCCGCTGGGAAACTTGAGACATCTCAGACACCATATTGTCGCGCAAATAGTCAAAACCATATTCACTATTGACGCCATACGTTATCTCGGTAGCATATGCCTCTTTGCGGGAGATGTGTCGAAGATGTTTGAGGCGCCAATCTGTCGCGCTTTGATCTTCAAACGATGGGTCATACAAAAAAGATTGTTCACTGATGATTGCTGAAACTGAAACACCAAGTAAGTGGTAAATGGGACCCATCCAGCCGGCATCACGCCTGGCAAGATAATCATTGACAGTGACGAGGTGTGCTCCGCGACCAGTGAGCGCATTGAGGTACAAAGCAGGAGTTGCCGAAAGCGTTTTTCCTTCACCAGTTTTTTGTTCAGAAATTTTTCCTTTATGAAGGGCTATGGCAGCAATAAGCTGAACGTCAAATAAACGGAGTCCAAGTGTTCGAAACGCTGCTTCCCGTAAAATCGCATACGCTTCCGGTAAAATATCATCGAGTGTTTGACCTGTCGAAAGTCGCTCTTTAAATTCAGCAGTCTTTGTAACAAACTCAGCGTCTTTAAACTTCTTTGTTTGATTCTCAAGACTATTGATATGCTCGACGATGGAACGGAGCCTTGTAATCTCTTTTTCGTTATTATCAAGAAGCTTTCCAAGGAATTTAAACATGTATCTATTTTATCACAATCAGTCGCTCTAAGTGCTAAACGTTGTGTAGGTTTACAAAAGGGAAAAAAAGAAGCGATTTCGCTTGATCGAGAAAGATTTATTATGACTAAATACACTTTGCAACTTGCTATCTAAGTCCTGTGAAAACTTCATGTATTCAAATTCTTGCAAGTAGTTAATAATTATAAAACCTCTTTGAGTAAGTAGTTGTTTTAAAGCAGATAAAAAGGATTTTTCACGGACAAAATCCGGAATGATGCTGCCAGAAAAAAGATCTACCACAACCAAATCATATTTTTCTTTACGCCTCAAGGCTTTCACAATGTAGTTTTCTGCATCTTGGCAATCGACTGTAAAGTTATGTATCTTTTTGAGACCAAAATATGATGCGCCGATATCTATCATTTTTTGATCAATATCGACTCCCTGTATACTCGCTTTGGGAAACATTCTATGCAGTATATGTATAACCGACCCACCGGCAACACCGAGTACGAGGATTTTATGAACTGGTACGTTTGGTAAAATTCCAAAGCTACCAAAAGCTTTTTCCCAAAGCATTTCTATATATGCGCCAGATTGTCGGGAACCATTGACGAGAAGTTTATATCGTCCATATTCCTCATTGAGACGAATATCTTTATTATACTTTGTAGAAAAGTGCGCGATTGTTTGTGGAAATATATATGATAAAAGTGACATGAGTTATCGCCTTATCATGTCCTTCCCAACATACGATTGAAGAACTTTTGGAATCCGAATTGATCCATCGGCTTGCTGGTAATTCTCCATAATTGCGATAAGAATCCTCGGGGAAGCAATCGCAGTATTATTGAGTGTATGGCAAAAAAGTGTTTTTCCTTCCTTTGTTTTATATCGAATTTTGAGTCTCCTGGCCTGAAAATCTCCCATCACAGAATTGGACATAGTCTCTCCATAGGCACCTCGCACTGAGCCTGTCGAAGTGTCTCTACCCGGCATCCATGTCTCGATGTCATACTTTTTCACCTGCGGCTCTCCCATGTCACCGGTACACATAAGGAGGACGCGGTAAGGAAGTTCCAAATCCTGGAGAATTTCCTCTGCGTTGGCCAATAACTCTTCATGGAGAGTAAAGGAATTGTTCATATCGTTTGTTGAAATAATTACTTGTTCAATTTTGCTAAATTGGTGTATCCGGTAAGCTCCCTTCGTATCTTTCCCATAACTTCCTGCTTCTCGGCGAAAACACGATGAAAAAGCGACAAATTTTTTCGGCAGATCTTTCTCCGGAAGCACTTCACCACTGTAATACGCGGTGACCGGAACTTCCGCGGTACCGGCAAGATACAGCTCGTCTTTGGCAAGCGTGTAGACTTCTTCCCTTCCCCATGGAAACTGTCCATTCCCAACGAGAGTAAATTCTTTGACTAAGCTTGGTGCGATAAGTGGCGTGTATCCTTTAGCAATAAGTTTGTTGAATGTATAAAAAAGTACGGCAAACTCCATTTGTGCCGCTTCATTTTTCAAAAAATATCCACGAAACCCTGCGATTTTTGCTCCGCGTTCGAAATCGATAAGGTCAAGTTTTGTTGCAAGCTCTATATGATCTTTTACTGGGAAATCAAGTTTCGGCTTTTCTCCCCAAGTCTTTATCTCTTTATTGTCATGTTCATCTTTGCCTACCGGTACGCTTTTATCGGGCACATTGGGCACCGTGAGCATCAGTTTATTAAATTCTTCCTCAATTTTCTTTAATTCTGGCTCAAGATTCTTTAATCTTTCTTTAAGAGTTCTTCCCCATAAAGGTTGGGCAAGGCCTTTCCCCCAGGTTTTTGATGATTCATTTCTTTTCTGTTGCAATTCTTCAGTTTTCCCAATCAGTTTCTTTCGGTTCTCGTCAAGTGCAAGTAACCTGTCCCAATCTACCTGCCGGTTTTTGTTAATCGCAGCTTGCTTGCAGAGTTCCAAATTGTCTCGAATAAATTTTATATCTAACATATATATCTTCTATCACTTTATTGTACAACAAAGCTATAATGCATGCATTGACAGATCCACCTCTAGAGCTCCTAAGTGTTTGCTATCTCCAAGTTTTATCAACTCGACAATACCTTCGGTTATCAACACTTCAGTCACTGCCGTTGGTTGCAAGTGAAACTTCCATATCTTGTTAAGCTTCATATTGAGTATTTTAGCAACGATTACTCGAATAATATTGTCGTGACTGACAATGAGTGTGTCTTCGAGAGCGTTTTGGCTAAAAATCTTCCACCAAGCGGTAACGCGGTTTTGTGTTTCCAAAAACCGCTCACCGTCTGGAAACTTCGTTGCGGAAGGAAACCGTTGCCACTTTTTATAAATCCATGGCCATGTTTTTTGAATAATATCTTTATGTTTTCCCTCCCAGGCACCGTGATTGGTCTCTATAATACTTTTCTCTTCTAAAATCGGAAGCTTTTTTCTTTTTGCAACAAACTGAGCTGTCTGCATCGTTCGCCGCAGGGGACTTGATATAATCTGAGCAATGGGTATATTAGCAAAACGTTCTCCCAACAGTTGAGCTTGTTTATTGCCGGCAAGAGATAAATCAGTATCATAGGTAATTCCTTGATAGATCCCTTCTTCATTTGCCATCGATTGTGCGTGTCGAATTAAATATATTTTTGCCACAAAAAAACACCTCCTTTAGAAACACTTAGCGATCCGCTAGTTGGCGGAGAGATTAGTGTTTCTTAAGTCCTCCTAAGCTCGCTCTTCACGCCGCGCTACTGCCTGTCCGCCTCTGGCGGAAATAGTAGGTAAGGTGCGAAGCAAGGGCAGGAGGACAATCACCAAAAAACCTCGCCTCTACTGTTCTAAACAGCAAGGGCGAGGTTTCTCGCGGTGCCACCTTGGTTTTTCTCATGCGTTACCGCGTGAGAACTTTGTGTCCACCTTGCTTATATGCAACATGGACAACACTTCTGTAACGGGAAATCCCGGATCTTCTTAATCATCTTCAACTGGCCCTGAGCGAAGTCGAAGGGTTTTCGAAAATCAGCTCTCCTGAGGGAAAGTTCAGGATATAACGCTTTTATTTACTTGTTAATTGTGTAGAGTATATTACGTTTTTCCTTAAGCGTCAACCAATCCGTATTTCTTGATTTATCTTTTTCTTTTGTGCCGATCTTTCAACGATATGTTCGCCTGGTGAAAAATCGAAGCGAGTGTTTTCCGTTTTAAATCTTTTGCGTGCATTGGAACTGTTGCACGAAGTTTCTTTATCGGATGATATAAATGCAGGTGACTTCCAACCTGTCGAAGCTCTATAAATCCCTCGTGCTTAAGAATCCCAACTACTTCACGAGATTTAAAGGCCGGGATATTACTCATGCCTACCGAAAGACATGAGCCGTAAACGACACATCAATAGGTGCAGTAAACGACGCGATGTCTGGTTCTGGGACTTGTTCATGATTATCATCAAGCACTGCAAGATACCCTTTAATGGCGTCTTTTACCATGCGCACTGCTTCTTCAAAGGTATCTCCCTCTGTTACAAGTCCCGGTAATTTGGGAACGGTAACCACAAACCCTCCCTCCTCGGCTGGTTCAAATACTGCAGTATATCGGAGTACTGAGTGTGTTAATCGCTGTTTCATATGACCTATTATACGTTCGCTTGACTAACCATTCAAGTACTTTCGCAGTATAGACTTTAGCTCTTCGAGTGCTTTCTTTCTATGGTTATACACATCGTTTTCCTCTGGAGTCATCAGATCGTGATTGTAGAATTTTCCAAGTTGGGGAATATACATAAGCGACCGGAACGGGAATCCGGCGTGGCGCTGGGGCGAAGGTTTTATTGCAATGACGCCACGAATTTTTGCAGTAGCAGTATAGTATTTCCCGTTTGGTAGGCTCAGCGCAATCACCGCTCGAAGCTGCATACCTCGCTCTTGGAGCGGAACCCCTTTTAATTTCTCGAGGGTATAGGCAATAAGTTCTTCGTCGGTGCTATCGCGATCACTATGGACCCATCGGCGAGTTTTGACCCCCGGCTCCCCATCTAATGCGTCTATTTCCGCTCCTCCGTCATCAGCGATCGTCGGCAATCCCGATTTTTCTGCATAATATGTTGCTTTGAGAATAGCGTTTTCTTCAAGTGTCTTACCAACTTCTTCTGGGTGCTCTGAAATTCCTAACTCTTTAAGCCCCAAAAGTGTGACCGTAAGGTCAGAAAGAAACGATGATATCTCTCTTAACTTCCCCTGATTTGTCGTAGCGATAAGAAGCTTTTTCATGGATGCGATACCAATCAACGAATCATACTAATATTACTAATTAAATCCGCAGAATATTTCTTCCGAGTATCTACATCGAGTCGAACAACGCGTTTTGGTTTAAGATACTCATGCCGAAAGTTTATAATGAGTCCCAATCTAAGCCCAGAAGATTGTAAGTATCGTTGAGTCTGATAGTAATCTGCTTTTGTTACGAGAGGTTTTACCTTGAGCTCTAACAGTATTTTATTGTCAATTACAAAATCTATGACATTCCCACTTGCTTTTATAACACGTTCTCGACGATAAGGTAATTTTAGTTCTTTCAGTTTCACTTCTAATAGATCTCCATACTGTTTTTCTCTAGAATATCTTCCCAACGAATTATGGACATCAAAGCATACGCCGGTAATCAAGTACGAAAGCTCCGGATATATAAGTTTATTGTTTTTATTTGTAGCATTAGTATGCATTCGTAGATTCGTATCGCATTACAGATCAAGTTCTTCATGAATATCTTGCATAGCTTTTAATGCGATCGTCATGAAGTCTTCAAGGTTGATATCAAGTTTTTCTTGACAAAGCTGTGCATGCTCTCGTTTGACGCCACTGGCAAACGATTTTTGTCCCCATTTCTTTTGTAATGACTCTACTGTTAAAGACTGAAGTTTGCTTTTGACTTGCCCTGAGCCATTCGGCACTGAGCTCATGGCCGAAGTGCTTGCCGAAGGGTCCGGGCGAACTAAAGCACACGCAATAATATATCCGGATAAGTCGTCACAGCAAAAGAGCGACCATTGCATATTGGTTTTTGGCTCAGGCAAATCTTCACGCCACCCCCATGCGTGCGATTTTATTGCATCGATAATTCTCCTGTCAGCATGCCGTTTTTGAAGTTCTTCAAATATTTTTGAGGGGTGTTTCTTAGGGTCAGTATCTTTATAAAGTTCGTAATCTGCATCATGCAAAAGTCCCGCTAGTCCCCAAACTTCTTCATCAAATTCACTTCCGCCAGAGGCGGATCCGCCTTTGGCGGAAAAATGCCGTGCGAGTGAGCACATAATCGCCTCCACAGCAAGCATATGTTTGACGAGATTTTGATTCTTCGTCCACTCAGTAACTAATGTGTACGCCTCGTCTCGTGTCATAAAATTATTTCACCGGTCGAAGAGTTGGGAAAAGGATGACGTCTTTAATGGTGTGTTGGTTGGTTAAAACCGATACCAAACGGTCAATTCCGAGTCCCCATCCGGCTGTGTGTGGCATACCGTACTCAAGAGCACGAATATAATCATCATCAAATGCTTCGTGTTCGGACTTGCCCTTTTTTGCTAAAGCTTCTGATTCGCGCCAGCGCGCAGCCTGATCCTGCGGATCATTAAGTTCATTATAGGCATTGATCAGTTCCTCTCCGGCAACGAGAAGTTGAAACGAGGCAGTAAAGCGCAGATCATTCGGAAGTCGTTTAGCTAATGCCACAAATGCTGTTGGGCGCTTAGTAAGGAATAATGGACCGGTAAGATGCGGGCGCGTAGTATGTTTATAGAGAACATCTAGTAATTCCCCATAACCTACAACTTCTTCAACCTCTAATGCAATATGAAGTTTTGCTATCTCCTGCCGAAGTTTTTCTTCGGTATCAGCAACACCGATATCAATTCCAGTTTGTTTGATGAGTGCTTCTCTGTAGGTCACCCGTGGCCACGGCGCAGTAAAGTCAAGCTCGATTCCTTGATAGGTAATTTTAAGTGAACCGAGGATATCCTTAAGCATCTCTACTATCATCTCTTCCGTAAATTTCATGAGCATCTCGTAGTCCGCGTATGCCCAGTAATATTCAAGCACGGTAAATTCCGGGTTATGCCCACGGTCCATACCTTCATTACGAAAGTCTTTGCCGATCTCATACACTTTCTCAAATCCGGCGACAATAAGTCGCTTAAGATAAAGTTCATCGGAAATGCGCAGAAACAAATCAAAATCAAGTGCGTTATGGTGAGTCTTAAACGGTTTAGCGGACGCTCCACCATAAATGGGTTGAAGAATTGGCGTTTCTACTTCTAAAAATCCATTTCTATCCAAAAACTTTCGTAAAAACTGCACCACCTTTGAACGTGTGACAAATACCTTTCTGACGTCGTGATTGACGAGTAGATCCACATATCGCTGGCGATAGCGCTCTTCGACATCTTTGAAACCGGACCACTGATCCGGAAGCGGACGAAGGGATTTAGAAATAATTTGAAAATTTGAAACAAATATTGATACTTCCCCTACCTGTGTTTTTCCTATGTAGCCTTGAATAGCTAAAAAGTCACCGATATCAACAAACTCAAGAAGTTTAAAGGTTTTTAAGGTAATTTCATCTGATTTAAAAACAATTTGTATATTCCCACTTTCATCGCGAAGATCACCGAACATAATTTTTCCATGCCCGCGCATACCCATGACCCGTCCGGCAACGGCAACTGATTTGCCGTCCATCGACCGAGCTTGCGCAATGGTATGATCCCGTCGAACAAGCGACGGATACGGATCGACACCGTGCTTTTTAAGGGCATCAAGTTTTTCTAACCGTACTTTCTTCAACTCATCTATGGTTGCCATATATTTTATTAGAGTACGACAATCTCTCTATTTTGCATGCGTCGCCATTCGTACGTACCAATCGGTTCTGAGCAAATGAAGGATATTTTACTCATCTTACTATACCAAAGTGTGTAGTACTCTGAATCCTTCGTATATCTGCAAAGAGCGGCGATTACGCCAATATCAACAAGCCCCAAACCTACATTAAGCCCCACGATGCGCTTAGTGTGTGATTCAAGCTTTACTAATAAATTTTGAAGTGTTCTATTGACATCTAGTGTTTTATCAGATTTCAGCAATTGGAAAATCTTCTGTGCGCCAATAGTTCCGGGTGATCGGATCGAAACGCCTTCAAGCATGCCGTTAAATACAAATGCGCGCTTCTTATCGATATACGGTTGATTATACGATATTTCTCCTTCTTGCGATTGGTACGAGGCACTGCGTGCATGAGTGACCAACAGCGTTATTTTTGGAATTAAATGAAACGAACGAGTATCTTTCCATACCGGTAAAAGAGATTTATGGAGATTCCACTCGCCTTGTTCGTTTTTCCACACCACACCCCATCCGTCATCCTGCCGATCGCCATCCGGAGTATGACTTTTTTCTGCCATATCTGAAAACTCGCGTATAAATGTTTGCGGCTGTATAGCTTTTTTTGATTTGATGAGTAAAAATCTGCACATAGTTTACATAGCATCAAAAATAGTTTTCAGAACCTCTACTGCATGATCAATTTCTTGTTTAGAAATAATAAACGGGGGCAAAAACCGCACCACAGGGTCCCCTGCCGGAATAGCTAATATTTTTTTACCTTGTAATGTTTTGAGAATCCGATCCCTATCCTGCGTCACTTCTATCCCAAGCATAAAACCCTTTCCTCGAATTTCTTTTATGTATTTACTTTCAAGTGTCATCAGTTGTTCGCGAAAATAACTGCCTTTTTCTTTCACTTTGCTTAAAAAATCATCAGTTAGTACATCTAAAACTGCAAGTACGCCGGCACAAACAAACGGTGAACCTGCAAATGTTGATGTGTGCAGACCTTTGCCAATCGCACTGACTACATCTTGCGTTACAACGGTTATACCCACGGGAAGTCCTCCAGCAAGCCCTTTTCCAAGACAGAGGATATCTGCCTGTACCCCCGCACTTGCCAGAAATGTGCCGGTTCTCCCGCAGCCCGTTTGAATTTCGTCAATAATAAGGATGGCCCCGTATGTATCACATAGGCTACGGACTACCCGCAGATACCCTTCGGGAGGAAGTACGACCCCGTTATCACCCTGTATGGGTTCGATAATAACGGCTGCAGTATCTTTCGTCATCAATGACTCCAACTGTTTACTATTTCCGTATTCATGAAATGCAAAATCCCACAACAACGGCTCAAACGGCGTTCGATATTTTTTGATGCCGGTTGCCGACAGAGCACCCAACGTCTTTCCGTGATAACTGCCCACAGCACTTATAATTTTTTTCTTGCCCGTCTTCACCACGGCAAATTTCAGTGCTACCTCCACGGCTTCAGTACCTGAATTCGACCAGAATATGTGCGAATATCTACCTCCACAGCGTTCAATGATTTTTTGGGATGCAACAGCTCGAACGTCACTGACAAAACTTCCGTGTACATTAACTAACTGTGCAGCTTGCTTCGTTATCCGTTCGGTCAAAGCCGGATGGCCGTAACCAAGGATGGAGGCGCCGTAGTTACTCATCAAATCCAAATAGCGTGTGCCATATATATCGATAAGATATGCTCCTTCGCCCCGTGTAAAAACTAACCCGCGATTCACATAAGTAGGCACGATGTACTGCTGATGGAGTGAAATATAGTCTTTCATTGAATCACTGTTCCCTTTCCCGCCAAAGCCTCCCTCACCGGGTGATCAATTCGTCCATCTCCCCAGTAAATAGTTTCAACACCCTGTGAAAAAGCCTCAATCGCTCCAAGCACTTTCTTTTTCATTGAGCCTTCCGCGTATCGCATCATGTCCATAAGCTCCCCTCTCTTAATTCTGGAAACCACACTTAACGGGTCAGAGACGTCTTTTAAAAATCCCGGTGCTTCAAAGAGAACGACAATCTTTTTTACTCCTAATGCTTTTGCCATAACTGCTACAGTACGATCGTTATCCGTGTTGATAAGCGTTCCATCGCTCGTTACGGCGGGTTGGGTAATCACCGGCACGTAACTATTATCAAGAAGCGTTTTTACAAGCTTACTATTTACCTCCAAAACCTTCCCTGTATACGTACCGCTAACCAACTTCTGTTTTCCATTTTCGACAGCTATTATGTGTTGTTTTCTCACGCCTAACCACAAACGACCATCTGCTCCAGATAACCCGATTGCGTTAAGACCAACTGACTGAAACGCACTCACCCACTGTTTATTGACAAGTCCCGCGTAAACCATGGTTAAAATGTCGAGTACGGCCTTATCGGTTAAAACGCTCGTCAAACCAGACGGAGAGACTATGCGCTTCGTCGGCGACCCGAGCTCTCGCGCAACCTGATCCGCCTGACGTCTCCCACCGTGAACAAACACCACATCCCCACCCAATGTTTTGATATCTTCGGTGACAGCGAGTTTACTTATGGCGTCTCCTCCACCAACTTTGACGATGAGCATAGTTTAAATTGGATGTAATCCGGTAAATGTAAGTCCGGTGGTTTCGGGAAACCCACACATCAGGTTCATACACTGCACCGCATTGCCAGCAGTGCCTTTAACCAAATTGTCAATTGCACCAATAATCACTAAACGACTACTGTGGTTGTCTTTTGCAAAACCAATTTCACAGAAATTCGTGCCTTGCAAAATTTTTGGCTCCGGAAAGCGGTAGAGTCCTTGGCGCTGTTTGACGATCCTGATAAATGGTTCATTGGTATATGCCTCGCGATACATGTTCCAAATCTCTTTTTCACCGACATCACTTTTCAAAAATGTATGAATAGTAACCAAAACGCCGCGTACCATCTCCACCGCTGTAGCTGATACCATCACTGTTGGTCGCCTACCACCAAGCGTCAGCTCTTGTTCAATCTCAACGGTATGGCGATGTCCGGTAGGTAAATATGACCGTACAACACCCGTTCTCTCCGGATGATGACTAGACTCCGTAGACTTGTTGCCCGCTTGAGAGCTACTCATTTTCGCATCAATTATGATACGTGATAGATCAATACAACCACTCCCCACCAACGGCCACAGACACAAAAGAGACACAACAGCTTCACATCCTGGTACAGCAACATATCGTGCTCGCTCTATTTCCGCTCTATGTAATTCTGGCAATCCGTATATAAACTGCCCAACGAAACGCCCCCCCAGGTGCTCACTCTGGTACCACTTCTGCCATGCCTCTTTCGTTTGCAAACGGAAATCTGCTCCACAATCAATGATCTTTGGCGCAATTTTTGTAAATCTCTCCATCAAGTGCATCGATTCACCATTGGGAAGACTTATAAACAAGACATCGCACTTTTTTAACTCATCGATTGCGCAAAAAAGTAAATCTGATACACCTCTTAAGTTTGGGTGCGGTAGTGACACTGGTTGACCAATCAATCGTTGACTCGTCACTTGTTTCACTCTTACTTTTGGGTGAGCTAAAAGCAGGCGCAGCAACTCACCCCCACCGTAACCTGAACCTCCTACAATACTGACACTAACCATGGTGCGCCACCTCCTCGCAGTATTCAATGATACGACCTGCGACATCCACACCAGTCACGCGTTGGACATTTTTAAATTCAGTCGTATGATTGACTTCGTTGACTGCGTAACCAGTGTCAGTTTCAAAAACATCAATCCCCAGCACACCACCGCCGACTGCGCGAGAGGCAGCCGTGCAAATCTTTCTCAGCTCTCTATCTACCAGGCAGGGTTTTGCTTCGGCTCCCCGGGCGGTATTGGTAATCCAATGAGTTGACTCACGGTAAATGGCACAGACTACTCGATGACCCACAGTAGTAGCACGAATATCTCTGCCTGACTTCTCCACATACTTTTGAATATAAAATGCCCCGTGTGCGGGTGAACCAAGAACCTGTTTTTGTTCGAGTACTGCCTCCAAAGCGTCGCGGTCATTGATTTTGGCAAGCAGCCTACCCCAAGACCCCAGTGTGGGTTTGATGACCACCGGAAAACCACCCAATTGTTCTATGGCTTCAATCGCTTGTATCTCAGAAAATGCCAACGCAAAAGGAATCGTCGGTACTTTGTGTTTGTGTAAACGCAAGGAAGTCGCAAATTTGTCCTCACAAACTTGCGCGACACTCGATGAGTTAACAACCGATATTCCAATCGCTTCAAAAAAAGAAATTGCGTGCATCCCTAGTGTTGTCGAAACGCACCGCTGGAGTATTACATCCAAACTCTCGCTCCATGACTGTGGACTCAATACGAGCGTTCTCACGTCTAAGGGCACTAAATCAATCCCCCGGGCGGCAGCGGCAACCATAAGGAGCTTCTCGTCTCCACGAATAGTTGAATGGGTCAATCCAATCTTCATATCCTGTTTATTCTCCCCAGTCTTCTTCAATATCTGGAGCTTTACTCAAAGCAACGTGTTTTTCAGAAATACTTTCCACCACGAGCCTACCCTTACATTCAGGACAACTCAACATTTCAGAAACCTCACTATCTTTTAGAACTGGTACGTGTGCGTCACACACAGGACAAGAACCTTCAAGGCTCATAATTCCCCCTCCTTTCATGTAAGTCGCATCGTAGGTGATCGATGAGCACTTGTAAAATTATTCTATAAATGATACATTCTCATCATATTGTAACATTTATTACATATGATAAAAGTTACCGATGCTGTGCAAAGCATAATAAAAGGGGATGAAGTAGCTCTCGAAGCATTGCGCTTCGGAATACTTAATCTCAGTGCGTATGCTGCAAAAATTCACCCTACTGTAGAAACCGTAGCACTCAAAAGCATAAAACGGGGTACGATTGTCGTTGCACTATCGCGTCTTATCAAACGCCTTGAACCAGTCGCATCGCTTAAACCACATGTCATCATAGATGACATCAGTATCAAATCTCCTTTATGTGAACTTACCTATGAAAAAACAGAGGATGTGCTCAGGAGTGCCGCAACACTTCAAATTCTCTCACAGACCAAGAATGATTTTTTTACAATGACCCAAGGGCTGGGAGAGCTCACCATTATCTGTACCCAAGCCGCACGCGAGGGCATAATCACACACCTTAAAACAGCAATGAAAGCCCAGTATAATCATCTCGTATCGGTAACCGTTCGTTTTTCAGAAAAAAACTACATTGAGGTTCCTAATGTTATCTATGTGTTTGTCAGTGCGCTAGCAGCAAGGCGCATCAATATCATTGAGATTGTCTCAACGTACACAGAACTGTCATTTATCGTAAAGAGGCAAGATATGGAGAGGACACTGGCTGCATTGGATAGCTATTTTCAAAAATCTACGCCCTAAAAAACACGTCACTCGATATGCAATACTTTATAGAGAAGCCTGCCCGCCGGCGCTTCTACTTCTACTTTATCTCCGACCTTTTTCCCGATAAGTGCTTTCCCTAAAGGCGACTCATGTGAGATTCTCTTTTGCATCGGATCAGCTTCCCATTCGCCGACTAAGGTAAACTCTTCCTTTTTTCCGTTGACATGGAGGGTAACTTTGCAGCCTACGTCTACATGCGATTTACCATGAGTGGTGATAACCTTGGCCATCCGGATAATCTCTTCAAGCTCCGCGATCCGTCCGTCGATAAACGCGAGGTCTTGTTTGGCCGCGGCGTACTCGCTGTTTTCAGATAGATCGCCAAGGTCACGCGCGTCGGAAAGTCGTTTAACCGCCTGGGGGCGTTTATCGTTAACAAGGTTATTGTGCTCATTTTTGAGCTCTTCTCGGCCCTCTTTGGTCAACATAGCGTGATGATTAATATCCATAAAATTCCCTAAAAAAAACCTCCCCAAATGATATAGGTATGTGGGAGCGTTGCAAAGCATGAGTCTATCGAACTTACCTTGTTCTGTCAAGAGGAAGCTGGTAAAATCATGATGATACGGCGCGTTCGCTCCGACAGGGTCTCGATACTCGCGACTCGTCGAGAGTCATCGGACTCGATTTAGCTCTCGACTTCGTCGAGGCGAATATCGGCATCTATATAATGGGTTATTTATACATTTTAAAACTGAGTGATCGAAGCTACTATATTGGATCTTGTCGTGATATTGTAAAACGCATATTAAATCACAAACATAAACAGGTATTCTCAACAAAGCGTAAGCTGCCATTTGTAGTAATTTATGTAAAAAAGTTTGTCACGTACACTGAAGCTCGAAAAGAGGAACTAAGGATCAAGAGATGGAAAAAACGTAAATCTGTAGAAAACTTGTGCAAATTTGACAAGACTAATATAGCAAATAGGTTCACCGCGTTCGTTGCCGACCCACGATAAAATCGGGGTCGTGCATCCGCGATTTGCCGTGTTCGTCTAGTGGCCCAGGACGGTTGGTTCTCAACCAACAAATCACCGGTTCGAATCCGGTACACGGCACAGTTTTGGAAGTGGAAGTGGGGCGCTGGCTGCGCCCGCTTCCGCAGCCAGCGCCCGAAAGCCTCCTGACTGAGAAAATTCGAGGTGGCGCGATTCTAAAAAGTAGTTCGACCCGACTTTTTTTGCCATTTGTGAAAGCAAATGGCAATTATTTTTTGCGGCCGCGATTTTGTGCGCTTCCAGCGCACTATTTATAAATTCTTCAACTAGTTCGATCCAATCACAACCGTTTTTCTTAATTTGAGTGATTTTTTCTTCAAGATCTAATTTCTCCTCGATCAATTTTTTCTTTACCATTTGATACTCGTTAGTATCGATCACTTGGTTTAGGTAGGCTTCCAAAAGTCGCTCGAGTTTTTTGTCCAGAAGATTTATTTGAGATTTTAAGGTTTGGGTTTTGGCAAATGTTGATCGTTTTTCAATTTCTCCGTCTTCTTTAAGTTTGTTCAATAACCATTTGGCATTTGCCTCATGCAGAGAATAATTAAAAACAATCTCTCTAATTTTTTCCTCAAAATCAAAGGCCGGAATATATTTTTGCGAACAGGAGCCATGATTTTTACCGCAACGGTAATAATCGTATCTAACCCTGCCTCTCGTCCTTGGATAATATTTGAAGTGCTTTTCGGCGGTGATCGCCGAACCGCACTCTTTACATCGTGCTAATCCTAAAAAGGCAAAATCATTTTTATTATTTCCCAGCAGTTTTGCTCTTTTCTTCGTAAATTCTTGGCATTTATCAAAAAGAGTTTTGGAAATTAAGGGTTTATGTGAACCCTGATAAATTTCTCCGGTGAATTTAATAACGCCATAATAAAAGGGGTTCCTTAACATCATTCTGATTTTATCCAGATGAGGCAATCTTCTAGTTTTTCCTTTTAATCCTTTCTCAAAGAAATATTTTTGAATAGCAGAAAAAGAATAGTTACCGGTAGAGAAAAGTCTAAACGCCCTTTTTACAACATGAGCCGTTTTGGGGTCGACTTCAACTGTTCTTTTTCTCGGTTCATTCAGATATCCAATCGGCGCTTTGTTTGGATAAACCCCGTTTCTAAGTTTTTGCCTAATTCCTCTTTTAACATTTACAGAGAGATTATCAACAAAATATTTTGCTTCACCAAAGGCGATGTTAAGCATAAATCTTCCTTGTGGAGTATTTTCAAACCAAAAACTGGGAAACTTTAAGGACTGTAATTTTCCACGATCCAAAAGATAGATAATTTTTCCGCCGTCAATCGAATTCCTAGCTAAGCGATCCGGATTCCAACTAAGGATCCCATTTGCCTCTCCTTTTTCGATAAGTTTAAGCATCTGCTCAAATTTCTCTCTTCCCGGTTGTTTAGCAGTTTTTGCCTCGGTTAAAAAACAGAGAATATCGAGGTTTTCTTTAACAGCGAATTCTTTTAATTCTTCAACTTGAGCATCAATAGATAAAACTTGTTTGTCTGGCTCGTCGGTAGATTTTCGACAATATGCGATGTATTTGGTCATAGTTTTTATTTGTTCTTTTGCGAGCGATAGCGAGCACCTTTCTTAAGAAAGGCTAAATTTTTGCGCTTTTTCTTTTACTTTTTATTTTCCGCGCCGCCTCGAATTTTCTCAGTCAGGAGGCTTTCGGGCGCTGGCTGCGGAAGCGGGCGCAGCCAGCGCCCCACTTCCACTTCCAAAACTGTGCCCTCTTTACGCCAAAATTCGAACTATTTTTACAAATTGTTAAGCTTCGGCGCTAGCTCCGCTCGCGCCTCCGAAAAAGTCGGGTCGAACGAACAAAATCTTCTAAAAAGATTTTGTCTAAAGAAAAAGCGCAAAAATTTTAAAGAACAAGTTTTTAAACTTAAACGACCCATCCGGTGGACTCAATCCGATCTCTCAGATTGTCCGAATGGGTCATCAAAAAAGAGATCGGAATGATTGAGTCCAATAACAATATAACAATAACAAAATGAAAAAATCAACACCATTTTCCCAAGCTTGATTTTCAGTTTTGGTGTATAATAGGAGCATGACTAATTTAATTGAGTGTGCTATAAATAATATAAATAGATTTCAGGACTGGCGAAGGGAGCGCAAAATTGGGCAAGACCCCGCCGCCATCTTCGTATTAGGTGAATACAGAGACCATGGTGGAGTAATTTTAGGAATGGAAGGTGATCCATATAGGCTTAAGGTAACCCCAGACGGAATGGAAATAATCCCTCAAGACGAAGGTGAGCTGGCAAGAACAAACCCACAAGCGGAAAAAAGCAGAATACAGGATTGGATTCGGGTCTATGGTATCCAGGCAATGTTTACCCAGCGATACTTAAGAGTAGCTCTCGGACTTCCGCCCGATTTACCGAATGAATCTAAATCTAGTGGTCCAGAAACTAGATAGTCTCAAAATTTATAGACGAGGTAGAGATTGTTGTATCAAGTCAGGATAGAAGATAGAATGCTTAAATTGCTCGGCGAAGCCGAGCAAAAATCGCGGCCGCAAAAAATAGCGGAGGCGCGAGCGGAGCTAGCGCCGAAGCTTAACAATTTGTAAAAATAGTTCGAATTTTGGCGTAAAGAGGGCACTCAGGCAAATCGGGACTAGCGGCCTAGGACGATCCCGATTTAATCGGGAT
>CAYVAR010000025.1:0-20175 GCA_964449675.1 uncultured Gammaproteobacteria bacterium
CTGCGTCACCTTCTGCAGCAATAGTTTTTGATGCAATGGGCAATGCATTTTTTAGCGGTACGATAACTGCTGATAAGATTAAAGCAAACCAGATAGAAGGACTTACGATATATACGGATAAACTTGCATCGCTTACATCGCTTGTAGAGTCCCTTGCGACACCGAGTGCATACCAGACGCCACCAGCACTTTCTTTTGAAAGCGCGAAGATCGCATCAGCATCAGGATTACTTATAAGTGATGGCGTGACGGTTGCTTCGGGACCCAGTGTATTGAAAGGAACGGTAAGCTTTGAAAATATCGTGACCTTTATGCGAGACGTACTTGCCAAGGGCAATATGTTCCTTGAAGGAACACTGGAAGTACTTGGAAAGGCAGTATTTAAAGACAGCGTGAGCTTTTTAGGCGATGTATTATTTACAAAACGCGTTACCTTTAATAATGACACAGCAGGGACAGCGGTCATACCCAAATATGAAAAGAGTGTGGATGTGTCCTATGAAAAACCATTTGAGGAAGCGCCAATAGTAACTATCTCGCTTGTATTGCCGATAGCAACCGACAGCGCATTTTTAGCCGACGGCGTGCGGGCTGCGGTCGCAAGTCCATCGGCATCAGGATTTAGCATACTCCTTGATCAAATAGCAGCCAAAGACATGATGTATCACTGGATCGCGCTTGCGGTACGTAAACCAAAAACGACGGTTGGCAAAACAACCCTTTCTGATGCAATACAAAAACTATTGCAGTATCCGGTAAGTTCTGGGTCTGCGATTTTGGGAACAACCGTGAGTATTTCGCCATCCGTTTCGCCAACGCCAACGTCTATGCCAACGGCAACACCGGCTCCAACTCCAGCACCCGTTGTCACTGCGAGCCCCGCTCTGCGGGGCGAAGCAGTCTTAGAGGAGATTGCTTCGTCGTCTGCAGCTCCTCGCAATGACAGAATTACCCGATCCGCACTGACGGTACTACCCAATGAACTTGGATTTGTGCGCATACGAGACGGTTCGTCAGTAGATGCTCATGAGGTTGGGCAAATTCCAAGCGGAACTACGGTCCTATATAATAATGAAGCGTACGGATGGTATGAGGTCACGTATAATGGATTGAGTGGTTGGATCAGTGGAATGTATGTATCACTAAATAACTAGAATGGGACTTGCCCTGAGTCCGTTCATACGGCGAAGGGTGAGCGGGACGTTTGTTTCCGTAGAGAAGGAATAATTTAGCCTTAAAAGGTCGGACCTTTTTGAACTAGTATATGAAAAAATTCTTAAAGAAAATAAAAAAGACCTACCTATTATATATAGGAGGTCTCGTTATAGCGGCAGCGCTTACATTTGGAATATATGGAATGTATCGATCGAGTCAACTCTCTCATCAGTTAGCCCAGCTTTCTCAGGACCCGACTACGGGAGAAAAATTGACGAAAGAAGATGAAAGAAAGATAGTTGCCAAAGTGAATACATTAGTTGTTCTTCCTACTGGCGAGGAACCGACAATAGCGATAGTTACTGATAAAGAAAAATTAGAAAATCGTCAGTTGTTTCCACAAGTTGACAATGGTGATCGATTGCTTTTTTATCCAAAAGGAGGAATAGTCGTCATCTATCGACCGGTGTTACAAAAGGTAATTGATATCATTCATCTCGCTCAACCGATTACAAATCAGACCGTAGTGAAGGCTCAGCCATCACACACAACAGAAAAAATAAAAATTATTCTCTATAACGGAACGTCAACCGTTGGATTGACGAAAAAGATAGAGTCGCTTCTTGCCAGTAAAGCGACAAACATAGAAGTCGTTGATAAAGATAGTGCAAAACGACGGGACTATAAAAATAGTATCATTATTGATATATCGAACAAGTTTAGTGATCAATTAGATACATTGTCTAAACTTTTTTCTATTGCACAAGGATCGCTACCTGAGGGAGAAGCAACCCCTTCGGCAGGCTCAGGGCAAGCTCCATCTGCTGATATGCTTATCATCGTTGGTGAAGACATGATCAAGTAGCCATTGGATTTTCGGAGGAGATCGCCTATAATTGATACTATGGTCAACTTTCATGAACATAAACTTTGGCAGGAAGCGTATGTGGTTTTGATGGATGTCCACACTGCGCTTGATGAAAAAGAGGTGAGCGATAGAGACCATGAAGTCGTAGAGAAACTAGTTGATAGCGCTCAACAAGTGGCAGCAACGATTGCAGACGGCCTCACTCGCCAGGATAAACGCAAAGGAAAGGATCTTATTGATGGTAGCGTTGGAGACGTCGCTATGACGAGGACGCACCTGGCAGTCGCTTGGGGACGGGGACTAGTCGATGACGAAATGTTTAAACGCCTTGACGAAAAATACGCGAGACTTTCCGAATCACTGCAAAATTATAGATAACCTATTCTTGTACGAATTCTTTTTCTCCCATAGCTCTACCAACAGATGATAAAAAAGCTTGGCTTTAGACAGTTTTTTCCCCTTGACCTTAATTGACGTAAGCACGTATCCTCATGATAGATAATTATTTTAAAGGTATGTCAATTGATATTCCTATTGTACTTGCTTACGTTTATTTTTTTGTTACAACTCATACCTATGGATGGGGACTTTTGCATGATGTACGTTTTATCATAGGAAGTATCGCAGGAACATTTTTATATGTGATGACGGTATTTCTCAAAAAGTCAAAAGCGTATCGGATACGGATATTCCTCGTTCTTCTCTTTATTTTTTTTGCCGTGTTTGGCGCGGCAGTCTCTGCGATGACGCTTCGCAACAAAACCTCATCATATGCTTTTATCAGTGACAGCGCCCTTCAGATTGAAATCGCCGGACGGTATCTTCTCTTAGGAAAAAATCCATACAAAGAAAATTTTATCAAGACTGATTTAGCAAAATGGGAGTATAAAGATTCCTTAGGAAATTCGAATAATCCGGCGCTGTACCATCTCTTGTATCCACCCTTTCTTGTGTATATATCAGCAATTGGCTACCGCGTGTTTTCTCAAGCGTTTGGATTTTTTGATATCCGAATTATTTATCTGACGGCCTTTTTATCGATAGTTTTCTTACCGTTTATAAAATATAAAAAACATATGTCGCGTTTATTATTTCTGGTATTTGTTGCTCTCCAGCCTTTATTTCTTTCAATAGTAATTTCGGGATATACCGATGTTGTTGTCCTTGCATTGTTACTTTGGAGCGTTTATTTTCTTGAAAAAAAGAAATATCCTTTGTCAGCAACTCTTCTTGGTATCGCTTTTGCGACGAAGCAGACTGCGTGGTTTGCACTGCCCGTTATTTTTATCTATCTATGGAAAAAACAACGAGTATCATTAGGGCGTTTCATAGGGATAAGTAGCATAGTTGCACTCTTTTTGTATGCACCATTTCTTCTGTGGGACTGGAGGGTTTTTGTTGATAGCATCTTCCTTTCATTTGGAAGCAGTGGTGTACAAATGATGCCGATAAGCGGGTACGGACTCGGGGTCCTTCTTCTCGCACTCGGAAAAATTTCCAATATTTATAGTACCTATCCTTTTTGGCTTTGGCAGATCGGGTTTGGCGCAGCAATGTTTGCAATCTTATTCCATCAAAAAACATCATGGTGGAGCGGGCGAAATCTCCTCCTTTCCTACTGGCTTTTTCTTAGTGTAGTATGGTTTTGTAGCCGCTTTTTTACGTATACGCATCTAGGATATCTTGCTGCCTTACTTGGGGTAGCATGGAGTTGGGAGGGAGAGGAGGATAGGAAGAGAGGAAGTAATAGCTATGATTGATGTTATTCCTGGAGTTTTGGAAAACGATTGGGAGGCAACTGAGCGACAGATACGAATGGTCGCGCCGTTTGTTGACTGGATACAAATTGGGATTGCGGATGGGACGCTTGTGTCCATGAGCTCGCATGTCGATTTTGGTCCATTGCCAAAGCTTATTGCCTCGCTAGGAAAACCAATTTTTTTTGAAGCACATCTTATGGTTGTTGATCCGGTGAAATATATACGTCCCTTGGTAGACAATGGCTTTACCAGACTTGTTGCTCATATTGAATCGCAAGACCCCAGAGAATTTCTCGCGCAAGCAGCGTTTGAAAGCGTTGATGTGTGCCTGGCTCTCGATACCGCGTCAGAAGTGAGTGAGATAGAGCCGTTTTTAGAAGAAATAGACGGAGTCGTCGTGATGACCGCAGAAGCAGGGGTGGAAGGACGGGAGTTTGTACCGGAAACGGTAGATAAAATTTTGCGTATCCACCAGAATTTTCCAAATTTGCCGATAGAAGTCGATGGTGGTATGAATGGTCAGACGGTAAAGATAGTCCGTGATGCTGGCGCCACGCGCATCGTCTCTACGAGTTATATCTTTAAAGATCCCCACGGGATAGATCAGGCTATCAAATACCTTCGTAGCGCTTAAAAAAAACGAGAGCATGAAAACACCGGATGTGGTCACCTATTACACAGATACTGTCTGGGATTATTTACTTTTTTGGATGAATTCGAAGACGCTTGCTATGCATTATGGATATTGGGACAAAACGGTGAGTTCGCACGATGCGTCGCTGCTTCGACTCAATGAAGTAATAGCAGATACATTAAGCTTAAAAAATTCTGACTATGTTTTAGACGCCGGGTGTGGATTGGGTGGAAGCGCGTTGTGGGTGGCGGAGCATAGAGGATGCAAAGTATTAGGAATTTCAATTATACCTGATCAAATACGCCGGGCGAATGAATACGCAAAAAAAAAAGCACTTAGATCACCTCGTTTCATTTCGTGTCGATGATTACACTGCTTCTCATATCCCGGCACAGAGTATAGACGCGGTATTTGCGATAGAAACGATTTGCCATCTGAAAGACACCGGATCTTTTTACAAAGAAATGTATCGGATACTCAAACCCGGTGGGCGACTCCTGGTTGCCGATGGAGTCACTATTAAAAAACATATGAATGCGATGGAAGAGGATCTCATGCATAAATTTACCTATGGATGGGCTGTTTCTCATTGGCATTCATTAGATACTCATATAACAGAAATGCAACGAGCTGGATTTTCTCAACCATCGCATGAATATTATTCAGATAAAACATTGCCTTCTGTAAAGCGACTCTATTATTTGTCTCTATTTGGAATTCCCTTGTATCGGTTTTTGCACTTTATTGGGATATTGCCGGCGATTCGGGTGGAAAATGCGCAAAGCTGCAAATATCAGTGGCTCGCGCGACAAGGTGGACTTTGGGGACATGCCATGTGGTGGGGAAAAAACCCCTTTAATCGCCAAGTATTGTTTTTATCGTTGCGACCGCAACGCCAAAGACAATACTTTAAGCCTTGGAGCTACAAGACGATACGCGTGGTCACCCTTCCACCATTTGGGTAGGAGCGGAAACGGTAGCTGGGGGTCGTCACGTAAAATGGATAAGTAGCTCGTTACGAGCCACTGGTCAAGGCCGTCGGAACGTTTGTACTCCCGCAGCCACTCCTCATACCGATCGTTGATAATGTCCAGTCGCCAGACGCGAACGACCAAGCTGCCGAGGTCTTCTTCTCCGATTGCGCCGTCCTTACCCAAGTCTGAGATGATGACCGATCCGGAGAGTCGGCGCTCGCGAAGAAACAACCGGAGCGTATCCACGGGATTGTACGGCGTGATCCACACAGAATCTTGGAGCCGTTCCGCGCCGAGCGTGCGGATTAGGTCGCGCAGCGCCTCCCGATCAAGACGCTTGCTCTCAGGGACATCGTAGGTGATCAGGTGCATTCGGCCATCCCAGACGCGTTTCTGGTCGTAGGCGGGAATAATCGCTGCAAGCCGACGCCGGCCGGCTTCAGTGATTTCTGGCATTGCGTGTCGTCCGCGTATGGAAGGCTTCAAAAGCCTTCGTCGACGGGCACCCGCGATAGCAACTTTTATCGTCTCGTAATTCCATTGGTTGAGGAATCGATCGGCTGCGATGTGTGCTCGCCATGCCTGCCCTGCAGCTTTTTGGGGGATAGTGAGCTCTGCTAGAAATATTGTGTTCCACAGGGCAATGTCAACAGTATAGGCAAATAGTCCTTCGCCAACTCGTTTGGCTACATTTCCCGGGATCGATAGTATACGTTTTGTTTTCCCCATATTGTCAGATTACATATATTAAAAAGTATTGTCAATTGGGTTGCGACCGCAACGCCAAAGACAATAGTTATCGTATTCTGATGAATACGGTGTCAAAAAGCAATGTGGGGTCACGCGAGGTGGTGGGAAAGTCAAAAATAATGTATGACGATCAAAAAATTTGACAAAGGGTATAGAATGGTAGGTAGATCTATGCCGCTTAAAGATGGAGATCCACTTCGTGTGCCTATCACAGAATTTGCTGTAGGTGCTGGGGACCCAGAAAAAGTAGCACATGAATTGGAAGAGGGTGGTCTCTATAGAGATGTAGAAGTTACAATAGCTAAAACACGTCACGAGGTACCTGCAACTGTTCGCATAAGTGGTACGCCAGACGATGAGGCAATTCTTGCTGCGCGAAGACCCCCCCGAGATAGCTGAATAATATCACATTTTCACTATTTAGTAGATATGTACAAGTTCTATAATCGATTGCAACCCCCCCTGGTACAATGTGGGGATGAAAAAACAAAAGAAGCTGACCGCGTTTGATGATGACTTCACCTTCATCTTTTTTTCCTGCGAAAGAGAGGAAAATTATTTTCTGGAGGATTTTTTAGTGGGGAATTTGGCAAGAAAAATGAAAAATAAGAGGAGTACGATGAGAAGCAGTCCTACACTAATGTTTATTCTGGTTGCAAGGTCAGTAAAATCAATCATATAATTCAAGGATCTCCTCTATTTTCATTGCGAAGTACAAACATACTATAGCAAAGGAAATACTCACCGTCAATGTAGCGATGTTGGGTATGGTAAGCGGAATAATAAGAAGCCCGGCACCAATATTTGTGAGAAGTGCCGAAATGACTTTGAGCTGGAAAGACTTTACGATTATTGACATTTACTATTACCATACCAATACGAACTGGATAAGGCAATGGCGACAAAAAAGAAGAAAAAAGTGAATCTGCGGCGGAGAAAGAGGGGTGTTGGAGTTGGCGTCATTAGCCAATAGTGCATACCCTCAGCCCCCGCCGCAGTTTCCCGGATGTCATTGTTTCTCGCCACGCCTCCTCGTGACGACTAAAACAACGATAGTTGCGACGACCGTGATTCCCAAAAATGATCCGCATACCCACAGTAGGGGCGATACGAAATTATTTTGGACGAGCCACGGCCAAATGGTTTCTCTGCACGCGGCGAATATGAGAATCGCCGCGGTGATAACCGCTAATTCATTGGGTGGTTGTTTCATGGTGGCCTCCTTAAGCCATTAATACCGGTTTTGGTCTGATGTCGATGTTGGGGATCATCGACATCTGATACATAAGTTTTTCGCTGCATCGAACGACGACCACGAGCATAGTCGTCCGGTCGGAGAAGTTCACCCTCAGAAATGTAACGGGTGACTTTTCATTCGGGGCTACTCGGACGTTAATTAGCTCGTAGTCGCTGCCAGATTCCTCAGTCCATCTGATGATCCCGACTTTTTCGTCGGTTTCAATCAGGAAGTACCAGGCTCCTTGGGAGCTCTGTCCGAGTAAAGTCCCGTCTGCCGGAATTGGCTGACCGGTGCAGGAAGCGGGTGCGGGCGAGGCGGAAAACAATTGCAGCGCGAGCAGCGCTGCAATTATAGCGTTCATGTTCATCTCCTTTGCTATGGGAATTGATTGATCAGAAAAGGGGAGAAGAAGTTTTTTCTTCCCTCATCAAATCATTCAAGTGAAAGATTTCATCCGGGAATTGTTAAAGAACTATGTATTGAGACCCTAATAATTTCGCATATGAAATTTAGGATCACTCACGTACCGCAAGATTATACTAGAATACGTTGCAATAATCATATTTTTTCAAAATATTTGTCCAATACAATCTACGAGTACTCATCCGATGTTTAGTTATGACGACCGGAATACGATACCCATTTAGGATCCAAGGCTCCATCGGGGCCATTGACGACATAGGCTTGATAAAACCCCCACACTGAAGTCGGATGCAACCCGCCGTGGATTGCTCCCACGCCATCCGGCATACTTGAACCATACAAACTATAGAGACAGTCAAGCCCTGCTAGTATGAGCGCGTTTGCCTGAGCCTCGTTTGGTTCTACGGTATTATACGAATCACTAGCGGAACGTTCATTATACCGTTGACGAACTTTTTGTATTGCTTCCTCTGATCTTTGGTATATCCAATCAGAAACTTGATAGTCGTCAGTAAGCGATAGGCTTTTATCATTATTTACCTTGTTAACAAAGTATTGTATTTGCCACGTGTGGCTGATTTCATGGAGTATAGTAAATGCGAGTTCAGCGTCGGTTAAAGAAGCGTCGCGTCTTGCCAGCTCGTTGCGATCACGGCGTTCCGTGATACCAGCGGGGTTGTACTCTATGATATAACGAGGGACCCAGATACCGTTAATGTTATTAAATACTGCTCCTGTTGCAAAAACAGGCGTATTTTGATCTTCACTTTTTCTAAATGTAATACTTGGCATCGTGTCATCATTTCTGTTGATTCGATCAAGTGAGTCTCTTAGGAGATCAGCGATCGTACTATCGGGTGGGTAAGAAAAAGGGAACGCTCTGGGGTCAGTTTGAGGATCAGCGATGATGCGTAGACTTCCGAGTGTTGGAAGTGATAGGTACGTCGCTTCACGAGCTGCCATTTCTAAACGACGTAGGTAATCTAGTGCAGATTCAATGCGCATTTCTACTGGGACATCTTCGCTAAACTCGGTTGGTTGGAGCCTAAACTTTTCAACTATTTCCGATGGTGTGAGATCTCTTGATCCATCACCGGGCTTCGGTGGTTCAGGTACGGAAACAGCGGGATGAGGAGAATCCCTAACAGGTGAACATGCAGAAACAAGCCCTGCTAATAATACTAATAAAAACGGCCGTCGTTCCATAGTTAACCTATAGTATTATAGGTTATCCTTATTCTTTACTCAACTATGGAAACATCGTAGGATAAAGGTATGAAATATGGAAAAGTGTTTGTCGCCGGAACGTTTGATGGGATACATAAAGGACACGAGAGTTTATTGACTCGGGCGTTTGAGGTGGGCGAAAAGGTTACCATAGGATTGACCTCTGATGAGTTCGTAGAGAAATTCAGAATTCAGAATTCAGAATTCAGAATTCAAACGCACGAAGAACGAAAAAAAGTTCTTGAACAATGGCTTGAAAAACATAATAAACGCGCATCGATTATTTCGATCGATGATCCGTATGAGCCGGCGGCGTCCTTGACTCACCTCGACGCTTTGGTGGTGAGCACTCAGACGAAAGCGCGGGGTGTAGAGATAAATGATATGAGGATAAAGCGAGGGCTTTCTCCTTTAAAACTTATTGAAGTGCCTATGGTACCAGCAGAAGATGGTAGTTCTGTTTCCTCGACGCGGATAAGAAACGGAGAGATTGATCGTGACGGCAGGCTCATCATGCCAGAGAACATGCGTGACGAACTTGCTAAACCTCTCGGAACAGTACTTGTAGGAAAAAATATCGATGTATCGATACATCGATACACAAGTAATATCATCATTACCGTTGGGGATGTTGCTACGAAAACCCTTCTTGATTGTGGGGTAAAACCAGCGCTTTCTATTGTAGATTTTCGCGTCGGCCGCAAGCCTTCCAATATTTTAGCATCATACAAAAACAGTATAGTACTACATAGTACTAAAGTGAAAAGCGGACCGGGATTTATAAGTAAGAAAGCAATGCAGGTAGTAAAAGTAGTGTTTGCAACGCAAGCAAGACCTGTAACACCAGTAACTCCAGCACGAAATCAGATCATTCTCGTTGATGGCGAAGAAGACTTACTTGCGCTTCCGGCTATCCAATATGCACCTATTGGAAGTGTCGTCTATTACGGCCAACCTGGTGAGGGACTCGTTGAGGTCGTTATTACAAAAGAAAAAAAGAATCAGGTTCTTGAGATTCTTTCGAAATTCTCGTAGAGTTAAAGAATGGCTAAATACATTCCAGATGTAAATACAAAACGATGGGTGGTGCTTTCTCAATTGCGAACAAAACGCCCAAGTGACACGGCAGCGACCAAGCCCTTCGGCTCCGCTGGGGGTAGGCCTGTATGTCCGTTTTGTGAAGGCAACGAACACCTCACCCCGCCAGAAGTTTACCGCATCGGTCCTGGTGGTAAAGATACTCCTGGTTGGCACGTGCGCGTCGTGCCAAATTTATTTCCTATTACCGATATCCATGAAGTGATTATCCATAGCACGGATGATACTAAAGACATAAATGAATTACCGATTGAACAGGTGACAAAAATTCTGACGAGTTACCGCGACCGATATCGCGCGCATGAAGGGGGCGGACAGGTTTTGATTTTCTGTAATCATGGCTTTCATGCAGGCGCAAGCCTTCTCCATCCACATTCACAACTCGTTGTCGTTCCGAAACAGATAAACCTCGATGCGCTGACTCGTGAACCAATTGCAAACATCGTTGAAGAAAATACCTATTACATAACGTACTGTCCGGATTTTTCCCAATGGCCGTATGAGGTGTGGATTGCACCCAAAGAAGAAGGAAGGAGGTTTGGTGACACGACGGATAGCGAACTACCAGACTTATCTCACGTATTACAAAAGACTTTACAGCGCGTAGAGCGGATATTTGATGAGAAAAAAGCCAATAACGGTAACAAGAATGAAGTATTCGTGTATAACTATTACATTTACCATAGCGAGAATTGGTTTATTCGCATCATTCCTCGGTTTATCCATCGAGCGGGATTTGAGTTGGGAACAGGACTTAACGTTAACATTGTCGACCCAGTGGAAGCAGCGGAGAAGTTGAAAGGGATAGGACGATAGGACGATAGGATGAGAGGAAGAGAGGAGGTTGGGATGAGAGGAAGAGAGGAAGAGAAATATGATTACAACATTTCGAGAATTAGATGTTTACAATGAAGGTTACCAATTAGCTTTGATAGTACATAAAATCACCCGTACATTTCCAAGAAGTGAATATTACGAATTAGGTAGTCAAATGCGACGCGCTGCTTTTTCTATACCAGCAAATATCGCAGAAGGTTGGGGTAAACGTCGTTTTCCGAAAGAAATGAAACATCATCTAGATATTGCGATAGGATCTGCAGCGGAAATGGAAGTACACATAGATGCTGCTAAAGATCTTCAGGTTATGAAATCTGAAGACCATAGATTGCTTATTCAACGGTATCAATACCTTCAGGGAAAACTGATTAATTTGAGGAACAAGTGGAAATAATTTTTTCTTCAACTCTTCCTATCTTCCTCTCTTCTTAACTTCCCCTCGTCTAATCTCGTCCTCGCTTCCCATCTTCCACTCTCCCTCTCGCTCTACACTTGGCCTTTCTGCTGGAGACCGAGCAACCACATAACCGCCTCTTTTTTATACCTGCGGTCTCCACGGGAGTTTATACGGATAGCCGGCAATTTTCCACGCTTTCCCCACCGTTTGATCGTAAGGGCTGACACACGCAGTATCTTTGCAACTTCGCGTACGGTAAGCAAATCTGGCCAATCATCTCCGAGAGACATAATAGTTACTTCATTACTTAGTTACTTCGTTACTTAGTAAGATTCTAAGAGGCAAAGACTAAGAACTACCAAGAGCAGGCGAATCAATAATGTTGTGAAAAGTTTTTACAGGGTTATCAATGCTATTCATAACGTATCATCTTCGGTCAAACTTTGTCAAGAGGCATCAGAGTAGAACACAGCATGTGGATAACTTGTGAGCAAAAATTATTGCGGGAATTTATTTTGCGACGTGGACAAGAATGTCTCTATCTTCGTTTATCGAGTAGATGCAAAATAGCCCGTTGATTCTTCTAAATTAGCAAGAAACGCTTCATCATCAGGAACGTCTGGTAAATTAGCCCACCATACTCCCATAGGATCTACCAGATATATTATTTCAAGTTTTTCATTAGAATTGTATACATACATTCGCCGCATGCGGACATCTGTACCATCTTCTTCGGCAAACCCCATTGTTGTGGGAACCAGTTCAATAAACCCTGGCTTCCCATCATATCGTAGCTTCGTTCCAAACATGGAGGGATCCATTTCTGGCATACGTAGTTACTTGAGTTCGACTTTTGCCCCTGCCGTTTCCAGCTTTTTTTTGGCCTCCTCAGCTGCTGACTTGTTGACTCCGGTAAGGACTTCTTTTGGAGCAGATTCAACGAGCGTTTTTGCTTCTTGAAGTCCAAGGGTTGGGACGAGTTCGCGCACTGCCTTGATTACCCCGATTTTATTATCTCCCGCTGCCGCAAGGACGACGTTAAACACTGTTTGTTCTTCCTTCGGTACCTCCTCCGCTGGCGCTACGGCGGGCGCAGTCGCCGTCGCCACTGGAGTAGCAGAAACGCCGAATTTTTCCTCAAGCGCTTTGACAAAGTCAGAAAGTTCGAGTACGGACATTTCCTCAACTGCTTTAAGTAGATCATCTTTATTTAGTTTTGCCATATACACCTCCCTTCGGAAACTCAAAACGCATAGCTCAAAGTTCAAAACTACATCTCAAAACGTAAATCGTATAAAGATTTGAACTTCACGTTGTCGCTTTGACATTTGCGTTTTGAGATTTGAGTTTTCTAATAGCATCAAACCCCCACACCAATCTATTGATATTCCAACTTAGTGCATAGTGGAGTCCTTGGATTGGAGCGTTGAGTTGCGATACGAGATTGCTAAGGAGGACGTTTCGATTGGGGAGGGAAGCAAGTCTGCCCACCTCTTCCTCCGAGAGGACTTGGGTGCCCAGTATTCCTGCTTTTGGTTTGCCTACTCCTGCTCCTTTAAAAAATTTGAGCAGTTCTCTGATCGGGGCGACTTCATCGTTGTACGAAAGAAGTGCAGCCGTTGCGTCAGTGAGAGAGGACTGAAGTGTCTTCGCTTTCTGGCCAAGAGCAAGCTTAAACAACCGGTTTTTGACAATAGCAAATTCAGCGTCAACTTTTTTCAAAATCTTTCGAAGTTCTTCGAGTTGTTTATGCTTAAGCCCCCGATAATCAGCAAGCACGATCGCTTTGGCCTTGCCGACTTTTTTGGTAAGATCTTTTACTGTGTCAATCTTTTTCTGTGTTGGCATAGAATAAAAAATCCCTCGCACCACGCGAGGGAATAAATCATCCCTCGGTGGGTTCTTTCGGACTTAGCCCCGATTAACTCGGGGACCCACGGTCTTTAGGATCATGTGAAGTATAACAAAATTTGTTGCGCTTACGCAAGCATGAGTTTGCTGTGGTAGAGTTTACGCTTAAACGGGTCAAGCATGAGGCCAAAGATCTCAAGAGTCGTGACGCCAAGGAGCGCGCTATCGTCATGTTCTCCAAGGACCACAGGTACGATCATATCCCGATCGTCCAGCCGGACCGTTGCATTCCCCACCTTTCGCTCCATGATTTTGCCGTCAGCGAGGGAAAATCGTTGGGAATAGGATGGTTTAAGCCCAAGTAATTTGACCATCCGCGCTGGCACGACGGTAAAGTGGGCGCCGCTGTCGACGAGGAATTCCCCCATGGCTGATTTGGCCGGGATGAAGGGATTTTTAACGGTTAGTGGCACGCTCGTGATTCCCATACTTGAGGTATAGTACAAAACTTCAGGTGATTTGACAAGAAGAACGGAGAAGATTTATTTATCCTCAGGAAATAACACGATGAGTGGTTGTCCATTAATGATGATGGTGTCTTCTTTCCAATCAACTGGCTTTTTGTACGTGCGCCCTTGATCCCCTTCGGGTGGTGACGCTTGTGACTCGGATGGTTTGATATCCTTGTCCATAAGTATTCCTCCATTTATTTGATCGGTGGATGCATTCATACTGAATTTGATAATTCCATAAATCTTTTTTATCAATACTATTTTGTACTGTAAACATATCTATCTAAGATAGAGTATTCCATGGAGCTTTCTGACGTGCTTGATAAACAAAATGAGTAAAACTTGTCAGGATGACAACGTCTTGCTATACTTGGCAGCTACGAGAGCGTTATCACGCGCTCTTTTTTACTATGGTGTTATTAGAAACTGAAAAACATCGTCCTTTATACGATATTGCTGATAGATCAGGTGCAGGAGCAGAAGATATCACTGCAATTCTAAAAGAAGCTGATGGAAGTATTACCGGCGGAGTCAGCGCTTATTTATCGGATATTTTTTTACCTTCATATCTTGCAAAACTGAAAGGAGAGCATGAGGAATCAGAATATTTCGATCAGATTCCAGATGTCGTCGAACAGGTGCTTCTGCCCATCGTTAATGCGCCAGGGATAGAAGAGGTAGAGCTTCATGGAAGTGTCGCGCGCTTTATAGCTCACGGGATGAGTGAAGAATACTGGGAAGTCCTGAATTACTTTGATTATTTAAAACGTGAGGCGCATAGTGATCGTGTCAAATATTTTCTTGGTGGCCCTTTTGGATTTGCTGCTGATCCTGATTTTGATATCGGAATACGAGGTATATCTGTCGAGAAGTTATCTTCTAGCTTAGAAGACTGGTTCAAGGTTAGTGATTTCCGCGATGCTCCTTTTGTGCATGCCGGTAAACAAATCGTGCGCAAGGAATATGCTTTTACCTTAAAGACAGGGCACAGAGTGGAGATTTCTGTTGGGCCGATACCAACAGTGCCTGATATCCATAATCTAGTGATCTCTATTTTTGATATCCGTACGGACCAACGAGTATTTCATATAGATATAAACGAAGCTCCAGCTATTGCGGAACAAGTTGAACGAGAGAAGCGGCAGGGGAAGACAAACCGGAAACAAGATGAGGTGAGGGCTGCGCTTTTTACTGAAAACAACCGACTTTGGTATGAAGTATCACCTGAGGCTGTTGAGATTATGAAAGGTCAAGACGAAGTGACGACGGAAAGTACTGATCTGGCAGAGATCGCAGAAATTTCATTACGGGCACTGCGGATGAACTTGTTACACGAGAATCCTACCTTCGTTGATTTGAGATTTTTTCTCCTGCAGTTTACCGACGTGTCCCTTTTTGCTTTACAAGAACGCATACAAGCAGCAATTCTTCGCGGGGAACGAATTTCAGAGCAAGTATTGCCAATTCTCAAAAGAGAGCTGGCGCTTTGTTTGACCATTGATCCTTATGTGACTATCCAGGCTCTCCGGGATATGGGACTTGCTACGATTATCCCAGGTCTACGTAGTATTACCGGTGAACAGTGGCAAAAAGTTCTTCATTCACGCCATCTTGCAATTGCGGCGGATGCAACACCAGAAGCAGCAAGAAGTGATACCTATATGAATTGGCAACGAGAGTATTATCGCAGAGGACATCCGAAGGAACACATTCCTCGCTCCTATGATGGCGTGAAACGATTTATCCGCGCATTAGAAGATATTGGGGTCGTTTACAAAAACGGTGACTGCTGGGAACAATACATGGATGTATGGGAAACAAAGAAACAATCATCGATACAATTAGGTGACCAAGGATTGTTTGCGCCAGAGCGTGTCGATGGTTACCGCTCTTTAGCAACGGTAGGCGATATCGCTATTTTTACTTTAACTCCTCCCTCTTCTATTGCGGAAGATGTTGTTCTATTAGAACACCTTGCCTTGAAACTGATGGAGCGTCTCCCAGAGCCATCACTTGAGTTTCGTGCGCTACGGGCGGCGGCAACAATACGGCAAACACTCAGTGAAACAGAAATACAAGAGTTTGGTGAAGAATACCTCATCAAAATGGGTCTCGTGTATGCGCTTCTGGAACAGTTTGCTGCCGGGTTGACCCCTCGGCAGATGAAACGACTGTGTGCACAAGTCGATCCCACATCTGCAGTACCGGAAAAGTTTGAGAATGTTTTTCTAGATCTGAAACTTTGCGGTCTTGTTGGAAAACGAAAAATCCAGCGCATTGATCGAAATGGTGAAGCCCAAGATGTTGAGTTTTATTCACTGCTCCAACAGCATTATGGACCTATTGAGGATTATACGCACCGTGATGACTTTCTCAAAATATATCACAATGTTCTCCTTGATGATTATGAAATATCGAAATCACCCAGTAGGTTTCCTGACTATTATCACCTGCGTGGGACATTAAAAAGGCGCGTGAATATGTTGGAACGAGTTGGTATATCAAGTGTCGACGTCCTTGCTGCATTATCCGACAAAGACTGGGAAGTTTTACAAAAACGAACTTCACATTATAAAAGTGTAGATACGACGACAAAAAGAAATGCCGGACCGATACTTATGACTTGTATGAAAATTATAGAAGAAACGCAATAAGTTTATAAGGAAAAAAGATACCCTTTTCCTCGTACGACGCTCAAACGCTTAGGTGAAAGGGAAAGGTCAGCGATTCGTTTCCTGAGCCTTCTCATAAGTTGATCAATAGCCCAATCGGAATAGTTTTCTTGTGTATTTGTTGGCCAAATAGCAGTTGCGATCAAATCGCGGGATACCACTTCTCCGGAATGAGTGATCAAAAGTTTCATGACACGCTCTTCCTGCCTTGAAAAGAATGAGTTCACCGGGACGTGATTGAGAAGTATTTTACCGCCCTCGACGACAAAACTTTCCAGTTTTGCTTCTCGTCCCAACAAAAAATTATGGAGCATCTTTATAGTGATATGATTTTTTTCTATAACGCGCATGGAAGTAAGATAACTTAAACTCTCTTGTTCCTGGCTTGTTAAGTCGGTGACGCTTCGTGTAATTTTTGTGAGCACTGACTGTTCAGATGGTGAAAAGAGATTAAAAAGCGTCCGGAGTCGAAAACTCATTCCGTCATCCTCAGGAGACCAAGATGGGGCACTGGTGAGCGTCCGTATCGCTTCTTTTACCAGCCAAAAATGACCGCCGCAATACGTAACAATTCGTTCTTGTTCTTTTGTGGAGACTCGTATATCCCACTGGCGCTCTAGAAGTTTAATAAACCGAAGTGTATCTTCCGGTGTATAGAGGGGATAACGAGATATATTTTGATAAAGACGCGTAGACGGAGGCAAGTATGATACGGTATTCGGATGGGTAATATCTGCTTCAAATATAGTGATAGTCCGGATAGTCGGGAAAAACTCATCAGAAAAATAGGATAGGGTGGAAAGTGTTGACTTGCCAGCGGGATTGAGTAGTTGTTCAGCCTCAAGAACGATGAGAATAAGCGTGATGTTATTTTTTCGAAAATAATCAATCCATTTCGAAAAAATCATGGTCTGGTTAGCTAGTTCTGAACGATTGAACTGATCACTGATTTTTGCTTCAAGATCCTTACGATCTTCAATAGCCGGGGATCCGAAGTCAAGATATTGAAACGCATACGTCGATGTTCCTTTAAGTATCGTATGCATAAAGTTCTTATCTGCAAGAAGTTGTTCAAATCGGATAACGCGATCGGTTTTGGGCACAAAGGAAATCGCGATATTTTCCTTGCGTGCGATTGCAATAAGCCATTGCGCTCTTGCTTTACGAAATTGATCAGTTTCTAAAAATTCGAGTGTACCGGTCATAAATTGAAGAGGAGTATAGCAGGAGTAAAGAAAATTGACAAGATTTTATCAGTTTAAGTTGTCAGGTTGGACTGGAAAACGGAATCTGGAGAAGAAAATTAATGGTTTTTTTCCCAATAGGAGAGCCAACGGTGAGCAATATTTTCCTCAATATCAGGATAACTTGACTCTATCGTCGTAAATCCAGCAGGAATAGTTTTTTTTATCATCTTCGTGCCGAGAATAAATGTTTCTGCGAAGAGTAGATCGAGTATGTACTCGGGAATGGATTCCGTATTATGGAAATTAATCGGGTAACCACCAGCCAGCCGATACACTTTTTTGTTGTTTTTTAGAAAGAATTCATCGTAGGCATGATGCAGAACATGTTTTTTACTAAGAGACAGAAGTGTTGATTCGTCAAACTCCCGTCTTCGCGTTGAACCATTGACAAGAAATACTCCGTCTTTGAGAGCGCTGAGTGTATCATCAAGTACGACACTGCCAGTTATACCGATAATAACATCAAATCGATCCAAATGAGCAAGCGTTCGCAAAGTTGGGAATCCTTCGATAGAAGCACGAAGAAGTGCCGTTGGTTTGTGGTCATGGACAGTGACTGATGCCCACCCGCGCAGATCTCGTGCGAGGATGCTGCCAATATTTCCAAAACCCAGCACAAGGATATTTTTTCCTACAAGCGAGTATTGAAACGTATTGATAAGAATAGATTCCGTACTACGGATGATCGCTTTAGCAACAAAATTGCACTCGCCGTACCGTTTGAGTCGTGCTGAAGCTATTGAAACAAATGGATAGAGGAATCGTTCATTTTCAGCAAACCAGATGCCGTTTTTTGTTTCTTCGATAATGCCGAGTAAATTTGGTGGTGGTTTAGGGAGTTGCGAAAAGTACCTGCTAAAATACCCTCCCAGATCAAAACACAAAAATGGATCCCTCTTCTTTTGCGCGCTTTTCATAAGCGCTTTGACAAGGGTAGAGTGTTCGAGTTTTGCAAAAGAAGGCATATAGACTCGGGCGAGTTTTTTTATTTCTCGTAATGCCTCCTTATCAACGGAGTAGGATTTACCGATAAGCGTAATAGAGAGAAATCCTGCGCGCTTGAGAAGTCGGATATACTCAAGCGTATTTTTTTTGACATGCTGGATAATATAGAGGGAAACGGTGCCAACGTCGACAGTATTCTCCCTGACAATTTCGTTCAATACGGGAAGCGTACTTTGGTCCATATGTGTAGTTGGTGGAAATTATACATCGATTTGTACATTCGTAGATACTAGGGGTTTTACTTTGTCTTTTTTTTTAAAAAAGGCATGTCAAGCCATTGGAAATGGCTCATATCCCTGATCTCGCGCCGTCTGAACCCTCTGCTGAAAATCTATGGCTGTAAGCGCTCCATCTTCGCCATCTCCGGCAATGACTTCTATGGCAATAGCTGGTAATGCTTGTTTTAATTGTTGTATTCTTGCATCGACGGTAAGAATGGTTTTAGATAAGACTTCGTGTGGCAATCTATCGTCATATACTCCTTCTTCATATTCTGTCCACATGTGTATAGTTTCAGCCCATGGTACTTGGAGTTTGGGATCTTCGGGAGCAGCGTGTGGAAACCACTTCAATGTGATGCATCTTTTACTAAACGGTCTGTGCTCCACAAGAAGCGTAACGGAAACAGCAGTAGGTTGTACTTCGGCTAAGGCTTCCAAAATCTGTGAAAACGGCCCACACCGTGTAGCTAATTCATTGGTTGGATTTGTCATAGGAAGGGTTTATCAAGAAAGGTTTTACCACATATTTGGTCATATAGTCAACTAACGCGGAGCGTACTATTCAGGAGAGTTCTATTTCTATCCCCGGGCCCATGGTGTACCCTACAAAACGTATAACTAGTATATATATTGACATACGATATAAAATATGTTATACATATACGTATATGTTATACCCCCGCGTTCAGACGGTTTCTGCCAAAGGACAAGTCGTGCTGCCGGCTTCGACGCGAACTGCCCTGGGGATCCGGCCAGGGTCAGCGGTAGCCGTTATTCCTGATGCCGGTCGAAAGCAGGTAGTGATTCGTCCGTTGGGTGAAAATAATCCCGTGGCGTTGGGATACGGACTTTTGACGGGCAAAGCTCCCTCACTTACCCGAGAGCTCATGAAGGCAAAAGTGCGAGATATATCTTTAGAAAAGAAGAAGTATGGGTACATACGTTCTGGATAGTTTTGCCGTTTTGGCATTTCTTCAAAAAGAATCCGGTAGCAGGAGCGTCAAGGAGATTCTCGAGGGTGTGCGAAAGAAAGGAGTCACGGTGTTTTTCTCAGAATTAAGCCTTGGGGAGGTTTATTATATTCTCATCCGCGCGCTCGGAGCAGAAGAAGCAAACGTGACGCTTGCACATATCATCGCATTGCCCATGTCCATTGTCCCGGTCGGAAGAGATGATGTTTTGGCGGCGGGAGAGCTTAAAGCCCGAGGCAACATCTCCTACGCGGATTGTTTTGTTGTAGCTCTTGCAGTGCGTAAACATGCCACGGTTGTCACCGGAGATCGGGAGTTTGCAGCGTTTGAGAA
>CAYVAR010000026.1:0-16982 GCA_964449675.1 uncultured Gammaproteobacteria bacterium
GAAGGTTCGCATACTTCTCTTCCATACCAGAGTTTATTCGTCGAGCCTGTATTACCTACAGTCATAAGTTTAATCGACTGCACGGTCGTGAAGGAGCTCTTTTTCAAGGACGGTTCAAAATCAAACATATCCCAAACGACCCCGATGTGTTACAAGTTGCACGGTATATACATTTAAATCCAGTTGTAGGAGGTTTAGTAACAAAACCAGAGTATTGGATGTTTAACGACTATCATGAATATGCAATTCCTGGAAGTATGCGAACCTTCCAAATAACCAACCCGGGGTTGATACTCTCATATTTTGGAGACAGTACTCAGAAATATAAGGAGTTTATAGAAGAATCAATATCAGAACGAGAGTCGAGAACGATTGCAAAATACATTATGGATGCGGAAGATGAACAAGCGTAGAACAATAGAAGTATGCGAACCTTCCATCTTTTGTCCGTTGGTGAAATTGATCTAGTTTCTTTCGGATTGCATCGGTTACGCTCTGATAAATGATTCCCTTAGTCCGTTGAAGGCACTTGTTTGATTGCGTTGACAGCTTCTTTTCAAATACTTTAGGATAACCTAAGTTTTGTTGCTAACCGCTCTCGGAGGCAACTATTAGCGTATATAGTCTACCATTACAGGTGAGACAGTGTCTGCCCAGACATGCTAATGGTTGCCTCCTGTGCTTTTTAGATGTTTACACTGCCTGTTATTTCTCTCATATTCCTCTCACTCTCTATCCTAATTTTTTCGCATGTAGAAGATATGTGTACGTACATATTTTTTCATTGAAAGGAGGTGATAACTGATGAACACATGGAGAATGAAAGTACTTTGTCAATTGGGAGCTCTCGTACTTGTAACCACTCCCCTGTCAACCGTCTATGCCGCTGATTTAGAAATAAGCGGAAACGGGCAAGGTTCAAACAACACGATTAACGTTTCCAATGATTGTAATGTAACCGTGAAGCAGAAAAGCAAAACGAACGCAAACGTGGAAATAAACGCTTCGTCAAATACCGGAAACAACAGCGCGAGCAATAACACCAACGGAAACGTTTCTGTCGATACCGGCAACGCAACAACGTCAGTCAACGTCGTTGTTTCAGGCGGCTCAAACGAGGCAACAGCACCGGATTGTTGTCTGTGTAACACGACCAGCAACGTGCTTGTGTCTGGAAACGGGATTAACTCTAATAATACGGTCAATGAGACCAATACACAGAATACGACGGTGAAACAAAAAACCAAGACAAAAGCGCGTATCAAAGTAAAGAAAGCGAAGTCGAAGACCGGCAACAACAATGCTGACGGCAATACCGGTCCGGGTGACGTAAATGTCACGAGTGGAAACGCTAATACTTCGGTAGACGTCAATGTTACCGGAGGTGACAATTTACTTAATCCATAAGGAGAAGAATGCTCCCACCTCGCCCCTTTGGCGAGATAAAATATAAAAAGCCCTGCTTTGGTCTGCCCAGGTAGGGCTTTTTTCTGGGATGAGTTTATAAATAGAAGTATGCGAACCTTCTGTCATGGTCGGAGGGGTTTGGCGTGAACAATCAATCGCTTGGTGTCTAAAAATCCGGAACAGGTAAAAAGCGTAAGTTCTTCCGCATCGGAGGATTTAATATGTTCAATTTGCGAAGGGTCAACGAGTTTGGTTTCGGCAACGCGATACCGAAACCAACGATCTTTGGTGAGGATATATATGTCTTCATCTTTTTTAATATATCGAATTGGACCAAATAATTCATCTCGAGCGTGAGCAAAGATAACCGTATTTCCGATTTCCCCTGGATTTGCAGATCCGACCCCATGGGATGCGGTAGTTTCAGAGAGTTCCCAATAACCGTTGACCACTTGCGCTTCTACGATGGAGAGGTCTACTTTGTATGACGGCACGATGATTCGAAGCGGTGGTTGTGTGGGAACTTTATCACTTAATAATTTTTCGTCGATCCGAAACGGTGTAGCCTCTAATGTTTTTCGTATTGTAGTTGATGCTATTTGTGTAAATTGAGATTGTGGACGAGCGAGACGACCGGTTGCAACTAAGCGGTACACACTCGGAAACGTGACGAGTAAAAAACCGACGAGGAACATCCAAAGGCCAACAAGGCGTTGGTGTGTTCGAAGCCATGCGGGTATAACCGTTAGGCGAGAACGGATTTTTTTCGAAGTAGATGAGTACCGGCGAGCAGACATACAATGCCAGAGGTAGTGAGGATTGTTTCAAGAGTTTCTTCTCCAGAGGCTGCAGATAGTCCCATTACTTGACCAACAGGACCACCAGCTCCTCCGGCGCCGCCATTTCCTCCCCCATTACCATTGTTACCTCCGCTTGGTGGCGGGCCACCAACACCACCAGGAGGAGTTGGCGTGGGAGTAGACGTCGGTTGGAAACCAAGCGGAGTTGGTGTTGCTGATGGCTTTGGTTTTCCTGGATCAGGAGTCGGTGTCGGTGTTTTTGTCGGGCAACAGGGGACATTTGCTTGATTGCTGTTGAACTGATTGCTGACATTGACGTTTGTGCTCGCGTTTCCCGTGGTAATCGATCCGCCGTTTCCGCCAGAAACACTGTTGCCTCCTGTATTGGCATTAGCATCGATAGTGTTATTGAAGGATCCCTGGTTATGCTGCTCTACATTGGTAGATTGTCCGCTTTGGAGGTTAATTTGATTTTGGGAATTTGCAGCATTTCCAAAAATATTGAGCTCTAACGCCCGGGCGTTTCCCAGAAGTATAAGTGAGAGGCCGACAAAAAGAGTTGCAACGATAAATCCTTTGGCAATCATACTATTTTTCGGGGGCAGAAATTTATGTGATGGCAGGATGTTTCCTGCGGTGAAGAACTTTGAGGGCAATTTTTCTTACCGCAATGGCGACTATACCACATACGGCAAGTAATAGCAACCATGCGAGGTTTATTGTGTATGTTTTTTTACCTTTGACCGATGAATCACTTGTACTATTTTTGTTTTCTGATGTTGCACCCAAGACGAGCGCGCTTGATCCATGTGGTGCATTGATCGGGCCAACAGTTGCCAAAAGTGGTGTGGGGGAGGGCTGCGGACTAGATCCAGACGTACTCGTGTTTTGGTGCGTCGTTGTGGATCCGCCAGACGGTGGAGGCGCAGTATTATTGTTTGGAGATCCAAGAGATACGTCCGCCCCACCAATTGCAGGAGGGTTTTCGGTCTGCTGTGTCGACGCTGCTGCAAGCGGTTTATTTTTTTTCTGTCCCAGACCAACAAAGTCCCCTGCCCAACTACCAAATACATTGACCACAGTCACAAATAATTTTCCACCACCAGTAATATTATTGTTGACGAAGTTGACGAGATTTGCAACGATATTTGCATCACCGGTATTTATACTATTATCACCATTGGTATTATTGCTTGTGCTATTTCCCCCTGTATTTGCAGAAAGATTTAAGTTATTTACGACGTGCGCAGTATTTGTTTGTACGGTTGTATTATTTGTCGTTTGGTTGACTGTGCCTGTATTTGTCGAACCAGCACCATTGCCGCTGTTGACTACCGTGATCTCTCCTGATGGATCTGCCGCAAATTCGCTGCCGCTTGATCCCGCATAATGTGCGTCGGGATCTCCCCCCAAAATCTGTCCTATCCAGTTTCCTGCATCGTTAATAAGTACCAGCCACCATACCTGCCCATCAATATTTGAATTTGCAATATTGAGGACATTCGCATCGATTGATGCGTTTCCAGTCGTTATTTCATTGTCCCCGCCTGTGTTTGCACTCGTGGAATTCTTACCTGTATTCGTATCCAATGTAAGGATATTATCTATATCTGCTGCATTTGCTTGAAAGGTTATGTCATTTAAATCTTGATTAATTGTAGAAGAATTGGTCGACTGGCTGCCATTACCAAGATTAGCTGCGAGTACATCACCTGCGCAGCAACCTGCGAGGAATTCTTCCGGAAAAATTATATCTCCTGTAAGATCTCCGTATATGTTGACGACTCCGTAGTAGACGTTACCCGCGAGATTATTGTTTGCAAATGTTAAGGCATTTGCTGAAACATTTGCGTTTCCCGTATCGATCTGGGAATCACCGCCGGTATTTGCATCGGCTGTATTATTTCCAGAGTCTGAGGCAAGGGTCATGAAATTACCTACAGATGCGTCGTTTGTTTGAAATGAATAGTTATTCGTGAGTGAATCTACATCTGCCGTATTTGTGGATGATGATCCATTGTCAGAATTCTTTACCAGTACGTCACCACCACGGCAACCCGATATGCAGCCACTTGCAAAATCAAGAACAATATCACCGATATGGTCATCAACAACATTAAATTCAGATACCATCACCCCATCAACATTAGTATTGACGCTGGAAATTATTGTTCCGGATGTATTCGCGTTCCCCGTTGAAATCGATGTATTTCCCACGTTACCGTTTGCGGTATTTTGACCTGACGTAGAGGTTTGGTCGAGAGAATTTTTAACCGTTGCACTATTATCCTGTATCGTAAGACTATCGCCGGTGAGGGAAACCGATCCGCTATTGGTTGACTGCGTTCCGTTTCCATTATTGACGATGCCGACACTCGGACCATTGCTATCGCCCACAGACGGAGTACCTGCTAGGCTCGTATTCGTATTGGCCGCGACACCAACCCCAGCGGTATTGGTGGCGTCTCCGGTGTCTATCGACGGATCTCCGACTTGCCCGTTTGCGGTTTGATAGCCGGTTTGTTGACCGCTGTCTGCACCTGTTGTTTGAGCAGGAGATCCTCCTTGTTGACTTGTTGGTGTTACGCCGTCAGATACCGGATCGCTTGAGACGCTTTGCTCTTCAGACGAATCGTTCGTGGAAGCTTGTGCAGCATCTTCACTTGTAGCTGGCGTAACTTCAGGCGTTGGTGCAGTCGGGGCGGTAGGAGCGGAAGGCGCGGTGGGGGCGGTTGGCTCGGAGGACGGAGGCGGTGGCGGTGGAGGTGCAGTTGGGGCAGTCGGGGCCGTAGGAGCAGTAGGTGCCGTCGGTGCGGACTGCGCGACCACGAGCTCTCCCCCTTGGCCAAACACCAGAAGGTTTATGAGCAGAATCGTTATCACTTTGTGAAAAAGTTTTTTCATAAGAAACTTAAGTTACCTACGATTTCCTCTGGTCGTAGGGTGTCCCGTCGAAGTGCAAGCGGGATCACCCTACGAACCATTGGATTAGAGCAAACCGAGCAAAGCCATCAGTTGTTCCCAACTCAACGAGAGGTTGAGGTTGAACTCAAAATCCGGCCAATCTTCTGGCATATTTCCATAGGAATTGACATTACCAGAATTGCTTACGTCAACAACACTTTCAGCATCTCCCGTGTCGATTGATGGATCACCACCATCGACGCTACCGGTATTGTCCTCGGCGTCGTTTTTGCCTGTCTTGGCGTCCGCATAGACATCGGTGTCACAATCTTCGTCATCACCACACTCGTTATCCTGGAAGACGTCAAGTGAATCATCAAGCGCGAGCAGAATATCGTTTGTTGTGTCCGTTCCGTTGTCTGCTATTTTTGCAAGCAGGTCCAAAAGACATCCACAGTCAACGTCTGCCCAGTTGAAGTTCACCATGTTGTCAACACTCACGTCGACATCTGCGTTACCCGTGTCGATCGAAACGTCGCCTCCGGTATTGTCGTTGGCGTCGTTTTTGCCTGTTTTGGCGTCCGCATCGACATAGTTGTCGATATCAGCAACGTTATCCTGTGTGATAACTATAGCGCTATCCAAATCCAAATCGATCAGGTTGTCGCTATTACTACCGTTACCAAGAATGCGAGCACTCAGTGACCCTCCCTGACCGTCTCCGCCGACCTGTGCCCAGTTGGCATTGGCGGTATTACTTACGTCAACATTCACTTCGGCATTGCCGGTATCGATGGATACGCTTCCGCCGGTATTGTCGTTGGCGTCGTTTTTGCCTGTTTTGGCGTCCGCGTAGACGTCGTTATCGATCTCTGCATTATTGTCCTGGAAGACATTAACCGTTGAGTTTTGGTCAAGATCGACGGTATTGTTTGAGTTTGTTCCGTTGCCACTAATCGTGACATTGGTATCGCCCTGTGGACAACAGTCGACACTTGCGCTATTGCTGTTGACTGCGTTAGAAACGCTGACATTTACTGTAGCGTCCCCTGTGTCAACATCTACGTCGCCGCCGGTATTATCGTTGGCGTCGTTGTTGCCTGTACTCGCGTCTGCATCGACATAGTTATCGATATCTGCCGTATTGTTCTGAACGACGGTTGTGTTCGTTGTTAGCGTCACGTTTGCCGCATTGGTTGAACTGGAGCCATTACCAGAAATCTGGATAACGGTTTCCGCGTATACAGGAAGCGCAGTATTGAGCATCATCGCTCCTGAAGCAAGGACCGACAATAATTGTTTTTTATAATTTGTCATGTAATTATTTCACCTCCCTTCGGAATAAATTCCCCGATCCGCAAAAAAAAGAGCGCGTATAATCGAGGTAGCACTTCTCACCCCTCCTCCCAAGTTCCGCCTCAGCCTTATGAGCATTCTGCGGATCAGGGCCGTCCTTCGACAAGCTCAGGACGAAAAACGGAGGCGTCTCGTTCCGATCCTCCTCCATGCTTGAAAATAAGCCTGAAGTTGTATATCAGAAAGAGAAGCCTCCGCTGGCGGTCAGCCAATCTATAATGTACGTTATTATTTTTTTAACGCATTATGGGCAGTAGGTAAGAGGGCAGTTCTAAAGGTATATAGTAAACTTTATAACGTATAGTATAATTATTGATATAATTTTTTGTTTTTGTCAATAGTCTGTTTCAATAGTCTATAGTATGTATCCTTTTCACATTACTATATCAGGAATGCACGTGGGAAATAACGACAACCGGTGATTTCATTTTTTTCTGCTGCTCGGTAGAATCATTTATCGAGACACTCGTTTTTTTTATATTTCGAATCGTTATCTGCGTTATCGTACTGTTTTGAACGTATATCTCTACACTCCCATAGTGATTTACTGATTGAAGTGCACTGACGATTTCGTCAATGAGCGCGCTCGATATGTGATTTGTAGAATAGTCAGTCATTACTTTAGTGTTAACGCAAGAGGTACTTTTTCCTTCTGTCCGGAAATCGCGCCAACAAATAATACCGTATTGATAGATTTGTCGTATATCGGGAATCCAACACGCGTATATTTCGTCGATATCGCCTGCACCCGCACCGGATCGTTGTGGATATCAGGAGCAAGGAGCTCTTTTTCGTTATTGTTGAGTGAAAGTCGTACATAATCCCCTGCTTTTATTTCGAGCTGCTTATTATATTCATTGACCAGTTTGATATTGAGGATTAAAAATAATCGTCCTTGTATGGCAACCATGCGTCTGCTTTGGACGATAATTTCATCACGCAGTTCCGCAGATTCTATGGTATATGCCACATTGGTAACCGTCACACCTTTGCTATCAAGAACTGGAATTTGGATCGTTTTATTCAGAGTCGAAGTTGCCAGCGCACCCTTAAGTTCGATGCGTTGATCAGATTTATTGTTCGACAATAGGAATTTTCGCCCGACCAAAACAAGAGTACCCAGTACGATAAGAGTAAGAATTGTCAAAGGTATATATCGTTTAAACGGAATTGATGCAAAACGTCGTCGATTAAATGAAGGGAAAGAAAACGAAAATTTTGGTAGCGATGCTATGTGGTCGCTCATAGCGGAACCAATAAAAGAAAAAAGAGGGGTAATTTTTTTCCATACATCCTCAAGAATTTGGTTGATAGGTATTTCTGGAATCGTAAGCGAGATGGTATGTGATCCTCGTCGTGTTTTCATAAAAAAAGCCCCGATTGTCTGGGGCAGCGAAACAATTGCACTCATATTAACAGTCGATATTATGCTTGTCAATAGGTTTGTAGCGATACATCAATGGAAACAGTTGACGATAGCTCATTACTTTTAATTGTGATAGAAATTTTTTGTCTGTTACCGGTTGCAACAAGCGCGTTTAGCACATTTCCATTTGTTTTTGTTTGCACAAATGACGTTGTATTCATGCCGCGATCCTTGATGCGTGCTTTGTACCAATCGGTGATTGCTGCTGCGTTGTCTGTGCTTTCGAGCTCGAAAGCTGCGCCAGTATGAGATGTAATGATCGAACCGGGATAGATCAGCGAGGAAATTTCGCCGGAAGTACCTGGTGCAATCGTGGGAGATGGAGTAAACGTCGGTTTATGTGTAGCTGTCGGGTGAGTCGGGATAGGAGTATCTGTAGGTGTGTGTGTTGGGGTGGTCGTGGGAGAGGAGAGAACATCTGATGTTTGTTGTTGTGAAGGTACACGCCGCGCTTGCATGAGTACGCTGATCAGTAGGATTGCTACGGCAATGATAAGCGGTATGGTAGACATACAATAGTTATGTAATTACAAAGTGTGTGGCAGGGAGTTCCCGTTACGGTTGGCACAGGCGATGCGTGGGCACGTAGACGCACCACCACGGTTGCTGAATTGGCGTTGGAGTAGGTGTCGAAATAGGAGTAGCTGACGGTATGGGCGTTGGGTCGGTAGTGGGGGTCGGAGTAGGCGTCGGCTCGCTTTGCTCTTGCTCCGATAAAGGAGTCGGGCTTGGCGAAGGAGTGGGCGTCGGCGTTGGCGTGGGCGTTGGTGTAGGTGTGGATGTGGGTGTAGCCGTTGGTCCGACAGTAGCGCCAGATGCCCCACAGTCGAGGGCTCGGCATGCATTGATACGGCCGAATATCCAATAGGAGCCGGTTCGTGAGATGCGATCTGCCGTGGATTCAATTTTACTCCGCACCTCTGTATTGCTCCAGTCGGGATGATATCCTTTCACAAGAGCTGCGAGTCCTGCCACAAACGGGCTTGCCATAGATGTTCCGGAAAGATACCCATAGCTTCCTTTATATAATGAAAGGATAGAGACGCCGGGTGCCGCGACGTCGACCCAGCTCCCGTAGTTAGAAAATCGTGCCTTGCGGTCGTTTTGATCCGTTGCGGCAACGGCAATAACCGGGGTGTAATAGGCCGGGTAGAAGGCGCGGTTGCGATTATTGTTGCCTGCTGCTGCAGTAATCACGACGCCTTTACTCCATGCATAGGTTATTGCATTTTGCAAGGTAGTTGACGAGGACGATCCTCCGAGACTCATGTTTATAACTTCCGCACCGTTATCTACCGCCCAGTATATACCATTGGCTATCCAGGAGTAGTAGCCGGAACCGTTGTCGTCCAGCACTTTGACAGACAGGATACGTGACAAGTAGCCGGTACCGGCAATCCCCATGGAATTATCGGTAATAGCCGAAGCAATACCGGCCACATGCGTACCGTGGCCGTCGATATCGCCGTCAGCGACGTTTGTAAAGTTGGCGCGGCCGGCAATTTTGGGCCCGACGTCCGGATGGTTGCCGTCAACACCGGTATCAAGGATCGCAATATCTACATCTGCCAGCCCATGCGTTGTATCCCATGCGCCAAACGACTGGATTTTTCCGAGGCCCCATTGGTTGGCGATCATCGGATCACTGGGGACTTCCGCTTTGTTTGCAATAGCATCTGGTTCAACGTATTCGATCTCACCGCGGCTGCGCAGTACGTTGATAATGTCCGGAGACAATCTTTGCGATAATTTCGCACTAAAGAGGCGGGATTGCCGCAACTCCTGCCACTCCCGCAGGTCATTTTGCGTAAAAAAGCGTGACCGCTGTGTTGTGCTTGCCGTATCTTTAAATTTTACTATGACGCGATCGGTAGGCGGCTCGGGTGGTTGCGGCGGATCGGGCGCTTGAGGAATTTGGAATGCAGAGACACCTCCGGCATAGAGGGAAAAGGCGAGGAGTATAAGGAAGTGCAAGAGTGGTCGTAACTGTCTCATATGATACATTACCCTCGCTCCCCGCGGGGCTTTGCCACGAACGGGGCAAGACTCTCTAGTTCTTTTGGTTTGTTTTTTACGATATAGAGTATTTTATCGATATAATTTGCAAGATCTTCATAAAAATAGACATCCGTGACGCGAACATTTTCACTATCCGTAAGGTGTGGTTCTACTTGAATGGTTCCTATACGAAGTATGCGGTAGAGCATATTGGGCGCGAACGCTTTTGCTTTAAGCGCTTCGTTCCAAAAAAGTACACGTTTGGTTTGAAAAAAAGGAGATACGATATCAAATCGTATGATGCGCCGATCGGTAATATACGTTTTTGACTCATGGAAGACTTTTTGATTCCACCATACACCGATAATTACTAATAAAAAGCCGATTATTGCACCACTTATGGTAAGGGCCAGCGCATATGATGGAGAAACGATGCCCGCAATAAACCATATCATAAGGTAAAAAAATAAAGAAAGAAAAAGAAGTTTTGTTATTGCTATTGTACGAGAGAACACATGGGGACTGATAACGTACAAAATGCGCTCATCGGTTTGTTGTCCATCAAATGTGATCATGATGGTATCATTGTACTATCAAACCGGATTTCGTCAACTGGGGTACCGTAAAGACATAGACATGATGGTCCGGCTCTGATCGAATTTGGTGAAGACGAGGAAAAATAAAACTATTGGATACAATGATCGTGCCAGGTCGACACGTTTGCAGAAGCATATCTTCAAGTCGCTTCATTTTCCAGGCAATGAGGTAGATAAATACAATATCAGCATCGTGAAAGTTTCCCTGCCAGAAGTTTTTCCAGTATACATGGATGGATTTTTGTTTCCTCAGTACTATGATTTTGAGCCATGAGTATAATACAAGAAACGGATTGATCTCTAGGCCAATTGATTTTGCTCCGAAACTTGAAGCAAGAAACAGAAGTCTCCCGTCTCCGGCACCGAGGTCATATATGATCATGCCGGGACGGATATGCGCCAGGCGTATCATTGTTTCGGCTGTTTTTTTGGAAGAAGGTACAAACGGCGCTCCGGTCATAAAAGCAAGAGTGAGAAAAAAAATAAAAAAAGCAAATAAAAGATGAAACGATAGAAATAAATATTCCATTTGTGGCTGATGGAGGATTCGAACCTCCGATTTCTGCAACCCGCCTTGACTCGGACTTGTGGACCCGAGAGGTATCGAACCTCTGACCTTTCGGATGTGAACCGAACGCTCTACCACTGAGCTACGGGTCCACTCAAGTCGGGCTGGTGTGAATGCAGCGCTCTTCACCCGACTAAATTTTTGCAAAGCAAAAACTTTGACGGATAAACCGACTGAGCTATGAGTCCGTAATCAAAATTAGTCTAATTTGACCAATTAGTCAAATGGGGAATCACCCTGCTTGCGTTGCAAGCGTACGTTCTGAGGAGAGGCCAAATTGTGTCCCGTGTTTTTTGTACAAACCCCAGTATTGACGTTTTTTCTTTCGATTCGTCGACAGTATAAGCCAGGATCGGCTGTCTTCGATCTGTTCACGAAGAATTTTAAGGATTGAACGCAAGCGCTCCATGAAATTGAGGTGGTAGACGCCTGGATTAACGGGAATCTCGTTGACGGCTTTTTGTATATCCTGATTGAAATTTTTTATTGAAGAGGACAGTGCCTTGAGTTCTATCCGTACGGATTCCAGTTGTTGTTTTACCCGTATGGAGTCAGCATCAGATAACTTCGTTAAATCTATTTCAGGACGATACGGCGAACGTATTGGCCTTTCGTATGTTCTCGGTCTCAGCGGTAACTCTTGATTTGGTTTCATTTCTCCGGTCTTGGGTAACGTTCCAAATAAAGACTTAAGTGCATCGCTACCTCCTTTTCCCAGTACGTCCCGAGCGACCGTTTTCCCTACTCCACTACCAAGTGTACGAAGCGATTCAATAATACTATCGTTTGTGTAGGAGTTCTTTTTTTTAGGAGGCGTCGGCCAAAAATTAGTTGAATTCATACACCGAGATTATACTACAGGACAGAAGAAAAAGCTATATCGAGTGTTTATACTATCCCGGAGAGAAAGTCAAGGGTTTTTTGACGGCGTAGGATTGATGCTAAGTAATATCGCTCTTTTTGTAAGCTTGCCTTTTCCTGGTCAGATTTAGCAGTTTTAATAACGGTATCGATATCGTCATCAGAGACAAGAATTCCTTCTTTATCTGCAATTTCCTCTATTGCAAATTCCAAAGTCAAGGTGCGCTTGGCCTGCTCACTATATTCCGTTCGTATACTTTCGCTTGTTTTTCCGCTTGAGGAAAGGTATTGTTCGACCGTAAGTCCGAGCTTTTTTGTTTGATCGATGAGTTCAGAAAGAAGCCTGTTTACTTCATGTTCTATAAGAAGGGGCGCAAGCGTGATAGTTATGTTGTCATAGACACATTTGAGTACATCATCGATAGACGGTTTATCTTTTTTTTCTTCTTCTGGTTTTTGATCCGATCCTGGAGTCCATATTTTTTTAGATTTTTGCGCTTTGAGATTAGTTATTGCTTGTTTATACTCTCCAAGAGTAACTTTCGGTCGTTCACACGTAAAAGCTCGCACTACCCAGTCAGTTTTTTCTTTCGCTTCTTTCAGTTCGATTTTCGGGGTTACTATCGGACGAATACCTTCTTTGGTAATCGCGTCACTATACACTTTTGGGATAATGTGTCGTATAGACTCTTCGTACACTTTACTCGTATCGATGTGTTTGAGCGCCATATCTCGTGGAGCTTTTCCTTTGCGAAATCCAGGAAGTTCCATTTCCTTAAGTGTTTGGTCAAGGACTTCATCGTACGTCTTTTGAATTGTTTCCCAAGGAATCGTTAGGGTCAATTCGATTGTCCCATCAGCTAATTTTGTAACTATTGTATTCATACCTTCGTGCGAAAGTGTACCATACATGCGTCCTTTATGACATAACGTATAGTGTGATTCCTATTGTCCAAATCCTAGAGGCAGTACAAGTACAGGTGGTGAAAGACTGGGATCTTCGATAATATAATTTTTTATTGACGATGATAGAGATGCGATCTTTTCATCTAAAGCAATAAATCCGCTTTGGGAAGCTAAAGCAGATATTTGTCGAATCGGTGTCGGGGAGGGAGTATGTGTTGGTGTTGGTGTCGCAGCGATGTCCTTCGTACTTTTTTGCGTGATACCTCTCCACACAAAAATTCCTATAAGGCCAATACCTATAGCGATTAAAGCGGAAACAATATATATATTCGTCTGGGCATTTGCGATAGTAGGTGGTGAAACCACGGGAGGTACCGTAGGAATGAGATTCGGTTTTTCTTCCATTGATTGCTTTTCAAATGGTAGCTGTTCGTTCATAGTTAGTCCTGATAGCGAAGTGCCTCTATAAGCTCTCTCAGATATCCTGCACCATCGACAAGGTACTGTCTGGCTTCCCCTATGGAACGCTGGACCTTTTGAAACGATCGATCTTGCTCACTGACGCTCGTATCTTTAAACTGAGCTATAGATTGAGCTATAGTATCGACTTTTTGTTGATATAAACTTCTGGTATTGGTGATCTGTAGTATCCATCGGTCTAAGGTTGTTTGTTTTTCAGGAGTAAATACGCCACGGTTTGCAGTTATAAGCGCTTTTATATCCGCAAGGGCTATGTCATATTCTTTTGCGTGAAGAGCAAGTTGTCCAAGCGATATCCCACCTATGGTTTGCCGCATTGACGCTTGTAAAATATCATAATGAGATTCTAATTTTTTAGAAATCTGATCGGCATCGTTTAACGATCCTATTGCAGTGACCAGGGTGCTATGGGCATCAAGAAACGTCACTTCATTATTTATTAATGTTTGGTAGAGAAGTTGGTCCTGATCATTTAGCCCTTGATCTTCATTGAGCTTTTCATTAAGAAGCAATAAGTAAGCACGAAGGAGAAGATCCCGTTGAGTAAGCATGGTAATGGTTTTTTTGAGTGCATCAGTTTGGCTACTGAGCGATTTAAATTTTTCGTATTCGTTTTTGGCAACTTTAAAGTCAGTATATTTTTGACGATACACATCAAATTGAAAGAGATAATCGGAGTATGCTTGGCTTGAAGAGGCGAAAATATATGTATTTGTAAGAAATAAAAGTAACACCGTACCTAGAATTGTAATATATAGAAATTTCATATTTTAATAGTAGCACTCGCAAACTATGATATACAAGATTGGTGCTCTCGAGAGGACTTGAACCTCTAAGGGTTGCCCCATACGCTCCTAAAGCGTACGCGTATACCAGTTCCGCCACGAGAGCTTTTTTTTGGTGAGTAGGGTCTCATCCTTACGAATCTATATCCTGCTTGGCACAAGACTTTCCTCTGGACGACCCATCGGCAATAGGGATAATTATACGACGGATAAAGGTAAATAACTAGGGATCGCTGTTAAATAGTAACGTCGAGAAGATGGGAACTCGAAGGCGCAAATGAGTCAATTTGATCAATAAAAAATCGTACTTTTCCTGCCCAGGTAGGAGAGGCAGCATATATTCGACCGATTTGTTCGACAGTTACTGCTCCATGGTTTATATACTTATATCGGAGCCCCTCTGAAACTGTTGTGACGGCCTCACTGAGGCCTCCAAAGCCCACGCCTGACTTCGCACCTGTTGGAATCCCCCATCCCCAGCAGTTAAAAGAGCCGGTAGGTATATGTTGACAAAACGTGGATTCGACTCCGGCGATTGCAGGAATAAGCTTCCAGTCTATGTTCAGCCGATCAGCCTCCTCAATAATGTGTTTGGCTTCGTGAGACAACGCTGAACGGCGCCAGTCCAAATACGCTTCCAGGCGTTGGGTCCGCTCGTCAAAAGAGGGAGCATGATAGGCAAGCTGTGCAGCAGCGCCGGCCTCAGGTTCCTGGGCAAAGGCAGGTATAGACCGCGTTCTCAAAACAAGAAGAGATATGAATACTATGGCTAGTACGAATTGTTTTTTCATAGGTATTTACCTACATATACTCCTTCATTCAAATTCGCCCTGTCCGCCAGCTGGCGGACAAGACGAATGTTCGCTTTGGCGGATTTATGGTTTCTAGGCTCATGAATATGAATTCATTCGCCAAGCAACCATAGAAAAATCCTAAAGCAGACATTTTTGGAAAGGCCTACCTTAGGATCTAAGGGAGCAGTATAGCCTATAGGAGTTATTTTGTCAAGTTCTATGGGTTATCGGCAGGAGTCAAAATATATATGTATCACGTACATAATACTGTCTACAATATGCTTTTTTGAAACGATTCGACACAGTTTGTCCAGGAATAACCGTTTTCTATTGACGGCGGCGCATAGATTGCACCGATTTCTTTAAGATCAACAATCCCCTTGTCATAGTATTTCCCTTTAATGTACTCGGATACCCATTCGATGGCGTGAGGCCAGTCCTGAAACATAGCGCCCTTTTGTTGACCTGTATAGACGGCCACCCCCCAAGCATTGTATGAATCACGAGATGGCATGCGTTTACCGAGATTTGATTCACACATGGCAATTGCTACAATCAACCGAAAATCGATACCATTTTCGTCTGCTTTCTGGACAATCGTTTCGGCATATGGACTCATAGGAGAGTCGTGTTGTCTTAAAAATGATTCTAAAAGAAGCGTACGAGCATCTGCTGCAATAATTTGAGTTCCAAGGACTTGGGGTGATTGAGTAGAACTTGTAATCTGAAAATCATAAGGTTGTGAAGGAGTGTTTGAAAGGGGACTTTGTTCTTGCGACGCACGAATTGTGCTTGATAAAACTATAAGATTTCCAATAAGAAAAATAAATACGAGGGGAAACCAGATGCCAATGAACAAAAGTTTCCGAATCATGTTCCCATGGTGCCAAATTTAAGACTTTCTGTCAAGGCAAACATGTGTTTGGATTGCATGAATAGTCTATTTTTAGAAATATATATTTCAAAACACAAATTAACCAGAACTTATCTATGAAAAATATTCGTAAATCTTTGCAACATTCCTCTATCAGGAGGATCCAAATGCCATTGAAATACTGCAGCTCCCCACGTAAATCCCGCTCCAAAGGCAACAAGAAGGAGAATATCGTCTTTATGTAATTTTCCTTGTTGATACGCTTCGTACATAGCAATAAAGATTGACGCGGCAGATGTATTTCCATATTTATCTATATTTGCAAATCGTTTGGTGTGAGGAACTCCTAGTTTGTCCCATACTGCATTCATAATGCGCATATTTGCTTGATGGGGTATGACGAGGTTTACTTTACTCATGTCAATAGCTCCAGTTGAATTTGTCATATGTGCTTTTTGAAGTACTGCTGTCGCAGCTTCCGACATTTTTTCAACTGCATGCTTATATACTTTAGTACCGTCCATTTTGATCGTGTGCATTTTTGCAGCGACCGTATCACTACTTGCAGGAAATCTACTCCCACCGGCTGGAATCATGAGAAGATCGCAAAGTTTTCCATCTGCACGGAGGTAAAATTCAAAAGGACCTGGATTTTTGATGGTTTGGATGACGACTGCACCGGCACCATCTCCAAAAAGGACGCTGGTGGTGCGATCGCCTGAATCGATAACGCGAGATAGTGTCTCTGCTCCTGCTACCAGGGAAGTATTCACCAAACCAGATGCATGATAAGCGAATGCTTGCGACAAAGCTTCTATGCCACCAGTGCAGGCAGCTGCTACATCAACGACACTCGCATTTGTAGCATTAAGCTTACCTTGAACGATTGCTGACGTCGTGGGAAAGATAAAATCCGGAGTTGCAGTTGCAACGATAATCCTATCGAGACAATCTGAATCAACGTGTGCCATTTCTAGCGCTTGGGTTGCAGCTTCAAATACCAAATCTGATGTAGCTTGTTCTGGTGCAGCATTTCTCCTTGTTCTTATGCCAGTTCTCTTGCGAATCCAGTCATCAGATGTATCTACAATTCTTGATAAATCTTCGTTCGTAACGATTTTTTCGGGAACATACATTCCTATTCCCGTAACTGCTGGTCCGTTTTCTCGCATCATACAGACATTCGATGTTGATGATTTTTAAGAAAATTATAGTAGTGATGTGAGC
>CAYVAR010000027.1:0-16191 GCA_964449675.1 uncultured Gammaproteobacteria bacterium
CAAGCGACAATTGCTCCTTCTTGTCTTCGAGTTTTTTGGGAGGTTCTTTTTTTGGCTTTTCCTGCTTTTCTACTTTTCCGCTCAATCTCTTCACTAGTGAGGGAAAGTGGAGTTCGGCAAGCTTCGCCCGCGCGTCAAGCGTATCAAGTGTTTCAACACGAGCGTTCTCCTTATCAAAGTCAACCGGCGCATTGGTTCGTATGGTTGCCAAGTCTTCACTAAGCATCGCGTTGTTTTCTCCTTCGACCAACTTTTCAAAAATACCAGCAGATATACCCTCAGAAATTTTTCCTCTAAATTTCTTTCCTTTTAATTCCTTTAAAATCCTATAAATTCCCTTAACTGATCCATAAGTTGCAAGAAGTCCAACGGCAGTCTTAGGTCCGATCCCTGCCACTCCGGGATAGTTATCTGAAGCATCTCCCATAAGCGCTTTTAAATCCGGAATTTGATCCGGAGTAACACCCATCTTTTCAGTAACATCTTTTTCTCCAAACAATTTCCCCTCTGAAAGTCCCTTCGTCGGCATAAAGACTTTAATACCTTTTTCATCATTTACTAATTGCAATATATCCCTATCCCCCGTCACGATAATTACTTCCATGGGTAGATAAGCGCCAGATGGCTGAACACGATGAGCGCCAAATATCTTGCGCTCATCTCGTCTTTCAATCTCGCGCTTATCAAGTGCTCGCTTTGCTATTGTAGCGAGCACATCATCCGCTTCAAACCCAGCGGCATCATATATTGGTATCCCAAATGCGCGGACCACTTCTTGGACTTTTGGAATTTGGGAAGAGAGCGCATCCTCCATCTCCGGCCGTTTCGCTTGATAATCAACATACATTTTTTTTCGAAACGTCGGCTCCGGCCGGTCAAAGGCAACCGCCAGGTGAGTCGGTTTAAGGTCGGAAAATAATTTTATAAGGATTGAGGTAAATCCGTAGACCGCATTGACTAAACTGCCATCAGGCGCTGTCAACGGCGGCAGCGCATGATATGCGCGGTGAAGTATGGCATTACCGTCAATAAGAACCAGACGATTCATGAGGCAATTGTACCATGAGAAGAGGATATCTTACTGATACGCTCCTTGCCTGTGGAGGATGGAAATAACCCAAACTTCTTTCTTCTTGGTATCAACAGAGTAAATAATTCTATACGGCCATGCGCGTAGAGACCGAGTATCTACAAGTTTCCCTACGAGTTTCTTTCCGGCAAGTGGGTCTCCTTCGAGAATCGCAATTTTTTTCTGAATCTTCTTCTTTTCGATGGTGGAGATATGGCCGTATTGTTTAAGCGCCTCGCGCGTGAGAAACAGCTGCATACGCATCTAAATAAGCTTAGACAAGAGGATCCCTCGACGTTTTTTCGCGTCATTTCTTCCTCGGGCGATACTAGCCTTTGTTCCGGGAAGCGAAAGAATTTCTGCGGTTTCTTCAAGTGACTCGAGTTCTTCGATACTTACGACAGCGACTTTGGGCTTTCCATTGACGGTAATGAGTACTCGATCGAGGTACTGACTGACTCGCGCTACCAGATCTGGCAACTGTGCTCGGGCATCGGAAATTGCAATGAGGTTCATAGTATCCTAAAGTGTACAAAATTATGTACAATGTGTCAATGATGACTTTTATATTTTTGTTAGTTCCCAAGAATATTAGCTCTCCTGTCTATGTGTATCCCCAAATCTCGCTCGAGCTGCTCACATCCTGAAAACTTAAATGTATTAAACCCTCCTCTATCATCTTTGATTCCCGCGCGAATCATGGCCATAAAAAGCACCATCGGACCGCAATCAACAATGTTAAATTGTAATTTAGCCTGTTTTGCCTCAAACAGATGTGCATCTCTGGCAATTTCCACATCTCCGGCAAGCGCGTAAGTATATGTTTGCTCTTTTATCTGATCAAATCCCGCGCTATTACAAAATGCACCGGTTTCCATCCCTTCTTTTTGTAAAAACTCATGAACATTTGCAGCCCGAGGATCCCAATCATCAAGCTTAAGATGCGTTTCCCCACCTATCATAGGGTCATATACCAGCACATTCCATCCGTTATTCGTTCTTTCAGGCAGTTTCAATGCTAATAAATAATGTTCTTGTGAATGCGCTGGGTCTTTTACATTTTTGAAAAAGAGTATCGGAACGTGCCAACGATCTGCCAACGCAATAATTTCTTTATAATCATACCAGGATCTCGATGATGCAGCGTTAGAATGGTCACGACCATCATTTTTAACTGTATCCCATGCTGAGGGATTATCAAGATACGGTGATTGTTTCAGAAGCTCTACCGTCTTTGCTCTCAATCTGGAAACAAACGTACGCCCTGCTTCCTGATTCCTTGCCACTGTATGAATCAAGAGTGATATCATCTGCTCGATATGTTCTGGATTTTGCTGGACTATTTGTGTGAGTGACTCTAACTCCCTAGGTGTAATGACGTAAAACGTATCCCCTTCTAACTTTATCTCTCCTGTAATTGAAGGCTCTCCGACTGATATTTGCGAAAGTACATCACGCGCTTCTCCCTCTGGAATATCAGGATGTTTTTGTAATAAAACTATAAGATCTGATACAGTAACTGGTTGTTCAGTTTCCGTTGTAAGCTGATCAAGAAAGGATAGTGACTCACCTAGGGGTCTACCAAATAGAATGATTTGATCTGTAGGCGTATCAGGTTTGTTTCTAAAGAAATTTCTCGCTAAATTGCCAGCGTGTTCGAGAAATCCTGATCTTGGGACAATTGCAAACGCGCCTCCCATAGAACCAGGCCTCACATCTAGAATTCGATCACGGCTCATAAAAAATAAGTTACACTGTAGTTCGCCCTTTGGGACCACCCATGAGCGATTCGAATTCTTCCGCCTCGAGCGTTTCTTTTTTGACGAGTTCAGCAGCGACGAGGTCAAGTTTTTTCTTGTTCTTTTTGAGAATCTCCGCGGCTTTTCTGTACCCTTCGTCAAGAAATTTTTTGACTTCACGGTCTATGGTTCCCTGCATCTCTTGAGATATCTGATTTTGTTCCATAAACTGCTTCCCCCATTCTGTTATGTCCATCTGCGGGCCGAAGTTGATGGGGCCCAAGTCACTCATCCCAAACTCCATCACCATAAAGCGAGCAATCCGTGTTGCTTGATCGATGTCGTTAGCAGCTCCGCTCGTCATTTCCTTAAATATTAATTGCTCCGCAGCTCTTCCTCCCATCGTCATAGCGATCTCTTCAATAAGCCGGGACTTGGTTTCATGGAGCCGGTCTTTTTCTGGCGGCGCCATGGTATAACCCAAAGCCATACCCCGGGAAACGATGCTGATGCGGTGGACGATATCAAGATGAGGAAGATTATACGAAACCACCGCGTGTCCGGCTTCGTGATAGGCGGTCATCTTGCGGTCCAGGTCGCTCTGGAGCCGCTTTTTCTCCGGCCCCAATTTCACTTTGGTTGCCGCCTCTTCAATATCTTTATAGTCAATTTCCTTTTTATCCCCTCGTGCGGCAAGTATGGCTGCTTCATTGAGCATATTTTCTAAATCTGCCCCGGAAAATCCAACCGTTCGCTTGGCAACCTTATCCCAATCGAGCGCAGTGACAAACGGCTTGCCTTTTGCATGAATCTTCAATATGTCTTTCCTACCAGCCATATCAGGAAGGTCAAGGACAACTCGCCGGTCAAATCGACCAGGGCGAAGAAGTGCTGGGTCAAGGAGATCTCCACGATTGGTCGCAGCAACGATAAGGACCGTGGTATTGGGCTCAAATCCATCCATTTCAACTAATATCTGGTTGAGGGTTTGTTCCCGCTCGTCATGGCCGCCCATGATGCCGACGCTGCGCATCCGACCAATAGCATCAATTTCATCGATGAAAATTATCGCCGGCGCGTTCTTTTTTGCATTGGAAAATAGGTCTCGAACACGCGCTGCCCCTACACCCACGAGCATCTCCATAAATTCACTACCCGCTATGCTATAAAAGGCTGTATGCGCTTCTCCTGCCATGGCTTTGGCAAGAAGCGTTTTCCCAGTTCCACTTGGGCCAACGAGGATGACTCCTTTCGGAGTGCGCGCGCCGAGGGCTTTATATTTAGCTGGGTTTTTGAGAAAGTCGACGACCTCTTCCAGTTCCTTTTTAGCTTCATCCACCCCGGCAACATCGGCAAACGTAATTTTAGGAAGATCTTTTTGAAATATCCGCGCTTTGCTTTGCCCGAAGGAAAAAAGGTTATCCTGCGCACCTCGCGCCTGGCGAAACAGAAAGAGGAAAAATAAAACTGTCAGACCAAGAGGCAGTAAGTTAGAAATAATTCCGGCCCACAGTTGACCCAAACTTAAATCTTTGACTTTTATTTCAACAGTCTTTGGATCTACTCCTGCAGACTCTAATACTTTAAATAATGACTCTTGCGGTTCTTTGTGCGAAACAAATTTTTCTCCTCCCTTGTAATAAATCACAAGCTTTGATTCTTCTACTTCAATCTTTTCTATCTTTCCATTTTTAACATCGGAAACAACGGTAGAAAGGGGTTTTTCCGGAAGTAAGCTTGTTTTATCACCCAAACTTCCGATGAGAGAAAAGACGAGAAAAATCACAAAAAGCCCGATGAAAATATTTTTTAGGTTTAAATTGAGCTTAAACTCGAATATCTTCCCGTATTTTTTGTGGTTTCCATTGCCGTTTTTACCATTCTTTTTTTGAATACTATGTTTTTCAGCCATATTTCTTTAAGCCATTGATTCTTTTTCTCATTCATTTGTCGGATTGGTCGGATTATTATCTGGTACGAGGACTCAAGTATATCACGTATAGATAGGTATCGCATCCTCATAGACGCTATCACATGTATTACAGTTAATCTCTCTGATATACTTTAAGTATGTCATTTTCGTCTGTAACGACCGTGTTACTTGAACTTCACGTTCCTGATTTTCAAAAAGTGAAAGAGTATTACGGTAATCTTGGTTTTGACGTCGTTTGGGAACGAAAACCTGAGCAACTTAAAGGATATCTTGTCATGAAAATGGAGGATAATATCCTATGTTTCTGGGCGGGAAACGAATTCGTCTACCAACAGCCATTTTTCAAAAAATTTTCCAAAAACACTACCCGTGGCTATGGAGTAGAAATTACTATCATCGTCTCTGATATCAAGACTTACTACCAAAAAATCAAAGATACGACGCATGTGGTAGAACCGTTGATTCGTCAACCATGGGGACTTTGGGACTTTCGCGCAGTTGATCCGTTTGGATATTATCTTCGATTTACCACGCCATTTAATGTTTTAAATGATAAATTCGCTATTCCTTAGCAGTTAACGGATGAGGGCACCGACTGGCATGCCTTCAGAAAAACAACTGGAAGATATGTTAATTCAAGCTCCGTAGATATTGTAGAAGGAATGCCGGGTGCAACACGATGATCCCTAAATCCTCTCGTATTTTCTCAATTTTGTAATGCTTCGTGTTGTACGTCACGAGGAATTTCGTCTTCGATTGTTTTGCCCCCAACACGATATGCGCGTCGTTGGTATCACGCGTATATTCAGTCATGCGCGTAAGTTCATTCTTGCGATCTCCAATCGCTACAAGTTCGCAGCGTGTTTGCACAAGCGTCTGTAATCCTTTTTGTGAAAGATGTAATACACCCGTCACCCGCTTGAGTTCAAAAAAAGATACATCGGAGACGAACCGCGCAATCCGTGCGTCGTGAAAGAGAAGATACGCCGCTCCGGTACGGGAAATCAAAGAGGAAATGACGACATCGGAATCGACAAACACGCGGATTGGCATAACGAATGTTTAAGCGGATCTAACGGAGTGAAGTGCGTTTTCTACCTCGGGAAGAATCCGCTCATCGGCCGCTTGCGCATCGGACAGGTCAGCGTCCAGGCCGGTAAACACAAAAGAGATAGAGCGCGCCGGTATCCGATAGACGTTGCCGATTTTTTTAGCGATAATCTCCCCACGATTGATGAGCCCGTACACGGTATTTTTGGAAAGCTGCAGCATTTCTGCTACCTGTTCCGGAGTATACACTTTGGTATTAATCATGACTATATGGTACTAGATGTGTTTAAACGTGTCAAGAATCTATCGTATTTTCGCCCCCACCGGCATGCCTTCAGTGGAAACAGAAGATCGTCTTCTCCAGTGCGTCGGCAGGACCAACCGCGTTTGACGCGACTAACATCATCTCCACGATTTTCTCTTAATACGGTCTAACCGATAGAGGGTAATCTCTTTCACTTTCTCAAAGTCTTTACGGTCAAGCGTTAACACCTGACTCTGTTGCTCTATCGCAAGTACCGCGACAAATGCATCACCGAGAGACAACTGGTAGCGTGCACGCAGATCACCTACCCGTTTTACCGTTGTAAGTGTAAGACTCACGACTTCTATCCCGGAAAGAATATCCTCTAGCTCCCTTCGTGCAGGCCCCGGGGATTGGACAGATTTACCGGAGTACAATTCAGCAACAGTCACAAGAGAGATCATAAAATCATGCGAATTCCAGGCATCAAAAAACGCTGTCGAAAGCTTTTTTGTTCGCAGATGATCAATAACAATCGAAGAATCAAGTACGAGCTTCATGGTGCTTTACCATTCTGTCGGTTTTTCCTTTTTTCTCATCGCTTCCCTGGCTTTGTCATCTTCCTTAGTCCACAAAACCACCTTGCTTTTTGCAATCCTTTTAAGCACAGCAAGGTACTGTTTCCTCGTATACCTTGGCTTAATGAAAAGCGGCATCGATGAAGCATCAGAAAGAACACTCGCTAGCGGCTGCACGACAATTTTTTCCTCCTCAAGCGTGACATTCAACGGCATGCCGGGGGTGATACCGAGTTTTTCTCTGTAGGCTTTGGGAAGTGTGATCTGTCCCCTCGCCATTGGGGTAACGATAGTGCCTAACATATGATTTTCATACTACCATGAATTTCATACTTATGTCAATGTTACTCGCATCGGCCTCAAAAAACTTCTTTACCATATCTTTGCTCCCAAGGGTCTCGCGAAGCGAGATCTGGCTCCGCCAGACATCCTTACCGAACCTTTGCTCCGATGGGCATCTCCTCTGCTGATATAAAAATGGGCTTCTTATCCTTCTTTGAGTCGACCGCCAAAATCATCCCTTGCGACTCAACACCCATCATCTTCCTCGGCGCAAGATTGGTGACAAAAAAGAATTGTTTGCCGGTAAAATCTTCCGGCGTGTAGCCGAATCCGCGGACCCCGGTGAGAATCGTTCGCTGCTCATCGCCAAGGTCAATGGTAAGTTTGATGAGCTTATCGCTGTTTTCGAGATTCTCGGCCACAATCACTTTCCCCACCCGCATCTCCACCTGAAAAAAGGTGTCTAGAGTAATTATGTCCATAGAATCATTGTATCATATAAATTTTGTAAAAAATAACGTTTAGACTATAATGATGCCCTCTATGAATATTGAAGCTCCTTGGCCACACTTAGTAGAAGCACTTAAAGGCCGACCAACGATCGCGCTTGATGAGTCATCTATTGGCACTCATTTTCGTAATAGAGCAGAGATTACGGACGTTGCCCAATTTCTCCAGTCTCTACAAGGCGCTCAAGCTATCGGATTAGCAGGAAGTCGAACCTTTGGTCGTTTCGGTTACACAGCAGAAGAGCTTACCGTAAAGCTCCTTTACTATGGTCAATATGACGCCTTAGAGGTAACTGATGAAGAGCGCTTTCATCTCTCAACCTCTGGAAACTTATCTCGTAGAATTATTGATCGCGTGGCCCCGCTTGCGGCCTGGCTCCAAGAAAAAGCTCGATCTGTTGATGATTTAAACCGAATTAATCTTCGTGAGCTTCCACATGATCTCGTGCCACTTGTAACTATAGATTGGACAAACGTGAGTAATCTTCTGCCTAATGATATTAAAACGCAGATAGGTTATGGAATGCCCGATACAGTAATCCCAGTTCCTGGAGCGTTTTATCCTGATGTAGATATTGTCGTCGTTACAGATAAGGAAAATTGGGGAAGCATAGTTGGCACATTCATCGGTGCAGAAAGCGGCGTGGCGATACATCCATCAATCCTTACACAAAATAACGTTCGACGTCCAATCTATAAAAATATTATAAACCAGTTCCGACCGTTTGCAGCATAAACCGATTGAACAGATCGAATTAGTGGTGCGAAAAGAATGAATAGGTATTGGTAAGTCCGATGGCATCCCGCACCTCTTTCATCGTTTCTGATGCAACCGAGCAAGCCTTCCGTGCTCCATCTTCGAGAATTTTTTTAACCCGATTAGGATTTGCTTTCAATTCCTGGTAAACTGTTCTCGCTGGTGTAAACGTTTTCATCAAAGATTCGTATAGATAATTTTTTACCTCAACATCCGATACTTTTCCTTCTGTGTAAGCCTCTTTCAGTTCGTCAACTGTAACCTTTTTTCCAAAAAAATCCAAATATGTAAATACCATATTCCCCTCTATGTGTCCCGGGTCATTTACGTGAATTCTGGTGGGATCTGTGTACGTTCCCATCACTTGTTTTCGAATAATTTCTTCATCATCAAAGATGCTAATGAGGTTTCCTAGAGATTTACTCATCTTCCGCTTTCCATCGGTTCCTAAAACCACCGCCACATCCTCCGGAATATACGCCTCCGGCAGTGGGAAGATTCCCCCTGTTTTAAGGTCGGACCTTTCAGCCTTAAAAGGTCCGACCTTTTGTGGCTCCGGGAAAATTTTATTAAACCGCTCCGCGATATCCCTCGTAATCTCCACATGCTGCTTTTGATCCTTCCCTACCGGCACGAGATCGGGCTTATAAATAAGGATATCTGCTGCCATGAGGATCGGATAATTAAAAAGCCCCATGTTTATATCTTCATCCAGCGCGTCCCCTGCCCTGAGCGAAGTCGAAGGGTTTTGGAGTTTGTCTTTATACGCGTGTGCACGTTTGATAAGGCCAAGTGGCGTGACGTTGTTGAGAATCGACTGGAGTTCGGTATGCATCGGCACATCGGATTGCCGGAAAAAGGTGACATTTGGCAAATCCGAACCTAGCTCCCCCATCAGCAATGCCAGCTCGTTAAGGATTAAGGTTTCCGCATTGTGTATTAAAACAGATCGATCCTGTACGGTTGTCAGCGCATGGAGGTCGGCAACCATCAAAAAACACTCGTGATCCTTTGCAAGTTCAATAAACTGCTTCACCGCCCCCAAGTAATTCCCAATATGGAGACTCCCATCTCCGCTCGGTGTAATACCGGAAAGCAACCGGTGTTTTCCTGTTCGAAGCATCTCTTTGGATTTTTCAAAGTTGGTAAAATTGCCAATACTAGCATGGTTGACTTTAACCATATCTTTGGAATTCATGGCCATCCCAAATAGTTTCTCCCCACCGGTACCATAAGCCTCGTCAATCTCAAGAACCTTTTTATCGACAAAAAATGGCACATCGAGACCCACGTATGGCACGAGCCCGCTCGCAACTCCCAATAGTTCCAGGTCGTTTTTTGTTGCGTATTTGAGCTGGTTGATACCCGCCACGTGTTTGAGCTTCTTTTCGTCAATTTGTGTATCGGCACGTTTTACAGCCGCTATCATCCCCTTCTCCGTACTGTAAAGGATTGTCGCCATCGCGTTTTCCATCCCGATTCCATGAAATTTCGCGTGCGAGGCAATATCCGGCGGCAAACTCTCCGGCAAGGGAATAAAGCGGTATTCCAGGCCGGAATCCTTAAGTTTCTTTTCAATAAGATTATGAATATTCATACATCCTCCTTATAATAGCAGAATTATCGCGCTTGACATATATTATCAAAATACTATAATCATATTACATGAACAAAGTTATCCTTCAAATTCCTCTTGACGCTAAGCTCCGTAGTCAAGCCACTGTTGTGGCAAGTGACCTTGGCTTCTCTTCGCTGCAGGAAACCATCCGGGTCTTTCTTCGCAAGCTCGCTTCTCACGAGCTTACGCTCTCTTTCGAAGAGCCTCCTGTACAACTCTCCCCTCGCGCCGCACGCCGCTACAATAAAATGATAAAAGACGTTGAATCTGGTCGTTTAAAAACAAAGTCGTTCACCTCTGTCGATGCGCTGATGAAAGAACTCGATTCATGATCATTGAGCGTCATCCACATTTTAAGAAAAATTACAAAAAACGCATTAAACGAGATCGCCCCCTTGTTGCCAAAGTAAAAAAACGTATCGAGATGTTTTCTAACAACCCCCGACATCCGCTCTTGCGAGATCACTCGTTGACTGGATCTATGCAAGGACTTCGCTCCTTCTCAGTCACGGGTGATATCAGAATTGTTTATCGAGAATTATCTACTGACCATATCATTCTCCTCGACATCGGCACCCACAACCAAGTCTACCGCTAACTATGCACAGTTACCCCAGCGTGTCTTATTTTTCCTCAATTTTTTCTTTTAAATTCATATTCCTCCTTACCTATCGTACTTTTTTAATGCTCTCGTAAAAGCCGCTATTTGCTTGAGTGATCCATCCGGTTGGTCCAATTGACCCTCGTACAGCTTCGCAATTGCACTCCCAACAATGAAACCATCCGCACCAGCAGGAATCATAACACGTATATGTTCTGGTTTAGATATACCAAATCCGACAAACACGGGTATATCTTTGCCGCTTTTACTGACTCTACTCTTGACTCGTTTGATGAGCGATATGGTACGTTGCTCCACCTTTTCTCTCACACCAGTAACACCGGGGACTGAGAAACAGTAGATAAATCCTGACGCAGCCGCAATAATCTGATCCAACCGATCATCAGTAGAGTAGGGTGTGGCAAATTGTACAACCGATACGCTATGCTTTTTGGCAACATAAAGTAGTTCTTTCTGTTCTTCCAATAAAATATCGGGAACTATTATTCCTTGAGCATCAATGCTTGCTATCTGTTTTATAAATTTCTCCACACCCATTTTAAAAATCGGCCCAAAATAACTGGTGATATAAATCGGTTGATTTATACCACCGCATCGTAGCGCCTCAATTCCGGTAAAAACGCCAGTCGGTGTCATACCCCTGTTTAATGCACGCTGGCACGCACGCTGGAACACTTCGCCATCACAAACTGGATCTGAATAGGGTATGCCGATTTCAAGAATGTCTGCGCCGGACTTTACTAGCTCCTGCGCAAGACGAATCGAAAATTCTTTCGTTGGATCACCAAAATAAAGATGGGTCATTAGGCGCGCATTCATGATTCCTCCATTTTACGAACAGTCTCTATGTCTTTATCCCCTCTTCCGGAAAACGTAACTACGACAATATCATCTTTTTTATACGTTCCTTTCCGCTTATAAAGCTTGGCCATAGCGTGGGCGGTCTCAAGAGCCGGAAGCATACCTTCAAGCTTGGCTGTTTTTTTGTAAGCTTCCAAAACGTCATTGTCAGTGGCGTAGGACGCTTTCATTCGCTTGGTATAAAACAAATGCGATAACTGTGGCCCGCGAGCTGGATAGTTAAGACCAGCACTTCGACACTCTGTTCTTCTATCCATCCCATATTTATCTTGCAAAAAATAGGTTTTGGCTCCCTGAAAGACACCGACAGAACCAAAAGAAAACGCCGCGGCATTGATTTTTTCTCCCTCTCCGCCTCCTTCAACAAAAATCAGCTCTACATCCTTATCTTTTAGAAAGGCCTGAAACATACCAATGGCATTACTTCCGCCACTTCCGCACGCGATGATACTCGTAGGTAGCTTTCCGGTCTGCCTCAAAATTTGTTTCCTTGTTTCGATTCCAATTACCGATTGAAAATATGCAACAATTGTAGGAAATGGATGCGGGCCGACCGCAGAACCAATCAAATAATGAGTGGTGGGCAGATTACGTATCCAATCAACGAGTGCGTCAGATACTGCGTCTTTAAGTACTCCGTGTCCTCGCGTGACCGGATGTACAACGCCACCCATAAGCCGTATTCTATCTGCGTTAAGTTTTTGCCTTTCGATATCTTTTACTCCCATATATACCTCTCCATTAAGTCCGACCGCATTTACCGCCATTATTGTCGCTACGCCATGCATACCCGCAGCAGTTTCAGTTATTATCCGCTTCTTTCCTATCCGCTTGGCTAAAAGCACCTGACCAAGGGCGTTATTGAGCTTATGCGACCCGCCATGCAGGAGATCTTCGCGCTTCAAATAAACTCGGCATCCCACGTATCGCGACACATTACGAGCAAAATAAAGCGGTGTCGGTCTTCCTGCAAACTCCCTCAGTAACCGTTTGTATTCTTGTACAAATATAGGGCTGCGTTTTGCCGTGGCAAATGCTTTTTCCAATTCGGTCACTGCCGGATACAAAAGCTCGGGTATAAACTGCCCTCCAAATTGTCCAAAATAGCCGCGTCTTGGTTTCATAGATTCTCCACAAAAGCAAATATATTTTCTAGAGCCCTATTTCCTTGAGAGCTTGAAGGATCAAGCGCCTCTTTCGTGTGAGGAAAATTGCTGTACAAGATAATTTGAGCCCGAGGATTAACCCTACATAGCGCCTCGTACATTCTTTCGGTCTGGGCAACATTAACAATATCGTCATTTCTTCCATGAAGAAGAAGTATAGGAATATCCGTTGACAAGTGATTTGAAAATACAGGCGATCGCTGGGCGTAAGGGAAAGCGTCTGGCGACAGATGACCCAATGATTGTCTGGTTGGTAAAGTTGTAGGCCGCCGTATACGATCATCCGCATCTTGAGCTTTAATATCATAAAAACCAGAGATCAGTACAGCTGCGTCAATTGGCGGATTATCCCGCTCCAGGATCCGGGCAGTGGTAAGAGCACCCCGGCTGTTTCCGATTAAAACGATACGTCTATAACCATGAATGTCCTTCAACGCCTGGGCAATATCCAGAATGTCACCAACTTCCTCATCACTGGCCATATCTAGTGCTATAGTCAAATCTGGTCGTGTCGGGTGAAAGCAACCTCTGCGATCAACCACACAAGCACCAAGCCCTCTGGAGGTGATATACGCGAATAAGTCAGAATATAACGGATCGTACTTTCCGGTTCTTTTCTCATGCATCCCGCCGTTGACTCCACCTGGCACAAATAAAAGACACTTATCTTTTCCTCTGCCATTGTGAGCCAAATAATATGGTATAGATATACCACCGACGCTGGTACGTTCATGCACTTCAGTTGATTCTGGATCCATTTCTTTTAGGGCTAAACAGGCCTCAATAAATTTTTGTACAAGCGCCATATCCTTGACTCCTGGTGCAGTTTCAACCCCATTGCTAACATCTACCATCAGTGGATGAACTGCCGTGATTGCTTTCCGCACATTTGTCGCACGAAGTCCACCGGCTAAAATTATTGGGCCAAATTGTTGCTGTACAGTTTTGGCAAATTCCCAATCAAACGCTTCTCCAAATCCTCCCCCCTCTCGATGCGGCGAATACGTATCCAGTACAATCCGATCGATAGTTCCTTTATAGCTCTGAATGGCAGCTGTAAGGTCTTCTTGAGAGTTATTACCGACCCGGAAAACTTTGAACACTTTAATCTTTTGAGCTCGTATGGCCGCACACATCTCCGGAGATTCACTTCCGTGAAGTTGGACAGTTGGTAAACCGCACGTTTGGACGACGTCTAAGAGTCTTTCCAACGGCTCATCTACAAAAACACCCACTAAACGATCAGCCACGCCTGGTGCTTGCTCTCGAACAGATCGAGCCACTGCAATTGCCTCTTCTGGGTTCAGGCTGCGCGGGCTTTGGGGAAAATCGATGACTATGCCCAAATAATCAGCGCCCAGATTGGCCGCTGCAAAAATGTCTTCCACTGTTGTTAAACCGCAAATCTTAATCAGAGGCTGGCTTTCTCCGATTGTTTCTTCTTGTCCACAATAAACTCCTTCATGTGTCATGGTGTACTCCTTAGGTCTTTTAAGATTTCCGCTGGTTTATCTGACTGCAATAAGGTCGTCCCTACTAGTACGCCCCGCGCGCCTGCAGCTTTTGCCGCGGCGACATCTGCTTGGGTTTTGATTCCAGAAAAAGCAAGGGGTTTCAGAAACGGCGGTATTCCCCGAACCACAGCCAGGGCATGAGCAGTATCAACGCTGAATGTATCTAAATTTCGTGCGTTGACGCCGACAATCTTGGCACCAGCGCCGACCGCTTTGGAAATTTCCGCAGAGTCATAAATTTCAACTATGGGTGTAATCCCCAAGTCATAGGCTAAACTCACAAACCGGCCGAGTGTATCCTCGTCTAATAAACTGGCGATGAGAAGCAGCGCGTCTGCGCCCAAAACGGCAGACTCTGCTATCTGGTAAGGGTGGACAATGAAGTCTTTCCGAAGCAGCGGCAGTGTGGTGTGAGCACGAACTTTTTTAAATAGCGCCTCACTCCCGCCAAAATGTGTTCTTTCGGTTACCACGGAGATCGCATCTGCACCACCCTGTTCAAATAGACTAACTAATGTATCCACATCACCGCTATAGAGCATCCCGGCGCTTGGAGACCGAAGTTTGACTTCAGGAATAAAAATAAATGCGTCTGATTGCTGCAACAGCTCATCAAAAATGTGTGGTCGGCGAGTTACAACGTCCAGTTCCGTATATTTTTGTGCAATAATTTCTCTAAATACTTGCAATCCCTCTTTCATATTTGTCCTTCCTGTGACACGGTCTGCAAGTTTTTTAATGCAGCCATAGCTTGACCAGAATCTATAGATTTTCGAGCTATTGCTAGTCCATCTTGAATGCTTGGTACAACATCGGCTACGTACAGACCAGCAGCGGCATTAAGAAGCACAATATCTCTTTTGGGGCCATGCAGTTGGCCGGATAAAAGTTGAAGTATTATCGCGGCGTTTGTCTTTGCGTCTCCACCTCTGATTTCACCAAACGGCGCCGGATCTAAACCAAATTCTTCCGGACGGATTTCATAAATAGTTAAGAATCCATCTCTAATCTCGTGTACAGTAGTAGATCCGGATAAGCCAATTTCATCCAAATCATTCGGTCCATTCACTACCAGCGCATGTTCTGTGTTAATTTCGTTAAGAACGTGTGCTAATTTCTCAGCCATTACTTCATCTGAAACACCAATCACTTGACGGGTTACACCAGCAGGATTGGTTAGAGGACCCAAAAAATTAAATATCGTTCGTATTCCCAAAGTTCGGCGAGCAGTGGCGACTTCTTTCATTGCCAGATGGAAAGCTGGAGCAAACATGAAGCCTATTCCGGCTTCCCTAAGGCAATGTCGTACAGTACTTGGCTTACTTGCAATATTTACGCCCAATACCTCAAGCACGTCGGCACTGCCGCACTTGCTACTGGCTGCCCGGTTTCCGTGTTTGGCGACAATTGCCCTGTCCGTACCTGCAATTACCAATGCCGCTGCGGTTGAGATATTGAAGGTTCCGCTATTATCCCCACCAGTTCCACAGGTATCTATCACTGGTCTAAACAGGCTTGTAGCGTCTACCCGGACTACGGCCTCTCGCATCGCTTCAACGAATCCGGCTAGTTCTGCAACTGTCACTTCTCTGGCATTTAAAGCATGGAGGAATTTTATTATGTCAGCTTGGTCGTGCTGACCGGACATGACACTATGTAATGCAGCGGTGGCATCATCTTGGTTTAAAACCTGACCCCCAAGTACTCTTTCAAATGCCGAGCCAAACTAACCCCTGGGCCTCAATGGCCGAAGGGGTCTCCTCTCCAAGATACTGACTACTTTGTTCTGCTATTGACATAACTTTCTTTCTTTGGGACAAAAAAGCCCTTGCAAATCCGCGAGAATATATCTCGTAAACTTACAAGGGCCTAATTCTGAATTCTAATCCCTGAATTCTGAATTCAAATAGACGGTGCCACCTTGATTCATCGCCCCGCCTACCAAAAACTCCCCGAAGGGGAGTCATGAATAAAGGCGGGAAAACCTTCTTACATGCTCCGCTTTTGTGTCACGTGCTGATCATGTTCTTTCGTTCATGTGCTCATCACGTGTCTTTTGCGACACATGGTGCTCATATTTTTACGGGTGAGCTTCCGGATGAGACATTTCATCATGCGATAAATAGCCTCATCAGCGTTTCGATGCTTCGACTAACTCAGCATCATTTGGAGAAATCCCAATCAATTTCTCCTTCGCTTTTATTCAACTGATGGGTAGTATATCACATCTGTCAAATCTCGTCTACTCA
>CAYVAR010000028.1:0-16186 GCA_964449675.1 uncultured Gammaproteobacteria bacterium
TCCACTCCTGAACGCCTCGTTACGTGCTGGGTTTGCTAACTCCTGAACGGTTACTGAACCGGGTATTGACACACGAAAGTCAGGTGGTATACTGCCCTTAGTCTAATCTTGAGCATTTGCATAGAGACTCACTAACTCTAAAGCTTAAAGCGCATCTATTGCGAAGTATAGAAATTAAGTACCGTTCAGTTTACGCTGGAACCTTTCCACCTAGCTTTGGCGAAGTGGAAGCGTAACGGAGAACGGTTTTTTATTGCAACAATATAGCAATATAGCAATATAACAATTGAGATAAACAATATGGATAATACAAAGATCAAACCATCAAATGAACAATATGTAAGCAATTTACGCCATACCTGCGCCCATTTGCTTGCAAAGGCGGTGAGGACACTCTGGCCGGGTGCTCATAACGCTATAGGGCCAGCAATAGAAAACGGCTTCTATCAGGATTTTGACATGGGAGATGTTAAAATCTCCGAAGATGATTTGCACAAGATAGAGCAAAAAATGAGAGAAATTTTGCCTTCATGGAAAGGATTTACCTTCCGAGAAGTGACTCTCAAAGAAGCAGAAAAACTGTTTGGTTATAACCCTTATAAAGTCGAAATGGCGAAAGAGTTTGCCAAAGACGGTAAAAAACTCATGACGAATGACCCGGGAGATTTTCTTGATCTCTGCAAGATGGGCCATGTAGAAAATCCTTCTAAAGAACTTGCCCACTTTAAACTTCTTTCTGTAGCCGGTGCCTACTGGCGGGGAAGTGAGAAGAATAAGATGCTCACACGGATCTACGGTACGTGCTTTCCCACAAAGGAAGAATTAGACAAATACCTGTGGCAACAGGAAGAGGCCAAAAAACGCGACCATCGAAAAATCGCAAAGGAACTCGACCTTATAGTATTTTCTGATCTTGTTGGTGCCGGACTTCCCCTCTATACGCCAAAAGGTGCAATTTTGCGCTCAGAAGTATACAACTTTAGTAGGGCGCTTAATAAAAAAATTGGATATGAAGAAACAGCTCTCCCCGGCATGAATAGAGCGCAGCTTTTTAAAGTGTCAGGTCACTATGAGAAATATAAAGCGGACATGCTTTTAGTAACATCACATTATTCCGAAGAGGAATTTTACCTCAAACCAATGAATTGCCCGCAACACTGTGTCATTTACGGAAATAAACCTCGATCGTATAGGGATTTACCAATTCGTTTGAGCGATTTTTCTGTTCTTTATCGGGATGAGCGTCCCGGGGAAATAAACGGACTTTTTCGATCACGTGCATTTACGCAAGATGACGGTCATTGTTTTTGTCGCGAAGACCAAATCGGTGAGGAATTTAAAAACGTCCTATCAGTCGTTGATGAGGCTTTATCCGTTTACGGATTTATTTACAAAATCCGCCTGTCACTGCGTGATCCAAAGACGCCGGAAAAATATCTTGGTGATGAAGCTACTTGGACAAGAGCTGAAGCAAAACTGCAACACATAGTTAAAGATAGCAAAGTAGAATACTTTGAGGGAATCGGAGAAGCAGCAATCTACGGCCCCAAGCTTGACTTTATGGCTGTTGATTCACTGGGGCGTGAATGGCAACTTTCTACGATACAACTGGATATGATCATGCCTGGCCGATTCGGACTTACCTATACTGATAGTGATGGAAGTCAAAAAACACCATTTATGGTACACCGAGCAATTATCGGTTCTGAACGGTTTATCGCCATCCTCATCGAGCACTATGCTGGTGCGTTTCCATTGTGGCTTGCACCCGTACATACGGTTGTCATCCCTATTGCTGAGCGTCATGAATTATATGCGCGAGAAACAGTTGAGAAGCTCAGGTTTGTTGGAATACGAGCCGAACTTGATGACCGAAATGAATCCATGCAAGGCAAAATCCGCGATGCGACGTTGCAAAAAGTCCCCTATATGGGTATAATAGGTGATAAGGAAGCAGCAAATAATACTATTGCTATCCGCACAAGAAGCGGTGAAGATCTTAAGGCCATGGACCTTAAGGCATTCATAGCGCGGTTACACAGCGAGATTGAACACAAATCGTAAATTCTACCGCCTCAATTACCAAATCACGAGTCCCGAGCTTCGGCTTCTGGATGAAAGTGGAAAACAGATTGGGGTAGTGAGTAAACTCGAGGCACTCCAGAAAGCCAAAGAACTTTCGCTCGATGTGGTCGAAGTCGCACCACATGCGAAACCGCCGGTCGCAAAACTGATTGATTACAAAAAATTTAAATATCAGGAAGCGAAAAAAGAACGGGATAGCAGAAAAAGTCAGAAAAACGTTGGAGTAAAAGAAGTGCGACTCCGTCCGTTTATCGGGCAACATGATTTCGACACGAGAGTAGCGAAGGCAAAAGAATTCTTAGAAGAAGGAAATCAGCTAAAGGTATCTATCTTTTTTAAGGGTCGTGAATTTTATCGGAAAGAATTTGGATATGAGGTCATGAAACGATTTATAGCGGCTCTTGAAAAAATAAAAGTCGTTCGTGAAGCACATATGGAAGGAAAGGCGCTGGTTGCAATGATCGTCAACGATAAAAAAGGAGAAAAAAATGCCTAAAATGAAAACCAAAAAAATCGTTGCGAAACGATTTAGAATTACAAAAAATGGGAAAATACTGCATCGTACGCAAGGAGCTAGGCACATACGTCGTAAAAAAAGTAAATCACGGCAACGTCGACAAGACAAAATGAGGCAAGTGACCAATACTCGATATAAAAATACCATAAAACGCTTTATATCTACATAAAGAATTTATTTAAACTATATTTATATGAGAGTGAAACGAGGCATAACAAGTCACGCCAAGCATAAAAAACTTTTTGCTGCAAACAAAGGGTATCGCATGACAAAGCGCCGGCTCGTCCGTGTGGCGAAAGAAGCGTACCTCCATGCGGGTGAGTACGCATTTGCCGGGCGAAAAAACCGTAAACGGGATTTTCGACGGCTCTGGATCACCCGGATATCGGAAGCTTTGAAGCAAAGAGGACTTTCCTACAATATTTTTTTACATCGACTCAAGGAGTCTAATATTACAATCAATAGAAAAATGCTTGCCAATATGCTCCTTGAGCACCCTCAAGTGTTCGACTCTATCGTTGACAGAGTCCGAAAGGTGAACTAAGATGTCCTCATGGCTTCAAAAAAACGAACAGCCACTGAAAAAAGACTTGAAAAGAACTTTCAAGAACTCAAAAGACGTAGTGAAATAAAAGAACGATACGGAGTTTTTACACAGGCAATGCTTGAAGATCTCTTCGACAAAAAATTTGAAGAAAAGCTTACACCAGTAGAAAAAAAGTTGAAAGGGATAGACGAAAAACTTGATTGGTTAATTTGAAAATTATGACAGCCCAGACATGTTTTGTTTTCTACTTTTTTACCTCGCCAAGCGGGGAAGTTTGGGTTGGAAAGTAATTTAAAATAATTAGAATACCCAAAGCCCCGCAGGTAGCGGGGTTTTTTTATGGTAAGTATATGATCTATTCTTGTTGAACTATTATAAGATATCAATTACACTATGTTAGATTTTATCCTGCCTTCATTATCAAATAGTATGTCACCTCCACCTGATGGCCCAAGAGTCGATCGTTCTGAACAAGCAGGGTTAGAAATAATCCGAGCTCATGTCGCAGGTTTTCGGGATAGATGGGAAAATGGGCAGATAGCAAGTCCTATTCGCGACCTTACTCTAATGGTTGAAGGAATAAAATATGCACTTACAGAGCAGGGCTTAGTCGGCGTTGCTAAAAGAGTACATAATCTTACTATCGGTGATGTACATGCAGAAAACTTGGGCAAAGATGGTAATATTCAGATTGCACAAAATCTTGGATTAGATCCCCGGGGAGACATATTCAAAAGTATGTTTAGCGAAGTGATAGGTTTATGGAAAACATCGTGGGATGAGGGTAATTCTTCTGTTACCAGATACCAAGCTGATGCGCTTGGTTTTCTGGCGCTGAGAGAACGATTTACCGGATTTATTCGAAATTTCGGATTGGACTTTGAATCTACCGAAACAATAATTACAGGAGGCAGTTTACCCGGAATCAATATGGTATTTAAGGCTATCCAAGATATGGCACGCAATAGTAGACGTGCTACAAGACTTATCGCACCTACTCCAGGATTTTCCGTCTACTACGTACAGGCAGAAAAAATGGACATACCAGTAATAAAAATACCTACAGACGCGTTCAATGGATTTTGTACGAGCGGAGAATCACTTGAGAAGGCTCTCACTATAGGGTCTCCTGATCATGATATTCTTTACCTAACTATACCAAATAATCCTACTTCGACTACATATGAATTACAGTCTCTTGCAGATTCACTCTCTTCTTTTCATGCGCTTCGTCCAAATGGCGTCATTGTCGTTGATCTTGCATACATAGAAATGATTCCGAAAGAACAAGCCAGTGCACTGCTTTCTCTTTTTGAAAAAACAGATACTCTCTCTCAAGCTGTGTTTGCAGTAAGTATGTCGAAGAATTTTGGTTTTCCTAGACTTCGTGCTGCAGCTCTTTTAACAAAAAATACAGATATATTTCACGCTCTTCAGAGTACATCTCAAACAACCTATGCATCGCAGTCTTCACCCATGGAACTTCTAGCACTCACAATGTGGAAATATGTCACACCAGAAGCTCGTCAAGATATGTTTGATCTTTTTCGCCGTAGACAGCATGCACTACTAGTTTCTCTTGCAATTATAGATAGACAAAGAGTACAAGAGGGAAAACCCGTTCTCATCGACCCGGAAAGAATTTACACAGATATACCTTTATATGTATGCGCTGGATTATTACCTGGTACCGATATATTTACTGTCTTTGAAAAAACATTCCATTGTGGTGTCCCTATTGAAGTATTTGGAGGATCAAACGGAATGGTTCGTTTTTCAGTAGGAATAGAACCGCTTGCGCGACTTGCTTAAGTAAGCATACTCCTTCTACAATACTATTAATTGATGAACGTATGACAGAACTTATTTATTTAATCGATAGCTATCAAAAAGAACTCAAGGCCAAGGTTATCTCGTGCACGAATAAGGGCAGTAGCTGGGAAGTAGTGCTTGATAAAACCATTTTTTACCCTCAAGGTGGCGGGCAGCCATCAGATATCGGTGAGATTTCAGGATCTTATGGAAAAGCTCATGTCAAACACGTCCGCATGAATGCGGATAAAGTAATTCATGAATGTTCTGTCGAAGGAAATCTAAAAGCTGGTGAATTCGTTGAGTGTACAGTTGATTGGGAACATCGATATCATAATATGCGTGTCCATAGTGCTGGGCACATCGTTCATGAAGCAGTCATGGCACTTTTTGATGGACTTATTCCCGTCCAAGGAGAACATGGAAAACATGCGTATATTGAGTATCAAGGATCGCTTCCGATAGACAAAAAGTACGTGATAGAAAAAAAAGCAAATGAAATCGTCAACCAAGATCTCTCTATAACCACTGAATTTGTTAGTCTCGAAGAGCTTAAAAAGCGATCATCGTATATTCCTGAGCATCTGCCGACAAATAAACCGCTCAGAATTCTCACCATTGCCGGCTATCAACCGATTCCTGATGGCGGCACACAGGTGCAAAAAACGAATGAGACAGGGGAAATAACTATCGCTGAAATAGAAAACCATGGCGATAACGTACGGGTTCACTATAGCATAGAGCGCGCTGATATGGCCCAAAAAGAATTACAAAACAGAAAAGCCGAATCATCTATACATGAACCATATATAAGCGCACCGACGTTTATAAGCATGCTTCTTGAAGCACAAAACGATTCTCTTGAAGAAATTCAATCATCGAATCTTACTATTGATGAGCTGCGCATACAGTTTCTCGGAGCAAAAAGCGAGCTTGCAAAACTCACTAGACAAATAAAGACGATAGCACCAAACGATAGAGGACAGGTTGGAATTGTCGTCAATCAAGTAAAAAAATCCATAGAAGAAGCCTTGACGCAACATTCAACATTCAACAATCAACAATCAACTCAAAATCAGTGGTTTGATGTGACTGTTCCTGGCATAAGACCTCTGCAAGGTCATCTCCATATTGTTACCCAAGCGATCATGGAGATTACGCGGATTTTTGAACGCATCGGATTTACGCGTGTGCGGCACCCTGAGGTTGACTGGGACTGGTACGCGTTTGAATCGCTTAATATGCCCCCCAATCATCCAGCACGCGACGAATGGGAGACATTTTTCATCGACTACCCCGGCAAACCCTTAGCCTCAAGGCCCGGCCTTGAGGCTACACGGCCGGGCCTTGAGCGTAAGAAGCAAATCGTCCTGACTCCCCATACCAGTAATGGCCAGGTGCGGGAGATGGAGAAGAGGAAATTACCGATTCGCATGATTAATATCGCAAAATGCTACCGCAGACAGTCGGATGTATCCCACGCACCTATGTTTCACCAGTTTGAAGGAATGTATATAGACAAAGGAGTGACCATCGGGGATTTGACAGGCGTATTTAATTTTTTTGTAAAAAATTACTTCGGTCCCGACCGCAAAATACGTTTGCGACCGTCCCATTTTCAATTTACTGAGCCTTCTGTTGAAATTGATATTAACTGCGGTATTTGTCTGGGAACTGCACGGCTACCCAACGGGGATGCGTGTCGTTTGTGTAAGGGTGGTTGGCTTGAAATGGCAGGAGGGGGCATGATACACCCGGTTGTACTAAAAAATGGGGGTGTGGATCCTGATATTTATTCCGGTTTTGCATTTGGCTGGGGGGTTGAGCGTGCCTACATGATGAAATCCGGAACAAAACTTGACGATATACGGGTACTATACAGTAATGACGTGAGATTTTTGGAACAATTCTAATCAAAATAGAAGATCAAAAATCAAAGAACAAATTTTATGAACATATTAGTACCAGATTCCTGGTTACGCGAATTTCTTGTTACAAAAGCCACACCTCTCCAAATACGGGAATACCTCTCGCTGTGCGGGCCCTCTGTGGAGCGGATGTATAAAGAAGGCGGTGAGATCATCTATGACATTGAGGTTACGAGCAACCGATCGGACTCGATGTCGATTTTAGGCATTGCACGCGAAGCAGCGGCCACTCTCCCACGATTTGGTATTGCAACGAAATTACTAAACGACCCTTACCAACTAAGTCTCAAGACTCAAGACTTAAGACTTAAGACGAGTAAAAAACTGAACATTAAAACGGATCCGAAACTTAATCCCCGGTGGACGAGTGTGGTTATCGATAATGTGAAAGTCGGACCTTCACCGAAATGGCTTCAACAAAAATTGGAACTCACCAGTATACGCTCACTCAATAATATTATTGATATTACTAACTACATCATGCGCGCGTATGGTCAGCCCGTCCACGCATTTGACTACGACCAGGTCCTTCCAAAAAATGGGGTTCGCACGATGATCCTACGTGCCTCCAAAAAAGGAGAACGGGTTATTACTCTGGATGGAAAAACACACACCCTACCCGGCGATGATATTGTTATAGAAGACGGTTCGGGCCGCCTCATTGACCTCTGCGGCATCATGGGTGCACAAAATTCTTCAGTGAAAAGTTCAACGAAAACCATTGTGCTGTTTATGCAAACCTACGAGCCGACGCACATCCGAAAAACCAGCATGTCGCTAGCGCATCGAACCGAAGCAGTAGGCCTATTTGAAAAAGGATTGGACCCGGAACTTGTCATGCCGTCAATTCTTAAGGGAATTGACCTCATCGGACAAGTGGCTGACGGAAAAGTAGCCAGCAAAATCTACGATATCTACCCGAAGCCGTATAAACCATACGTCGTAAACGTTAGTAAAGAAAAATTGACGACATATCTCGGTGTTTCTTTATCAGATAATGATATCGCAAACATCCTCACCCCGCTAGGATTCAAACCAATACTTTCTAAGCTCACTATTTCAGCTCAAATCCCCAGTTTTCGCAGAGATGTCACCATCGACGTAGATATTATTGAGGAAGTGTCACGGATCTACGGCTATCACAACATCAAGCCCAAACTTCCTTCTACCGAGCCGCCGGTGACGGAGCGAGACCCCTTGCTATCTTGGGAAGAGGAATTAAAAGTTCGCCTCCGCGATTGGGGTTACATAGAAGCCTATACGTATTCCATGATCTCAGAGGAGCTCATGGACATCTTCGCGTTGTATAAAGCGAAAGTCTACAAAATCACCAATCCCTTAAGCCAGGAATGGGTCTACATGCGACCGAGTCTCTGGCCAAGCCTGCTTTCTGCAGTCAAACAAAACATCAATATCAAACCGGGTCTCAAACTGTTTGAACTCAGTATGATATATGAGTACCGCGCTGGCGACCTTCCCGACGAAAAGCCGATCCTTCTCGTCGCGTGGACCGGCGAGAAGTTCTCCGAAGCCAAAGGCCTCGGCGAAGCGATGGTTGACCTCATGGGTTTGATAGGGTTGAACCCTGTCAAAAAACAGGGTTCAACCCTTACAAAATTGCCTCTCGATTGGTACGGGTCGCAACGACTGTCTTTTGGCCAATTCGGCTCCGTCGGCCTCGTTCATCAAAAATTTCTTGACGCGCTACAAATCCATACACCGGTCACGATACTAGAATTGGACATTGAGGAGCTCGTCAAACATGCCCGCCCGACGAAGCGGTATGTCCCTATCCCTAAATATCCACCAGCTCATGAGGATATTGCGCTCGTTGTACCGTCGAAGACACCGATTGGTCTCCTTATGATGGAGCTTAGTAAAATAGATCCACGTATTGCTGGCATCGAACTTTTAGACCGATATGAAGATACGAGAACACTCCATGTTACCTATCTTTCGCAAGAAAAAAACTTAACCGCACAAGATGTTCGACCAATAAGAGAAAAGATTATTCTTCTCGCACAAAAAAAATTCGGCGCGATGCTCAAGACGAGTTAACACACAAGGTACTACAGAACTACAGAACTACAGAAGGTTCGCTACAGAAGGTTCGCATACTTCCATTTCCCTGCGTAAAAACCACTGCGTATTTTGGAAGTATGCGAACCTTCTCTTGTCTATGGGGTTGGAGTCGGAGTTGGTGTGGGAGTAGTATACGGCTCGTTAATCCCAACATGTGCTTCGCGCTCATTAGAATTATTTTTGTTGTCGTATGCTTTCACTTTAATAATGTGAGATCCGTTGGCAATGGGTATCTTTTCTGATATTTTACTCACATCGTTCACCGTTTTGGTGAGGTTGCCATCAATAAATATCTCCATTTTCGTAACGGTATTGATACTACCGGCTTCCGAGCGCACCTTTACTTCGCTATCATTGACTTGGGAAAAATCTCCGGGTTCCAATATGGTGAGTGCGATAGGCTCATCAGTACCGGAGTACGTTTCGTTCGGCGGATGGAATTTCGCATCACTCTGGCTTGCCACCCACCCGTCAATACCTTCCTGCCAGCGATTTTTTCCATCTGTTGATACCGGGTCATCTTCGTGAATAACTACAAAGGATTTTTCGTCATATTCTAATTTGGCAATCTCGACCGGATTAGCAAGCTTACCACTGTCTTTTTTTGACACTTTCACCTTTTGAAATATTGACGCTGGCCCCGTCGGCTCGGTTCCTTTGATAAATAGTTCTTTTCTCGTTGGGTACCCATCAACCGGAAGCCCGCCGCCAAATGCGTCAATCTCCATTTCAATAATCGTACCTGGGCGCTCAAATGGTTCATCTTTTGTATCTTTTATCGCTTCGCGAATAATCCGATTCCATATAGGTGCTGCTCCGGTGACTCCGGATGCTAAAGACGTATGCATGGGAGAGTTATCGTTATTTCCGACCCACGCACCGGCAACGACTCCGGTTGTATATCCGATGGTCCAGTTGTCGCGTTTGTCATCGGTCGTACCTGTTTTTACGGCCACATTTCTCCCTGAGATCGCTAAATATGATCTTGGTCCAAAAATCTCCCGCCGCGCGTCGTTATCGGATAAGATATGAGAAATGAGGTAGGAAACGTCAGCCGGTAACACTCGTCTGGGACTCGTCGGTTTCCATTCATAAAGTATTTTTCCTTTTGCATCTTCAACTTTTAATATACTTATTGGTTCACTTCGAAATCCGCCGGTCGCAAATACTCCAAATGAACTGGTTAAGTCTATTAGTTTCACTTCCCCTCCACCCAATGTCAACGATAATCCGATACGGCGTATGTTTTCATCAGTAGGTTCAAGGCTGGTTATCCCCATATCAGAAGCAGTCTTCAGAATATCTTTTACTCCAACGAGTGCACTTACTTTTACCGCAATGGTATTTATGGAATTGCCGAAAGCATAGCGAAGTTGTATCGGACCGCGGAATTTACTGTCGTAGTTTTTCGGATTATACTCCGGCTTAGCTATATCGCCAGAGGGATACTTGGTGTCAACGTCCAAAAGAAGCGTTGAGGCTGTATAGCCTTTTTTGAAGGCAGTAGCATAGGTGATTGGTTTTATCGCACTTCCCGGTTGACGTAAGCCTTGCGTTGCAACGTTAAACTTTAAGCCTCCACTATCGGTTGCAGCATAATCTTTCGATCCTATCATAGCCAAGATTTCACCCGTTTGGGGGCGTATGACGACTGCCGCACCGTTACTGACTTTAAGTGACTTGGCCTTGGTCACTTCTTCGTTTACTATTTTTTGTGCAATCTCCTGAAGTTTCCAGTCAAGAGTCGTGGTAACTTTCAGTCCTCCAGCCTCGACTAATTTGGATCCGAATTTAGTAATCAGTTGCTCTTTTATGTATGCGACAAAATGTGGCGCTCGGAGCGACTCGCTACCGCTTGCAAATTTTACAGATTCAATATCTTTTCGAATTTGCGTTTCCTGGATGGGCGAAATATACCCATCTTCTCTCATTCTCCGCAGTACCTGTTGACTTCGAGCAATATACGCTTTCGCTTCGCCGGTAAAGGGCGAGTAGATGCTTGGTGACTGCGGAAAGCCTGCAAGTATCACGGCTTCAGCACTGGTGAGATCTTTCGTTTTTTTGTTATAGTAATACTGACTCGCGGATTCAATTCCCACTGCCGTTCCTCCGTACGGAGCTTCATTTAAATACATTTGTAATATTTCATCCTTCGTGTACTTTCGTTCAATTTGGATAGCTAAAATTGCTTCTTTCATTTTTCGAGGGATGGTCCGTTCGCTTGAAAGAAGAGCATTTTTCACGAGCTGCTGCGTGAGCGTAGAACCTCCTTGAATATTATGAAAAAGCACAATACTGACAAGTGCACGGAATATACCGGTCGTTGACAACCCCTGATGCTTGTAAAAATCTTTGTCTTCTACTGCAATCGTTGCGTCTTTTAACGTTTTTGAAATATCTTCCCAAACAACGGGTATGCGATTTTCGTTTTCAAATATGTCATAAAGATTTTCGCCGTTTCTGTCTACAATAACCGTAGAAAGTCCTTCGCTCCGTTTTACTTTATCAGGTCTTGGAAGGTCTTTGGCATACCATGCAAAAAGAAGTCCAATAAACAAAAACCCAGCAAGAAGGAGAAAAAAGAAAGAAACCGCTAGAGTGGTCATGAGGGAAAGTCTCGATCGGGGATTTGTAAAGCGCCGCTTCACCTGCCTTTGCCAGTATGTATCATACATAGCAACTATTGTACTTTATACTTGAAAGGCTTTCCAATGCATGGTAAACTTACCACTACATGCATAGACAGCAGGTAAACAATTTTAGCAACTTCACTTCCCGACTCGGGAGGTCGGTTGCTGGTGCGATCATATAAGATTGTTATAAATTCCAGTACAAACCTCCCGACGGGAGGTTTTTTTGTGCTATATGAAAGCGGATTTAAATCATCAAAATTCATTATATATTCAAAAAGAAATCCGTCGTTCAGATTTACCGTTGTCATTGCGGCACGGCACCGTTGGTATTCACGGTCTACGGGGTTCATTTACAGACGAAGCATGGCATCGATATGCTGCCCATCTCAAAGTACCGAGAAATGCATATACTGTCGTCGAACTCGTGCATGCTCGAAACGTACTCGAAGCTGTTCATTTGGGCAAAGTAGACCTCGGAATTTTTGCCTACGCCAATTCCCGTTCGGGTGGATATGTAGCGTCCATTGAGGCCATGGGTCAATTTACATACACACTTCTTGCTCTTTTTACCATGCCTATACATATGTGCATAGTAAGTCATCCGAAGGTAACAAGTATACACGATATTCAAGTCTTTTTTGGACATCCTGTTGCGATAAGTCAATGTAGAACAACGCTTGCAGCCAGATGGCCGAATATTCGTGTCAAAGCGGCAACAGATACAATGGATACGGCATTATCTGCAGAGCTTCTTTCATCTGGCAAGATACCCAAAAATCATGCAATATTTGCCTCAAAACATGCGGCTACGATATATGGTTTAAACGTACTTTACGAGGGAGTACACGATGATCCCCTTAATGCCACATCTTTTGCTGTCATTACACGAATGTTCAAAAATTATCACACAAAGTAGAGTATTTGAGGCAATGCGTTTGCATAAAATAATCGTTTATGTTAATCTTACAGATACCATGAACAGCAAGCAAGCGTTCTATTTTTACCATTTCGCTTCCCAAACCGGGAGGATGCTTGCTGGTTTAGTCGTCTAATTTTTTAAATAACCACAACCATAACCTCCCGACCGGGAGGTTTTTTTGTGGAAAAAACACCTATGATTGAACAACGAAGTTATGATCTGGAAATTCACGCGGGTCCCTGTTCCGTAAACAGGATAAATCTCCGTGAGATATACCAAATAGCAGATATTCGCGTCAAAAATGCGCGAGGCGAGTTTATTCGTGCGTTTTCTGGTACACGGGTCGTGGGACTTAAATCTCGTACGTTTTTAAGCTCCAACACTTCGGAAATGGGCATGGATTTACCGATTTTGGAAGAGCAATTTCTCGTCACGGAAGACACTCATGACCGTACGCCACCAAGTGTAGAGTTTGCCAGACAAATAGTGGCAGATACAGACCTTGTCGTTGCGACAGAAATCATGATGCCTGACGTACAAATTCCTCACTACATCGGCAAAATTCCTCCTGGGAAGCTTTTACTTTGGAATCCATCCGTCGATCAACTCGGTTGGCATATTTGGCAAACGGCAAAATATGCACGGGATCATGGGTGGCAGGTTGGTATCAAAAATGGAAAAAGCCTTGGTACAACTTTGGCAAATGCGCAAGATGCTACCAACCAAGAGATCACTGAACTTGAAAAAACATGGGTTGGGCTTGCAAGCTTTGCCCAAAATCTCGAAGGCCGAGTTGTCCTCATCCATAGAGGAGTTGAAACTCCGGAAAAAGGGCTGTTTAGAAGTGCCCCAGTTCATGAAATAGCCCGTCGTGCGAAAAGACGCATTCCGCAAGTCCGTCTCTTTTTTGATCCGAGTCACAGTTGTGGATCAAACCTGCGTGACCAGATCGTTCCGATTACTATTGAAGCCATGAGAATGAAAGATGGAAACAATTTTCTCTACGACGGTATCCTCGTAGAAGCAGGAACTTCAGATACGGATATATTACAGCATATCACTCTTGATGAGTTGCGAGTATTGGCTGAAGAATTAACCAAATTTCGATCGCTACGATCACCAATATGACTGATGTAGAAAACCAAGTTGGCAAAGTAGGCATTGCTATAGGGGAATCAGACGGTGCATCGCCCCAACTTTTTCGCGCGCGTCCTGAAAAACCTAGCGCACTGCTTCGACTTGAAGATTTATCATCATTTGAAGAAGCGCAAATACCACTGGGTCCACAATTAGGAGAGCTTTTGGAAGCTTCTGCTGCTCAACTGGTAATTTTGACCCATCCAGATAATTACGAGGCCGCATTGATATATCCGCGACTCATTGGTAGAGCAGACAATCGCTCTCACGTAGTATTGTGCAATGATCCGGTCGCGCAAGCTCAAGAAATAACTGAGGAAGGCATTATTCCGCTCGTCGTTACTCGGGCCACGGATCCGATGCTAAAAGAAATGATGTTTAGAAATTTTAGCTTTGGACAGCTTCTTGCAGACAGTTTTCCGTTTCCAAATAGAAATATACCAGAAGCAACACCTATCTTGCACTGCGTCGGTAGTACGCAGCACGGTATACGAGTGCTCTCTGAACATGCTGATTTTTCTGATTCACCTACTGAAGATGAAGCATTAGAACAAAAACGCTCGAAGCGAATAAAAGAATTCCTGGGAGATATACTGACGGCTACAGACGTTCGGAGGATTTTGCAATCATCGTTGGTTGAGAATATTGTTCTCCATGCTCTCGGTCCTCGTGGCACCAACATCTCTCAAGCTGCTGCCTTGTATATCTCACGTTTGGGTATTTCTCATAAAGCCCAAGTACGTATCCACGACGCAGGTATTACACCGATGGAATATGCACAAATAGCAGCAGAGGAAACCCAAACGTTGTTATCAAACGGAAGATTACCCGGAAAGCTTCATCTCCATATGGAATGCGCTGTATACAATGATATGGGAAAGCTTTACGACCAACGAGCAAGAGAAGCGGTATTTATAGATGAACAAGATATGGACTTGGATACCATGCAACTTGGCGCTGCGGTAACTATTGAAGAACTGCAAGGAGTCGTAGCAGCACAGGGAAGCATACGCATTGCGACCCATCCGTCACCGCGTTCGCTCATTCTGCCTTGGCTTGATAGGGGAGTTGCTACATGGGTTCAGGCATCCTCAAACTCTGCTGCTGCCCGCATGGTAACAAATGGCGAAGCGGATGCATGCGTGACAACCGCAAGTGCAGTTTCGCTTCTCAGCGCTCGGGGAATACGTACGCTTCATGAATTTGGCTCGCCAAATATGATTTTTACTGTAGCTTCTCCTTTGACTCATGATCAGTTGCGACTCTATTTGGAAGCCTAAGGGGAAACTTATATGAAAAAGATACCGTTTATCCTCAATAATAATGAAAAACCAACCATAGCTATAATTGGGTTTGGTCGTTTTGGACGATTGTTAGCGCAAATTTTTTTACAATGGAGCAATGCAAACATACTGATAGTTTCCCGTAATAAAAATCATCGATCCCACCGGCTTTTATCCTTTGTAAATTTACAAAATATTCATTCAGCCGACCTTATTATCCCTTGTGTGCCAATATCAGCATTTAAAGAAACAATTCAACAAGTAGCACTCGTTGCAAAAAATTCCGCTATCGTCATGGATGTGTGCTCTGTAAAAGTAATACCCGTACAGATTATGAAGTCATTCTTGCCAAAACATATTCAAATTATTGCCAGTCACCCTCTATTTGGTCCTGATTCTTTCCGTATAAATAACGGCCTAAAAAACCTGCGTCTTGTTCTCCAAAATGTATCTACCAACCGCCAGGAATACATAGACATAACATCTTTTTTTATACAATTAGGAATTAAGGTAATCACGCTCAGTCCTAAAAAGCATGATCAACTATTAGCGTGGAGTTTAGGATATTCTTTCTTGGTGGGAAAAATCGGGCAAAAATTAAAAATAAAACAAACTCCCATAGATACCTTTGACTTCACATTGTTATTACAAAATGTGGATATTGTTCGCAACGACAGCGAGGAGTTGTTTATGGATATGCAAGTTTTTAACCCATATGCTCCTCAAGTTCATAAAAAAATTCTCAAAACACTGCAAACAATAGTTCGTTCGATAAAAAAACGCTCAGTCCAATTTGCGTCAATTGATGCAATGTGATATACTGATATTTACAATTGAATAAAAGCAATGAAGGAGATGAAGTAGAAAGTGATTGGTGACAAAAGAGAGGGAGCGGTTGGTGAAAGACTTCCCGTACAATGACTTTTGAAATACTCTCCAGAGCTGAGGAAACGAAAGAGATACTGTGCACTTTTCTCTGTGCATTCTTGACTAATTTTCTCCGGGTAGGCCCGTGATAGCAGGAAGAGTGTGTCGCCTTAAGCAGAGCACTCGAATGAGGTTAAGGTAAAACCGACCTCCGTCGGTTTTTTGATGGCTTAATCGCCATTGACAACAATAACGCGGCCGCGTTATTGTTGTCAATTGAAAATCCTTAGCAAACCAAGGTGGTACCGCGGCTAATTAAGGCCGTCCTTGAGAAATCATCGAAATCGATGGTTTTCAAAGGGCGGCTTTTTTGTTT
>CAYVAR010000029.1:0-14401 GCA_964449675.1 uncultured Gammaproteobacteria bacterium
AAATCTCGTCTACTCAAAACTCACGCGCAACCTGGATCCAAAAGCTCCCGCAATTCTTTTAAGAAGCTCAACAGACGCATTCGAAGTCATTCGTTCTATTCGAGAAATGACTGCTTGCGTGGTTTTTGCCTTACTCGCAAGGTCTTTCTGCGTCATTTTTTGCCGGATTCGCTCGGCGATAATTTGGCGGGACACTTGATATTCCACTTCCGACGCTTCCCAAGCTTTGCGAAACTCCGGATCTTTGAGAGAGTCTTTTAGATGATCCTTTAATGAATATAGGTGTCTTGCCATATATCAAGAATATATCCTAAAAGATATATTCTGTCAATATCATATTCTTTCTCTTCGCTGATACTCTTTCAGTCGAGACAGCGCAATAGATAGTTCCCTTGGCGGTGTTTTCTGCGTCTTTTTGTAAAACGCATGCAGAAGTACAATCTGCTTTTCCACCTGGGTCACAAACAAAATTCTTGTGCTCTCCTGTCCTAAAATTCGAATTTCCCAAAGTGATGTGCCGGAAAGCTTCTTCATGTGGCTCGTTACCGCCTGGAGTCCATATTCTTCTACGTGCATCAAAATCCGTAACGCTTTGACTTTCAGGCTTGGTCGTGCTGCATCAAGAAAATCTCGAACAGGCATATCTCCTGCAGAAGTTTCATAGTAGACGACGCGCCATTGGATACTCATATATGCTATCTAAATTGTATCACGCGGTGAGCTCCAGGGCCGTCTTAAGAGGGATTAGTCAAAATCGTAGACACGCACACCAGGGATTTTTGTAAAGTGCTTCTTGTTTAAGGTCACCACTTCCGCCCCAATATCAAGCGCCGTCGCTGCGATGATGTAATCTGGTGTTTCTAAATTTTTCACTCCGCTTCGGAAAATTTCTCCTGCGCGCTTGGCAATATTCCAGGATAGATCAACTACCTCAAAATACTTGAGAAAACCCTGTATTCTTTTCTTTTGTATGGGATCAGAAGAGCTTTTTCCCGAAAATAATTCAAATCCGACAATTGAGGAAGCATAAAGTTCTTCATCCGTATCATCAAAAAGAGCCAATAATGCTTCGCCTTGAGATCGGCGGCGCAAGCTATCAATAAGTACGCTAGTATCAAAAAGTAGTTTCACTCTTTATCCCATCTCCCGAGAAAATTCGAAGCACCTAGCCTTCTCAATGGATTGTCTTCTTTCGAATACACAAATCCTTTTGATGCGGCTTTCAGGGCCTTCATGAGTCCTCTATTTCTTGGTTTTACTATACTTGCAGGTATCAATTTTGCTACAATCTTTTTATCCTTCTCAACCACAATATTCCTTCCAGCAGCTACTTGATCCAAAAGATCAAAGAAATTATTTCTAACCGCGGTCGCAGAAAATCTCAATGTATTCATATCATGACCATACCACGTAATGTACATCTTGTCAATAGGAAAATCGCTATTTATCTATGATTCTTTCTTCGTACTTGAGCTCTCCCCGATCTTTATAGCGCGTAGCTTCAGCATGCCCTCCGTCGACCATCGCTTCATTGACGAGTGTCCCCTTTGTACATCCTTTGGGATTATCTTTAAGTCCAGGTCGAGACGTGTTGTAGGTAAGATGCATGTAACTAGCGGGAAGAAATGTCGGCGTCGTTTCGCAATCGATCCACACCCACGCAAGTATCCTGCCATATTTATCTTCCTGATATCGATCATACTCAAGGTACACGCGCTTCCCTTCTGTCATTTCCTTTAATTTCTCTTGCGATTCAATGTAATTGGGCTCACCACGATCTGGTGAATTGATACCGATGAGCCGAACAGATCTTCCGTCATTTAAGGTAAATGTATCACCATCAGAAATAACATCAACCATACCGCTTGACGGAAACACTTTTGTGTTTTGGTAGTAATTCTGACCTTTTGTAAGATTTTTTGGATTCCAACCAAGCGACATTGCAAGGAGAATTCCCGGGATAAGGACGGCTGGAATGCCAATTGCCGCAATCTTCTTCCCGCTCCATGTCTCCTTCCTCTTTTTTGCCATATTTTCAGTCTACCAAAGATCCTTCTTGACATGTCAAGAAGGATGTACTAACATTGTACGTACATATGCAGACAACAACCATTTCTCAACTTGGCAACAGCAACGCAGTCATTATCCCCGCTCCCATCATGAAGGAGGCGAAATGGCACCGCGGACAAAAAATGGCAATCGAATACATTACCCAGGCGGAGGGGGTTTTCATTCGTCCGGTTACAAAATCTTTGCCGTCATCCTCACGATCCCAACAGGAATTTCAGACGTGGCTTGATGGGTTCCTTGCAGAAGATGGCGCGCTCCTGGATGAACTCGCCTAGCTTTATTGCATGACAGTATATTTTGAGATTGATGAAGTCTATCGTATCCACGAAGCGATCATCAATCGAGCAGGTACCAAAGCCGGTGTCCGTGATTTCTCCCTCCTGCACTCTGCGGTAGAACGATGTAAGGCAACGTTCAATGGACAATCTCTCTACCCTACGCTTTTTGCCATGGCTGCAGCCCTTCTTCAATCACTTTGCATGAATCACCCGTTTACCGATGGAAATAAAAGAACGGCATGGGCCGCGACCAAACGTTTTCTCTGGTTAAATGGGTATCATCTCAAGGCGACGCCGCACGATGGAGCGGACTTCATGGTCCGTGTGGACAACGAAAAACCGAATCTCAAAGACATCGCCTCCTGGCTCAAAGACCACAGTATCAAGCAAAAATAGACGGATCCATTCATTGACAACAATAACGCGGCCGCGTTATTGTTGTCAATGAAGGAACATGCGCTTTGTTCCAAAGCCCTATGCAATCTCTTGCACACATTTCTGTTCGGGATAAGGTAGTGATGATCGCCGCACCAGTCTTGGCGACGTTACTAAGCAACATATTCAACCTCACATTTCTTCAATCTACCCTCTTGTTTTTTGCCGTTCCCGCAATCTATCTTTCACTCCGCAACCCGCGCCTAATCAAAACCACGCTCATCTTCAGCCTCGTCATGGGCATCACCATGCTTATTATCTTTGACCATATGGGATACCTGGACGCGTCGTGGTATGTGCCGGGCAGCATGGGGAGATTTTTGCGCGATTCAATCCCTATCGAAGACGGTCCGTGGGCGGTACTCCTGGTATATTACGTGATCATCACATGGGAGTATTTCTTCTTTACACCCAAAAAACACTACAAATTTCATCCCAACATTATCTGGTTCTACGCCTTTTGCGCATCGCTCCTCACGGTCTTTTTCATCGCGTATGTTGTCACGCCGACCTCCCTCATCGTCCCCTATTTTTACTTCAAACTCGGGATTCTATTTGAGATGATTCCTTTATCTATTGTTTTAGTGCGTAAACCCACACTTATCAGACCACTTCTTTTCCTGACGGCATATTTCTTTATTGTAGCCGCGCTTGCCGAGTATGTTGCACTCACGCATAACCAGTGGTATTTTGCCGGACAGCATTATATCGGAGAGATTCAGTATTTCGGACATCGGCTCCCGTGGGATGAAGTGCTCGTCTGGTGGATCCTGGCAGCTCCCGGGATCGTCGCCTGGTATGAGTCCTTCGCCGCTGACCCCAAACGCGTAGCTCGCGCTTCATACGTCCCATGAAAAGGCAGCATAATACACGCGTGTCCGACTACTACGACGCCACTGCCTGGGAATACCGACTCGTTCTTAACCTCGGAGCGCATCATGGGTTGCACTTTGGGTATTACGACGGAGCCCACGAGACCTATCCGGAAGCGAGCCTGAACATGAATCGTGTCCTTGCCGATCGGGCGGGTCTTCGGCGCGGCATGCGGGTGTTGGATGCCGGGTGTGGGATTGGTGGCTCAAGCGTCTGGCTTGCGAAGCATCGAGAGTGTTTCTGTGTAGGCATCACCCTATCGGCCAAACAATGTGCCCTAGCCCAATCTCTTGCCAAAGCCAGTGGCGTTTCGGATAAAGCGACGTTTCTCGTGGAAGACTATACCCGAACCCAGTTCCCCAATGGAAACTTTGACGTGGTGTGGGCCGTGGAAAGCGTCTGCTATGCACCGCAAAAAATCACGTTTCTCAAAGAAGCGTACCGACTCCTGCGGCCGGCAGGGACGCTCATCATCGCAGACGGCTTTCGGGCGAAGCGCCGGTATGCCCAGGGCGAAGAACAGCTCATGCGGACGTGGCTTAACGGCTGGGTTGTTCCGGATATTGATCATCATGAGGACTTTGTAAAAAAGATGGTACAGACTGGCTTCTATCAGGTAGAGTATAAAAACATTACATCCAACGTGCTTCCATTCTCCCGATGGGTCGCCAGACGCGCTGCTTTGCTCACTCCAATCGCGCAGATATTGCGCGCGCTCGGTTTCTTTACCACGCTCCAAGTCAACAATGGAATAGCCGCCATGAAGCAATACGAGGCGATTACCCAGGGCTTATGGGAATACGGTATTGTCGTTGGAAAAAAGGCGTGAGCAGAAAATACTGGCTCAAATCCCACAGCACCAGACGCTAATCATCCTACACTAAAAACTCCAATCAACGCATCTTGTTGGAAAAAAACTCCTTGATATGGCAATGCTTCGACAAGATCACCCGCTGTGACAATGTGATCTTCTGCGTAAGAATCGCATAGATGCAATGATCTCGTTCTATCATCATATCCATAGGCCAAAACCGCATGAGGTATGCCATCTTCACCTAGTAATGCTTCAACTGCAAACTCGATGGGCGACATAATTCTTGTTGTTCGTTGAAGTACATGCTCAGCCCATCGACCACCTGACACAGAAATATATACTAAATTCCCACCATCAATCTCTTTTACAATTGATGCATACAATGACCTGACATCAACAAAAACAACCTGGTAATAAACAGCACTAAAACCATCTAATGCATTAATCTGCGCGAGTACGCTCGGTACATTAACAGGAGCACGCCTAGCATCAAATATTCTATTTACTTCCTCTGGAGATATCAATTCATCTGGATGACCTAGAGTATTTATAGCAGTTGCGACACAATTGGCTAAACAATTACTCCCTTGTTGCCATAAAATTTTTAGAGTCTTTGTTACGTCAGTTGGCTCGTACATTTCAGGTTTTCGTTGCATATATATAACATGTGAAATTAATTATTTAGGAAACCGTATTTTAACAAATTGTAACATATTTGTAAAACTTATAGTTAATATTATAAAGCTTTATAAGCTGCAAACTTACGTGCTTTTCTATTGTTAAATAAAATACCTGATAGCATAAGGAGCTGCATTGATTGAAGAGTCACCTCCCTTTGCGCTATTATATTACGCATGATGAAAACCGTCATATTCGTTCTGGGAATTCTCCTTTTTGTCACGGGAATATTCTTGATCTTTTCACTCCGAAAAATAAATCAAGAAGCCCTTGCGTTAGACCACAAAAAAACTTCCTATGCTATGGTAAGTGAGGATGCCCCGCCCCCATGTTCGTGGGATGTTGCCCTCCCATCCCGCGTGATGAGTCAAAGCACATCTCAAACGCTTATCGTAAATGCAATCAATGCGTTGGAAAAGGAATGTCGATCGGACGTGACGCTTCTTGCCCCTGGATTTGATACAAGTCCAAAGAAAGAAGAACAAGCGCTTATTGCCGCAGCCAATGGGAAAGGGTCTATCGCGTGGGTTTTAACGCCAAGGCAAACGGGAACGTTTGAGATCGCGTTATCCGATGGCCTATCGACAAAAACGATAGGCGTGAAAACGACAAACATGTTTGGCCTTTCCGCAACCCACGTACAAATCGCATCTTTTTTAGGGACGATCTTTGGCCCGATGTTTACCGTGCCGTGGTGGTTTGATAAATGGTTCCAACGCCGCAAAAACCAAGGAACAAAAGACTCCAATCAACCTTCGACAAGTGGAGTATAATAGCAGGCTATATGAGTGAACTCCTTGGACAATCGCTTGCCGAGTATCAAAGTGCTATCCCTTCTGCTTCAGATCCATCTCTTGAGAGAAGATTAGATGTTGGAAGGGTAATTGATAAGCGCTTCGTACGGGAAGTTCTTGCAGCGCATAAACAACTTGCGCCGTGGCAAGGACTTTCGCTCACGGTGCGCCTTGCCCAACACGACGAAGACTATGGCGAATTTATAGGATATGCTGGATTCGTACACGATGAACCGATTGATCTTGCGACAAAATTGCAAGAAGGCATAGAGAGATATAGATGGGTTATTGAGGGGTGGTCTGATGCCGATCCCATGCCAACTGCAGTTACGGTGGTTATTCCACCAAATAGATATTCGACAGAAGATTTAGGTGATAATACATCAGCTTCTCGAAGCGCACTTATGGGTGGCGATATACGAATCTATTTGGATTCTAAAGAACCTAGACTTCCTCAGCTTGAAGTTAGTCCAAGTGGTCGATTCTTAAGTCCAACAATTGCATTTCATCCCTCTGTCGTACAAGAAGTTGCTATTGTGGACATGGAGCAAGTAGAGGAAAACGTCCCGCATGTGCTTTTCCGCGCAGTATGAGAAGAAACATGAAGCTTATTTCGTTGACATCTCTTCTATGCGGACAAACTCTATGTCCACCTGTTCCCACGGATGAACTGCTTTGATAGACTTTTCAATAAGCTTTGCTTTTTGAGCAAGACAAGTCATTTCTATCTTGGCAACTGGGGATCTCGTTATTTCTCCGATAGTTCCTTCAAACGGCCGGGCTCCTTGTTCGGTTTTCCAGTTTCCTTCACCGTAAGTGATATATGCTACGTGAGAGTAGTGGCCATACACTCCCGCAGAATGTTTTGAGGCCGCTTTGATGATACGCTCTATGACTTCTTTATCATCGGGACAATACACATAAAACTTATATTTCATAGTTATATTATAAACTACACTGAAAAACAAAAAAATCACGCTCTGCAGGGTGCTATTGACTATTTGGTTACGGAGCTCCGGAAAAAATCAGGACCTATTTTATTTTTTCAAGTACTTTGATGAATTCGCGGGCGGTGACAATCTTGAGGCTTTTGAGATCTGGATCGGTTTTTACTGCAAGTAAATCTTTATCTCCTGTAACGAGATAATCAGCTTTTCCGCCGAGTGCTGTGGCGATAACGATTTGGTCTTTGGGATCACGGATATGTAGAGGTATCGTACGGGCCGGTAGACAAAGGCTTACTTCATTATGGAGAAGTTTGCGAATGTTAGAAATATGAGCACTCGTAATAGGATATTTCTGAATTTTTGCTCGTTGGAGTATGCTTTCCAGTTCCTTAGTAAGCGGGAGAGAGGTGACAAGTTCAAATGTACCAGTTCTCCAATATTCTAAAAGAATAAACGGATATCCTTGCTCAATAATAATACCGCTTATCAAGACGTTGGTGTCAATGGTTACCCTGAGCCTTGTCATACATTTCCTGGCGGACTTCTTCGGTTATTTTGGTAATATCTTTATAGACTTGTTTAAAAGACCTATCCCGATTACGCAATCGGATTTGATCAATCACTGCCCATGCTTTCTCGTTTTCTGCAAGACGATTATATTCTCTTAACATTTGTACACTGACAATCGCAGCTTGTGGCTTATTGTTTGCCATAACAACAATGGGTTGTTTGGTTTTTTTGACCGTGTCAAAAACCTTTTTATATCCCCGCTGAATATCACGAGCAGAGATGGTTGCTGGAAAGCTATATGGTTGCATAGAGTTTCATTATAAAAGAAGACAATATGTATGTCAAGATGATGACACGAGAGAACAAAGAATATCTCCTTGACGGGATAAATTTGATTGCTTGCGGGGTGTACGAGAAATTAGAACCTATTCTTTAACCTCAGTTTAGGCCAATACATAGTAACTAGACTTTGTTGATCCGATCTTTTTTACAAATCCACTCTTTTCGAGCGCCTGCAAAAGTTTGTGCGCTTGTTGTCGTGTGACATGAAATTTTGTCGCGACCATAGTAGAGCTTACTTCTTGATGCATCTGAAAAAGCTCAAGTACGTCTTTTTCTCTAGGTGTTGGCTGTTTACTCACAGAAACTGTCGTGAGTGAATCTTTTGCTTTTGCAAGTGCTCCTTGGAGTGAAAATTTTATTCCATCGGTGAAGTACTCAAGCCACAGTGTTTTATCGCCACTATCGGCCGTGTGGAGTTTTTCTGAATATTGCAGGCGGTCGATGTCGTAGTAGTCATCGAGTACAAAGTATTTATTAATGGCATAATTTTTTTGAAGAAAAAGAAGCGCTGTCATGAGACGGCACACTCTACCATTGCCATCGACAAATGGGTGGATGTAGACAAACTGATGATGAAATACACCAGCCGAAAGTGGTGAAGGGAGTTTGGATTGTTCCGTCCAAGCGAGAAGCGCATTGACTTCCACCCGAATTTCCCGTTGTGTATGGTAAGGTGGCTTATGTTGAACTTTCATCTTTTGCACACTACCTTCGTAGTAATACGACCCGACGGCAACAGGAGTATTTCGTATGATTCCTGCGATATCGGGATTGACCCCAGTAAGTAATTGTTCGTGTATGGTCGTTATGGTATCAAGCAACAAAGAGACCTTGCTATACTGGTTGAGGTTTTTGAGTATTTCAAAGTAGTTGCGTACTTCCTTTTCGTCTCGGTTGGTAGGCACGCGATCTCCCAAAAGTAAATTAGTTACCTCGGGAAGAGTGAGAGGATTACCCTCGATGCTATTGGAAATATAGGTAGAAGTCACAAGATTATTTCGTTCCAGGTTGAGTTGAAGTTCTTTTGGAATGCGCAGTGCTTCGAGTTGACCATAGAGCCGCTCAATGACGCTTATATTAGCAAGCAAGGTGTCGGTGAGTGTGTAGCCGGGTTTGAACATAGGCAAAGTAGAGTATAACAATTGACAACATTATTGTCAATAGAATAGTAAACAATCCTTTGTATACATAAGTAATATTCCGTTGTAACGGGCAAATTTGATTGCTTGCGGGGCCTACAAGAAATCAGAACCTATTACCTTAGGAACTAATCCTAACTCTTTTATAATTGACCAATTATATTTAAGTATTCGTCGATGGACATATCGAGAGTTCGCAAGTTGGTGCGGATAATAAAAACTGGAACTTCTCTGTCAGCAGTTATGACCACTGGTCTTTTCAGACCAGGACGTACATAAATCAAATGATCTCCTTTTGTACGCTTGAGGGTGCAACCAATAAGGCGAAGAAATGTTTCGAATTTACTTCGTTTTATCGGAACGAGTTTTGCCATTTATGCTGAAAGGGGAATAGTTACGCGTTGAAGATCATGTCCCACAGAAAATGGAGGCGTCCAGCGGTGTTGGACTTTTGTCCATCCAAGGTTAGCCAGAACTTCATCAAGCGTCCCCATATCCACAAGCTCCTCAAAAAATATCTCTACAGCCTCTGAAAAACGAAGCTTGACTTTTTTAAAGGTGGGAGCGGATGTTGAGAGATCCAAAACGGGACAATGGGCGATATACGCATCGCCTTCTTTAAAGAAAGACACGGGAATGTTCGCGGAAAAATTTACCTGTTTCATATTCCCTATTATAACAGGAAGAGCAATAGGTGAGAAAGAAAACACTATTTGGAGCCTATAAATAGCCTATTTTTATCCCCAGCTGCAGGGTCTCCAGGAAATCAGAATGTATTTTCTCTTAATGTCACTACTATTCAACTATCATCAAACGCACAATAGATGTGAATTTCGTTATCGATTATCTTAACTACGTTCGACTAAGCCTACCTGAGCTTCGAAGATAACGATCATGTAGTTTTCTGGATTCACGGTTGGGTCAAAAACTTCGCGACGCTCTGTTAGAAGGGTTAGGCCAATAACGCTAAATCTCTGATCACAAGATCCATAAGGACATTGCCTGGTAGCACCGATGTTGCCTTCCATAACAATCAATGACCCGTTGTTCGGACACGGATCTCCCGCTCTCACTTTATGTTCCGGGAGAATAACAGATGCTAGAATGAGACTGTCTTTGAGGGTATGCGGTTCTAAGCCTCGCAACACGTCTGCTAGTCGTCTTTCAAGTGAGTCGTTTTCATCTAGAACTACCATACAATTTTTTCTATCGATCTGTAATTGTATCAAGGACCGTTAAATCGGGCCATATTGTAGTTGGCATACTCCGTTTGGTTTGTTGCGGGCCGGGTTACAGTCCTGTCCGACTGTAGCAAACATCAGAACGTATTTTTTACCTAAGAAAGCAAAAGGTTATGAAGAGGAACTATGAGAAAGTCAACTGCTTCACTCAGGTCTTGTTGCGATTCTAAAAAGGCAAGAACTCCTTCTGGCGGAGATTGATGGTGCGCAATGTTATCGACATTACCCCGCTCACTACCATAATTGGTTTGGCCATGAGCTGACACGTGCCATTCAAAGAGATAGTCATCCACACAGCGTCGAAAATTGATATTGTAATGTTGACGCGTGAACTCGCTATTTTCCCAGTTAATATCCAATCTTCCAAAAGGTTTTTCTGTATCACCTACGCTCACAAGCTGCATATATATGACTGTGTGAACTTCAAGAGAACCAAATGACTCTCTCTTGATACCTCCGTAACGAGCTTTGACTGTCCGTGGCATCAGTATAACCCGTTGACCGCTTGCAAATGCCAGGACATCCCGTGTATCCGATAGGTCATCAAATGGAAATTCAAGAGGGGTGAACTGAAGAGAATTTCCTATTGATCCATCAATGATATTGAATTGTTTTTTTATCTGTTCAATTGATTTCATAATCGGTATTATAGCATACGGATTCAAATAGTGGCCGTTTTACGGCGCTATATTGTGCGTTATGGGAATAGTTATTTTGAGCTTGTTGTTTACTCTGCGTTTATCGAAGGATAGAAAAATCAAAATGTACTTCCTTTATCAACCTGCTTTGATGCTTTTCCCTTTGGAACTATGAGAGAATATGCGTATGGTACAAAGGCTGTTATCGATCCGCATATCATGGGACAACATTACCAAAGCGCAGCTTATCAACTTTTTTTCGGCCCTGTATTTCTACCTACCGATCGCGACGCTTTGGTATCAAAGCAAGGGGTTGAGTTTGACGCAAGTAGCCTCACTCACAGGGATACTCATTGGGACTATTTTTCTCACCAATATCCCAACCGGGGCTTTTGCAGATAAAATCGGTCGCAAATTATCAATTATTATAGCATTGCTCTTACAAGTACTGGGAGAAATCTTATTTTTACGAAGTTCAAGTTATTTCCACTTCATTGGAGTATCGATTATCGCAGGTCTTGGCTTCGCATTTATGACCGGTGCCTTTGAAGCGCTTATCTATGATTCCCTCAAGGAGCTAAAGAGAGAAGATCGGATGAAAAAAGTCATGGGCTCCATAGAGGCGACGAAGGGTTTTGCGACGGTCATTGGTGCTGCCGCTAGTAGTTTTATCTTGTCTCGTCTGACTCCTGACAGATTCGCCATGGCAATCATGATGACTATTGGAACGGTTGGCTTAGGATTAGTTGTTAGTTTATTTTTGAAGGAACCGAAACAGGTTTTTTCGAATAAACAACGTTCAACGAAGACGCTTATTGTAACCAGCATCCGCGTATTAAAGACCAATACCCGGCTTCGAAAAATTGTGCTACTGGCAATTATTACCACACCGTTTGTAGGATATTTACAAAGTTTATATCAACCGTATTTCAAAATCTCCGGTGTGCCTGGACCGTTGTTCGGGTTATCGCTTTCCATTGGAGGCATTCTTACTATACTCGGGACGAAATATGCTTACGTCCTGGAGAAGAAAATTGGCGCCAAAATAGCTATACTGACCTTTACTATACTCCCTGGGTTATTTTATATACTTATGGCATCAACCTTTAGCCCGGCGCTCGCGATTCTATTATTTTGTCTCAACTATGGATCGATGAGCTTGCAGGAACCACTATTTGCCGATTATATGAACCGGCACATAGCAAGTGCCGAGAGGGCAACGGTCCTTTCAACAATCAGTATGTTATCCAGTTTGTATATTGCACTTATGGGACCACTGATAGGAAAACTTGCCGACTCCTCACTATCCTTAGCATTCCTTTTTATGGGAAGCCTAGTGATTGCTGGTGCAGTTTTATTTCGTATAGACGAGTCGCATTTAGTCGGTAGCTCTACTTGAATAGAGCGTTCCCATAGTCCATCCTGAGCTAGCCGAAGGTCAGGCCTATCAACATATCGCGGAAATCACAACGAGAGTGCGGTATAATGAGGGTATGAAAAATTGGAGCACAGACACAAACGCATTTACGAGTCCAGAAAAAAAACGCATCTGGGAACTCGTTCAGGGAATAAATTACGGTTTTGAGGGTGAAAGGATAGAAAAAAAGGAGGTGCGACGGCTTTGGCCGCAGATAATAAGCCATTTGTTGCCAGAAGCCCGACGGCTGTGGGAATTATGGTTATGGAATCGAGCTTACTCACTCCCATCCACAAAAAACTTTTGGCAGCAATTGCCCAAAATAGGTATCTAAGTACCGCGTTTTATTTGACTGGTGGTACTGCGCTTTCTGAATACTACTTGCATCACCGCTATTCAGAAGATTTGGACTTTTTTACCGAACGACCATACGAAGCACAGACGCTTGAAATTCAGACTAAAAAGGTCTTTGCACTACTCCATCCTGATACTGTCGAGCTCGTAACCTTGCATAAGCAGCATACGTATTTTGTTTCCGTCGGAAGCAAGCGTATCAAGATTGATTTTGCGTATTACCCATTCGAACATTTAGGAGAATTTACAAAGGAAGGATCTCTTCGGATTGCAAGTTTACTGGATATAACTATCAACAAGGTTCACGCAATTATGACTCGCAAGCGTGGACGGGATTTTCTTGATCTCTATCTGGCATTTGCGAAAGAAAAGATAACACCAGAAGACATCCTCTCACAGTATCAGTTAAAGTTTGATGTGTATTTAGCGAAAGAAGAGTTAGCAAAACATTTTGCCGGTGTTTTAGATGCCCTTGATCAACCACGGTTTTTGGGTGAAACACCATGGAGAAAGGTAGAAGATTATTTTATCTCTCAGGCAAAAAAACTTTCAGCACTCTCTTAAGTTGAGTTGCAGGGCCTCCAAGAAATCAGAACCTATTTCCTTACTTCAAGTACTTTGATGAATTCGCGGGCGGTGACAATCTTGAGGCTTTTGAGATCTGGATCGGTTTTTACTGCAAGTAAATCTTTATCTCCTGTAACGAGATAATCAGCTTTTCCGCCGAGTGCTGTGGCGATAACGATTTGGTCTTTGGGATCACGGATATGTAGAGGTATCGTACGGGCCGGTAGACAAAGGCTTACTTCATTATGGAGAAGTTTGCGAATGTTAGAAATATGAGCACTCGTAATAGGATATTTCTGAATTTTTGCTCGTTGGAGTATGCTTTCCAGTTCCTTAGTAAGCGGGAGAGAGGTGACAAGTTCAAATGTACCAGTTCTCCAATATTCTAAAAGAATAAACGGATATCCTTGCTCAATAATAATACCGCTTATCAAGACGTTGGTGTCAATGGTTACCCTGAGCCTTGTCATACATTTCCTGGCGGACTTCTTCGGTTATTTTGGTAATATCTTTATAGACTTGTTTAAAAGACCTATCCCGATTACGCAATCGGATTTGATCAATCACTGCCCATGCTTTCTCGTTTTCTGCAAGACGATTATATTCTCTTAACATTTGTACACTGACAATCGCAGCTTGTGGCTTATTGTTTGCCATAACAACAATGGGTTGTTTGGTTTTTTTGACCGTGTCAAAAACCTTTTTATATCCCCGCTGAATATCACGAGCAGAGATGGTTGCTGGAAAGCTATATGGTTGCATAGAGTTTCATTATAAAAGAAGACAATATGTATGTCAAGATGATGACAGTTTTGTCAATGAGAAGCCCGTATTGACAGGCTAAATTGTTTAGTTGTTTACCCTGAGTCTTACCGAAGGGCGTGGGTTTCAGAAAATCAGAACGTATAGTCTCGGGAGATATACACCTCTAGTCCATTTACCTCTTTCTTCAGGGTTGCTGATAGGCGAAAAAAGCGGTATACTACGTATGTACTTTCAAGAACCGCGGGGTAGTGTACAGTAGCACAGAAGGCTCAATTATGGGCTGTACTGAGAATTATCGAAGTATAGAATTCGGCTGTATCGGTGAAGTCCTGATCCGCCAGTTGGCGGAGAAGGATAATACCGAGGAAAGACCCGCAAGGGAATCCGTAGAGACTATACGCCGAATCCCTCCGAAGCTTTCAGCGAAGGGGGAAAGATATAGTCCGACACTCTCAGTAATGGGAGATAACTAGGTGCATAATCTTCTAGGCCGGGTGCGACTCCCGGCCCCGCAACAAGGAGCGAAGCGACGAAGTGGT
>CAYVAR010000030.1:0-13926 GCA_964449675.1 uncultured Gammaproteobacteria bacterium
CCAGTACTTCCGGTAGGACCGGATGCTCCAGCATTCCCTGTTGCTCCGGTACTACCCGTGGGACCATTGGAACCTGTAGCTCCCGTTGATCCCGTAGGTCCTTGATTACCGGTAGCTCCCGTACTTCCAGTTGGCCCTTGATTCCCTGTTGCTCCCGTACTTCCCGTAGGACCAGATGCTCCAGCGTTTCCAGTTGCTCCTGTTGATCCCGTAGGTCCATTACTTCCTGTTGCTCCGGTATTTCCCGTAGGGCCTTGATTGCCGGTAGCACCTGTGGAACCCGTTGGTCCAGAAGCACCTGCGTTGCCAGTTGCTCCGGTTGCTCCAGTCGGACCAGCTTCGCCTGTTGCTCCCGTACTTCCCGTAGGACCTGAAGCTCCGGCACTCCCGTCCGCACTACTTGCAACTTTCCCATCCTTACCCGCAGGACCGGCCGGTCCAGTAGGTCCCGTAGGCCCATCCCGCCCATATCCCCCTGTAGCGCCTGCTGGTCCGTCTTCTCCATTTACAAAACCAACAGGTCGTGTCGATTCAACAGTTCTTTGCTCTTCCTCTGGAAGCACGATATCACTAACAGCATCAGGTCGAACGATTCTTAAAAATTTTACTGCTTCTTTTGCCGGTAATTGAAATACACTTGCAACTGTAGCTCCAAGAATTTTTCCTGTAGCCTGAAGTGGTAGAGAAGTTTGAGCGCCGAGCACTCGTGGATTATCGAGACGCATCTCAGAAGCAAATTTAAAGTGAAAAAATTTCACTGCTTCTTTCGGAAATATTAAAAATGAAAGCGTCGTTAGCATGGAGATAATGAGAATAGTTAAAAGACCTATAATAACTGATGCTAACGATACACGCCAAAACAATTGAATGCTTTGTAGTTGTCGATACAAAAGGATGAGAAAAGTTCGTATCGATGGTCTTATGAGTTGTAATGCATGTTCATCTCCCGAAAAAACGAGTTCTGACGAGTCAGGGATTGATGGCTCTAATACTTGAACTTTCTTTATATCATGAACTACGTTTGACTGACTATCGAGATACTTCTCCAAATCTTTTAAACGAAAACGACGATACCCGTTTGCTTTACGAATAACAGGAATAACTCCACTGTCGGATAGCCGTCGAAGCGTGGAGGAGGACATATGGAGACGTTTTGACGCTTCTTGTACGTCGACCACATCCCCTAATTTCAGTCTGTCAAGATCAACTCTTTGGAAATAACGATTTTTATGATCGAGGCGATGAGAAGTAATTTTTCCCGATTTTTCCCATCTCCTCAGCGTATCAATAGATATACCAAGATACTCAGATGCTGTACCGATAGGCAGATAGTCAGGCATGAAATCTATGACCAATGACTTATGCAAAGGTTATCTCTGCATAGGCAAATTAGCTTCAAAAACATTACCATTGTTAATCTATTCATAATCATATCATCATCACATCATATATATAATAACTTGTCAATACTCTTATTTGCTTGAAAATTTGACAATAATGATAAGATTATGATAAGTTTATTGCGCATGAAAAATTTGTCATATAATAGGTCTCCGGGTATCCAGAAATCCCTGCAAGTATTTGAATCCATTAGGCGAGACATATTGCTTATTCCTCTTACTTCAAAACAGGAAATAAAATTCCGCTTCGAAACGATGGTAGATACTATTTCCGGAGGACTCACCTTATCCAATAAGCCATTAGGCAGAAAAGAAATTATGACAATCCTTACCACGACTCCCGCCAAACGAATGACTTCAGTAAAGCAAGAAGTTATTAATTATCGACAAACGCTTGTGTCTTTGCGAGATGATTGGCGAGGGAGCACAAAATCAATTTCATATCACACGCTTGATACAATCGCTCTCCTACTCTATGCCCATACTGACTTGGTATATATTCGTAAAAGTTTATCTGGTTTGGACGAATCGTTTCAACAACTTTTCGATTATATTCAAGGTCAATCTGAGCATCCTATAGTCCAAGCAGCTATCGCATATTTACAAACGATCGCTATTTCCGGAAACGATTCTCGTAGAATAGCGCTTCTCCTTTTTGATCTGCTTCTATGGAAGTATGGGTATGATGTGCACGGCTTGTTTTCTCTGGAACCATACTGGGCGGGAGATATAAAAGCATTTCATGCTCTCACTTCTGCCACAATCCAAACAGGAAATTATACCCAATGGCTTGAATACGTCGCGCAATCAGCTGTATCGCATATCTCGCAGGTAAAAGACTCTCTGTCCCGTCCGTCTCACCACGGTGAACTTTCATCAAAGTGGCTAGAGCTAAGCGATAGACAAAAAATGATTCTTTCGCATTTAGACCTTCCTGACAGCACGATTACAAACAAAAAAGTTCAGAAACTCTATGGCGTAGCCCAGATTACTGCTTCAAGAGACTTAAGTAAAATCGCAACCCTGGGCCTCATCTATCCGCACGGCAAAGGAAGATCGATTTACTATACAAAAATTTAACTTCGCTAATCTCCCTCTTCTCGCGTTTGGCTTTCTCCCGTATGATGAATGGATGAAGAAATCATCAGTCACCTCCGGAAACTCGTACCTATGGATGAGCATAGTATTTCTGGTCTATCTAACGATTCTTCCGACAATTATTGCAATACTCACTCCCTGTATGCATGGAGCGATCGGCACCTCGTTTTCCTATGCTAGCTGCAATACCGTCTTGGCACTTGATCGGTTCGTTATGCTTGTCCTTGTAGGAGCTGCATTCGTACTCGTCATTGTTTTTTTTAAGATCCCAAGCGAACCTATCGATCGCTTATGATAAGTGCTTTTGTACTTACAATATCTACGGTGAGCGCCTATTACCTTTATGCTCCCCGCGCCGAGCGAGCGATAAAAAGGGCACCAATACTCCTTGAATCGCTTCGATAAAAACCATACATTAGGATTTATAACAAAATCTCTTATTCTTCGAGCGAACGAGCGTATGCGAGAGAGTCGAGAAGGTTTGTCCTGAGTCTTGCCGAAGGATTCTCGACTACGCTCGAATAATATGTTCGATATAGGTCTTACTTGAGAAGTCGTAGGTAGAGCTGTTTATACTTTTTAGCGCTACGCTTCCAGGAGAAGTCTTGCCGCATGACCCGACGAACCATCTGGTTCCATGTAGGAGATTTATGATATATATTGATAGCTTTCTGGATAGATTGTATTAATGCAGTCATAGTATATGGACCAAAAACAATACCTGTTTTCCCATCGATAACCGAATCTGCAAGTCCACCAGTCTTTCTTACTAAAGGTATCGTACCATAACGCATAGCTATCATCTGTATCAAACCACAAGGTTCAAACTTAGAAGGTATCACTACTACATCAGCGCCTGCGTATATTCGGCGCGCAAGAGGTTCATCAAACGCATGGGTAAAAGTAACCCTGCCAGGATAAACCTTTGCTAGTTTGCCAATCATGCCAACGATAGTTTTATCTCCGGTACCAAGTATCGCGAGCTGACAAACTCTTTTTTGGAGAAAAGGTTTTATAGAAGTTAAAAGAATGTTGACTCCTTTTTGGTGGCCGTCAAGTCGACCAATGTATGCAAGAAGTGGAATATCTGCAGGGTCAAGCGTTAGCTCTTTCTGAAGAAGATTTTTAAGTTTTGGTTTGATTCTCAAGATTGAATCACTATCATACTGATACGCAAGCGATCGATCGCTTGCAGGATTCCAGTATTCCCGATCAATACCATTAAGGATTCCAATAACACGGTCTTTCCTCTTTGCAAAAAGCCCTTCAAGTCCTTCTCCATACTCTTTTGTATAAATCTCCCGGGCATACGTCGGAGACACCGTCGTCACCACATCTGCGTACGAAATTCCTTCTCGCATAAGATTTACAAATGACCCACTTCTACGGTTGAGTCTATGGACAAGCTCATGCGGTAAACCGATCTCCTTAGTCAATGTATCGGTGGTAATACCCTGATAGAGCAAGTTATGGATCGTAAGGATTGTATGACTTTTTTTTGCTTGTATTGTCTCTGTGGAGGTATGAGCATCATTGAGCTTGCTATTTTCGCTGGCGAGAAGGGGTACGAGCGCGCTGTGCCAATCGTGGCAATGAATGATGTCGATATCGTGGCCTACGATCATCCGTGCCTGACTGGTAAGCGCAACAACGGCAAGGGAGTAAAACGCAAATCTACCGACAATAGTAACATCGTGATAGTCATTAAACAGTGGATGACGAAGCAAAAGAACCGGCACGGCATTCTTTGGATGCCGGCTCGCAAAGACAAATACCAAGTGGTGCTCATTTCTATAGGTAACGCCAAGTTTACCCAAGCACAATGGTCGATCGAGCTTGATAGATGTGTAGTACGGGATGATAACGGTGACATCGACGTTAAGCTTATGAAGGGCATTCGGCAACGACTGGCTCACATCCCCTAAGCCGCCAAGTTTAAACAGCGGCTCCATCTCACTCGTGACAAAAAGCACATGCATAAGACAAAAAGGTCCGACCTTTTAAGGCTAATTATCGATTTCTGCTTTCCCAAGCATGTGAACCGCTTTCTCCTCAAGGTCGGAATCGTTCGATTCTACAAATGATTGATATGAGGTAAACCCCGTCTTCCCAAAACCTGCAAGTACCATCTCGGGCTTTACCCATTCCTGATCTAATTGCTTCAGATAATTTGGGTATGAGCTTGGCTGAACGTAAAGGTCGGACCTTTTAAGGCTAAGAGGATTTCGGTGAATGTAGCGAGTCAGGTAGATAAGCTGCTCATCGGTCCCCACAAGGACAGCCCGATAGTCACCCTGAAGAAGTGGACCAAGCCTATGGTGCCGCCTGTTACTGTAGGCTGTAAATCGCGTAACGAGGGCTCGCATCCACGAAACCATATCGCGTTCCCCTTTTTGCTTAACAAGTAAATGAAAGTGATTGGGCATCAAGCAATAGGCAATGAGCTCAATTCGATCATAAAAATTCTCGAGAGCAAGGTCTCGTAATGCTTTGTTCTTTTCTGAATAAGCGGTAGAAGAGTCAGCAATAATTGAATGAAGTCGTTTCGTGTCTTTTGGAAGAAGATACGATTTCAGATAGGAAAGAAATACCGCATAATCCTGACCATCAAAAAATATGTCTCCCTTGTTGATACCTCGATTATATACATGGTAGATACCATCGGAAACATACGTTTTGATTACGTTTTTGGCAGGCATAAGTATAACTATAACACAAAAAGGTCCGACCTTTTAAGGCTAATTCTATACTTCTAAGTGATCCTCATCCCCAAGCCCGCCGAGTTTAAACTAGGGCTCCACCTCACTCGTAATAAAAAGCACACTCATCAATTCATCATAGCAGATCGAAAAGACTTGAAAGATACCTTATTCCCCTTGTAATACCATCTCGTATACCTTTTCGTAGCTTTCAACCATTTTTTCTACGAAAAAAATGTTCTTTTACGTGCTTTCGACAGACAGCGCGGTCAAAAAAAATTATACTGTGCCTACGGTAAGTAGTCCTTTCATATCTGAAACCACCTTCGGAAGCCGAGCATTTAATGCATCTCGTAGGGCAATCCGCTTTTCTGGACTCATCGCCTCTATTCCTTCCCAATCTGATCCTCCTTCATTTCGCGGTCGTTGGGTAAGTCGCATAAGCTCATTAGGAGTGCGAACACCATAAACATGCGGATGAAAACTCATCGTCCACGCTTTTGGCGGACCGGCCTTATCAGTCGTAATAACTGTGACACCCGGTGGGTCTACTGCTACTTTTTCCCGAAATCGCCGCTTAAACCACTTTGTGGGGACACGACCAAAATTTTCAACAAAATCCGGATCACTCGCTAAATCTTTAAAGCCTCTATACCAACTTCCGGTTATCCGGACACTCGTTTCGGCAGCTATTGCTTGCCCATTGACCTGGATCTCCTCAAATACCTGAGCCGTAGCTTCGGCAAGCCCCACTGCTTGAAGCGCGCGCGGCAGGTCATTCCATGGCCGATGAGGCGCGTTTGCCACACCAATATAGATATGAAGTCCTGACTTAAGATGCGGATGAAGTATTGCAACAGCATCTATATAATTACTAACGAATAATGGTTCACTTTGCCATGGAAATGGCAAGGCGGTATTATTCTGAAACTTCTTGTTAAATCCCTCTGACCCCGGGAGATCCACGTTCATTTCTTGCGAAAACAAATCTACTTTTTGTACATGGGGAAGCCAAAACCTACGAAAATAACGCTGAAGTGTTTCTCCAAATTCTTGGACTTTTTTTGATGGCAATCGGGCATTCCGGTTATCATAATCTGCATCTGGAAGTGGTGCAGTCTTTGCCCAACTTTTCCCTGTGGGATTACGACCAATAACGTCAATGACCAGGTGGTCATCTGGAGAATATTCCGTCCGATCGATAAAACTCTGCCACATGTCATCAAGTGCCCGCCCTTCTGATATAACCTTACCGGAACCAATCGCAATAGCCCATGTCTCTAAAAAACCTTTCCATTCCGCAGGAGTTTTTGGGTGAAGAGGCACGTCTTTAGATTCAATACGAAGATGTATGCCTTCCTGGGCCGAAACTAGCGGATTTTCCGGATAAAAAATTCGTGTTTTATCGTTATGCCAAAGTTCATCACCTTCTGACAGTGACGACAGTTGTTCAGGAAGTATTGGCGATTTTATTAACATTTCGCCAACTTCATTCATAATGATGAAGATAATAATCGCTGATAAACCCCTTCATACCCTTCCACCATTTTCTCTACGGTAAAGTTTTCCTCGACGTGCTTGCGGCAGGCAGCACGGTCGATCTCACCAATCCGCTTTATTGCCTCTACGAGTCCCGCGACCCCTTGTTTTTTTATTACCCAACTTCCCTTCCCCGGTCTATCGACATTATCTGGATCGATAATAAAGCCCGTGACACCATCTCGCACTATTTCGGCAACACTACCGCGGTTATATGCAATTACCGGCGTCCCGCAGGCCATAGCTTCGGTCATGACCATGCCAAATGGTTCTTCCCAGGCAATAGGAAAAAGGAGCGCCTTGGCTTTCTGATACAACTGCACACGCTCCCTTTCCTGCATTAAAGATTTAACTTTTATGGTAACACCATCAACGTGTGAAACAATTTTTTGTCGATAATAATCGGAATTTTGGACATCATCCGTAATCCAACTAGCAATAATTAGTGAGGTCTGAGCGATTTTGACCGCAGCGATGGCCTGATCAAATCCTTTTTGTGAAACCAGTCTACCGACGCATATAAACTCCTGCCCACCTGTAGGCGAAAAAGCAAACTCAGCTTCATTTATGCCGTTATAGACATTACCAATAAAATGGTTACTCTGGCTCCCTTGCTGACTGCGACTGATGGAGATGTACCGGGGTCCGGGGAAACGGTCTAACAACCAACTCTCTAGCATATTATCGGTAGGTAATGGATCGTGAAAGGTAAACAGTGATGGTATATTCGTAAGCTCAGCAAAAAAATGTGCCAGATAGCCAAATGAATGAAATATGTGCAGCAATTCAACGTCTCCCTTCTGCGCTAGTTCATATGCTCGAGTTACTAAATCCATCTCATAATACATTTTTGTGCCATAAAGAGACACTTTACGCTTAATTCCTTCATTAATATCCTGAAATGAACGCATCTGCATATCTTTTTCTAATAAATCTTTATTGCCCAACACTAATTTGGCTTTCGTATCTTCCCCAGAAGCGCTAAACCACGTCACGTCATGACCGCGATCCAACAATCCTTTTACCAAATTTCGTACAAGTTCGCCGGGAGCAAAAATTCGATCTCTATAGCGCCGTTGATACATGTAGATTGATGGAGTGAGAATTCCGATCTTCATAGGTTTACTATCGGTAGAGATAGACATCTTGATAGAGTTTGTCAAATCGCGCTGCGATTTTCCTCCAGGTGAATCGCTCCTCGACCACCCGCCTTCCGCGTTCACCCATTTTACGGGCAAGGGCGTCATTGGCAAAAATTCTATTGACCGCACTGGCAATTTCTTTGCTGTTTCTCGGCCGGACGAACAGTCCGTTGACTCCGTCTTTTACCGCCATGGTGACTCCGCCTTTCCGTGTGACAATAACTGGCGTTCGTGATGCCATCGCCTCAATGATGGTCAGACCAAGGGGCTCATCCCATACTGCCGGCGACACAAAAACGTCTGCGAGATAGTAAAGATCCAAAAATTCCTCGTATTTATGGACAAACGGAAGCATCGTGATATTCGTAAGTTGCATACGTTTGATAAGCTCCTCAAGATGTACTCGCTGCGGTCCGTCACCGGCGATAATTACCCTGCCATTAATGGTTTTAGCAGCCTTTACAAGGTATTCGACACCTTTTTCCGTAATAATGCGTCCGGTAAAAAGCGCTATCTTTTTATCCGTTATTGCGTAGCGCTTTCGAATCTCCTCCACGGGCCGTCTCCCAGGAAAAAGTGATAAACGTATGCCACCGGGTATGGTGCGCGTTTTACCGGACAAATCCGGTCCAAAAGTTTTTAAAAGTTTCGCACGAGTATCGCCTGATACCACGGTGATTGCACTGGCAGCCCAAAGCGCATCGCGCGTGAGACGAAAGTAGCGACGGTCTTTTGCTATCGCATGGAGGCAGCTACCGTGAGATGTGAGGATAAACTTGGTGCCGTAGACGGATCGGGTAAATCGGGCAGCCCAGGCGTTGATCATGATATGGTGCACATGGATAATATCAGGCTTAAATTCTGTCACCGCTTTTATCGTGCCTTTTATGAAAGCATTGTAGAGATTTGCAATTTCAAGTGGAGTGAGTTGACTGTATTTTTTTTCATTCTCAAGCCCCGGACGGCCCACAAACACGGGTATTTGAGGTAACTCAAGAGGAAACTGCGTGATGCTCTCATCAATTGCACTCGTATCAGGTGCCGCGATGGCAAGTTCGTATTTATAAGCTTCCTTTAGTCGAAGAGCGAGATATTTTATATAGGCACCGGAACCGCCACCATGGATGGGAAAGTCGTAGAGGAAAAGGACCCGAGGTTTTTCACCGTTTCTCATTGACCATAATTATACATGAAGACGTTCTCGCGCAACAAGAAGCATAAAGCGCACCAAAGCAATCTGCCTCCTCCATCGCCACGGTTCTTTAAAGAGTCTCCACAGCCATTCGACGCCGATAGTCCTTAATACGAATGGCGCGCGGGGTGTGCCGCCGGTGATAATGTCAAAGGACCCGCCAACGGACATAAAAACCAAAGAATTACTATATACATCTTTAAAGGTGGCACCTTTTGAGGGTTGCAATTGATCCTTTGCATTTTGAATTTCAGTTTTGAATTTTGAGTTTTGAATTTTGAGTTTTTCTATGAAGTATTCCTGCTTCGGCGCCCCTAGGCCGACAAAGACCAATTGTGTTTTCGTTCTATTAATCCTCTCTGCAACTTGACGCATATACTCATCCGTGATGTCTTTCCCAGATTGTTCTATTGCTATATTGTTAAATTGTTCCAGAAATTGATTTTGTGAGTTTTGAGTTTCAGTTTTGAGTTTTGACTTTTGAGTTTTGAGTTTAATTTCCGGTCCTTCATCGGCCCATCCCCTAAGACCCGAATACTTCGACTGCAAGCACTCTAAAGCCTTGACTGCTACTCCTTCCCGTCCGCCAATAAGTCCTATGGTGTAGCCCTCTTTGGCTGCTATTTTGACCAGGTCTTCCATAAACTCAACACCGGGTATTCGTGAAGTGAGTTTCGAGTTTCGAGTTTCGAGTTTCGAAAATGAGAATATTCGAGATGCAAACGCGAGGCCGATGCCGTCGGGGAGCGCCACATCAGCCTGATTAACAATTTCTGCGAAATGAAGATCGCCTTGCGCATACACAATCTGTTCCGGATTGGGTGTAGCAACTAATAAGGGTTTTACTCTTTCGTTTTGAGCTTTGATCCGCCAGCTGGCGGATGAGCTTTGAGCTTGAAGAAGGTACTTCTGAAGATACTCTAGGATCTCTCCTTTCGAATTCGTCGTTATAGAAATTCCAAGTATTTTTTGTGATTTTAAACCTGTAGTATTCATAGAAGTATCTTTTCTATATCTTTTCTATATGATGCTCGCAGGCGATTGAACACATATATGTATATCTAATTTTTATTTTCAGTTTCCTTATCACTACTTTAAGATATTTTCTATAAGCTTTCAGCTCTTTTTGTTATTGAACAGACAACTCATTTCGTATTTTATCTAATAGAGCTCTTTATAGGTCTTTATATCTTATTACAAAGAAATGTCTTTTACGTTGCGGTCGCATCTATAAAGACACTACTTTTACTCTTTCGTCGCGTTTATTGGTAGTATTTGTTTATTGGTAGTATTTGTAGCATTGGTAGTATTGGTAGTATTGGTAGTATTGGTTTATTGGTAGTATTGGTAATCATCTCCTGCTGATACTTCGTTTGTAAAGTTCTATATTTTCCATAGCTACTCCCGTGCCACGTACGACGCAAAACAGCGCATCTTCAGCGACATGGCACACGACCCCCGTCATCTGGGTCATAAGTTTATCAAAATTTTTCAAAAGGGATGTTCCTCCGCTCATCACAATCCCTTTGTCAATTATATCGGCAGCAAGCTCCGGAGGAGTTTCTTCAAGAACTGATTTCACAGCACTTATAATCTGTTGAAGAATGGGAAGAATTGCTTCCGTAATTTCTTCTTGCGATAGTTCAATCATCCGCGGAAGTCCCATGACTGTATCGCGACCGCGAACCTCCATTGTTCGGACGTCAGATATCGGATTTCGGATATCGGATTCCTGTTTTTCTTCGTTTTGTCTGATATCTGACTTCTGACCTCTGACATCCGGCACTGCATCCCCGATCGTCATTTTGATCGTCTCACTCATCCGTTCACCGATAATCAGGTTATACTTTTTCTTGACATAAAGGGCTATCGCTTCATCAATCTTATTGCCAGCAACACGGGCACTTTTATGCACGACGACTCCTCCAAGAGATATAACTGCAGCCTCGGTACTACCGCCGCCGATATCAACGATCATATGTCCTGAAGCCTGGGCTATCGGAATTTTGGCACCAATCGCTGCTGCCAATGGCTCTTCAATAAGGTAGGCGACTTTTGCTCCAGCTGACAAAGTAGCGTCTAAAACCGCACGGCGCTCCACCTGGGTGACCCCGCTTGGGACACAAATCATGACTTCCGGCTTAAATAAACGGTTCCTACCCACTACGCGGTCGATAAAGTAGGAAAGCATTGCTTCTGTGATGAGGTAATCAGCGATTACCCCATCTCGCATCGGGCGTGTGGCCATGATGTTAACGGGTGTGCGTCCGAGCATTTCCTTTGCTTCGTTTCCCACCGCAACGACCCGATTGTCCTCTACGGTCACAGCAACCACCGTGGGCTCATTGAGAACCACCCCGACGCCCGCAAGCCACACGAGAGAGTTAGCCGTTCCAAGATCTATGCCGATGCGTTTAGAAAACATAATTTCATCAACGAATATCGAATCAAGGCCGAATATACGTATAAACACTATATTGGAAGATTCGTATTTTCGTACCAATTCGCTATTCGATGATTTCCATTGGTATTCTAGCACACATCCGAGTATAATAAATGAAATCAAAAACCACCTATGAAGCTTCCGACAACCAGATCTATTTTGTATACTTTCTTTACACTTTGTTTTATTTTAGGAGCTTCATTTGCAATAATTCTCTATGGCCGCGGATACCGGTTGGATCTGCGAAAAAATTCGGTCAAACCCACCGGTCTTATATCCGCAACATCAGATCCAATTGGGGCGCAAGTATTGGTGGATACAAGGCTAAGAAGCGCAACGAACAACGCCTTTACTATCGATCCGGGCTGGTACACGGTCCAAATCATCAAAGAAGGCTACATAGGCTGGCAAAAAAAACTGCGTATCCAGGGAGAAGTCGTTACGCGGGCTGATGCATTCCTTTTTCCGAAAAACCCAAGTCTGTCTCCGCTTACGACAAGCGGCATAGAACACCCTGTCTTATCCCCAGATGGTACAAAAATTGCCTATACTATACCCCTTGACGTCACCCGCGACGGCCAATCATCAAAAGCAGGGCTTTGGGTTCTCGAACTGGTTGACCGCCCTTTAGGCCGTAATCGCGATCCACAGCTTTTGGGACAAAGCAGCAATAGCTTTAACCTGTCCAACGCGTCCCTACTCTGGTCGCCAGATTCTACGCAAATTCTGGCTATGCTTCCTGGGAGCGCCCGACTGTTTAATACGTCAAAGGCCTTGACCTTTGATGATGTATCGCAAAGTTTTGAGGCGCTCATCCAAACATGGACTGAGCAAAAGACGCTCAAAAATAGTCAAAAGCTTACAGCATTCAAGCAGAAATTTATCGATGTAGCAACAAGTAGTGCTACCATATTAAGTTTCTCTCCTGATGAAACCAAACTTTTATACGAAGCAACTGCATCTGCTACACTTCCACTGATTATCGATCCTGCGCTTATCGGCACCAACCCGACAGAGGAAGTGAGAGCTCTAAAAACGGGCAATCTCTATGTCTACGACAGCAAAGAGGATAAAAATTACCTTGTCCTCAGTGGCGATGAAGTGAAACAATTGTTGCTCACCCCGACACAAAAGCCCACAGCAAAACCAAAACTGCCGTTACCACAACTCAATAAAATAACCACACAACAAATTTCGATTTCGCCGATAAGTTGGTTTCCTACCAATAGACATCTCATCCTTGCTGGAGATAAAAAGATAGATGTTATGGAATTTGACCGGACTAATTGGATTACGGTCTATTCTGGGCCATTTGTCGATGGCTTTGTAGCTCCCTGGACCAATGGGAGTCGGCTTATCATCATGACCAATTTAAATCCGGACGCAAGCACCCTCCCCAACCTCTACACCGTAAATCTGAGATAAAAAATTTAGTTAAGATCAGGACTTATGCACCCTGTCATCGCGAGTCCGCGCACCATCCGATGGTGCGCGGACGTGGCGATCTCTATCAGTAGAGATTGCTTTGTCGTAAAACTCCTCGCAATGACTCGCGAGAATAATGCTCACTGTGTAAGTCATGTTAAGATATTTACTTGACATCTTCTGTATAATAAACTCATATGGCTGGTATTCGAGATCTCATAAAAGCTATAAATAACGTAAACAAAATTCCTGATGGGTCTGACCATGCGTGTACATATACTGAAGCCTTAGGCCTTCTGACTGATGGGTTTGGATTGTCTCTGAGTGATGAGGATATGGAAATAGCAATAACTAGGGTAGATGAGTTTGCTTTTCAACTTGCAAAACTGAGAAAACGACATGCATCTCAACCTGAAACTCAGGGTGCAATGACTGGGCGAGATGTATATACTGGAAATACTACTTCTCATGGAACGACAGTAGATGGAGTTTTGATACCCGGACCGAGAAGAAACGCCTTAGCTGGTAATAGAGCGCATAGACCTGTCGAAAAGATAGTAATGGCTAAAGAAGGAAAAGGCTAACAGACTATTATCTTGTGCCCTCGACAGGAATCCCCGCCTGCATCGCTATGCGCGAAGCATTGCGGGTAGGGAACCTACATCATCCCGCGCTAAGATGCGCTCCTGCTCAGAATCGAACTGAGATCGGAGGTTTAGCCCCAGAAGTATCTTGCTCCGCCAGAGGCGGAGCGTAGAACTTCGGGGTCCCGTAGTTGCAGTCCCGACGAAACGTCGGGACGCATACTACTGGGAGAAACCTCTGCCCCGCCTGACTGGCTTTTGCGCTGGTGAGAGGAATCGAACCCCCAACCTTTCCCTTAGGACGGGACTGCTCTGTCCATTGAGCTACACCAGCAAAAGCGGGCAGGTCTATCCATTTAAGCTACGGGAACTTGGTCGAGATTTACGAAAAAGTTAGAACCGAA
>CAYVAR010000031.1:0-13211 GCA_964449675.1 uncultured Gammaproteobacteria bacterium
CCATCTTCACGCTCGGCCTTCGGCCTCGTAAAAAGTCGGCTCGGACAAATCATTTCTTAAAAGAAATGATTTCAAAAGAAAAACGCAAAAATTTTTAAAGAACTTTTATAAAATTGATGGCCGCCCCGGTTGTACTCAAACCCTTTCGGATCTGTCCAGGACGGCCATCAAAAAAATCCGAAAGATTGTTTGAGTACAGAAACAATATATCATAAATGTTAATGAAAAAATAGTACAATTTTAAACCTCTTGAAATTTAATTACTGAGATAGCAAGTCACTATAAGCTAATTTAGTGTATAATTCCGCTATGAGAATCGAATCTCCTATTCATGGCCAGACGGTCTATCATATAGGGCATACCGACGGGAGAGAATCATTTATTGGAGTCAACGCGTCTAAAGATTTGCCTGGCCATAAGATAACTGAAGCAACTGGTGAGCAAATACTTGACTCTATTAAAAAACTTGAATTACCGCTTGCTGCTTATCCCACATCTGTCGTAGGTTGGGGTGGATGTTCTGTGGCGGTAAGGATAAAATCATCAGAGGTAGATGAAAATACTGTTGCGGTTTTTTCAGCATTACCAGAAAGCGAAGGTAAACCAGATTTTTTTAGAGCAACTACATTGTGGTCGAAGCAACAGCAAGTAGCTTCAGAATTTTCTCCAATGGTCCCCAAACAGAATATGGTTATTGTGGATGGAGTAGATGGCCGACCTATGATGATGAAGTTGTCCAAAGAAATTCCCGGTGACACATTGATGAGCTTGAGCCCACTTTATGTATTGGGAAATGAGACTTTACTTCGACAATGGGGTGTATTTTGCAGAAAGGTCATTAGCTATTTCAGAAAACACCAAGTAACTATTGATGTTGATGGTCGTTTACTTGTCACGCCTCGAAGTGGTATATCGTGGATATTTCCACTTGATTCCTGTAATCTTATTGGAACTTATGGATCAAATGAACTAGCACTTATTGATCCTGAAGTAAACCCTTATGATAAACCATTTAATAAGGCAGATACTTATTCCAAGCGATACTTAATTAAAAGGCTTATCGGTCTTGCTGCTGGAGCAGTTGGCTCAGATTTGTTGTCTCACATATACCTACTAAGAAACGCAAATTTCGACCGTAAGACAAAGGCAACGTATATAGAAAAACAACTCGGCGATGCGGAATATCAAAAATTTGTAAACAGATTTGGTGAAATTATAAAAACTCTTGAACAAAATGGAATAAATTATCGAGTAATTGGAGGCATGGCGATAGCTGGATACTTACAAACTTTAGGTGAAGACTATCATACTATGCCTTATCGACCAAACCACACCGCTCGTGATGTTGATGTTCTGGTTCTAGATCAACCTACAGATTCTCTCCAGAAAATATTGACGAGTCTGAAAAAGGAATATCCAGAAGTTTCCTTAACCGGATTGAAAACTCTACAAGAAGCACTTGCTGAGAATGATATAATTAGAAAAGATTTATATCCGCACAAATATAGTAGGATAGTTCAAGAGAATGGTGAATTTTTACAAGTATATGGAGAGATATCGACACCTTTGACCACTGCCGATATTGAAGCCGTGCATGTTAATTATGACGGTTTGAAAATCAAGACATTACGACCTGAAGTACTTGCAGGATTGTATCTCACCAGAGGAGGAGCAATCAAGTTTAAAGACCTACCAAAAATTGAAAGACTGTATAAAGTCGCACCTTTTAGAATGCCAGATAATTTTATAGACTTTTCAAGATCAATGCGGAGTACATATCCTACTTATTATCGAAACTTTCTATTGTGGGAATTATATTACTATTTAATAGGCCAGGTTTGAAGTGGTAAAATGTTAATGCTCGGCGGAGCCGAGCAAAAAATCGCGCGCGAAACATAAGCGAGGCCGAAGGCCGAGCGTGAAGATGGCGCTGCGAGTGGGTGGGGGCACTCGCAGCGCTACCTTTGAAACTCAGTCCGAATTTTTTCGTAAAGAGTCCACAGAAATGGATTTTCCGGCGAGTCAGGAATGGCGCAGTTTACTCCAATTTCAGAAGATTTTTCTTTTCTTCAAAAATAATCTTGAATTGTTTAAAAACAGCCTCTCTGCCTAGTAAATTAAAAGAAACGGTATATTCGTGGGAGAAAACTACGGGGCAGAGAAATTTTTTACCAGCAACTTCAATCTTCAATTCATGCAGATATCCTTTAATATGACCCCCGACCCCACCCAACCAAATCTCTTTGCCTTTTTCAATTTCCAATCCCAAACTCAGGGCCACATCTTCTTTGAAAATAGAGACGGTGGCGCCGGAGTCAATTAACGCGCCGGAATCAATAATTATTTTGCCAATATGGAAACGTAAGGGAACGATTGGAAACAGCAACCCTGTGGCATCCTGGCGGTAAGGGAAAACAGTCAGAGCTTTACCCATAGGACATACGGCCCTTCGTCTTTTCGGGGAACGAGAAACGAAAATGGCGCTTTGCCCACCGGTAGTGTTTTTTCGTCTGCGGTATGCGTTACCAACGGGGCAATATCCCTCATTGTCTTTCCCGCTGCGATGATCTGGTTTTTAACCGGATCAATAGCAACCCATTTACCGGCAAATCTGCCCATATATTTTGTTGAAACATTCACTTTTTTCATAGCTAACCCATTTTAACATCCCTCAATGAAAAACGCAAAAATTTCAAAGAGCTTTTGGATTTTGGCAAACTTACCCGGGTTGGTGGTGTCGTAAACGGTGTTCATGCAAGCGACTTTTTCGCATTCCTATAAATGATCCAATAAATATATGTTACGGAGAATGCCATGAAGACCATCATGAGCAGAGCTCGGCGGGGACCGAAGACATCGGCAGTTTTACCAAGCACTAGTGTCATTAATGCGGCTCCAATACTTCTACCTAAAGATATCAGTGAATTCATGGTCGCACGCTGATTGTTCGCGTATTCTCTTTGGCGCAGCTCATTCTCAGCAACCACGCCGACTCCATAGAGAAATGAGGTGCTAGACATTAAAACTGGCGAAAGTATAGTCGGAAATACCAATGAGATTATATTAATAAATTTGTCAAATACGCTCTGCAATAATTTAGCAGTTTCACTCTTCATTTTACGCAGTATTTTTCCACTAAAATAGAAACCCGCCGACGCAGTTACATTTGACACAATGTTGGCAAAACCGATTGCCCATATTGGCCAAATCGTGTTATAAAAGGCACCACGAAATTGATATGCAAGTTCATCGAAAGAATTGGCGAGTATAGAAGAAAGACTTAGCAAACGAAGTTTTTTGTTGGTCAGAAAGAGCGTAAACGCTTCGCGCAAGTGAGCATATATATTTGTGTCTTCTTTGTGACGTGATCGTGGCTCGACAAATTGAAAACTTACAATGAGCATAATTATTTGAGACAGTACAGCTAACCACATAACATAAGCAAAGGAAACGTTAGCAATCAAACCACCAATGACAGCGGACAGGGTGAGTCCGTTAAACTCATGAGCACTGGTTTTTCCGAGATGTTCTTTATACTCTCCCTCTTTACCATTATCAGCGAGCGTATCGTACAAGAATGCTTCGTTATTCCCGCTGTAAAACGCTCTAGACATTCCTTCCATAATTGCCCCAATGACCAAAAACCAATACGAAAGACCTATGGCATAAAAAATAAAGGCGACTACTCGAGCACATGACCCTAAAATCATGGTGTATCTGCGACCAACTTTATCTGACAAGATACCCGTGGGAACTTCAAAGATTGCAGCGCTCAACATGATGACCCCGAAGATGCTGGTTCCCAGAGTGTATGACCCAGAAACTTTGGCAAAATAGATAATCGCTAAGGGCGCGAAAAACGTAAAGCCGATGAGGAAGTTAAAGATAGATAATAGACGAACATTCTTCCGGTACATAATGATATAGTATAATACTTATGCTCACGAATCGAGCAAAAAAGTCGCGCGGGCGAAACATTTCTTTGAAGCCCAGTCCGAATTTTATCGTAAAGAGTCCACCTAAACTACTTCAAAAACGAAAGCGGATTGACGGTAATACCGCCTTTTCGTACTTCAAAATGGAGATGCGTCCCTGATGATCTGCCTGTAGATCCCATCCGTCCGATAATTTGTCCACGACCTACGCTGTCACCAGCTTTCACATAAATTTCAGACAAATGTGCATAAAGAGTCGACAATCCATCACCGTTATCAATGGTTACATGTTGTCCGTATCCGTAGCGTAAATACTCGACATCGGTTACCACCCCGTTTGCAGCAGCAGCTATGCCTGGGGCAGCAGGATTGGCGATATCCAAAGCGTTATGGTACCAGACGGGATACTGGGTAATCAGTCCGCTCACCGGCCATTGGAATTGACCAGTACCTCCGGCAAAAACCGGCGGAATCGGTATAGTTCGTATCGGGGCAGCTTCTGGCATAACCCCATCAGGAACAATAAGTGTTTGGCCTACATTAAGGGCAAACGTGTCAAGATCAGTAAAGTCGTTAAATGGAAAGTTTACGATCTTTTGTGATTCTGTTTTATATCGTTTTGCTATAGTATATATTGTTTCTCCCTCACGCACTTTATGAACAATCCCGGTAACCGGAGGAATTTTCAGTTCATCACCTATATTCAAACTATCTCTTTTTATATCATTAGCCCATTTTATTGTATCAATTAATATACCAAATTTTTCAGCAATACTCGAAAGTGTATCTCCTTTTTCAACTACATACGTCACGACTTGATCCCGTGGTTTTTCTGAACGTTTGGTCTCTATACCGTACTCAGATACATCGAGTGAAGTCAAAACGGCTGAAGGTGGTGTAAAATCCGCAAGTCCTTTTGGGATACCACCCGGATATGCGTTTGCAAGTATTGGCGCACTCACGACACCCACGATAAAAAGAATGCCGAGAGAAAAATGAAGAAACGGTCGTTGGTAGGTACCCCGGCGGGCAATGAGAAGATCAACAATGATATCTTTATATCGTTCAAAGCCTTTCCCCCACCGTCGAAGTTTTTTATCTATGTAATTTCTCCAACCCTGCCCCCACAGCGATAGTTCGTCGAGAAAATTTATTAGCGTCTGTTTCATAGGGTTCATCCGTCCCGCTAAGCGGGACGGTTACGGCCCTTACAGGGTATACCCTTTGTGCCGTTTATCCTGAGCTTCGAAGGGTTCCTTCAATTAAAAAATTATTCAAATTAGTATTGGATGCGGCCATGATAGTGGGCAGCGTAACAAATACAGAAGCGCATTGCAAATTGGTGAGGTTTATCCTTTTACCAGGCTCTCGAGGAACTCTTGGTTGGTAGTTGTTTTTGAAAGTTTTTCTATAAGCATGGTGGTGCGTTCTTCTTCAGAAAGAAGGGAAAGCATATGACGGAGAGTCGTCACCTTTTTCATCGCCTCCTCACCTAAAAGAAGCTCATCGTGCCGGGTCCCTGAACGAGCAAGGTCAAGAGCGGGAAATATTCTCCGTTCTTGAAGTACACGCGAGAGATGAAGCTCCATGTTGCCTGTTCCTTTAAATTCTTCGTAGATGAGGTCATCCATACGGCTGCCCGTATCCACAAGCGCGGTACCAATGACGGTCAGAGAGCCGCCGATACTGCCGTTCTCAGTTTTCCGTTTTCCGTTTTCGGTCACCAGTCTGTCGGTTTTCAGTGTGTCTGGTGACTGATCAACTGATTGACTGCTTTCTGACAACTGAGAACTGACAACTGAGAACTGACTTGGTTCCACGCACCTCGCTGCCCCTAAGAATCGCTTCGCCGGATAAAGGGCAGCCGGATCAAAACCACCGGAAAGGGTCCTGCCTGAGGGATTGACGACGAGATTGTATGCACGAGCAAGACGGGTAATTGAGTCTAAAAGGATAACCACGTCTTTGCCCATTTCAACCAACCGCTTGGCGCGGTCGAGGCTAACTTCTGCAATCCTAGTTTGCTCTGCCGGTGATTCATCAAAGTTACTTGCAAGCACCTCTCCTTTGACGCTTCGACTTATGTCTGTGACTTCTTCCGGTCGCTCGCCTATGAGTGCTGCCATGAGGTGAACATCGGGGTAATTGGCAGCAATACCGGCTGCAAGTTCTTTAAGGATAGTCGTTTTGCCGGCTTTCGGCGGAGAAACAATAAGTCCGCGCTGTCCAAATCCGATAGGAGCAATAAGATCAATAATACGTGTTGAAAGAGTATTCTGGCTCGTTTCAAGTTTTAATTGCTTATTTGGGTAGACCGGAGTGAGGTCTTCAAACTTTGGCCGCTTTTCCATTTCCTCAGCTTTGTGTTCATTGATTTTTTCTACTTTTAATAGTCCCCAATACCGCTCATTGTCTTTTGGTGGCCTCGCTTGGCCTTCTACCATATCGCCATTTCGAAGCAAGAATCTGCGTATCTGCGACTGGGATATATAGATATCGCGTTCGCTCGGGGTGAATTTTGGCCGGAGGAAGCCGTGACCTTCGGGCATTGTGTCTAAAATACCGCGGACTGTTTCTGTCGGTACATTGATGTCCTGAGTAAAGCTATCGCCATTATCCCGCCTGTATGACCCATTTGCTGACTCGCTATATCGAAACGGTCCCGCATCTCCAAAACTATCTCTCCCCCAATTTCCTCCCGGCCGGGACGGACTATCCGGATATCGATGGGGTCTATATGAAGAGCCTACTCCTCCAGATCTTCCAAAATCTCTTCGATCCGCCGGTCGTCTATAGCTACTGTTTCGAAAATACGTATGCACACCAGAAGCGTGTAAAGAATGAGCATCAGGGAGAGAAGTTCCAAGTACTTTCGGTGATACTTCTCCAGCCGACTGATTGCTTCCTGCTTGAGGCTTTGGGCTGACATCGCTTCCTTGCGGCTTGCCGACGACATCATCGATAGACAGATCCGACGAAACCTCCTCCTTTTGCGGAGGTTTTTCTTCTGATAATTTCGATTGGGACGACTGCTTGCGTGTTGCACGGAATGCCATAGATTAGAGATTAGAGATTAGAGATAAGATATAAGAGATAAGATATAAGAGATAAGAAAGATGCTAGACAATTATTGAGAATCGCTTAGCTAGCGAAAAATACCTTCACAATCCTTTCATCTGCCGCTGGTAATTCATTTATCAAGGGAATTCATGAAAATACTAGGTCAAGAACAATGAGGAATCTTATCGTGTTTCGTGTTTGCTGTATTAAACCACGATCTTTATAACCTGTCAACCCTTCAATTTTATCAAGGCTAGCCCTGAGCTCGTCGAAGGGTTGATCCTGAGCCTGTTGAACGGATCAATACCCCGCGTATTTTCAAAAAAGATTGGTGTGGTAAAATAAAGCGTGTATGGATCAAACGACCCTCCTTCGGCGTATGAGCGGAGAAGCGCGGCTTGAGCAGGCGTTCAAACTTTCGGACTTTGTCCGGAAGCTTGCTCTCAAAAATATCCGAGCCGGCAAAAAACTTACCAAGGCGAAGGCTATGCAAGAGCTTCGGAAACGTATAGCGCTAGGAGAAAGCTATGCGCGCTAATCCGATGGGGCAACGTGATCTTCTCGTGATGGTCGCTACAGCACTAAACATGCATCGCGTCCCGTACCTTTTATCCGGAAGCTTTGCGTCGTCGTATTATGGCTATCCGCGGGCCACCCATGACATCGATTTTGTTGTAGAAGTTGACCGCAAACAACTCAATCATCTCGCGCTAGCGCTAAAGAAGTTAGGAGAAGGATTTGTGTTGACAGCAAAGCAACTTGAACACGTTTCATCCCCGCAAATGGTCAATAGCTACCACGCCGAGACTGGCACGAAAGTAGATTTTTGGATCACGGGAGGAGAGGATTTTTCCGTAAAATATACACGCCGGAGGTTTATGACCGTCGGCAAGACCCGCATATCCATGATCGCGCCGGAGGATCTGATTCTCACGAAGCTTACTTGGTGCAAGGATATTCGTAGTGAGCGGCACCTGGGCGACTGCGTGAGTATCTGGCTTGTACAGAAACGGAAGCTTGATATCGCGTATCTGAAAAAAAGTGCAAAGGAACTGGGTGTTGTCGATCTTTTCCTTCAAGTGACCACTCCCCACGTTAAAGAAACCTAATCTATTGCCTGGGGCGTAATATTTTCAATCAACCCATCGGCAGCTGCAGAAAATTGATATACTTGCTCTTCTCGACGAACGGACATGCTCTCTTTAGCTTTATCAAACAAGTACCCACTAAATACACCAGCAAGACTATCAGCTATAACAGCGGGCCAAAAGAGAGGAAAAGAGAACGCCACGCCAACCGCTAGACCAGAAGCAACTGCAAGCATTGCTTCACCTGGAGCTATGTGAATCCGGGAAGGATCCACTTTCTTTCCTGTTTCATGGTCAATGACAACGTGATCGTCACTGAGATCGTGTAATTCACGAGTGAAAGGATTTTGTTCTGGACCCATAGTACAGGCAATTATAGCACTTTCACCTTTAATCAGGGCGTAACCATTCACGAGTTGACAAAGCTTTTTATTGTTTTACCCGCCAGCCGGCGCGGAAACAGTCTCTCCCTACGTGTCTAATACCTTTACTCCACCAACGCTCACTCATGGATAAAATAAACCACGTGGTTTATTTTGTCCATGTTGCCACGGGTAACCATTCAGGATGTACCGGTGATATTGCTAACTCGTGAATGGCTACATCAGGGCTCCTTGCTTCTTATTGTTTTTATGCTATAGTGAAGCTCAAAATATAACATAATAGGTATTAGTATATATAAGTATGTCATTACCAGCTGAACAAGAAAGGGGAAGATACATAGAGACGCAATTCAGAGATAGCTGGCTTACTGAGGGTGTACCTTTACACATCGTTGACCAACTGGCAAGAAGTCAACCATTTTTAGAGCTGGCAGGACTGTGGGCATTACCAGCTTCTTTTAGACCAAGTGATTTGATTACGAAAGATAGTATCAGACCGCACGTCGTGGAGTATTTTGGGGCACACGATGAGGTTCTCCGCTACGTGGTAAAGCAAAAACTGTTAGAAGCAGCCACAAGAACTCACCCTACAGAGATTTTTGAGCTCCATGAATATCAGGGAGCTATAATCGAGCTCCATACTCGATTACTCTTGGACCTCTTAAACCATCGGGGAATGGACTACTCCATCGAAACGTTAGCTGAAATGTTTATACGCCCACCAGTGTGGGAATTTCCGGAAGGCCTTCAGGAAAATTTTTTGGAAGCATTTGTGCAAGCAAAAAATGGAACACGATATAAAATCTTCTTACCGCATTTGAAAGAAAGGAGAAAATGGAAGCCCGAGGACTGGGATCTGAACTTGTCTACCATGCATGAATTGACTTATGAAGACAGAACGTATATCAGAAATGAAATTGCAGCAAGAAGACAACCCTATATTAATCTTAGCATTGGTCAAGCAGAACCAAATACGCCGCTGACTGCAAGGCCTGCTTTTGGTGTGAACTTAGCTACTCTTACGCCAGAAGAGATCAACAAGCTCGCCCAGCACGGGTACTTCTGCGACCCAACCTGCCACCGATACCATGGGGATGTTGATATGTACAAATCACTCCAAGAACTTATTGCGCCTGTAGATGCAGCAGTAATTGGCGAAAGACTTCTTGAGAGATATAACATATGGGCGAAAACGAAAAAACGCAAAGAGAAGTTCCGAGTTTTGATACCTGCTCAAGCTGATGAAACAACTATTGCTGGTCTTCTGGATTACCTACAATCACATAATATCCATGAGCAAGAAATACACAATAACTTCTCGTTTGTCCTTGCAGATCTCTGTGTCACGCCTCTTCTTCGTGTCTACGCAGAAGTTAAAAAGCGCAAGTTGCTAAAAATCGCCAATATCGTCTCTATGGACGTATTCAACTGGAAAAACGATGGAGAAACCTTTCACTTCATAGCTGCCGATCATTTCATCGATTTGTTCCCACCCGAAATACAAAAATTATTAATAGTATCGTTGACGAATTGTCTCACAGCAGACGGAGAATTGGTCCTGACGACTCGTTGTGGCATAAACCGCCCTATCAATGCACAGGATGTCATGAACGATTTTTACCATCGCACAGACGGACAAATCTCTAGGTTATTAAAGAAGCTCAATACAAATCCATCAATCCAGGTTGCCCAAGCAATCTACGCCTTACTAGTCTATCGACAACTGCGAAAAGTCTATCCATTTACCAACTTATCTTCCCTAAATACAGCCCTTAGTACATTAGCAGGTTACGATGCTTTTGCCGCCGTAATCGGTAAAAACAAGGCGCGCATAACAGTAAACAAAAACAGGATAACAGAGATAGACCCGTTACATGGTATTCGGACACTTTTTAGAGGCGCAACAGGATAAAGAAGGTAGCGATCCTAATCAAGGACTGATAAAAAATCCTTTATCGTCACATAGTGGTGGCCCACTTTTGATAACACGTGTTGCAGTTAATCCGAAGCTACTCCTCCTTCCCGCATTTCCTTAAACAGCCCGTCGTAGCCTATAGTCCCTACCTAAAAGGGTCTAATTACCTTTTATTATGATATAATTTATCATCTTAACATAACCATGAGCGAAAATCTTGTTACAAGTTATATTCCTTTCGAAGATGTATTAGGTAGTTTAGAAAGAGGCGAACCTTTATTCTTAGAGGTATGGCGATCAGGAGAAAATGCTGTTTTACCTAACAGTATGTTTGATGCAGCAAGAGATTATGCAGGTAGAATAGTAGCAGAATTATTCAAAAACAAGGGTGCTTTTTATATACACACTCCTGGTCACATAATAAATCCATACCAAGATGATCCTGGATGTCACCTAGTTGCTGTAGGCACAAATGGATTTGAAGGAGCTTATATTACCAAGCATAATGGGTGTTTTCCAAGCTCCACTGGCAATCTCGCAGTGATTGCAGAACTTTTTGCGAACCGTCTATTTTTAGAGACTTTTTGGCCTACATTACGAGAAAAAGGACCTGATTTTCAGGATGACATACACAGTGCATATTGGGAGGCATACTTTAATCATATTAATTCAAGGAAAAAGCAACTTGAAAGTGGTCGCTCCGATGATATATTCCCCTTTCTAGGGTGGATAGCATTTAATAAAAGTAATGATCTAAGATTGGCCGGTGACGCGGGAAGAATATTAGATGTACTTTTAGGTGATTTTGTAGTGAAAAGTTCGCAAGTTACTCTTTCGCCAGATCTGTTCAGATATTTATATTACTTTGGTAAACCGGAGGCAACTCCAATTTCAGGTAAAGAATATAAGCCAACAACGAGACTATTAGGTCATGATGCCACAAATGATTCGCTAACGGTTTTTAGGTTAGACGCGTTGGGAAAATCAGAGGTGTTGAGTAGTGCTACAACAGGTGCTCCAATTACAATGCTCCTTCTTATCCCTAATAACGTACATAGTATTCTTGTAACGGATCCATATAGTAGAAACGTGGAACACATTGCTCTCGATCTTCTATCTGGCCAAACATCAAATCCATTAACATTCTTAAGTACGAACGCACATGTTACATTAGAAGATCTGCATATTATGCAGGCAAATCTTAAACTTTCTGGTTAGTTTTCCTTTCCTCCTCGCATTTCTCTAAACAGCCCGTCGTAGCGTATAATCTCTGATTATCTTTCTAAAACACGTATGACTATGCTAAAAGAGACGCTCACAGCTCGTCAAGAGGAATATCCCCTCTCTTATCCTGCCGAAGTATCGTCAATTATTGAAAAAGCAGCAACCTATCCTCCTGCCCTCTGCGGGCTGACAATCAAAAGGACTGACGGTAACAGGTCACCAAGCCAAGTTCTAGATCACTGTCATCTCATGATAAACGGAACATGGGCAATACTGGCAAGCGGTCTTGGTATACCTGATGCATCGTTTCCTATTTCAGACGCATCTTTCCGTTTCCGTATATAGATATCAATTCCGATGACTTTCGTTACAGAAAGAGTAGTAAATTTTTTTTCCGTTATCTTTGGGAAAGAGATGGACTCGATGGGTTTGCACGGTTATCCCAACATGGGGATCTCGTTAGTCATGAAGGTGTGAAGCTCCACGGGCTAACGCCCGTGGCATCTCTTGATGCGCCCCGCCACGGCGGGGCGAGCGGAACCCTTCCGAAGCAGTGTGGGAGCCCCACTTCGCCAAGGCTTCGTTAGGGGCCCTCCATTCGCATTCATCCACGGGCTAACGCCCGTGGCTTTCTGCGAAGGAGGGTAATCAGTGCTCTTGAGGCAACGTATGAGAAGCCGATCGACGATCTTACCGATAAAGCCTATCTATGGCTTAGGGATTATTCATTCTGACCCCCATTCAAATCAGCGTAGATCACCGTAATCCCTGAACGAAAAACTTCTTTCCCTATCTTGGTAAATTTCCACTCCTGCACATTGGTATATTTTTGCCGTTCGAGGGTACCGACGAGGATATACCGGACGGTATACTTCTCAAGGATTTGACGAGTCTCGCTAATGTCCTCTGATTCATAAATTTTGCGCACTTCTTCCCGCCGGGGCGCGACGACGTCATATGTGCCGCGCCAGAGCCATTCATGCACCGGCCAGCCAATAATTGAAGGAATCCCGGTAAACGCACTAAAGCGCGCAAAGTCAGTGTAACTATCGCCATCCGCCTCAACGAGGACAGGAGCTGATACGCGATAAGAGATAAGCGATAAGAAAGACGTATTCTTCGATTGGTTTTTACTTCTCGCTTTTCGCTTTTCGCTTATTGCTTTGTTCAGCCATTGAATCGCTTCCCAGTCATCCGGATACTGGCTTTTGAGCCAGGCAAGGCCATCAAGTCCTTTGTAGGTCCGCAAACTATCAAAATACGACCGTACACTAAAAATTGGATAAATAGAAACGAGAAATAGCTGAGGAAGAAGAAAAAGAAAAAAGAGTTGTTTGGAATTTAGAATTTGGAATTTGGAATTTGTTTGGGATTTGAGATTTGGGATTTGGGATTTATCTCTATGAGTTGAAGCGCTTCCAACGATCATTGATACCACGGTATACCCAGACACAATGGAGAACAATATGAATGCTTGGTATCCCAGTTTAAACATGGTGTTACTACGAAAATGCGCAGGATATATGTCTTTAAAATAAAAAAACTCCGGAAAAATGATGAGAAACAAGGAAAAAAGAAAAAAGACAATGAGAAGAAGGTCAATTTG
>CAYVAR010000032.1:0-11949 GCA_964449675.1 uncultured Gammaproteobacteria bacterium
AAAATATGAGGACTGCTACGAGTATTGCGCCGATAGAAGTCAGAAGCATCATGCCAGCGGCGACATCTTTGGCAATTTTAGCTTCCTGTCGCCACTCTTTTGTAATAAGATCAGTCATTGATTCTATAGAGGTATTGATCATTTCCGCGGTAAGCCCCAACAGAATGGTGAAAAAAATAATAACCATCTCGAGTCGGCTTATGCCAAGGGAGACGCCAAACGCAACGGCCAAAACGGATAATGTCAGGTGCACACGAAAATTCGGCTGTGTTTTAAACGCCCAGATGAGACCGGTAATTGCAGACTTGAAGGAAATATGATGTTTACGGAGCACTTCCCTCATAGGGGCATAGACAAGTATAGAATCATCTCTTAGAAATTACAACCGTAGGTTGTTCTAATACCCTCCCCGAACGCGATGAACCGCTTCTATGGATCGCGTTATGTGATACAAAGGCGAAAGAGGTAAATCATGCGCATGGATATATTGTAACTGCCTTCCCCCAAACCCTTTCTTAAAATGTGTCAATCCCAGCCACGGATGATGAGGACTGTTCTCAGGCGCAATACCCCAAAAATTATATATAGGCAGACCGCGCCTCTTTGCTTCCCGTATTGCTTCCCACTGAATGAGGTAGTTGGCAGGAATATTCGATGGGATAGACGCGCTATGATGATATATCGCCTGATTTCCGTAAAAAAGTATAATCGCAGCTGCAACTACGTTGCCTTCATATCTACCAAGGAGAAGAAGTGCTCTATCTTTGCTGGTAAATTCCTCAAATTCAATATCGATTCCCTTATGGGGTACGAACCCGTGTCGCATAGACGTAATTTCATAAAGTTTATGAAAAACTGAAAGGTCCGAAATGTTCTTGGATTTTTCTACTATAACCCCCAACGTCTGCGCTCGACGGATCTCATATCGAGTCGTTTTACGCATATTTTTAAGGAGAGTCTCTAGAGGCGGATCTAGATTGAGTAACCAACAACGCTCCCCGTCAACCTCATGGGTAGCAGATGGTCGAAAGCCCATGGATTGTAAAAGCTTTCTATGGACAAGAGAATCGTCGATAAGCGGGCTAATGCGAATAAACCAAGCATGTTCAATATGCGCCAACCTCTTTAATTTTCCAATAACTATTTTCCAAATGTGCGGCTGTTGTTTATTTACAATCGGTCCATGACGTATATGGAGATACGATCCTCTCCTGGCAATAACTTTTGTAATCTGAAAAATTGCAGCTAATTTTTGATTATCAAACAAGCCAAATCTCCATAGCTTATGTCCCGATTTCTCCTGTACAACTCCCCAAAGCCAACTCTGAAATAAAGACTGAGGGCTGTAAGTAGTAATGAAGTTTTCCCAAATAGCAGCATCATGTATTGGACCAATCGCAAAGGACATGTCCTCATTGTACCGTATCATCACCAACAAATAAAAAAACAATCAATTATTCCATGTTATCTTGTTTTAAAACATGATAACATACATTTAAGAAAGCATTTTTATACAAAATGTATTTCTACTGCACGAATGAGTGTAGGATCGTTGATATGAGAGAAAGAAGTATTGATCCAACGAGCGCCGTCCAAAATCCGTCAACACGAAACCCGGCAACTAAATTACTCGCCAAAAGAAGCATAAGGGCATTGAGAACGAACGTAAACAATCCAAGTGTCAAAATCGTAATAGGTAATGTAAGAATAAGCAGAATTGGCTTAATAAGCGCATTTACCAAACCTATAACTAAAACCGCCACTAACGCTGCTCCAAAACCACGAAGCTCAATACCTGGTACTATTTTTGAGACAATCAATAATGCGAGAGCGTTAAGAAACCAATTTGCAATAATCCTCATTTCTCTATTATATATCACCCAATCGAATTGTTTTTCTCTTGTATTTGCGTATAATAGTCCACCATGGAACAACTCAAACCAGGTGTTTTCCCAAGTGAGTTCAAATTAGGAGTTAACTTTGGTTCGCCATACCAAATTGAGGGGCTACATCCTCCAACTGATTACACGACTGTTGTCAACCGACCACCTGAGCATGGTTGGTGGAACGACCCTACTTTACAAGAAACAGATTTCGGTCTAGCAAAAGATCTGGGCGTTCGGACGGCACGAATAGGTATTGAGTGGGCCAGGCTATATCCTGAGGCAGGAAAGGTTGATAGAAAAGCGGTTACCAGATACGCAGAGATGGTGGGCGAACTTGACACCGTGGGTATTGATCCAATTATTACTCTGCATCACTTCACCCTGCCAGAGTACATTGCTTCCGCGGGAGGGTGGGCGAACCCACGTATCGCCTCGTGGTTCAAAGAATACGCACAATTTGTTGCCCAGGAAATCGCTCATGAAGCACCAAGCATTGTAACCATCAACGAACCTTCAGTTTTTCTCCTTAATGGGTACGGCAAGGGATACTGGCCTCCACATAAACGCCTGTCTCCACAATTTTTTCTCGCGTATGCGAATGTCGTGAGAGCGCAAACGGCTGCATATCGCGCGATTAAGGACGTTAACCCACTTGCACGAGTGGGAGTAAGTGAGGTACTACGGAGTTTTGCGCCAGCTAATGCTGTTGAGCGATCTGAGGCTACTGTGCGAGGCTTCCTTTTCAATGAGCTATTGTATGAGCTTACACTAAAAGACTTTCTTGGAGTCAATTATTTCAACGTCTATACGCTTAAACTTTCAAAACTTCAAAAAAAACCCTCAGCTCAGATAGCTCGACCACAGGATGATAGAGGATCCTTAATTAATCCACAACATTTTCTTACTGCTCTTGAAAATCTGCATCTGGCTATCAAAAAACCAATCATAATTACGGAAAATGGTGTGGCGGATGCGCAAGATCGAGTTCGAGGATTTTACTTAGTTTTCCATCTCCTTGCTGTTGCCGAGGCCATAAAACGCGGTATACCGATTGAGGGCTATAACTACTGGTCGCTTACTGATACGTACGAGTGGATGGAAAAACTCGGTACATCACGATTTGGATTGGTATCGGTTGATTTTGAGACAATGCAGCGTATTCCAAGGAAAAGTTACTATCTCTATCAAAGAATTTGTCGGGAAAAAATTGTCGATGTTGACTCGCTCACTTCTGAATTTCTTACGGAGCAAGAACGGGAATACCTCAACTATTGCGCTTCACTTCTATCGCAAGGAGGCAAGGCTTGATCTGGAAAATGACGCTTCCAAACATTTACCTCTCCGGCATCATCACAATCTCTAGCGTCACCAAACCACTCCATGTCTAAACCTCCCGGATGATACTCATATGTTCCATGTTCCGGAAAAAAACCCGTCTTCACCAACACTACGCGAAGCACACCATCAAGTATTCTCTCTAACATACGTATACTCGTCTATTCTGTCACACTAATCCTCATATCATACAAAGAGTTGAGAAATATCTCCAATAGTTGTTTTTTCGCCGTGTCCGGGATACAGGATGTAATCTTCTGGATACGAACGAATCTTTTGAATACTTATCATTAATTGTTCTTTATCTGAATACGAAAAATCAGTTCGACCTACGGCCCCACCAGAAAACAAAACATCGCCAACGATTATCCATTCGTTCGATACCAGAGCAATACTTCCCGGCGTGTGGCCAGGGACAGCGATTACAGATAGCTTTTGCGCTCCGACAGTTATGATGTCACCGTCGGCAAGTGTCTTCGTAACTGTCGGAGGAGGGTCGGTTGTAATATGCAAATAGTGATTGGCAGATGCTCTCATATTTTTGAGTAAGAATTCATCTCCTTTTCCCATCAAGAATGGTAATCCGAGCGAAATTTGAAGCTCATACGCCGCCATAATATGATCAAAGTGTCCATGGGTCGCGACAATAGCTTTGAGAGTAAGTGAGTATTTTTGCAGCGTATCGATAATATATTGCCCGTCATCGCCCGGATCTATAACAACCGCAACACTTCCGTCTCGGACAATATAACAGTTTGCCGCCATCTGACCTACCACGAGCGTTTCAACGATTAAGTTGTTGCGTGACATACTTAGCCTCACTGAGTGTAATTAGGGTCGGAAGATTGACTATATGACGAGATGCTTTCTCCGCATTTGGGCACGAACCCATTGAGTAACCAACAACTACTAAATCCACGCTAGTCGGATCAATAACATTGTGATACCAGTTTCCAAGAAGAACACCCTTGCTCTTTGCCTTCTTTATACGTTCTTGAGGATTAGTAACGTCGAGCGGGAAACGAAGGTATATTCCCTCAGAGTAGAATGGCTTTCTGAAATGCTCCGCGTAATATTGAGCGACTCCCTGACGATGTCTATTAAACCGATCGAGTTTTGCTAGCTGGTTGAGAAGAAGTTTTGCCAAAGCATTCGGAAACCGGGCCGGAAATCCTTTTGGCATTCCGCCAGTAAGTTCTTCATGAAAGACGGGTTTAGATAAGAGACGAAACTTTTGAAGTAGATAGAGAAGTAATTTCCCAATATAGACGTCGTACAATGGTAATATGAAAGAGAAGGCGATCGGGTGCAGCAACTGTTGAATTATCCAAAATCTCGAAGGATATTTTAAATCTTCTTCAATTTGTCTGAGTTTCCATTTGGCATTTGTCATTTGGCATTTGTCATTTATGATGGCCGCTCCTCCCCACACGCTCGAGACAACTTTATCTCTACCAAAACTAAAAAATGACGCATCGCCAAACGTACCTATTTTTTCCCCTTTGTACGTTGCTCCTAAGGAATGCGCGCAGTCTTCGATGAGAATAAGTCCGTGTTTTTTGGTTGTTGCAATGAGTTTATCAAGATTTGCCGGTGTGCCAAACGTATGTTGGACGACGATTGCCTTTGTGCGCTTTGTTATCTTCTTTTCTACGTCATTTGAGTCGATATTAAGCGTATTGTCTATATCAGCAAATATAGGTTTTGCCCCAACCCACAATACACTATTTGGCACGGCAACACAGGTAAACGCTTGCACGATGACCTCATCTCCTTCCCTAATGCCAAAGACTTGTAGGATAGCCAAAAAAGCCGATCGTCCACTGTCGAATAATAAAACTGTACCCACCTTTAAATAATCAGACAACCATGCCTTAACCTTCTCCCTTTCGACTCCGCTTTGCCACCTCCAGGGAGATAGTATCGCTTGAAAAGTAAGGACAACATCATCTTTTTCGGTATTTGGAGATAATGAACAGGAAATGACGCGGTGAAGGAACATATATATTATCGTGTAAGGAGTGTAAGCACACGAGCGGCTTCTTTTCCCTTAAAAAGAACTATATCACCAGACTCAATTGTTTTACGAATATGACTCGCGGCATCGACGGCTTGTAAAGTTTTGGTATGTTTACCTTCTGATGCTTTACGGACTCCTCGCTCGAAATCTTCGAAGTAATTCTTATTGGTTAAAATAATCTCCTCACATACTCGTGCTGCATGCTCCCCGACCCTCTCATGAGCGCTTTTTGCATATTCTCCTAGCTCAATCATCGGTTGAAATACAAGAATCTTTTTCCCTTTCGAAAGACGTAGATAGTCTATCGCAGCAATAGCCCCTTCAGGATTATTGTTAAACGTATCATCGATAAATGTCGATCCATTTATCCCATTAATCGGTTTCATCATGCGATCAACCGGAGCAACTAAACTAGCTCCTGCCGCTGCATCCTCAAGCGTCATGCCACACGCCGTAGCTGCCGCAATTGCTGCAGTAACATTTTGCACTTGATGGATACCAAATATCGATGCTTTGACTTCGACTTTTTTATCACCACTATAAAGGTGAAAAGCTATGCCCGACGCTGACTGACTTTGTTGAAAAATTTGAAACATGTTTGCAGCGTACGGATCTTGATCTTTTTGTTCTCTGGTATATGCCCAGACGGTTTTTTTATCGTTTTGAGCCCATCGCATCATCTCTTTAATATACATATTGTCTGCATTCAATATCGCAATCTTTTTTCCAGTTAACCCTTCAATGAGTTCATATTTTGCGTGCATGGTTGATACGATTGATCCAAATAAATCCTGATGCTGTTCATTTATGGCTGTAATAATTCCTATTTGTGGTCGTGTCATGCGAACCATTTGAGCGATCTCTCCCTTTTTGTATGCCCCCATTTCAACAACAAATATCTCATGATCAGGACAAAGCTTTGAAAGTACCACCTCGGCAATGCCTATTGCGGAGTTTTTACTCGCTTCGGTTTTGAGCACTTGAAATTTTTGGGAAAGAATCGTAACTACATATTCTTTCGTTGACGTCTTTCCGTAACTTCCCGTAATACCAATAACAAGAAGGTTCGGATGCGCACGGAGTTTTTTTATCGCTACCCCTATAATAATTCTGTGATAAAGCCGTTGCGGAATACTTACCAGGAAAATCAGCACTGCGGTGACAGGAAAAGTAACTATATCAAGAATTACCAATCGAATCAATGGATGGAAGGGAAGTAAAAGATATACACCTGCAAGAAAAATATAGGAAAGAACAACGAGACCAATGGTTTTTGGCGAAATACGAAAACCTCGAAACGGAAGGATATATATGTGCTTTCCTTGATCGGTCTTAAGATGAACAAACATCCGATCAAATCGATATTCCTTGATCCACCACAATTGCACGTACGAGAGAACATTTACAATTATACGCATTCCCCAAATCACTCCGATAATAGATACTACGTCCTTCATACGCGGTAACTAAATAAACTATTGTTAATTGCGTTGCGGTCGCAACGCCAAATACAATACTTTTTAACCGAGTACTTTTCCGTTTGTTTGTAGTTTTGCGATAAATTTTTCTATGTATGAAGCGAATATTTCCGGCTGTTTATATGGTGCACCATGATCGGCATCAGCGACCACGACGAGCTGGGATCCCTCAATCACCCTGTGCATCCGCTCGGCGATAGACAAAGGAACGATGATATCCAGTTCTCCCCAAATAAGAATGGTTGGAATTGATATCGCTTCCATGCTCGTTACAAGATCTTCCTGAACAATTCGCTTAAACGTCTCTCGCATAGCTCCTTCCGCCCGAAAAAATTCTTTGGCGCCGACAACATAGTAATACCATTTTCTCACATGATCCTGGAAAAAATTTATGGGTGGAATGCTAAAAATAAATCGCCCGACTTTTGCCAGTACTATAAATAGTAGTAGCTTCCGTTTTGGGATCGGCGTAAATCCTGGTGTGCCGGAGAGAACCATTGCCGTTATGTTTTTAGGCTTTCGTTCACAATACTTTAATGCTACTCTTCCACCAAATGAATGTCCGATAAGGATAGGCCGAACAACACTATGTTTTTTAATGTAGTCATCTAAAAATGAGACGTAGTCACGAAGAAACCAAGGACGAGTGGGTATGTATGCTTTTCCAAATCCAGGGAAATCTGGCGCGTAGACAGTAAATCTCCGTTTTTCTAGCTCTCTAACCAACGGTTCAAATCGACTCCCAGACAATCCCCATCCGTGAAGAATTACCAGTGGTGGCCGTTTCATGGAAGTTTTTGTCGAAATTCATCTCTCGTATTTTTTCCTATATTTCGCGTATTATCGATAACGGTATATTCGGTTTTTCCTATACAAAATTTATTATCAGGTAGATCTTTATCCAATGTCACTCCTGCACCGACAAATGATCCGCTTCCTATTTTTACCCCTGGCATAATGCTTGCATTTACTCCAATCCGGACACTCCGTCCAATGACTGCGCCAAGTTTTGTTCTTTGACTGTTTACTTTTTCTCCATTGACGATTGACCAAACTAACCCCTCATCAAGCCGAAGATTCGCAAGCACTGCGCCTGATCCCATGCCCACATTTGACTCCAGGACGCTATCGCCGATATAGTTACTATGAAACCAGCAGTCGTCTCCTACGTAGCTTCTCGTAATATCTGTATTGAAACCAGTTACGCAGAAAGCGCCTATGTGACTTTGGCGGATAATATTGTTATTTCCGATAATCGTGTCGCTGCCTATATACGCCGGACCAACGATTTTTGTATTCTCAAAAATTTTAACACCGTCAGATATATATACTGGCCCATCAATTGTTACATGAGATTTAATTTCAACATTTTTTCCTTGATAGGATTTTATCCTTTTAAATAATTGATCCATCACGTCGAGCACATGCCATGGGTACTTAAGCGGTGCCCACACACCTTCATACGTAAGGTAATGAAACTGTTCGTTTTTAAGAAGTTCATCTAACGCTAGTTCATAGACATCATCTCTATCACTACGAACTTTTGCAAGCAATTCAAAAAAATTCTTGGGTTTACGAAAATAATGGAAAACCAAATTAATAAGATCACTCGGCTTGTTCTCAGCCCCAGGCTTTTCAACTATTCTGACAACTCGTTTACCTTCTAAACTCAAATATCCTCCGTCAAAATACTCTGAGACTCGTTTTCCTGTTATAAACGACGTTTCGTCCTTAATGGCGTTTGCCAATTGTTCATAGAGTGAGGGCTCGACGACGTCTTCAGCGTTCATAACCAACATTGATGATTGTCCAATATGTTCCTCAACACGCAAAAGTGCATCTCCCATGCCCTTTGCTTCCTGCTGGATAACGGTTTGCAATGTTAGTCCAGGAATCGCAAGATCCATATATGTTTGAACATCCTCAGGGTGAATGACTAAAATAATTTGTGTAAATCCTGCCAATTTGAGTAGTTCTAGGTTGTAAACAACAAGTGGTTTTCCAAAAAATGGTACGAGAGGCTTATTCCATGTCAGCGGCCAGAAACGCCTGCCTCTCCCTCCTGCTAAAACAACGACATATACGGTATTCATAGTTATTCTGAAATGCGCTTGATTCGAGCGCCAAGTTCTTGCAGTCTCTCTTCTATTTTCTCATATCCGCGATCTATTTGTTCAATACCATGAATATAGCTTTCTCCTGACGCGGCGAGCGCGGCTAAAACAAGCGTAGCCCCAGCGCGTAGGTCGTCCATTACCAAAATTGCATTATGCAGTTTCGTTGGACCTTTAATACGGACTGCTTGATGATATCCTTGTATTCGATCCTTAAAGTTAAAATTATAAAACTCTTCTGGATTTGTTACTTTTGGGTCAAAATATTCTATCGCTGCTCCCATTTTTTTGAGTTCCTGAACATATGAGAATCGACTCTCAAAAACCGTCTCATGAATTGTCGATACTCCAGGAACCTGAGTCATAAACACCGCCCATGGTGCTTGCCAATCCGTCATAAATCCGGGGAATGCTCCGGTTGCGATATCTGTCGCATGAAGTTTCTTACTACGGGCATACGTAGTGGTGCGATCATCTACTTTTTCATATACCCCACCGGCCTTTTGAAATGTATCTAAAAATACACCCAATACGTTTCTTTGGGATTTTTGAACGGTAATTACTCCATTGGTTATGGCTGCCGCAATGGCAAAGGTGACTTCTTCATTTCGATCCGGCATGATGCTATACTCGGTACCGCCAAGCCGGAAAACTCCTTCAATTGTGATCTCTCGAATACCACTACGCTTTATGTTTGCCCCCATTTGGACAAGACAAGCAATAAGATCATCTACTTCCACTTCTTCTGCTGCGTTTTTGAGGATCGTTCGTCCCTTTGCAAGCACTGCTGCTAAAATAAGCGTTTCTGTCCCCGTATGGGTGTTTTTGGCAAACGTATATGATATTCCGTGTAAACCATCTGTTTTTGCATAAAAGTACCCATCGGATGATCTGTAATCAATAGAAGCTCCCATCTGCCGAAGTCCTTCTATATGCCGATCAATTGGCCGCGCGCCTATACGACACCCACCGGGATTGGGAATGACTGCTTGTCCATACCGAGTAAGTAAAGGTCCAAGCACCATAGACGAAGTACGAAGCCTTGCGCCAATTTCCAGTGGCACGTGATATTTTTTTATCCTTCCGTTTTGAACGTGCAGCGCCTCCCCCCGCCATGAAACAGAAACACCAAGGTGCTTGAGAAGTTCAAGTACGACGCTGACATCACTTATTTGTGGGACGTTTCGTAAAATGAGCTCCTCATCGGTAAGAAGCGAGGCAAGACATACTTTAATTGCCACGTTCTTTGCCCCTCCCAAGGTAACGTGTCCTTGTAATTTTTTCCCTCCAGATATAACGAATGCATCCATTAGAATTCTCCGACGTAAACGATTTCTTCTTCTAGTATAACGCCAAATTGATTTTTAACCCTCTCTTGTGCTTTTTTTATAAGCGCTACCACATCTTTTGCCATTGCCTTCCCTTTATTGATAATAAAGTTCGCATGAACCGGCGATATCATCGCGTCCCCTACAGATTCTCCTTTAAGCCCCGCATGGTCAACCAAAAATCCTGCGCTTGTCGTGTGACTGGGTGTTGGGATTGAGAAAGCGGCGGATTGAGAAATATTTCGAAATGTACATCCTGACGAAAATACTCCCTGTGGCTGACTTTCCCGTCTATAGGAAATACTAGCATTCGCCCTGTCCCAAAGCGATTCTTTGTCTTTATGGGTAAGGCTAAAAGTTACTTTTATCACGATGTCTTGCGACTTTTGTAGGATACTTGTGTCATAACCAAACTGAAAATACGATTTAGGTACGACCTTGGTTTTTCCATCATTTCCCACTATTATTGCTTGATATACACTGTCTCCAACATACCTGTTTGGATGGGTCCATTTTGAATTCATGTACATGGCGCCCCCAACTGTCCCGGGAAGTCCTAGTTGCATTTCAAGACCACTAAGTCCCTCTTCGATGGTAAAGCGAACGAGCTTATTTATCGTAACTCCTGAATCAACCTCCACAAATACGTTTCCTCGTGATTGTCCTGCCACTATGCTCCCTTTGGCTCCGGCTATGGTAATCGTACTCGTCATATTTTTTACCACAAGTCCGCGAATTCCTTTATCACCCACTAAAATATTTGATCCTCCGCCAAAAATAAAAAGTGGTACAGAAAGTCGTCTCGCTTCTATAATAATTTGCATAAGTTCATCGGCAGATTTTGCCACGATAAATACATCTGCTGGTCCGCCTATTTTAAATGTCGTGTGTCGCGCCATCGGTTCGAGTTTCCGCGATCGATCAGGAAATAATGCTTGTAGCCGTCTATAGAGTTCATCCATGTATTTATGCTCCGAGAGCGTCAATAACGTCTTTTTCCCAACTATAAATATCTCCAGCGCCCATAAAAATCACAATATCGTTTGGACGCACTTCTTTTTTCAAATATGAAATAACTTCAATTGCACCTTTGGCATAAAAAGTAGTAGTTTTATCTTTATTTATTTCATCAACTAATACTTGTGAGGTTACCTCCATCGTATCAGACTCTCGGGCTGAGGCGTATATATCACTCACAAGCACCCTGTCTGCTCCATAAAAAGATCTACCAAATTCTTTAAGCAATGCTTTTGTTCTTGAATACGTATGCGGCTGAAACACTGCAATTATTCTTCTTTTAGGATACCAGAGTCTCGCACCGGAAAGAGTTGCTTCAATTTCTTTTGGATGATGGGCATAGTCATCATAATAAAGAATTCCTCTCTTTTCTCCTAACTTCTCAAACCGTCGCTTCGTACCGGTAAATCCGAGTAGACCTGTCTCAATTTTTTCCCATGATAGTCCCAGCGTGTGACAGGCAATGGCGGCAGCTGCCCCGTTAAGCGCGTTGTGTTTGCCGGTAACTCTAAGGCTAAATGAGGCGATCTTCTTTCCTTTCTGCTTCAGGCTATAGAAGGTTCGCATACTTCTATACGATATGTCCACAATTTGGTAGTCTGCTTGGGATGAAAAACCATAGGAAACGACCGCACCAGTACGACGAAGCACGTCACATGCCCGCTCGTCAGCGTTGACGATCGTTGTTTTAATATCCACGAGATTTCGTTGCAATCGGACGAACGCCTCTTTTACATCGGCAAGGGACGCATATACGTCCGGGTGATCAAA
>CAYVAR010000033.1:0-11234 GCA_964449675.1 uncultured Gammaproteobacteria bacterium
ATGTTGCAAGTCCACTGTACCGGAGGGATGTAAACGAAACTCTGATACTGTACATCTCTTTCGATTATTGCATTAATATGGTATACTCATATCTTGACCTAGGAAAGAAGTGTGGCAGATGGCGGTGCAACAGAGGTTCAATGGAGTTTACTTCCAAAAGGATTTCTCTTTAGGCGTCAGTAGTGTCCCCTTTAAGTCCTAAGGAGAAAGGAGTCCCATATGGCTACCAATTTATTTGTAGGCAATCTTCCCTACACCATGGATAGTGACAAGCTTGGACAAATGTTTGCAACAGCCGGCAATGTCACATCCGCAAAAGTTATCTCAGATAAATATTCTGGGAGATCACGAGGATTCGGTTTTGTCGAAATGGCAACCGATGAAGAGACGAAGAAAGCCATTGAAATGTTCAATGGTAAAGACGTGGAAGGCCGCGCTTTGGTCGTAAATGAAGCTCGACCACGCGAAGAGCGACCGCGACATTAACTAATATACGTTAATTCGTTACTTAGTTAATTCGTTACATTGTAAACAATAAACTCAGAAACCCTGTTTGGGAAAACGGGGTTTTTGTTTGCCTAGTTTAGTTATTTTTGTTACCATACGCTTTGTATGTTTCAGAGTCCGACCTATGGAGACCTCGAGTTATCTCAAGTCCGCGAAAGAATTCTTGCATTTTTAGCTACAGAGCCTGAGCGTCACTACCAATTAGTCGTTGGGACAGATTCGCAGCCCCATAACGGCAGTGGGGTGGATTTTGTCACAGCGATCGTCGTCCATAGAATAGGTAGTGGAGGCATTTATTTCTGGAAACGCATTGTCAATAAAAAGCATTATGTGCTTCGTCAGAGGATGTATGAGGAGGCAGCAATGTCTCTAGCGATGGCCGAAACAGTACTTGCGCTTCTTCATAAAGATGGTATTACTAAATATGATGTTGAGATTCATGTTGATATCGGAAAGTATGGTGATACCCGCGAGATGATAAGTGAAATAGTCGGGATGATTCGAGGAAGCGGGTACACCGTAAAAGTGAAACCGGACAGTTACGCGGCGAGTAAAGTCGCGGATAGATACACATGAAAGAATGTAGCCCGCCTGAGCATAGCACTCAGCTTTTCAGTGTTATTCATACACGCTTCGTGCTGCGCTTTATCGGCGGGTTTAAGAAACAGTAGCTTCGCAAACTTAGCAACTGTTTCTAAAAGGAGGTGAATAGAATGAATAGTAAAATATTAATTGGTTTTGTTGTTTTGGCAGTCGGTGTTGGTGTGGGGTGGTACGTCCTTCAAGGCGGGTATGGAAACAAACAGGAGACAACAAACACAGAAGAGGTCGGGAAAGGCATGCCAGTACCAGAGTCACCAGCAGTGACTGAGAAGGTGGTTGAAACTATCAGTGGCAATGGAGAGGCGATGGACAAAGGTGGTATACCATCAAAAGTTGATAATGCCATGGAGAAAACCACAGTATCGTATGGTGACAGCGGATTTTTACCAAAAGAAATAACGGTAAAGGTAGGGACAAACGTCAGTTTCCTTAATCAAAGTAGTCGTGGCATGTGGGTTGCATCAGCAGTTCATCCAACGCATCAGCTCCTTCCTGGCTTTGATGAGCTTACAAGTGTCGCAAGAGGCGGGTTGTATGAGTACACGTTTGTAAAAATTGGGACATGGAAATATCACAATCATGTTAATCCAAGCGATACGGGAAGCGTAGTCGTGACGGAGTAAACGTTACTTCGTTAGTTCGTTACTTCGTAAAAAGAAAAGCTCTCGAGCAATCCGTGAGCTTTTCTGTTAGATGGACTCTTCTTATTGAGATTACTCCTTTGCTAGTTATGTACGATATACTTATACAATGATTACGTATAAAAAACCGTACTGGATTATTACACTTCTGATTCTTGTCATCGGTGCGTGGTTTGTGCAATATAGTGTGCCATCAATTATTGGTGCTGATGGGTTTTTGCATGGCCGGATGTCCCTTCTTATAGCCCAACATGGATTTCTTAAAACATTTCCACAAGCGTATTTTTCATGGTTCCGTGATCGTTTTAGCGATAAAGATTTCCTGTACCATCTCTACCTTATTCCGTTTACGACGACGCTGGGGGTTATCGGAGGAACAAAATTTGGAGCGTTTGTGGGAACGAGTTTGCTTTTTGCAACGGTTCTCATACTTATAAAGAAAAATACACAGGGATTAGGGACATGGATATCGCTTGTACTTTTATTTTCAAGTCAGTTTCTTCGCGACAGTGCTGAAGCACGGCCTTTTGTCTTTGCGATGATGTTGACCCTTATAGGCATCCATGCAGTCAGTATTAAAAATATAAAGTTGATGTTTGTCATAAGTCTTCTGTTTGGCATGACCCATTTGTCCGCATGGCTTCTAGTTATTTTTACAATAGGAATGCATGTAATTGACTGGATGACAACGGGCAAAGGATCAAAGCGACTTGTTGGCGCAAGCGCAGCAGGATATGGTTTGAGTTTTTGGCTTCATCCGAATTTTCCCAATAACATTTTCTATACATATCTCAATGGCATCCTTGTCCCATGGTATGCAGCAAAGACCGGAGTCCTCGAGCTCGGCGCGGAATTTTTCCCGCTCTATACGCATGAAGTGATCCGGTTTTTTCCGGTACTTATAGGCGCACTTACGATCGTTGTTATTTGCCTGTTTTTGCGCCCGATCAAGCTACGACGCGAAATAGTTGTCTGGGGACTCGCCACAATACTTTTCGGACTGCTTGCACTTGTGTCGCGTAGAAACATGACGCACCTGTACCCGGTGTTTGTGGTTTGGCTTGGTATAACAATTGGAGACTGGTTTGGGGCCATAACGAGCGAGAAAAAAGAAATGCGTTTACGTATCCTATCTCTCGCAATTCCAGTAGTCTTTATATTCCTCACGTATAGTTTCTGGCAAACAAACACGTATTTGAAACAGTCTTTACTATTTGATCGAGTGTATGGGCAACATTTTACGCATATGGCAGCAGTGCTTACCCAAAATGCACCAAAAGGATCTCGCGTCTTTCATACAAATTGGTCAGACTCACAATATCTTATTGGTCTTGCACCGGATTTTCAGTATATAGTTACCCTTGATCCTATATATATGTACAACTTTAACCCAGTTCTTTATCAGCAGTACCGCGTGACGAGTTTTGCCGGAAGTAGCGACCCCTATAAAACACTTATCGAAACATTTGGTACGCGCTACGGGTATGCAGGGAAAAATTATTTCGGTAACTTTATAGGTCAAGTTCGTAGTGACAAACGCTTTACGATTTTAGGCGAGGATGAGTTAGGAATCGTTTTTGCGCTTAGCAATCGCCCAGAATAATCATATGTATAACATGGAATGGAGGAGAATGGAGTCGTTGACGAAAAGTACTTTAATAATATATATTATTAAAGTATTGAGCATATATTGAATTTAATCTGAATAGGGAAGAAGAATATGTCGCAGGTATCAAAGTACCCTTTAAGCAAAGTAGTTGAAGAAGAATGTTTCGATTTACTGTATCAAACGTTTCATGATCTAAGGGGTAAGCAGGGGATAAAAGAATTCCTGGATGATTTTTTATCGCCGATAGAGCAAATAATGCTTGCTAAGCGGCTGGGGATCGCGGTACTTCTAGGGAAAGGCTATGACTATGTGTCTATCCGCAAAGTGCTTCGAGTGTCACCTCCAACGATTGCAACCGTTGCGATCCAACTTAAGTACTCAGGCATGGGATACAAGCGTATGGTGGAGAAGATCCTAAGAGCCGAAAAGATAGATGCGTTTTGGCAGAACGTAGATGACGTACTTGCCGATATTTTGCCACCGAAGGGTAGAGATTGGTCGTATTGGCGCAAGGAGCGCTGGCAGCGGAAGATGAAGAACAAAAAAGCCCTCTAATGCCATTATAGATGTTTTTACTGGAAAATACTTTAATAATATATATTATCATAGTATTTCGTGCAGAAAGTTTTTTCCATCCATACCTTCATAGTTAATTTGACATTGGTATTACGAGAGCTATAATCTGACTGCGAACTTCTTAAGCGAGAGTATTCTAACGCGCTCAAAGCTTGACTCATTCGCAACGCTCTTTGACCCAGCCATGCATTTACCATTCGCCTTAGGAGGTTTCTCCTGCGGCTCTTGGAGCATATCGGCGGGTCTGCGGCGCTAAAAAGCACCTTGACATATGCAGTTGTGAAACCCTCCTCCTATTGACTGGCCTCAGATGCACAGCAATTTGTGTGCAGCTATCGGCCAGTCAACTACAGGAGGAAACAAAATGGACTGCCTTGGTCTACTCGCCTTGCTTGCGGTCATATGCGTGATCGCGGCATTTTGGAAGGATGTAATGGCTCTGCTTACGTTAGCAACCATAGTTGGGGTTCTTGTGGGAATCGGGAAATTGGTTTGGTCAGAAGCGAAGGAGCAGATGGGATTTGATTGGTATACTGATGGGTATACGCGAAAGCGAAGGATACCATGGTTTATCATCGGCTAGGTCATCTTCATTGTGGCTGACTTTGCGCTACTACTGGCGCGAATGCAGTCAGACCAATGGGCCTATTATGGAAGAGAATTGATGATCGACCAAATTGTGACCCTTTCCTTTCTCGGAGCCCTCTTCGGATATCCAGTTTTTCTACTTCAAAAACGAGCAGTATTTTGGATCAAGAATCGATAGACTCAGACATAGAGAAGGAGAGTGTAAAATGGAAGGCTGTTTGGGGTTGATTTTCCTCGTGTTTGTCTGTTGTCTGCTGCTGTTTGCACTGGATTTTGCGTCGAAACACGTGAATGACATACTGGTGTGGCTTATCGTTTGGCCACTAGCAACGGGTATTTCCTATGGCATGGTGGGACCGGTGAATAAATGGTGGAAGGAAAATCCTCAGTCACGTCCGATTCTCGTGTTCGTAGGCGGGGTGTTCGCTCTTTCCGTCCTCTGGTTGTTATTTGTGGGGGTGGACAACTGGTGGAATACCACGCTGAACACCGTCTTTACGGGGACAGCTTTGGTTGTTGGTGGTCTAGCGACGATAGCTTCGGCAGTCTTTTTGTTGAAGTACTGGATCACCAACCGAGAGTTGCCGTAAACTCAACAACTGCATACAACAAATATTCCGCTTCGGAGTCGGTTCGCCACTAGGCGGACGGATGTTGATGAAGCGGATTTGTTATGGCGTAGAAGATGGAGAAGGTGAAGGGGTGGGGAGGGGGGCGCAGCGGCCGCCGGCCGGTTCTGTTCCTTTAATAAAGTACTCTGCTTTTCCATAGTAGCAGGGAATCTCAACGATCCCGGGTGGGCGGGGAAGCGGTTCACTCAGTTCGTTTTTGAGAAGTTCCACCATAATATCGTGCCATATAGGAGCGGCACCGGTAACGCCTGAGGTGAGGGTCGGATGCATCGGACTATTGTTGTTATTTCCCACCCAGACAGCGACGAGGTAACTAGGCGTATAGCCAATCGTCCAGTTGTCGCGCTTGTCATTGCTAGTTCCCGTTTTAACTGACACGAGCCGATCTGGTATAACTAAACTAGAACTAGGTCCAAAGGCATCAGTGCGAGCGGTGTTGTCACTTAAAATATTTCCTATGATCCAGGAAGCTTCTGGTTTGACTGCATCAACTGGTTTTGGTCCGTTAAAATGCTCGATGACACGGCCAGTATAATCGGTGACCTCTAAAATAGGGGTAAGGTCTACCCGTTTACCGACGTTAGCAAGAGTACCAAAGACTTTTGCCATATCAAGCATCGTGACGTCCCCTCCGCCAAGCGTCAAAGACAATCCATATCGATTTTCCTCATCCCATGTGGTAATCCCCATGAGTTTTCCCTTATCGATCATTGTCTTGACTCCAATTTTTGCAAGAGTTTTAACCGCAGGAATGTTATACGAGTTGCCGAGTGCATAACGAAGGGGTACAGCACCGTGATACCTGCCGTCATAATTTACCGGTGCATAAGGAGGACTTCCCGGCGTGTTATACGCGATGGGACTATCATCAAGTATTGTTGCGGCAGTGAAGCCGCTTTCAAGTGCTGCTGCGTAATTGACCACTTTAATCGACGAACCAGGGGGACGAAGACTTGTCGTAACATTCACATTACCGTCTTTTTTTAAGTCAAAATAATCACGACTTCCCACCATAGCAAGAATTTCTCCGGTTTTGGGACTTGTGACAAGCGCGTCACCATTTCCAACAAGAAGTAGCTCAAGTTTATTAATATGTGTCGTCACAATATCTTGAACTTTTTCTTGTAGACTTATGTCAAGGGTTGTCTTAATGCGTAGCCCCCCACGTTCGACGAGTCTTGGACCGTATTTTCGTTCTAATATATCTTTGACATACATGACAAAGTGAGGAGCTCGTATGCTTGTTCGAGCAGGTTCTATATGAATAGCGGTCACGAGTGCACGGCGAGCTTCTTCTTCAGAAATAGAGCGATCTTCGACCATCCGCCGAAGTACCTGCGCCTGTCGTTCAAAAGCTTTTTGGGGATGACTGCCATACGGAGAGTATTCGCTGGGTGCCGCAGGAAGACCGGCAAGGAAGGCCGCTTCCGCAAGACTAACCTCTTTTATTGACTTTCCGAAATACGTTTGACTTGCCGCTTCAATCCCCCAGGCGGTGCCGCCGTATGGCACCTGATTAAGGTACATCTCAAGGATCTGGTTTTTACTGTATAGGCGCTCTGCCCAGAACGCCAAGAAAATTTCTTTGAGTTTTCGCGATAGTTTAATTTCTGGGGTCAGAAGTGCAGATTTTATAAGTTGTTGCGTGATGGTAGATCCTCCTTCTATACGATGGTTAAAAACGAATTCCCGCGCCCCGCGCAATATACCGGGCAACGAAAAGCCTGGATGAATGTAGAAATCTTTATCTTCTATTGCGACGGTTGCCTTTTTGACGATATCAGGGATCTGAGCCACTTCTATCGGTGTTCTATTTTTATCGTTATAGATTTCATATAGGAGCGTGCCGCTCCGATCATATATTTTTGTCGTGACTTCCACATCGCGATTTGTTAAAAGCTTTGGATTGGGAAGAAGTCTAAGCCAGTAATAGGTGACATAGGGAAGAAAAAGGAAAATAACGACGAAAGATGCGCCTACGAGAAAATATTGAAACCTCAGGGCAAAGGGAATAATAAGCGTCGGATAGAGCGTATACGAAACCGGACCGTTCTTTTTTTGATATCTCGGGAGTGAAATTTTTGGAAGATTGAGAGGAACATGAATATGAGGAAGAGAAATGGTGGGCAAAGAGAATTTTTTAATAACTTTCTTAATTGTTTTATAGGTTATATGTAAAATAAAAAATATGGTTCGTCCACCGAGTCGTAATATGTCTCCCACAGCAACAAAAAAAAGAGGAATAAGGAGGAGAAATTGGAAAGTAGAGGTTGATTGTTTTGAGGATTTTGGTGATTTTTTGTTCGCGCGAGTCATTAGATGGCGTTATACCATAGACTATGGGACCCCTACAAGGGGAATGTGCCAATCCGACCCGCTTCGCCAAAGCTCCAGCGAGGCGAGCCAATAATCTCCCGCAGAGCGGGATCCACGATGCTGTAATCCCGATAAGAATCGGGAACAGCATCGGGACAATCAGACCAATGAATGTAATAATTAAGCTACAAAACTCCATCTACTCTCTTTACAAAGTCAGAATGTTTCTTGACAATACGTTTATGTGGGTTCTCCTGACTTCACTATTTAAGTGACCCACCAGAGGTTTGTAAGGGTTGCTAGTCGTTTGACCTCCTCCGTTGCCTCTCGTGTATGGGGATTCCGATTATGAAGCTAATTTACCCGAAGGGAGGGACTCGGAATAGTATTGTTTTTGGCGTTGCGGTCGCAACGCGATTGGCAATACTTTTTCACGGTTTAAAAGAACAGGTGCAGGCATGTTTCACCCGACGGGTGCAGTCGTACGGGTGCAGTCGTAGCATACCCAAGATCGACGTAGGTAGCCCCCAATTCTGAATGAAGTAACCGCAAAAAAGCGCATAGTTTCTTCTCCGCAGATGACAGATCAGAGCGCTTTCGTAAGGAGTTTGGCAGAAAAGACCTTCGCAAAATCGGTGTCAAACGTGGCAAACCCGTCGATGTCATGCGCTTGCATCGTGAGTAGGTGGTAAGCGTCTCGGGGACGAAGTAAAAACTGCTCCATAAGCGAGACCACACGAGTTTGAATTTCTGGATCCGTTGGTGGATTGACAACAACGAGCTGAGGAAGCTTCAGGATGGAGGCGAGCGCATCCGTCAGATTGGTAAAGAACTCTTTTTCCGGAGTTTTTTTCCGGAGTGCTTTTCCAAACTCATGGAGAAATTCATCAAGACAAAGAGGTGAGACAAAGAGGCGGATATTTTGTGAGACAAGTTTTGTGATGATCTTACGACTTTTGGCAAACCCGATAGACTCTTCATCTTTGAGGTACACAAGGATGTTGCTATCGAGGTAACATTTCGTCATACATTTTGTCGTATTCTTCGTTTAATTGTTTTGGAGTAAGGCTGATTCCAAGTTTGAACCCACCGGCAAGTTCCTGTACTTTCTTGATTCGTTCCTCCATGCTCATAACCGGTTTTTTTTCTGTCGGGGGGATGAGGTGCGCGACGACTTTACTGCCGCGCAGTATTGTCAGCGGTCCCTGTTGGGGCAACCTATCGACGTACCTTCCGGCGTTGCGACGGAAATCGGTTAACGAAACAAGGTGCTTATGAATATCATCAATAGATATAGCATGCGGCATATCCGTCTATATTATGACATATTGCACACTTTGTCAATCACTAGAATGATCAATAAAGTGATCATTCACTTGATCAACACGGCTTTTCCTTCCGGGTGCGGACAGTCGAGGCACCAGGTTGAGATACCGTCGGAGATGACCGAGTGTTCTTGCATCTCGATATTGTCCACTTGACTCGGGAGAGCTAGGTCGCCAGTGGTTTTATCGATTGCGACGGATCGTTTCATATTTTCCCGTTCTGACGGAACGGTTCCCTCGATAAAGTACTCAAAGCGCGTTGGACATCCCTTGTCCTCCGCATCGGGGTTTGGAGGGATCAACCCTGTGACAGAGCATATGTGCGCGCCCACAATCCCGTCGGGCTGCTTAGGCCAAATATCCGATTTTCCTTCTAAGACCTTGCGCATAATCCTGTTCCAAATCGGAGCAGCTCCGGTGATACCTGAGACAAGCGCTTGATTCATTTGACTATTGTCATTATTCCCAATCCAGGTGGCGACTAAGTACTGTGGTGTAAAGCCGATGGTCCAGTTGTCTCGAAGATCATCTGTCGTGCCGGTTTTGACCGAGACCGCATGGCCGGGTATGACGAGGGTAGAATTTGCGCCAAACGCAGCAGAGCGCGCGTTATTATCCAGTAAAATATGCGACATAAGAAATGCCGTTTCCGGTGATACGACGCGCTCGCCTTCCAAAAGAAGTTGAGAGGGAATTTCTTTATCGAGGTTGGGGTCTTTATGTTCAAACAATACTTTCCCATTTTTATCAACAACTTTGAGGATCGAAACTAAGTCCTTGCGTATGCCGCCATTGGCAAATACGCTAAATGCTTCGGCCATATCCGTCATACGTACCTCGCCGCCGCCCAAGGTGAGCGAGAGTCCGTAGCGGTCCGGATCGGTGAGTGTACCCAGGCCGAAGGCGCTTGCTGATGCGACCATATCGGTGACAGTATTGAGGTAGAGCATTTTGACTGCCGGGATGTTATACGAATTACCGAGTGCAAAACGCGCCTGGACCGGTCCGTGAAACTGGCCGTCGTAGTTTCTGGGGCAGTAATTAGGCTGGGTGATATTGGCAAAACACGTGGGAATATCCAGAAACATCGTCGCGAGCGTCACAATCTTTTTTTCGATACCGATGGCATAATTTACGGGTTTAATCGATGATCCGGGTTGCCTGGTAGCGGTTGTGACATTAAAGCTTCCCGATGGACTTGCGAAATAGTCAATTGATCCCACCATAGCCAAAATTTCTCCAGTTGCTGGCTTCGTGACGAGAGCTGCGCCGTTGGTCACTTTTAAATTTTTTAATTTTTCAACTTCTGCGGCCACAGTGGCCTGTGCATACTCTTGAAGGTCGAGATTAAGCGTCGTTGTAACCTTAAGCCCCCCACGTTCGACGAGCGATTCGCCGTAGCGGTCAACGAGCTCTTGTTTCACGTACATGACAAAATGCGCGGCTTTAATATTTGGTTCATTTTTGAAGGTGAGCTCTTTTGAAAAAGCGCTGTCTGCTTCACTTTGAGAAATATAGCGGTCTTCGACCATACGACGAAGCACTTCTTTCTGACGCTGTCTTGCCAACTCTGGGTGCGCGCCAAAGGGAGAGTACAGTGTTGGTGCCTGGGGAAGACCTGCAAGAAGGGTAGCCTGGGCAAGGGAGAGTTTTTGAACTGGTATCCCAAAATATTTTTCCGATGCAGTTTCTATTCCCCACGCAGTTCCACCATACGGGACCTGATTGAGGTAAAGCTCAAGAATTTTATCTTTGGGATACAAAATTTCCACCCAAAAAGCGAGGATGATTTCTTTGATTTTTCTTGTTACCGTGCGCTCCGAAGAAAGGAGTGCGCTTTTGACGAGCTGTTGGGTGATCGTCGAGCCACCCTGGAGTTGTTTTCCAGTTGCTGTTGCAAAAAGGGCTCGTGCCATTCCTCCGATAGGACTTATCCCGCCGTGCCGATAAAAATCTTTATCTTCTATCGCAACCGTTGCTTGCTGGAGATATTTGGGGACATCGTTTAAGGTGACTGGGGTACGATTTTGTTCTACAAAAATATCAAAAAGAAGCTTTCCGTTTCTGTCATAGATTTTGGTTGAAAGCGGGATGTCATATTTTCCAAGTTTTGCAGGAGAAGGAAGATCTTTGAGAATGACGAGATAGGAAAATACAATAAGCGCAAGCGGGAGAGCCCAAAAAGCATACAGATAATGACGTCTTAGTAATTGCTTGATTAAGGCGATTTTTGCAGCAAATCGTATATGAAAAGAATCTTTTAATGATGATTGCGTTGGTAACACATTAAGTTCTGTTTGTTGGTCACCTGCTTGTGCTACTTGATTCCCACGTTTGATCATACAGTCAATTATATGACAAGAAGCTCTATAGAAGAAATAAATGTACAGTATCAGAGTTTCGTTTACATCCCTCCGGTACAGTGGACTTGCAACAT
>CAYVAR010000034.1:0-10487 GCA_964449675.1 uncultured Gammaproteobacteria bacterium
CGCGCCTGGAGGGATTTGAACCCCCGACCCTCTGTTCCGAAGACAGATGCTCTAATCCACTGAGCTACAGGCGCCCGAAACGCATTATATCAAAACAATACTCGTTTCGCTTTTGTGTCAATATGGTATCATTGTGGCGCAATGAAGCGATTATTTTCCATTCCCGCCAGAATGCTGCCCTACGTATTCGTTTTTGTTGCCAGTCTCTATCATCCTCGAGATCCGGATTTGGGGTGGCATCTACGGTATGGCGAGTACTTTTTTACCCATAGAGAAATTTTACGAGCCAATACCTTTTCTCAGCTCATGCCGGATTTTCTTTGGGTGAACAGCTCATGGATGACCGACCTTATAAGTTTTGCTGCCTATCAATGGGCCGGGTTTTTGGGACTTGCTACCCTTTCGGCGCTCGTAGTGACGATGACCGCTTTTCTCTTTGCACGATGGGCGAAATTGACCTGGTGGGATGAGGTTCTTCTGTTTCCACCGCTCGTATTTTTCATTGAACCGCTTATTTCTGTTTCGTTTCGCGGACAACTTATAAGTTTATTGTTTTTGGGAATTCTTTTTTTTCTTATACGTCTCTACAAAGACGGTAAGCAGGTAGCGTTACTTTTTACTATTCCTCTTTTTGCTCTATGGAGTAACCTTCACGGACAGTTTTTCATGGGGCTTGTGCTTTTTGCAGCATGGATCGGTGTGAGAATAATTTTAGATCTTTGGGCCGATCGAACACGACAAAATATTCAGACATCCACGTTCTTGATTGTTGTGCTTCTGGTAAGCTTCGTTGCATGTCTTATCAATCCGTTTGGGATAGGAATATATAAACAGGCGCTCATCCATATACGAAACCCGGATTTGAAGTTTGTCGCCGAATATCTACCGATAGACGAACGTTCCAATATCTGGCAAAACCACATACTTTTGACGGGTATATTAGTGTTGGGAACAGCGTACCTCGTGTTTTTGGATTCATGGAAACGATCAATACCGGAAATGGCGATACTCACACTCCTTTATGGCCTTTCATTTTTGGTTCGTCGCTACGCATGGCCATTTTACTTATTTTCGTTATATCTGCTTGCCCCAATAGCGTCACAACTATCTCCCCCAAATCATCGCTTGCGACACATTGCCGGTAGTGTAATAGGAGTAACGATACTTGGGTTTATGCTGCTTCTCAAAACACCATTGACACAGTTTTCTTCAATGTCCTGGGATTCCTATTGTGCGCTTGCAAACTGCTCTGCTCCGGCAGCTTTAGCGCTCCTGTCCGCATATAAAGGCGAGCGCCTGTTAACCACGTATGACTTCGGTGGCTGGCTCATCTGGAGTTATAGAGACATTCAGCCGACGATTGATGGCCGGATGCATCTATGGCGGGATGAAAAGGGATACAGCGCATTTGCCTACTACTATCCAATCGAGCAAAATCTCAAGGATATCAATGGCACCGAGTACGAGATGGCATTTGTTTCTGTTAGAAAACCTATTTTTAATCGCCTCGAACAGCTGGTAACCGGTGGATTGTGGGAGAGGCTATACAAGGACGAAGTCGCAGCTCTCTTTCGCAAAAAAGAATCGCGTGCTTTTTAGATAATCTCTTCTTTTTTAATCCGTATATACCGTATCCACTCCTCAATAACTTCAAGGATAACTTTAAGCGGTGCTTCTAAAATAAAATCAAAAAGAAAGATAAATATATTTATTTTTGCAATTTCTCGTGATAAAAAATGACCTGCACGTAGAATCGGCAGAAAGAAGAAATCAACGATTGGTTCAAGTATGCCCTGCCGCTGTTCTATTTCGTATTCTTTTGCAGATTGCCGTATTCGATAGGCAAAAAAAGACACAAGGGTAACGAAAAAAACAAATATTGTCTGACTTGCCAAATTGAAATGCAATGCGGTCAAAATATAACTTATAGCGCCAAAAGAGAGTAAAAATGTTCCGATATAAAAGAGACTAAATATCGCGGTTAAAACTGGCCGTCGTACTCGTGTTTTTGGGGTAAATTCATCTGTTTCTTTTGTATATTCATCAAAAGAGTAGATGATTTTTTTGACTCGATCAACGAGCTTTCGCGTATTTTCAGTTCCCGGTACCGTAAAAAGTCCGGCGACAAGAAATAGCAACAGAGGGGGAAATACTGTATTAATTGCCAAAGGTATATAAGAAACACGTTTTGAAATAAATATGTCAAATGGCGCTTCAAGAGCGAGCGCAAATATCATTTTTGTTAGAAATATATAAATTATGCTCCGTACAACTGCACGTCGGACTTTTGCACCTATCTCGTGATAGCGCATATTGGTAAGTTCAGCGAGCTTTTGCTCAAAAATAATTGGGTCTTCTATAGTTTGGCGCGCAAGTGATTTGTTTTCTGTAAAATAGTCCCGGATAATAAGAAATGGTGGGACGAGTTTGCGTACAAAACGAGAAAGCGGCTCACCTAAGGGGTCGCTGAGTCCTCCGTGTATCGTCGTAAGAGTTGAAACGAATTGTTCTGTGACGTTTTGTGTTAGCTCATTCCCATGGAGTAATAACCAATCAGGAAAAATTATTTTGAGCAAATGAAACGTCGTCAGACTATCGTCGGACTGTGCATACGCTCGTTCTATAGCGATAAACGATTGCATATTAATAAATTCCGTTGACGTATTCATAAGATGTATACGTGGGCGTACCGCTTGATAGAAAAAATTAGTGAGCGCATCACGGAGTCTGGGAGAAACGATGGTTTCTTCAATTTCAGATGAAGCAACGCCAATGACCCTGTCCCAAGTAATGGTTTTATATAGGTTTCCTGTGGAAAAGATTGTATGCTTAAGCGATAGATATTTTTCGATGATATATTGAATTTTTGCAATTTTTTCGTTACTTATAAGCGAACTATCTATATAGCGGGCCCATAAAAGTTCGACGATGAGGTTTTCAGCTAGAGAGGGAGACCCACTATTTATAAGTATAAGGCGCTTTACTATGCGTTCTATTGCCGCTCTACGAACGAGGTGTTCTGCGCGAAATTCTACAGCGTTTCTGGCTTTTTCATACAAAACTGCAAGAGCAGAAACCGTACGGCTTACCGAAAGCTGCGATGCTTCACCTTCGGTAGCAGGACGAGATTCAAATTCACCAATGAGTGCTTCAACGACGGGCGACAACTCCATAGATAGTATTTAGTATATCATCAATTTTTTAAATGTATTTTTGAGTATTTCTTTACATTGCTTTCTCCCGTAGCCACGCTTTAGGAATTTTTCACGTGCTTTAGCATCTTTTTCATTAATAAAATATTCGTAGTGGATTAGTTTTACTGGCAATCGAAGATTCGTTGAGTAAACTTTTCCTCGTGTCTGACGTTTCACCCATATAAAATATATATAGAGGATCGCATTAGACGCGACTCTTCGTCATCCTCGGGGAACCGAGTTTACTCGGGGGTGACTGACGGGAATCGGACCCGCAACATTCGCCTCCACAGGGCGACGCTCTACCATTGAGCTACAGCCACCATCTGGGTCGGAAACTTACGTTTCCTTCCCAATGATCATATATTATAACCTCTTTGGGTAAACGATTCTATTGTAAGCGATCAGAGGGTTTGACTGTGGAAGTATGCGAACCTTCTGTGTTTTCTTACAAACTTAAGGGCTCACGAAGAAGTGCAAGGTAGTCGATTGTTGGAGGCAGCATCGGATCGCCTTTTATTTTTGGAAACGATTGATAGCTTAAATAGAAGGGATACGGCGTTCGTTCGTGTGGAATTAACCAGGAAAACATGGAAAAGAGATCTTCAGGATATTGAAAAAGAAACGGTGTTACGGCCACGATACGAGGGTCATTCCATACTATTCTATTTGCGATATCTATATATTCGGAAACTTGATCAGGGTTTAATAGGGACCTTGTTTGTGACAAACCGGTGTGTGCCCATCCGGTTTCGGTGATAAATATTGGTACGTTTTTTTTTATACCGATAGAAGCAAGAAGTGAAAGTTCCCATTCATAGGTTTTGAGTGTCCCTCTTCCCGTATCATATGGCGAAGCGGAAAAACCGGGATTCGGGTAGGAATGCGATGTCCAGCCGTCAAGTAATTCTAAAAGTTTGGGCTCGGAGGCAAATATACGTTGTACATACTGCTCTTCATCCATGGTTTCCCTTGAATTTGGTGCTGAGGCATCAAACCCTGCTGGAAGAATGAAGTATTCGTCTGAATGGTTTTTGAGTGCCAGCCCGTACGCTCGTGCTGTACGTGCATAGCCCTCTGGATCGAGTGTGTTCCCCCACTCTTTAGCGTGGTTGGGTTCGTTGAAGAGAACGACATATCTGTTTTTTGTTGGCCACGGTAAGTCCGAAAGAAAATTAGCGGTGACGGCGGCATCGACAGTTTGCGGTATTGACCAAGAGCCTCCCTCAACGTGCGTTGCAAGCCGTACAATCGGAATGAGCGCAAGTTTTTTGAGCTTTTTAAATATATTTTGCCATTTACCAATATCGCGGTCGTTATCGGGTATAACGATGGTCACGTATCCCCATAGACCGTTACTTGAGTTGACGAGTTTTGCAGCTTCTGGTATATCATTGGGATCTGCGATGTGAATGCCAAATTTATTATTTGGTACGGATAATGGATCATATATAGCATAGGAAGGTACTACAAATAGGAGAAAAAAGATTACAACCAGAGCAAAGCGGATCATAGATTGTCTAGTATACACTTTTTTATCTATTGGCTCCATTTATCTCGATGAAAGAATAAGATATAATGAATTACCTTACATACGCGGGTGTAGCTCAATGGTAGAGCGTCAGTTTTCCAAACTGGTGACGAGGGTTCGATTCCCTTCATCCGCTCAAAAAGCTTACCCTGAGCTTGTCGAAGGGCCCCCATAGCTCAACGGATAGAGCACCTCTCTTCTAAAGAGGCGATGAAGGTTCGATTCCCTCTGGGGGCGCAAAAACAATTTTGAAGACAAATTTTTTTGCGTAAACGCCCTATTGTGTGATTTTAATTGAGTCCCCTATCTGAATCCCAAGTCGATCGATTGTTCCTGCGTTTACCTCAAGCACCTTGTCCACCGGTGACTTTGGCTGCAGAGAGATGAGAGGCATTCCATTGGCTGGAGCTTCGACGTTGGGAGTCAAATCTACGACCACTAAGCCGTTAATCCATATAAAGTCTAGTGGAAAACGCATGCCTCTCATCCAAAATCCGTACCGCTCGGGATGATCGTAAACAAAAAGCATGCCACTATTATGGGCAAGAGAATCTCGATATCCTAAACCACGTTGTTTCTCCTGTGGTGTAACCGCAAGCTCTATGCTAAACGTCTGATCTCGTAGCGTAAGTTTCGTACCCAACGGATGCGTTGTATACCAACCAACCAGAGTTATTACGGCAAGTGTTATGAAAAAAAGAATCTTTCTTTGTAAAGTAGACGTCACTTGGTTCTTGTGAGAAGAAGAGACGAAAGTTGGTGTATCTGCCCTTTTTTATCTTCGCTTAGATGCAAGGAATTTATATCGCTCAGAGTTAACTGAAATAGCTCTCGTTTCTTCTTTTCTACTTGATCCATGATACCATGGCTTTGAAATAAGGTTTTAATTTTGCCAAGTTTATCGGCAGATAAATTTCCAGAAGTCATTGATCGTAATTCATCCCATATATTTTTTGGAAGAAGCTTCTTTGCATAATAATAATAGAGCGTTTGTTTGTGCTCCCGCAGATCACTGCCTACAGGTTTACCTGTCAATTTATTATCCCCAAAAAGATTGAGCTCGTCATCAACAATTTGAAAAAGTATCCCCAAGTGTTCTCCTAAGATTTCGAGTTGTTTAATGGTTGAGATTGACCGATTTGACAATATCGCGCCGATAGCCAATGGAAGAGAAAACGTATAGCGGGCAGTTTTGAATGTATATAAGGATAAGATTTCCTTTTCCGTTCGTATTGATGAGTCAATGTCTTGCATCTGTGCGATACCGACAAGGGAAAGTTCATGGCTAATTTTTTCTGTTATAGCGATAGAAGCTTTTGATGTAATCATTATACGACTGAGCAAATTAAATGCGATAAAAAAACCAAGATCACCGACGCAGATTGCCATGCTTTCCCCTAAACGGAGCGCATCGTGTACCTTTTTGTTTTTTAAAATTTCTTGATATTGTGCAAAGATACTTTTGTTTCCTCTTCGCATGTGATCTTGGTCCATGATATCATCATGGACAAGAAGACTTGCGTGAATAAGTTCAATTATCGCCGCCACATCAATTTCTTTTTGAGATAACTGCTCACCAAACAGTTCGTAGGAAAAAAGAACAAGAGATCCTCGTATAGACTTTCCAGCTGTAACAAATGGAATAAGATTTTCAATTGTATCTTCCCCCCAGTAATTCACTTTTCTTAGAGATTCTTTTTGATTAGATAGAAGATTGATAAGTGCAGCGTCAATACGTGGCTTGTAACGGATAAGTATATTTTGCATACGACATTAAGTCGGGGTGGAGAGACTTGTTCCGATGCTGTTTGCGGGAAACTCCCAACCTCTTCTCCAAACTCAGGATAAAGACTCCTTTATATTTGAAAATCTGGTCGAGATTTACGAAAAAGTTAGAACCGAATTTCGCAAAGGTTAGCTCGCCTCGCTCCGCTCGGCTCGCTTTTATCAGCGCGGCGCCCCCACCCGCCGCGCTTCCGTTATTTTTTGCGCGCGCGATTTTTTCTCGCTTTGCTCGAGTAAGGAAAGATTAATAGTTTTCCTTGCCCCACCCGCCCGTGCGCGGAAAACGATTTTAACTCCCTTATTGTAACAAATATGAGGAGTTTCTTTAAGTTTAATTTTTTAAGAGTAGCCCGTCTTCGATCGAATCTATAAGTTTGAGGACTATGTCATTTAATCCTTTTTCTTCTAGAGACTCTGGTAAAGAACCAATAATGTTCATTATTGAAACTCTTCTAAATTCCTTTACCATATTTTTAATCTGTAACTCCGGATACAAAGCAAAAATTAAACCCTCGATAGTTTCAAAGCCCTTAAAGTACCTAACGATACTTACAGGAACTTTGAACCCATTCCTCTGGAGTAGGTTTAATGACTCAACCAGTATCGGTCCCGATTGTTTCTGTTGTTCTAAATATGTTTTAGCGTCGAAAGTATCTGTAATTTTTTTGACTAACAAATCATATTCACTTTTAACTGCGTTTAGGTTGTCCGAAGAATAAACCCCACATAAAGTAATAAGAGTATTAAAAGATTCAGTGGAATTTCCAGTCATCATTGAACGCAAATATTTTAATATCAAGATTCGTTCTCTTTTTGAGAGTGTCCCCATTATTCCAAAATCAATAAACACCAATTCTTTGTTTTTAGTGAAAATTATGTTTGCCGGATGAGGATCGGCATGAAAAAATCCCTGAATGTGGGACATTTCCAGCGTATTTCTAATCAAGTGGCTGACAATCTCTTTTCCATTAAACCCTAATAGTTTCAGTTCTTTTAAAGTTGCCGAATTTCTCTCCTTATTGGATCGAATAATATGACTGAGATTAAAGCCATCAACATATTCCATTGTCAGCACTCTTGGAGTTGAAAACTTTCGATATACTTTTGGCCCTCGTATTCCATCTTTAACAAGTTTTTCTACCTCGTTAAACTTTTCGATATTTGTGGCCTCTAATTCGTAGTTAAGCTCGTCTTTTGTCCACGATTCAAACTCCTCTACGATATTACTGAGTTTGTTGGAAGGTCTAAATAACATATCAACTAACGATGCTATTTTTCGAAGTATTGATAAGTCAGACTCGACAAGTTTCTTTGCATTCGGCCTTTGCACTTTTACCGCGACTATAGTTCCATTTTTCAGTGTTGCTTTGTGAACTTGAGCGAAAGAGGCGGATGCGACAGGAGTTGAATCAAATTCACTGAACAACTCGTCGGTATCAGACCCCAACTCTTGACGAATAACCTCCTCGACTTGGGATTTAGGGAATGAAGGTACCTCGTCAAGTAATTTATAGAGTTCATTACAATAAGTATCAGGAATAACATCCGGCCTGAGAGCCAACATTTGACCCAGTTTAATAAACACCGATCCAAGTTTTTCTAACGATTCTCGCAGAAGAACCGCTTTCTTGGAAGTGCCACCATTTTTTCTAAGCCTTACGAACATAGCCCAACCCAAGGGCAAGGAGACAGAAAAAATCTCTCCAAGCCGAATAAAACGGCTGATAATGTTTTTCATAGTCTAATTTTATACCTTTTGGTTATCTTTCTGCTCGGGCTTTTCATTTTTGCAATCTCCACAAACAATAATTTTTTGAGAAGACTTTTCAAAAAACCCAATATACGCTTGTGTATCAACTTTTAGCTTTTTATCACAAAGATCACAAGCTGTATTTTTACTCAGAATTATCGCCTGATACCCAATTATTGAATCTTCGCCTTTGTCAAGATAATTTCTGAGTTTGTTATCGATCGCATCCCAAACATCTCCATGAATCTCCAGATAATCCTCCACGAGATTTCTTATGAGATTTGATGTACTAACACGATGTTTTTTCGCTTTAGTAGATACTTTCTCAAAAAGATCTTTTGAGACCCGGGTGTGTAAAACTTTTTCTTGTTTCTTGTCTTGCATAAAAATAGTCACCTCCCTTCAATCACAATGTATACATTGTATCACAATATTGGGTCTTGTCAATGGTTCTGTTTTGTTGGTATATTTAAGGTGGACTCAGTTTTTAGCGGAATGTGTTTTTTAATGGCGCATTCGGACAGTTGGAACACATTCCTAACTGAGTCCACCGGATGCGCCGTTTAAGTTTGGAAAGCTCTTTAAAATTTTTGCGTTTACTTTTAGAAATTTTGTGTTACAAAATTTCTTTCGAGCCGACACGTTCGGAAGCGCGGCGGGTGGGGGCGCCGCGCTGATAAAAGCGAGCCGAGCGGAGCGAGGCGAGCTAACCTTTGCGAAATTCGGTTCTAACTTTTTCGTAAATCTCGACCAAGAGAGAAAAAGAGTCCGTCGAGTTGGAGGCGCTCCGTGCGCCGCCGCCCGCACGGAGCGCCGCAAAGCCCTTTTTATATTCTGCCGAGAGCTGCCGGAAAAAAGAAGGAAAGAAAACGCAAAAATTTAAGGAAAAATAAAAATGTGAACAAATACATCGCTTATTGCCGAAAATCCAGAGATGAAGCAGACAAACAAGTTTTATCTATTGAAGCGCAAATCGCCGAACTAAAAGAATTTGCCAAGCGAGAGCATCTGGAAGTTGTCGAATTTATTGAGGAAGCCAAAACTGCAAAAATGCCAGGGCGCGAGAAATTCGCCGAAGTCATAAAGAAAATAGAGAAAGGCTACGCCAATGGTATTCTCGCTTGGCATCCAGACAGACTTGCTCGTAATTCAATGGACGGCGGAAAGATTGTCTATTTATTGGATACCGGAAAACTGGTTGATTTGAAATTTCCGACTTTTTGGTTTGATAATACCCCACAAGGGAAATTTATGCTTTCAATTGCCTTTGGGCAATCGAAATATTATGTAGACAATCTTTCCGAAAACGTAAAACGAGGATTGCGCCAGAAACTCCGAAACGGAGTTTGGCCAGCAAAAGCTCCATACGGTTATCTCAATAATCCCAAAAGCAGAGGAATTGACATTGATCTTGAAAAATCGAAAGCCATCAAACGGGCTTTTGAAATGTTTGCGGAAGGAAACCATACATTTACGGATATTGCCAAATATCTCCACAAATTTGACTTGAGGCGGAAAAACGGAAAACCACTTCATATCAACGAAATCCGGCAAATCCTCTCCAACAAGTTTTACATCGGTATTATGTTCTACAACGGTGAATATCGCGACGGAAATCACAAAACATTTATTTCCAAAGAATTATTTCAAAAAGCGGAGGAAGAAATACAGCGAAGAAGCAAACATTTCAAAAAATCCTATCGTTTTCCGTTTTTAGGATTGGCTCGGTGCAGCGAATGTGGCGCGGCGATCACCGCCGAGCAACACATCAAGTTCTACAAAACCACGAATAGACGTGTTACTTACATTTACTATCGTTGCACTAAAAAACTTGGTTCCTGTTCCCAAGTACCCATTACAAGCTTTGAGATGGAGGGACAATTAAGAAAAGTTGTTTCTGATGTGGTGTTGCCGCAATCTTGGGCTGATCACTGGTTGAAATTTCTAGAACGAGACGAGTTAGCCGAAAAACAATCATCAGAAACGACTATCCAAAATCTCAAAAGAGAAATTCAGGAGATAGATCGAAAACAAGACACTCTTTTGGATAGTTATCTTGATAGTGTGGTTGACCCCGAAACCTACAAGGCAAAGAAAAACGATTTGTTTGAAACAAAACTGAAATTACAAGAGGAAATCGTCAAAGTTGAGGAGACGGGTTCGAGTTGGCTCGAACCTATGAGAGAATTCGTAAATTGCGCCTTGCAGGCGCAAAAAATCGCGCGCG
>CAYVAR010000035.1:0-10369 GCA_964449675.1 uncultured Gammaproteobacteria bacterium
AGGGGTTTGCCGCCCGCCCCTTGCACATTTACAGTCTTAAGGAGATTAGGATGATTAGAAAACTGTTCGGAATATTCAAGCATGGAGTAAACGGAACCGGTGTTCCTACATGGCTTGACTATGTGCTAACCATTTTGGTCGTCAGTGTATTCTCGGTGGTTGCTGTAGTCATATGGTTCACACTATTTACGCTCTTGTGGAACCTGCCTGTGTGGAACATTTCAGATCTCGTCCGATAGGAGACACAAAATGGTTCATTTCTATGTCAATTGCGATCTAGACGATGAGCTCATCGAGGTGGGAAAGAAGAAAAAGAAGAAGAAAGTAAAGAAAAAGAAACACTAATCTCTCTACAGACAAATTAAATAACCTCCCGGGGTTGGTCGCCGAAATGGCGTAGTCAAAGGATAAATCCTTAGATTTAAATCCAACCCCTGGGAGTCCTGTTCGAAAGCTATAGAAAATATGATATAGTAAAGAAGAAATTATGGATGAAATTGAGAGGTTATTGACCAGAGGCGTTGATAAAATTTACCCGAGCCGGGAGGCGCTGGAAAAGGTGCTGCGGTCTGGGAAAAAACTCAAGCTCTACCAAGGGTTTGATCCCACTGGGCGGGAGCTCCATATTGGTCACGCAGTTGGGTTTCGAAAGCTTCGCCAGTGGCAGGATTTGGGCCATGAAGTCATTTTTCTTATTGGTGACGGCACTGGGCAAGCAGGGGATCCGTCTGGAAAAAAAACCGCGAGAGAAAAGTTTTTCACTCGTGAGGAACTTCGGCAAAACGGTAGAGACTACGTCATGCAATCCTCTAAAATTATGCGCTTTGACGGCCCAAATCCTGTCAAGATTCTCTACAACGGCGACTGGCTCAACAAACTAGGTCTTAAGGAAATCCTTGACATAGCAGGTCACTTTACGCTCCAGCAGATGCTTGAGCGGGATCTCTACCAGGAGCGTCTCAAAACCGGCGTACCGCTCAGCCTTCGCGAATTCATGTATCCACTTCTGCAAGGATATGACTCGGTTGCGATGAATGTTGACCTGGAACTGGGAGGAAGCGATCAGACGTTTAATATGCTCGCCGGTCGATCGCTTGTCGCTGCGATGCTTCACAAAGAAAAATTTGTCATGACCGTGCCACTTCTGACAGACGCCAAGGGCACAAAGATCGGCAAGACAGAGGGCAACGTCATCGGCCTTACTGACGCGCCAAATGAATTTTTTGGCAAAATTATGTCACTCGGCGATGACGCCATCGTCAACTCCTTTACACTTTTAACCGATACTCCGGTTGAGGAGATAAAAGAGATGAAAAAGAAGATGGAAAAAGGTGAAAATCCTATGATTTTTAAGAAAAAATTGGCCTTTGAACTTACAAAACAATTTAATTCGGAGAATGCAGCAAGAGCGGCTCAAGCGGAATTTGAGCGTGTCCATCAAAAAGGTGAAAATCCAGAAAACGCAATTGAATTTTCAACAAGTCAAATCAGTTGGAATCCCGTTGATCTTCTCGTCGCGACAGGACTCGCCGCGAGTAAGTCTGACGCAAAGCGTCTTCTTACGCAAAAGGCCATTGAACTTAACTCTTTACTTATTACTTCTCACTTATCACTTCTCACTATTTCTGATGGTGATATACTAAAAGTTGGAAAGAAAAAGTTTTTGAAGATACAAATAGTATAATGCAAATATACGAATTGATGCTAATACTACGAATAAAAACGATCTTTTATTTGTAGCATTCGTATACATTCGTAGATTGGTATCGTATCATTTGTAGTATGAATTTTTTTCGAAAACACGAGAAATTTTGGAAAGTCATGGTCGTCTTTGCCTCGCTTGCGCTTATCGCTACCTCATTTCTACCACTTCTCTCGCTTCGATAAAAATCATGCAAGGCGTATAATCTGATTATGGAACTTACTCTTTCCTCAAGTGTGCAATATGTTCCACGTGTTGGGCCCATGATGGCAAAACGATTGGAAAAACTCGGCATCAGAACAGTCGAAGATCTTTTGTATCACATCCCGTTTCGCTACGACGATTTTTCCCTTATTTCACCGATCAACAGAGTCCAAACTGGTGAAGTGGTAACGGTCGAAGGGACGATAACCAAAATTAGCTTTACTTTGACCAAAACCGGAAAGAAACTCGTTGAAGCTACCATATCCGATGACACCGGATCACTGCCCGTTATCTGGTTTAACCAACCCTTCCTAGCCCGCGTCTTACCGGTCGGTACCCAAGTCCGGCTGGCCGGAAAAATCGACTGGTTCGGCCACAAAGTCGTCATTACCTCGCCCTCCTATGAGATGGTCGAGTCTCAGCCTCAAGGCCCGGCCTTGAGCGTGAGTCTTCATACCGGTCGTCTCGTTCCCATCTATTCAGAGACAGAAGGGGTCTCGTCCAAATGGTTACGGGGGAGAGTAGCATACGCCTTAGAGCTCTTTAAGGGGACGCTTACTGATTTTCTACCTCCTCCACTTCTACAAACGCACAGTCTCATAAACCTTGAAAAAGCTCTTGCCACGGTCCACTTCCCAAATTCGTTTGACGAAGCAAAAACTGCAAAGAGGCGTCTATCTTTTGACGAATTATTTCTTCTGCAACTCACCGGTTTGGAAAAACGCAGGTTTTGGGAAGATCAAAACAAAAGTGTCACCATGAATATAGATACGGATGATATATCTGCCTGTATCGCGACACTTCCGTTTACCTTAACCGCTGACCAAAAAAAGGCTGTCGATGCGATCCTTTCAGACATCACCCGTTCTGTGCCTATGAATAGACTTCTTGAAGGAGACGTCGGTTCAGGCAAAACCGTCGTGTCTGCAGTTGCCATGTACTGCGTCTGCAAAAATGGATTTCAGTCTCTGTTCATGGCACCTACAGAAATTCTTGCTTTTCAACATTATGAAACCATCTCACGATTTCTCTCCCCACTTGGTATTCGCGTCGGGATATATACAGGCTCAAAAAAATCTGAACTACAAATAAATGATATTCTCGTAGGCACCCATGCGCTTATCGAGAAAAAGTTGGACCACACCAATGTTGGTCTCATCGTTATAGATGAACAGCATCGATTTGGGGTATCTCAACGGGCAACGCTGCTCACTCATAATAAAAAAACAAAAACTCCCCATCTTCTCACCATGACGGCAACCCCTATACCACGGACTATAGCCCGCACGATGTTTGGCAACCTCGATCTATCCATTATCGGCACTCTCCCTACGGGGAGGCAGAAAGTGAAAACATGGGTGGTACCAAATGAGAAACGAACTCGAGCGTATGAATGGACAACCAAGGAAATACAAAAAACCAGCAGCCAAGCATTTATAGTTTGTCCTTTAATAGATGAGTCTGAAACATTAACAACGGTCAAAGCGGTAAAAACAGAATACGCTAGGCTTGCCAAAATTTTCCCTTCTTTCCGTCTGGGACTTTTACATGGCCGCATGAAAGCAGTGGAGAAAGAATCGGTTCTCAATCGATTTCGAAAAAATGACATACACATTCTTATAACGACACCGGTCGTGGAAGTGGGTATAGATATCCCAAATGCAACAATTATGATCATCGAAGCAGCTGAACGATTTGGACTCGGACAACTCCATCAACTGCGAGGCAGAGTGGGCAGGGGCATACTACCCTCGTATTGTTTCCTTTTTACTGAAAATGATGCAGAGTTAACCGTCAAACGACTCAAGGCACTCGAGACGATTTATAGTGGACCAGAGCTAGCTGAGGTAGATCTCACAATGCGCGGGCCTGGTGAACTTTTTGGTAGAAGGCAGCATGGCATACCGATTCTTCACATTGCCTCATTCTCCGATAGTCAACTCCTAGAAGAAACCCATCGAGCCGCACGAATTTTTTTTACACAAGATTCAAACCTAAACCGCTTCCCCCTATTGAGAGAAAAGCTCAAAAAAGATACAATGAAAGGCACGATACAGGACTAGCTATGAAATCTACTAATCTACTAATCTACTAATTACTCAAATTACAATTAGCAGATTTTTCATTAGAAGATTCGTAGATTCACGCGAAGCGCATATGGCACCATTACCTAAACGAAGACATAGCACGCGCAGAGGAGGCAAGCGAAAAGCGGCGATCTTTTTGAAGCTTCCAACGCTCGTTCGCTGTCCACAGTGCGGCACTCAGAAACCTCCGCATCGAGTTTGCAACGTGTGTGGTTATTACAATGGAAAACCAGTCGTAATAATAAAAGAAAAGAAAAAGAAGAAATGAAAACCGCCCTTGATCCGAGACATAAGCGGCGCATTTTGCTCATGCAGCAGTTGTTCTCGCTGAGTTTCCAAAAGTCATCCGTTACATCACTGGGGAACATCACTGAACACCTGACAACCATAGATCAAGCAATTGTAAAGGCGGCACCGGAATGGCCTATTGATAAAATTGCAAAAATTGATGTTGCCATACTTAGACTCGCCGTCTACGAACTTCTCATTGAAAAAAAAGAACCGCCAAAAGTGGTGATCGATGAAGCAGTGGAACTTGCCAAACAGTTCGGTAATGAGAATAGTCAAAAATTCGTTAATGGGGTGTTGGGAACCATATTAAAAACTTTATTAAATGGCTAAATGGTCGCATGGTCAAATGGTTAAGTATTTTAACCATACAACCCTGCCTTGCCGGCAGGCAGGCATCTAACCATGTTAACCATCTTTCCTCATCGTTATGACCTTTGATCAACTTCAAAAAAACATTAGTATCACCTTTGATGATAAGCGCTTGCTGCGCCAAGCCTTTGCCCATCGATCATACCTTAATGAGTCTCGAGATGTAAACGTATCGAATGAACGGTTAGAGTTTTTAGGAGATTCTGTTTTATCATTTTTAACCTCTCACTATCTCTATGAAACATTTCCCGAGTATCCAGAAGGAACACTGACCAATATAAGAAGTAGTCTCGTAAAAACAAAAAACTTAAGTGAAGTAGCGCAAACATTACACCTTGGAGAACTACTATTATTAAGCCGCGGCGAAGAAGAATCAGGAGGTCGAACAAACCCTTCGCTTCTCGCAGACACGTTTGAAGCACTACTTGGGGCGATTTTCTTAGATCAAGGGATTGAATCTGCTAAAAAATTTGTATCAACGTTTATTTTCCCAAAAACGCAGTCGATAATCGATAAGAAAATGTATATTGATTATAAGAGTCTCCTCCAGGAAATTATTCAAGAACAGTCAAAAATATCTCCAACGTATCATGTAATAAAGAGCCAAGGTCCCGATCACGCGAAAACTTTTTGGATCGAGGCTCGTGCCAATGAATTAGTGCTGGGCAGTGGCATGGGTAAATCAAAGCAAGAAGCCGAACAGGCAGCAGCGGCAAGTAGCCTTGAGAAGATGGGGAAAATTTGATAAGATACGAGAATGGTAAAAATTAGACTCGCGCTAACAGGAACGAAAAATAAAAAGAAATATCGTATCGTTGCTATTGAAGAAGGAAAAAGACGAAATGGTAGATCTATTGAGATTCTCGGCTATTATAATCCTTTGGTTAAACCTCCGCAAGGAAAAATTGATAGTGGTAGGATCAACTATTGGGTTTCCGTAGGAGCGCAAGTGACAGCATCCGCAAAAAAACTTATCGACTCATTTTCCACATGAAAGATACGCTATCATATCTCATTGCCTACCTTGTCGATTACCCTGATGACATTATTATAGATGAACTCAAAGAGGAAAACCGCACCGTTTTTACTATCCATGTTAACCACGAAGATATGGGTAAAATTATCGGAAAAAGTGGTCGGGTCATAAAAGCAATTCGAGATGTGATAAAAATTTTAGCGTCAAAACAAAACACGTACGTCGACGTTGTACTTGCTGAAGATAAATCCGACCAACCTGAGACCAATTTGATCAATACTCCAATCACTGAGTAAATAAAAAGAATATTTCAATGTTTATATCTATCCTCACACTCTTCCCTCAAATGTTTGGCGGAATTTTTGATGAATCTATTATTCGTCGAGCGAGAGAAAAACAAATTGTCGATATTAAGATTATTAATATCCGTGACTTTGCCGAAGATCGGTATAAAAGTGTTGACGATCATCCCTATGGGGGTGGTGTAGGAATGATTTTACGCGTTGACATCATTTGGAAAGCAATTGAATTTGCAAAAAAACAGTATCCTCGGACGAAAGCCTATACACTACTTCTTGATCCTGCTGGAACACCCTATACGCAAAATTTGGCGCGTTCTTTTAGCAATCAAAAACATATCATACTCATTTGCGGACACTACGAAGGGGTAGACGAACGGATCTACTCTCTTATCGATCAAAGCGTTTCTATTGGTGACTATATACTCACTGGTGGAGAAATTGCAGCTATGGTCGTTGTTGATTCAATTACTCGCTTACTCCCTGGAGTATTAGCAAAAAAAGAGGCAACCTCAATCGAGTCGTTTGTGCAAAACAGTAATAAGACACGTACTATAGAATATCCTCAATATACCCGTCCGTTTACATTTCGAAAACTTTCAGTTCCACCAATATTACTATCCGGAAACCATCAGAAAGTTGCAATTTGGAAAAAAGAACAAACGCTCGCTCGAACAAAAAAATTACGACCTGATCTCCTAAAAACGTGAGAATAACTATGGAGAGAATGGATCATTTCTTGGTTCAAAAGAAACAGTAGGTATAGCCCCAATAAGCGACGTGTAATCAGGTAACGCAGTTATTTCGTTTACGCTTGCCTCTTCTTGTTGCGATAACGGATAAATCTCGGTTGTTATAGTATTTGTTGATTTTGGTAACGGTTTATAGAAGCCTTCTATAGTTAACTGCGAGGTTACCTCGCCGGAATTTAATGATACACGTAGCGATTCCACTCGTAATAATCGTTTCACCCGAACGAGTTGTTTTAAAAATAGTATATATTGTTCATACGGTCCAGAGACAATTATATGTGCGGATATATTTTGATTTGTTAATGACTGTTTCTGTGTGGCAGAATCTGTTGCAAGTGTACCCAGTGCTCCCAAACGTAACTCGGTAACAGATATATTATTCTCGCTTGCTACTGCCTCAATCGTCGTCATAAGACTCGCAACAGATTTTTCAGTTGGCACTCCTTGTGTTAGACTCGTAACGCTATGTCTAAGATATTCCTCATCTAAACTCTCAAGAATAGCTAGCTTCTTTTTAGTAAGATCAATATCGCGTGATAGAGATTGGAATTCTAAAAATAATTGATACGTTTTTTGTGCAAAAGGCAGTAACACGAATATACTCACCACGAGAGAAAATATTATAATTGCTCCCGTAATAATGTACACATGATTGAAACGAAATAATTGACGAATTTTAAACATATGTTTTAAGGATTTACTCGAAAAGAAATAGCCATCTGTAGTCGACCTACCTCATCAAGACTCATTGAGTCAATGATTAGTTGTTTCATGATGCCGCTCGTAACTTCTTTTGTCATGTTATTCATAAGATAAAAAGTTTCCTCTATACTTCCTAACCGTATTGACGTTTGAATCGTTCCATTGTCTAAAATTACAATACTACTTATGGAACGCGTTACATCCAATCGTTCAATGATTGCAAATATTTTATCGAAGGAATACTGCGACTGACGAATCTGTGTGGCATGCCGTAAGCGGTCTTTCAAAGCCAAAAGTAATACTTCTTTCGTAGATAGATTTGCGATTGCTGTAATATTTTGTTTTTTTATATTTATAACGTGCTGTGCACTATTTTTTATATAGATATAGACTGACCCGATCAGAATACTAAAAACGATTACTGTAACCGCCAATACGTAATTTACGATTCGAAGCTGTGATTCAATCGTTTGCGCTTGCGCCAGTTGTGGTGTTTTTGTTTGCAGCAGATTAACATCAGTGGACATACGTTTATGGTCGAAGTGCTAAGCCGATCGCTACGGTATAGGTGGGAGCATCTATGTCAAGAATTGATTGTCGAGAATCTTTTCGAATACCAACCCAAGGATTAGCAAGCTGTGTCTCAAGACCCATGGTTTCTGCGATATAGACGACCATGCCGGGTAATCTGGCGGTGCCACCACTTAATACGATTGTTTCTATGTGTTCATCTCTATGTTTTTGGGTATAAAATTCAAGTGCTCGTTTCATTTCTCCTACAATTGTTTCCATGATTGGTTTTGCCGCAGTTACTATTTTACCCTCTACTTTATCCCGTTCTAATCCATACGTTTTCTTAAATTCTTCTGCCTGAGTGAGATTAAATTCCAATCCCTGCGCTACGGCTCGAGATAGCGCTTCACCACCGCTACTTATTGAGCGCGTAAAGGCTAGTATACCGTTTCGTAAAATAGCTAAATCAGTCGTTTGTGCACCCAAAGATACGATCATGGCTGTTATTATGGTCGATGTGGAACGAACAAGTGCGCGAGATGCAGCAATAATTTCCGTTTCCGCACTTAAAACCGAAATTTCTGATAGCTCAAGAATAGTGAGATACTTCTCAAGGAGTGATTTCGGTGCAGCAACAAGAAGCACTTCCATTTTCTCTGTTTTTGTCATTTTTGCTTCTCTAAGAATGGTAAAATCAATATTCACCTGATCGAGAGGCAACGGCACATATTGCTCTGCCTCCCATTTAATTGCTGATGCTAGTTCTCTCTGGGATAATTGCGGCACTTCAATAACTCTGGTAAATACCTGAGACTCAGGGAGAGCGATATTGACTGATTTCGTTTTACAACCAGTTGCTTTAAATAAGTCCTTTATTGCTAGCGCGACTGCTTCATAGTCTGCTGCCAATTTTGAGGAGAGAGCCTTCGGAGGTGTGGGCACGCTTCCTGCTCCTAGTAGTGTGATACCGTCTCGATCGTTTCCAAGCTCAATAAGCTTTATGGAGTGAGAGCCTATATCAAGACCGACTGAAGTTTTCATAGATTTTTTTTCGTTAATGTCTAAACGTATTCTGACTAAAGACAGCGGCGTCAAAAATCGATGAAGCAGATCTATATTGCTGATACACGAGTATTTTTCTATTTATCCCTGTCGTCGTTGTTCCTGTCGATTCAATTTTTTTACCTTGCTGGGGCAATACTTGTCCGCTGGTATCAATAGAGAGTTGTGTATCGCTATAGACAGGTCGAATGCGCATCGCAAGAAGTGTATCTGCATTGGCCGTAACGTTTAAATCTGCTAAAAAATCAATCGTTCTGCTATAGACATTCGTTTGTCCACAATGATTTCCAGGTACACCTACTGTAATGAAATTGTTTCCCCGACTATTGTCCTTATCAAGCGTAAATTTTGCTACCTGATAACTACCGTCAGTCTGTTCTTTATATATAACCGAAACCACAAGTGCAGGGACAATCGTTTCAGAGCTCCAACAAAGTTCAATGGTACTGCTCGTGTAATAGGGAGTTTCTATTAGTTCCGTCCTGTCACCATCTCCGTCACTATCATCGTCATCATGAGGCACGAGCCAGAGTGTGTCGGTTATAGTTTTCGGTGTTTTTTTGGGAAACGTATAGACCCCAGAAGCGCCTCCAATGGTAGACACCAACACATCATAGGATATACCAGGTGTCAACGTTTGAGGTCCGCCTGTCCCGCTTCCAGACTGTAGTGCTCTCTCAACACCAGCTTCTGCGGCACTAAAGGCACGAGAGGATTCTTCTATTTCGCGGCTTATGGACAAATCCTGTGTCGATCTTCCCAGTAGCGACAATGCTATCGTGGTACCTACAGCAAGAATAAGTAGTGTGATAAGAAGAATTTGACCCGATTGGGCAACTTTTTGTTTGATCATATCCTCTTTCCATTCTACGGTGTTTAAATTTGGTATTGCAAGCACCTTCATACTCTAACACATCGGCACATCCCTAACGCTTCGCGTCACGGCGCCACTTCTTCCCAGGTCACGGGGAGGTCTTTCATGGCATCCGGCATGGCAATCAGAAGCCGGGGATTATAGAGGAAGAGTTCAGAGGCAGTCGTGGTGTTTTGATTGACGACTTCAAGATCTCGTTCAAGGCGAAAGTCACCGGCGATAAAGGAGCCCTTTCCCACAAACCGTTCAGTGCCGGCAACACTTGCTCCTGTATGAAACGTCCCTAAGGGACTCGTGATGTATATACCCTCGACAACCGGATTACTTGAGGAGTAGGGAACACCAACGCTAGGGGAAACCGTGATGTTGCCTTTGGCAATCACTGCGACAAATCCGGTTCCCGAAAGGGTAATCGAGCCATTGATCACGACGTCGCCGTCAACGAGAAAAACGTAACTCCCACTTGGGATGTTCCAATTCCCTGAAACCGTGAGCGTCCCGGATACGTAGCAGGCTTTGCCAGAAGCAGCCGTCACAT
>CAYVAR010000036.1:0-9772 GCA_964449675.1 uncultured Gammaproteobacteria bacterium
GTTACTCGGTGGAAACAGAAAGGAGCATGTGTACGGGATGTACTGAACTAGTACACTATTTTGTAATTCTTGACTAATTAGTATATAATGCAAATTGGAGTTACTGGGTGACGTCTCTTGTGACTAATGTCACATGGGCATTGACCCAGCATCCAGGACTCCACTAATTTTTTCCTCTTGGTTTAAACAACCAAATGTTAAACTTTGTGGATTTCGCCACATAATAGTGCTTTCCTGAAACAAATATAGCTCCTGACAATGTCATCTTTTCAAATACATATTTCATCATTTTTACTTTTGCAATCTTTACCTTCTTTCGTCGAAATAATCCGTTCTGTAAAAAACCAATCGCTCCCATAATCACGTCAATCATTTGTATAAATTCGCTCGATTTTGAATTTATAGGTGTAATGTTGTTCACAAAACCTTTTGCCGGAATTTTCTCTTGCGAATTTAATAATGGAACAAATTTATTTCGTAAACTTGCATCTAAACACGAATCAAGTTTCAGAAGATTAACCTTTACAGTGGCGTTTGAAATACTGTCGGGGAAAATTTTGTAAACTGCAGGAATTTTCGAATTATGTAAATATAATTGATATAATAGTTTAAAATAACCATCTTGATCAATATTCTTATATTTTTTAACTATTGCTTCCTCCTTATCTATAAGCATGCAACAAAACCGCACAGTATCATGTTGTATCCAATCGAAAAAAATATCAACCAGTCCACGATAAACATGTAGATATTTATCAGAAACTTTTTGCCACTTGAATTCCCCCTCGAAGTCAAAATGTTTCCCATTACTATCCGTGTATCCATGCTTTTGGCGATGTTTTCTAATTTGACTTCTTGCTTTTTTAATATTATCTTCATCAACCCAAAGCCCACTTAGTAACATAAATCTTTCGTTGATATGCCTGCTTTCATCTGAGTAAATTCTTATAGTTTTCATATATTCACTTCAACAACTTTCATTGTGTCATTTCCAAAAATATCCACTACTTTGACAGCTACTTTGCGCCTTCCAGGACTACATTCATGAAAAACGCTTTTTAATTCCAATGTTCTGTCTTTTTTTGTCCGAAATGATTGCCACTCGTTTTCAAAAATATAATCTCCTGTCCACACTTCTTCAAACTGGTCAAACTTCATTTGTTTAGGATCCTCTGACCCAATAATCCTTTTTTGCTCTGGGTCTACATCTGCTTTCCTCATTCTGACAATCTCCTTTTTATTCTCAAAATCAAAATCCACCGCCCAATAATCAATCCAGTCAGTCCACTTTTTCGTTAATACCTCACGACTGACAATGCCGTTTTTATCCTTTTCTATTTTGATAATTTGTCCATTTTCAACAAGAAGTTTTTTTCCGCCATTTTGCAGTTGAGACTCGACGTTCGCGATCGTATCCTGATTGTAAAAAACCGAGAAATCAGTCAACTCTACTGCTACAGAATTACCTTTAATATGTGGCTTAATCTCTATGTAGGCTACATCGTAAAAAACCACCTGGTTTTTCTCTATAGCTCGTTTATCAAAAACTTCCGGAGGAATATATTTAAGAGCCAAATCAACACCTTTTGACTTGGCTTCTTCTTGGATTTTCGGGAAAAGTCCCATCTCAAACTCAAAAGCAAGGATGTCAACTTTGCTTATCTGTTTTTCTATACACTCTTTAATAACTTCTTCTACGAACAATCGAGAAACGGGCAGATTGATCGGTCCAACAACTACCATTCGGGAAGATTTTTTGGCATGGAAGGTACGGAAGCCAGTTACTGCCTGGGCTTGATACGCCCGTAAAATCAACTTAATAAATTCTTTTTCCCTCCGCGCTATCTGTTTTTGTTTCTCCTCATCGCGAAGATTCGGATTGACACCGATATAATGCTGGCGTTCGTATTTACCCAAGTTCAATATCTCAAAAGCTCGATAGTCTTTACCGTCCTTTTTAAGCTGTCTTTGTGTAGCAATTATTCTTTTGCGTGTGGTATGAATCGAAAATTTACCCAAATCGGCACCGATCCATTTCCTCCCCAGCTTTTCGGCTACAGTAAGTGACGTACCAGAACCACAGAAAAAATCTGCGATGATATCTCCGCCGTTTGACGAAGTTTGTATAATTCTTTCCAGTAGCCTCTCTGGTTTTTGTGTTGCATACTTTGTATCTTCTATTGCTTGAGAGTTTACAGCATCAATGTCAATCCATACGTTATCCGGTGGGACACCCTTTCCTTCATGGAGATAATTCTTTACTCTAGGCATTTTCCCAGGAATATCTTTTATTCTACCCAGTGCTTTAAGTTTCAAATACCTTTCTTGAGAATACGTTCCTAAAGGAGCCCAGTAATATCTACCGTTCTCGTCCTCTAAATTGAATCGCTTTATATATTCATGAGAATATCCCCAATAAATTGTGTTATATATTTTTGCGTTTTGAGATTTTGAATAATGTAAAATATAATCGTTTACTATCAACAATTTATTTGAAACCGCCTTAAGTTTAGAGCGTGACCTGCGCCAGATTATTTCTTCTTGAAAATTTCCACCATCAAATATCTCATCTAGCACTAAACGCATATACGAGGAAAGTCTCCAATCACAATGTACATAAATACTTCCGTTGTCAGCCAACAGGTCCCGCATAAGAAACAAGCGCTCGTAAATCATTGCAATAAAGCTATCAGCTCCTTTACCCCACGTATCCCGATAGGCAAGTTCCTCTAAGACCGTCGGCTCTTTTGTAAGGGTTTCGTCGCCAATCTCGATATCCATTGAAAAATCAGCCCCCACATCGAACGGCGGGTCAATGTAAATGAGTTTAATCCCGCCGTGTTCCTCAATTTCTTCTCGTAGCGGCCCGTTTTTGAGACTTGAAAGAATCAGATTGTTGTCACCCCAAATTAACTTGTTTGTCCATCCCTTTATTTGCCGTCCCCTCTGGTCAAAATCCAGAAGGTTTAGTTGAAGCTTAGTGTCACCAGACGTTTCCGCTCTTGGCTCATCTATCTGTTCGATGACCTGGAACGGCAACACCACGCTTGAAACTTCATTGGTTTTACCGTTCCATACCAACTCCACCTCTCGCTTTTCTTCAAACAGAAAGAAACGGTACTTATCCGGCAATGGCTTGCCTTCTTCAAGGTATCTAATAATTTCTCGTTTCTCCTGATCGGTTAAATTCATAAAGTGCTTTTCATTAGATAAAATAGCTAACCCAGCTATCAAAAAATCTGGCGTCTTTGATACATTCGACGCCGCTCAGTACAAGTTAAAACCTTGAAGCGGTTTAAGAGATTAGCTTCCAACTCGTTTATAATAAAGGTTAAATCGGTATTCATAAATAATAATACTTTAGCCTGTTCTGTCAGAATTATACTCTTATCCACTAAACTCGTCGAGGACGTTTGGACTCTTTTATTTAATTAATTTTGTATCATCACACCGTAGACAAATGCGAAGGGTATACCAAAAATAACAATCAATACAAGGCAGCTCCACGCCCCCGCCTCATCGGAGAGTACCTGCTAAAAGGAGAGCCGCTTTGCAGAATGAATGCGTGGCGGTAATTTCCTGCCTGCCGGCAGGCAGGCTTTTCCCCTTTACCCCTTTTTTCTTGCCGCCACATTTCAGGAATTCTTGATACAAAAGGTACGAACGTGGTTTAGTAAGGCTACAAAATTGCTTGAAAAGATTCACACAATTATCATAAGACCCACCTGTGTGCATACGCTTCACAAATAACTCGCCCAAATAAATCAACGTATCAGTAGTTTTTTATGTCTCTATGGTACAATTTGTAACGTTCTCTATGATGCCGAAACGATTACCTTATCGATTTATTGGACTTATACTTTTTATTATCGGTACTATGTGTATTGGTGTAATTCTTTTTCGTCAATCAAAAGTTTCCGCTATCATATCTCCAATTCCCCAGTCACAAGAAGGAAAACAGTCGCTCATTACAAAAATATTTTCTAAGAAAAAAGATCCTGACGATCTTAAAAAAAGAATCCAAACAATAATCGACAACAGATGGGTCAACTATTCCGTACTTGTCGTCGACTTTACGTCTGATTTTTCTATGGGAATCAATGAATCCGTTATCTTCACCGGTGCATCGGTCAATAAAATACCTATCCTTGCAGCGCTTTACTACGGAGTTCAACAAGGAGAAATTGATCTGGATAAAGTTATAACGATTCAAGAAAGCGATATCCAAGATTACGGTACAGGATCTATCCGTTATAACACGCCAGGAGCAACATACTCAATCAAAACATTAGCAAAACTCATGATCCAACAAAGCGATAATACTGCGGCCTACGTGTTGGCAAATTATGTCGTAGGCCTTGATACGATCCAAAAACGCATAAATGACTGGGGACTCACGCAAACCGATATGGTCAATAATAAAACATCAAACAAAGATATGGCACAACTTATGGAAAAAATCTATACCGGCAAAGTAGCAAACCAATCTTATACCCAAGAGATTCTTGCATTTTTAAAAAACACGGATTTTGAAGACCGCCTCCCCGCGCATCTGCCGACAGCGGCAGTAGTGTACCACAAAATAGGCACAGAACAAGGTGCTTTGCATGACGTTGGGATTGTGGAACACGGGAACATAACATACTACATTGGAATTTTTACGAGTGACATAACGGATGATAATGAAACCACGAAAATCATAGCCGACGTCTCAAAAGCAGTATATGACTACATGAGATGATTTATGCTGTAAGATGGGCGTGGGGAGTAACCGATGGAAGAAGCTTCTGCGTCGGAAGGTGTTTTGCGAGCGCTATTTTAAGTACTTCATCCATGTGTTCGACGAAATGAAACATGAGGTCATCCAGCACAGACTTAGGGATATCTTCTAAATCTTTTTTATTATTTTTGGGCATAATCAATGTTTTTATCCCGGCTCGATGCGCTGCTATAACTTTTTCTTTTACCCCACCAATTTCAAGGACTCTTCCCCGAAGAGTAATTTCTCCGGTCATCGCAACCGTCCGACGTATAGGTATTTTAGTAAGTGCTGATACGATCGCCGTAGCTATTGCCCCACCTGCTGACGGACCATCTTTGGGCACCGCGCCTTCCGGTACGTGCACATGGATATCGAGTTTTTGGAAAAATTTTTCGTTAAGTCCCAACACTTTAAATCGGCTTCGTACATACGAAAGCGCCGCTTGACCAGACTCTTTCATGACGTCACCCAACTGCCCGGTTAACGTCAGGCTTCCCCGTCCGGGCATAAGTGCCACTTCGATAAACAAGATATCGCCTCCGGCTTCCGTCCATGCAAGGCCAGTGGACATACCGACCTCATCTTTTTTCTCAGCAAGGTAGGATGTGAATTGATAGGGCCCAAGATACGTATGTAGGTCTTTTATCACAATGGTAAACTGACCTTTACGGTCAAGTTCGCTATCAGCTATCTTTTTGGCAATTTTACGAAAAACTGTAGCTATCTGGCGCTCAAGATTCCGTACTCCAGCTTCTCGCGTATACCGGCGGATAATCTCATACATCGCGCTGTCAATGAGCTTGACTGTATCAGATGGAATCCCGTGGATTTCCCGTTGTTTTTCAAAAAGAAAATCGCGGCCAATATGAAATTTCTCTTCTTCGGTGTATCCGGGAAAATGGATGACCTCAAGCCGATCGCGAAGAGCGGGAGGTATGGTATCAAGCACATTGCAGGTAGTGATGAAAAACACATCAGACAAATCAAACGGCGCTTCAAGGTAATGATCGGAAAAAGCAAAATTTTGTTCCGGGTCTAGAGCTTCCAGAAGTGCTGCAGATGGATCTCCACGAAAATCCGCACCCACTTTGTCTATTTCATCGAGCATAAAAACCGGATTTTTGGTACCCGCTTGTTTGATCCCTTGGATGATGCGACCGGGAAGCGCGCCCACATAGGTCCGTCGGTGACCTCGTATTTCTGCTTCATCGCGAATACCTCCAAGTGACATCTTGACAAATTTTCTCCCTAACGCGCGAGCAATGGATTTACCGATTGACGTCTTCCCGACTCCCGGAGGACCCACAAAACAGAGAATGGTCGGTGCAGATCTACTTTTTTTCTTGATTTCCTTTTCTGATGGAAGCTCTTCTTTTTTCTCGTCTTTCGTGTCACTGACATTTTCTCCATCTCCTTCACTCATATGGGCACGAAGCTTCATCACTGCAAGGTATTCGAGTATACGCTCTTTCATCTTTTTTAGACCATAATGATCTTCATTGAGTACCTTTTCGGCATCTCGTATATTGACGTTATTTGGGCTTGCAACCGACCACGGTAGCTCAACAAGCCAGTCCAGGTAGGTACGAAGATACGAAGCCTCTGGATTATACTGAGACATTTGTGCAAGTCGTGAAAGTTCTTTTTCCGCTTTTAGGCGAACATCCGCGGGCATATTTGCCTTTTTGATTTTGTCGGAAAGGTCTTTCACTTCTTTATTTTCACTTTCTTCCCCGAGTTCTTTTTCAATGGTTTTCATGCGCTCACGAAGCACCTGCTCGCGCATATTTTTGTCAAATTTTTCCTGGGTTTTCATTGATATCTTTTTCTCAAGTTCCAATACTTTTAGCTCTCGAGACAAATGCACGATCTCTTTTTCCAGCCGGTCGCGTACACTGGAGAGCTCAAGAAGCTCTTGCCGTTCACTCGGCTTTATATCCAGCACCCCAGCCACTTGATGAGAAAGCTGCAAGTTGGTGACGCCGGACATGATATTCATAAACATAAGAAAATCCATAGATTTACCTAAATTGACCGCCCGTCGAAGTTCGCTCACCAAATGGTGGCTAAGGGCTTTCACTTCATCGGTATCTTCGGAGCTATCTACCAGAGTGGTGACGCGAGCAACAAAAAATGGTTCAATTGCTTCATAGGAAAGTACCTGCACTTTAGCAATACCTCGAACTAAGGCATTTATTTCACCTTCATTTTTCATCATTTGGACGATTTCTCCAACCGTTGCAATCTGGTACAAATCTGAAGGCGTCGGGTCGTTAATATTGCCATTTCTTTGCATGACGAGGATGACTTTTTTTCCTGAGGACTGTGCCGCTTCTATAGCCGAAACAGATCGTTGTCTACCGAAGGTCAGAATCATCTCCGTTCCCGGAAATACAACACCATCACGTATAGGAACAACTGGATACACTGATGCAGATTGAGATAATGATTGACTCATAATTGATTTTGGCACTCAAGTATAACAAGTGCTAATACCCTACGTCAAGGGGTCATTTAAACTCTTCGATAAGTGCATGTATGTCAATACTACCTAAGGGTTGCTTAAAAAGCGGTCCGGACGAGAGAGCTGGCTCCCGTTCTTCGCTCGTCTCTTTATCTTCTTTGTAAAAAATTCCCAGAGGAATTTTATCCCCCCATTCAAACGCTTTCTCGATAGCTTTGAGTTTATTGTCTGGAACATATCCTTCTTTTTCAAGTTGGTAAAGGCGTTGTCGGTACCAGGTATAGGTATGTACTTTATCAAAGGTCACACACGGTTGGAGCGCATCAACCACAGAAAATCCTTTGTGGGATATCGCTTCCACTAAAAGCGCAGAGAGTCCTTGTGCATCACCTGCAAATCCCCGTGCGACAAACGTGGCGCCGGAGACAAGGGATAGCGTCAACGGATTTACTGGCTCATCAGTGACGCCCTCTGGGGTAGATTTGGTTTTAAACCCCTGTTTTGCTGTGGGTGATGCCTGACCGGTCGTGAGGCCGTACACTTGGTTGTCATGGATAATGACGGTAATATTTGGATTTCTTTTGGCAGCATGGATAAAATGATTACCACCTTCTCCCAGGCAATCGCCATCACCAGCCACATAAATAACCGGAAGCTTATGATTGGCAAGCTTTGCTCCCTGGGCAACGGGCAGACCTCTGCCATGAAGGCCAGCAAACCCATAAATTTTCATCCAATCATACATATTGCCATGGCACCCTATGCCATAGACAATAAGCCCATCATCTGGCCCAATACTAAGTTTGGCGAGTGCATCTTTGAGCGCCATCCAGATGCCGAAATCGCCACACCCCGCACACCATGTGGGCAAAAAACCAGTCTTAAATGAGTCAGCAGTGAGTGGTGACATAAATAGTTACTTCGTTACTTGGTTACTTAGTTACTTAGATCGTTAGGTATTGTTCTGCTAAGTAACCAAGTAACTATGTAACTAACAAACTTTCTCTAAAATCTCTTCCGGATAAAACGGCCTGCCATCGTATTTTAATAATTTTTCTTTTATCTCTATCCCTGTATATTCGCGGATAAGCGACGCAAGCTGCGCTGTGGCATTTTGCTCAACATCTATAATTCTCTTTGCACTACCCAATAGCTTTAGAGTAGCTTCTGTTGGAAATGGAAAAAGCCACGGAAACTGTACAATGTTTACCGTAGAATTCTGAATTTTAAATTCTGAACTCTGAACTGCTTCAAGTAGCGGTCCTTTACTCGACCCCCAGGTGACGAATGTTATATCTGCTCCCTCCTTACCATAAAACATTGGTGGTAAGGCATCGTGAGATATCGTAGTCAATTTTCGTAACCGTTTGTCCACCATCTGCATCCGTTTATCTCCTTCTTCCGTCACATACCCGTGTCCATCATGTTCATAGGAATTTGCAATATATTGCCCAAATGGCGTACCCGGAACGCTCCTGGGAGACACCCCATCGGAAGAGTTCAGCTCGTACCTTTGGTATGAGTAGTCAGAGGCAAGAGTGGTATCGGTGATAAGCTTACCCCGATCGATAAACACAGGTTCTTTGAGTATGCTTGTTGACATACACCACTGGCTTTCGTTTAAGTACTTATCGGTGAGTAGAAATACCGGGATGTGGTAACGATCAGCAAGATTAAAGGCTAAAATTGTGAATCGATAAGTTTCTTCCGCATCTCCAGGAGCCAGTACAATTCGAGCAAACTCTCCATGACCGGCGTGAATCGCAAACTGAAGCTCTCCCTGCTCGGTCCACGTGGGCATACCCGTGGCAGGTCCCACCCGCATCCCCAGATCAATAACGATCGGTACCTCTATCATCCCCGCAAGAGATACTCCCTCAACCATAAGGGCAAACCCGCCGCCGCTGGTTGCGACCATGCTACGAACTCCGCAAACTGCCGCACCGATCGCCATATTAATTCCTGCTATTTCATCTTCAGGTTGTTTGTAAACAATATTATAGTTACTCGCATGATCTGCTAAGTAAGTAATAAGAGAGTTTATTGGAGTCATCGGATATATCGCCGCAAATTTAAGTCCAGCACGTACCGCACCTACCCCGAGAGCTTCACTGCCATTTATGAGAATGTAGTCTTTTTTCTCGGCAACAGGTCCAAGCTTAGTAGCTTCTATAGCCGCATCGCTTTTAATTGCATCAAATCCTGCTTTTGCAATAGTCACATTATTCGTAACCACTTCATCTCCCTTTTTTTTGAATTGATCATGAATGACCCGTTCCAAAAACTCAAACGGCGCGCCAACGATTGCCGTCACTACTCCTAGCCCTATAGTGTTGCGCATGACTAGTTCTCCGTTTTTGGCGCGTACAAGATCAGTAAGTGGTAAAGAAAGAAGATGTACAGCTTTTGGAAATTCTTTTGTCTCTACAAGGCCATCTTTTGCGTCATAGACCACAATACATCCTTCATTTAGTTCCTCTTTATGTAGCGTAATGGTCTCTTTATTGAGTGCGATAAGGATATGCACATCGCGATTCATGGATTCA
>CAYVAR010000037.1:0-9464 GCA_964449675.1 uncultured Gammaproteobacteria bacterium
TGGCACGTTTCGGGGCGAGAAGAGAAGGCTGCATTGTTATCTCGGACGCGACAGGATGCTACAAATGATCCCGCGATGGTATAGGTGTGATTGGTCGTGATGCTTCCATATTGACCGACATTTTTTTCTATATGTTGTTCCTGATTGTCTCCAAAGGAAAATTCTGCAAAATTCACGTCATTATTTTTATCTGAGCCGGTGCACGTTAAAGTAACGGTTAAAGGAACAGTACCGCTGGTACGATTGACGCTTAAGCCTTCGCAAACAGGATTGATATTATTATTTGACGGCGCACTTGTTGCGGTGGGATTGGGGGTGGCGGTCGGAATTGGCGTATTAGTGGGCTGCGTTTGCGTCCCGGTGAAGCTTAGAACAGATTGATTCAGACTTGAGCAGGAGAGGATATTGGTGCCGCTGGTATCAAGAATTCGCGTTGTCGATCCACTGCCACAGACAAAGGAAGCCAATGCCGTTCCCGAATCTTTTTTTGCTTTGAACGAAATAGTTGCGAGTGTGCCGCTGCCACTTTTGCCGGAATAAAGCGTTGAAAAAAATCCATGAATTTCCAGTTTATTGTTTCCAGAGTCGTTGGCCCAAGAGAAATCAGAAAAAAATCCTCCACTGGTTACTCCGGTCACTTCTAGGTCGCTACTTGGGTAGGAGATAATGGCGTCTGAGCCGAATGCCTGATTGCTTTCCGCATCAATCGTTACGTGCAGTTGAACAGTAGAGCCGTTTGAAACGCTTGCAGCGATTGGGTCAAGCGTAAGTCTTGGTGCAGCTAAGACTTGTTGCGCTCCCCAGGTACTTCCAGCTCCCACGAGGAAAAAGATAACACATAATCGGGCAAGTTTAATTTTCATCGTAGCGCGTTTCTAGCGTTTTGCGCATCAGAAATGCATCACCAATGTCGATACAACCGTTATAATCAAGATCCGCTGTTTTTTTATCGCTATCCGTTAAAGTCGAGCAGGGCTTGGTGAGCATAGCCTTGATTACGTCAAAGTCGCTACTGTCTGCTCTGCCGTCTTGTGGTGGTAAGTCACCTGGATCAAGTGACAATCCGGTAAAATCAAATAATACCGACTGCCGTGATGGAATAGTAAATAATGGTTCATTGCCTTGGCACGGCGTTGTCTGGTTCAGTTTACAGAATTTACGTGCGACATGTTTTTCTCCTTTAATAATGATGGTATACCCGGATCCAGGTGGAAGTTGCTGACCCGTAAAATACAATATCGCCGAATACACTCCACCTCCTATATGGTTGAGGGCAAATGGTGAAGTCACGAAGTTGACACCACTTTTTACAAATCGTGCGGTTGCCATGGCTCCTTGTGCGCTTCCATCGCGCACTCCAGTAAATTTCAGCCGAAATTCGATAGGAAATCCTACCGGTGTCGGCGTAGCCGTGGGTGCACGCGTAGGTGTTGGTGTAGACGTTGGCCTGCGAGTCGGAGTAGGAGTAGGAGAGCGTGTCGGCGTAGGTGTTGGGACGAGATTTGCAAACCCTTGAATCGTTGCATTTGACATTTTAATGGATCCAGAAATATTATTATCAGACGCGGTACTTCTCAGAGTAAGACTATTCTCGCGATACGGTTTTCCAAGATCTGTACGGAAGAATGTTCCGCGATAGTATATCCAGCCCCCGTGCAACGAACTTCCGTCGTATGTACGAATTTCGCTCGCCCACCATTTATTATTATCCTTATAAAAATATATAAACAGTCGCATATCAACGGCTTGTTCGGTCCATATCACTTCAAGGGTCGTGTAGTTTGGATCGCCGCTTGTTGGTGGATCAGAGCCAACGCTTACTGTTGTATTGGGATCTGGTGTTCCATAAAATGTTTTATTTCCGGCAATTATTTTAAAATCATCAGCAAAAAGGGATGCAAACTCAGTAGACCAACTTACTTTATGCGGGCCTACAGGGGTTGGAGTAGGAGAAGGGGGTTGCACACCAACGTATACTGGGATCGATCTTGTCTTTTTACCTTTACTATTGATAGCGCGTACCCATATATCTCCCTGTCCTCTATTTCTTGAAGGAGTAAATGTCGCAAGCTTCTCATTTCCTTTTTCCTGTATAACCGTGCCGATAGAGTTTGTAGAGCTCATGCCCCATTGGTAGCGCGCATCGTTGACCTGATTGCCGTTACTATCTACAGCAAGAGCGGACATATGGATAGCCGAACCACTGGGACTCGTCGTGATTTGCCCGGGATCAATTTTGACTGTTGCAATAGTTTGCTGCGAACTCGCCTTGGGAGGAGTAGGGGTTTTTCGTAGTGCCACCCATACGAAAAAGGGTGTAACGATGAGAAGAACGAGAAGAATCCAGAGACTCTTTTTGGAATTCCCTAAACTAGTTAATGACGACGGATAAAAGTTCACACTATTTTTATCATAGTGCTATCCAAATTATAATGTCAATGAGGCCTGTGAATCTTATAATCGCCGCGTTCGTGCTATAATCCTTTTCATGATACTCCCAGATATCTGGAATTGGAAACCGGTTTTTGGCCCTGATGGGCATACATTTGATGTAATTACAAATAATGAATTGCTTCGAGTCGGCGGAGGAGGGGGTTTGCAAAAAGCTTTTCGCGAGAAAGGTGTTCGCGCTTTTATTGTACCCCCTTCTGGGCAACTATCGCAAGTTCTCAATGAAGGGGATGTTGTTGTTGAGCATAATCCGGGAGATGCTCCAGAAGTACATGCTGTACTTACGGGCCTTGGTTTAAAAAAAGGATCGCTCCTTATTCCTCCATGAAAAAACACACATCGTTTGTTTGTCAACAGTGCGGGTATGAGACCCCGCAGTGGTACGGGAAGTGCCCTTCATGCGAATCTTGGAACAGTCTGGTTGAGACGATCAAAGATTCGCAAATTCAGAATTCAAAATTTAGAATTCAGAATGGAAGACAAATAAAGCCGCAAAAGCTTTCAGAGGTAAAACATATTGAGAAAAATCGGTTAAGGAGTGGGTATGGGGAGTTTGATCGGGTGATGGGTGGGGGGATTGTACCGGGATCGGTGACACTTTTGGCCGGTGATCCGGGGATAGGGAAGTCTACGTTACTTCTTCATGTATTAGGGAAAATCGGGGGGTTATATGTTTCCGGAGAGGAGTCGGCTGAACAGATTAAGCTTCGAGCGAAACGGTTGGGGATCGATGGTGGGAATATAGCTGTACTTGCAGAGACGAATGTGGAAGGGATTGTCTCTGTCATTGCGAGCGAAGCGAAGCAATCCCCAATAAAAACTGAGATTGCTTCGCCGTCGGAACGGACTCGCAATGACAAAGAAAGCCTTGTCATCGTTGATTCTATTCAAACGCTCTCCTCACCCGATCTTGATGGAATGGCTGGTTCAGTCGGACAGATTCGAAGAAGCGCTGAAATCCTGATTGCTTCTGCCAAGTTTTACGGTACTCCCATCATTATCATTGGTCATGTAACCAAAGAAGGCGCGATTGCCGGGCCAAAAGTACTCGAACACATGGTCGATACGGTCCTTTATCTTGAAGGCGAACGGTTTGCCAATGCCAGAATCCTTCGAACACTCAAAAATCGATTTGGTCCTATCGAAGAAGTAGGAATTTTTGAAATGATGGATAGTGGACTAACGGAAGTAGCTAATCCCTCTGCTCTGTTTTTGCAGGATCGAGTAAAAAATGTCCCTGGGTCGGTGGTGACTGTAATCATGGAGGGAACGCGTCCGATGCTCGTGGAAATCCAGTCGCTTGTTGTCCCTTCGCAATTGGCAATGCCTCGGCGTGTGGGCAGTGGCGTCGATTACAACCGATTACAGCTTCTTGTTGCGATTCTTCAAAAACGATTAAACATACCCTTGGGCACCTTTGATGTTTTTGTCAATGTCAGTGGCGGACTAAAAATATCTGAACCATCAGCAGATTTAGCCATTGCCCTTGCTATTCTTTCTTCATTTAAAAACAAAGCCATCGATCCCAAGACCGCAGTGTTTGGTGAACTTGGATTGCTTGGAGAAGTACGATCTATTGGATCAGGGGAGCGCCGCGAGAAGGAGGCAAAACGTTTAGGATTTTCGACAGTTATTTCTCCATCGAACACCCGCAATCTCAAGCAAACCTCCGATCTCTTCACATAATTTCCCATAAGATTTAAGTTACGATGAACCTAAAAGAGATTCAAAAGGTGTAAATTTACAACCGACCGTCTGCTCATTGACAGTTTTCATAAATCGGTTTATCTTGGGACGAAGCCTATAGCTTAATGATAAATTGCTGATATATGAAAAGAAAGAAGCAGATTCGAAACATAAGTAGGGCAGGACTTAAACTTGCCGAAGGTTTATTTTCTCATACAGTTGATATGTCTCTCTGGTTTATCGTTTACCTTAGTTCTATGAGCTTTCCTCAGAAAACGACTGGTCAACTCTGGCGTGCGCAGATTGCAGCCGATCAATTTATCAATCAGATTAACTATGATGTCATTAAGCAAGCCATCGTTAATGCTAAGCGCAAAGGATATATCAAAAAATCTCGTCGCCATGCGTGGCCAGAGATTACGCAAGCAGGAAAACACCGACTTGCATCTCTATTACCGCAGTACGACGAAAAAAGAGCATGGGATGATCGCATGCACCTAGTAACCTACGATATACCAGAAAAGCGTCGAAAAGATCGAGCGCTTCTTCGGGAATATCTAAATCGTATCGGTTGCGGGAGGCTTCAGGATTCGGTATGGTTGACTCCGTACAATCCCATAGATACTATTCGGTCGTTTATTGAAAAGCGGGGACTTCGCGGAACCGTTATCGTTTCTGATCTTGGGAAAGACGGTTCTGTTGGGGAAGAGGATTTGGCCGGGCTTCTTGTGCGACTCTATAGACTCGATGCAGTAAATAAGCACTATGAAGAATGGTTAAATGACGTAAAATCACATGGCGTTGATCACTGGCATGTCATACGGTATTTAGCCATATTAAAGGAAGATCCTCAGCTTCCCTTTGCGTTGTTGCCTGCGTGGTGGAAAGGAGAAGTAGCGCATAGAAAAGTTCGAGGTGATCTTCAAAGACTGCTAGTAAACTGACGACCGGTAGATTAGTTGACAGTGTTTGTAATCAAGAGCGCGATAGGGTGAAACCAGTCGAGCGTTTTTCCTCAATATCCCATCCGTCGTACTCTCTTTAGAGCCTACATTATATATATGTATGCTCTGACAAGTAGTACGACGGAAAGTAAACAAACGACGAAAGGATCCCAACGGTATGCACTCGCGCATATCTGCGGGGTCTTTTTTATGGAAAGACTTAGCGAGCTTATGAGCTTAGTCTTTCCTGAACCCGCCGACCAAGCGCTTCCGCCAGCTGGCGGATAAGCTTAGGCGGGTCTTTTGGGCGATTGCAACTTATAGTAAGGAGAGTATAATCAAGCCGGTTGTTTGTAAACCGCGCCAGGACGGTTTCTTGGCAGCTCTTTGACAAGATAATAGATGGAGGAATAGAAAATGAAAATTATGTCATTCTTCAAGTTTTTGGTGGTAGCCTTTGTCTTAGTCATAGGAACGATGGCGGCCACCGAAAAGGCGGGCGCTCCGGGAGGAGTTCTGGTGTTTTTTGTCGGTGTCGGGCTCGCAATCGCATCGGAAAAGTGGGGACTTTGGCCAGTGCTAAGAGTGATTGTGGTGGTGCTCACGGCACTACTTAGACTGGTTAGTGTCGTTGGGCGTCTGCTTATCAGTTTGCTCAGCCGAGCTGCACGCTTTCTCATTATGCTCGGGAGACAGCACTGGCGATGGGAAGTGACTGTTGCTGGGATCATCGGAGCAGTAATATTTATGCTATCTCCGTCGATTTCAGCATCGGTAAAAGTATATGGGTTTATCGCTGTAATTAGTATAGCTATGCTGATCTTTACTGTGATGAGCAAGCGGAGATCCCTATATCGCAGTAAGCACTCAAGGCGCCACTGAGTTAAGGAGGTCATGATGAATGCCTTGATAGCAGCAATCGGTGTTAGTCTGATTCTCGTCAGCGCGATCTTCTGGATCACATGGGTCGCGTTGATCGAGAAAATCAATTACGTCTTTCCCAGCATTTTTGGGGAAAAACCAGGAGGAGATTGAATGTGCGATTGGAGACTCATTGTCATTGCTGCCCTCGGAGGCATGGTCGCGGGGATGACGATATCCCTAATGCTTGTAGCGATAATCGCACGAGCTTTAGGATCGTATCGTCAAATACACTATTAAAATTGAATATCAAGAGACTCGACCACTATGGGTCGTACCAATCCATACTGTGTCGTACTCTCTTGCAGAGGATACAAATTGGAAATTCTCCATTATATGGGGAAGTATAGACCATTTGTAAATTCTGCAATGAGCGCGACACAGTAATTTTACAAACAACTAGAGATCCCAAATTTTGTGCACTTGCGCACAAAAGGAGGGGTCTTTTTTTATGATAAGAGATGATCACATGATAGAAGAACGTGATGAACACGTGATGATAAAAGCAGTAGGCTTAATTGGGTTATATCTATGCTAAAATAGCCTGTATGGCAAAGAAAAAAATATTAAACACACAACTGCCTAACTCTGCAAAACTCACGGATAAACATGCAGATGAGATAAAACAGGCGACTGAGTCACCGCGGCGGCAGCCCCTTGAGGCGTTTACGAAACCTACAGCAGTTTTTACCCAAGCGCTCGCGCGGGAGATTGTGAGAAATCTCACGACGCTCGGCCAGATTACTAGTCGTCCGTTTCGTCGCCGGGAGAATAATGAAAAGGTGCAAGCGCCGAATTTGGGTGAGTATCCCATGCTGGTGGATACCAGTGTGCTTATTGATGGAAGACTCCTGCCTATTGTTAATAGCGGATTTTTAGTCGGGACGCTTCTGGTGCCGCAGTTTGTCTTAGGAGAAATACAGCATATTGCCGACAGCAGTGATAGTTTGCGCCGTGCAAAAGGAAGAAGAGGACTTGATGTGGTCAATAAGCTTAAAGGTCAAAAGGTAAACGGGTACTTGAAAGTAAAAATTATAAGCGACGACGCTATTGAAGTGAAAGAGGTCGATCATAAGCTCGTCGCTCTTGCGAAAAGATGGTCGCACCTGCCCAGCGTCAGGCAGGTGCGGCTCATTACGATCGACTTTAACCTCGCTCACCTTGCCCGAGCACAAGGGATCAAAGTGCTAAGCGTCAATGATCTCGCCCAGGCGATAAAGATGAGCATAGTGGCAGGCGAAGAGTTAACCGTCAAAATTACTCATGAAGGGAAAGAACGAGAGCAGGGGGTGGGGTATTTGACCGATGGAACGATGATAGTAGTAGATAATGCACGTAGTCGAGTAGGACAGGATGTACTGGTTGTTATTACCAAAATCCATCAAACCCCCGCAGGACAGTTGTTTTTTGCTAGGCTTAAGTAGAATCTACAAATCTACAAATAAGCAAATCTACAAATAAATTACTTAATGACTTAAATGAACGTAATGTGGAATGCTTATCCTTTTGTGTTCTCGATAATTTTACTCACTATAAGGAGGATTTCTTGAGATTCTTTGATGTACGGCTCAACCACGATTTTAGAAAGTATATCAGTATCACGAACAAACCGTAACCAATAGTTTGTTTCTTTGGTTTCCTTCTTTGCAATTGTATATTTTGCCACGAAATCCCTCATGGATGTTGCTGCATCGGCTTCTTGATCGTTAGCTCCCATGGATGTAAGAGAAGAGGAAAGTTGGCTAATAATAGGTATATTTTCCGCTGTTTTGGGAATTTTCCTTACCACATCACGAAAGCAGCCAATGATAAATCGATAAATCCTCTGGTGGATATCTCTATCAGTATTTGCATATTTATTCATTGAAGTAATTTTAGCATTTATTTGCAGATTTGTAGATTTGTCATTTGTAGATTAGCTATCCTCAAGTTATCCACAAAAAAATTAAAAAGGAAATTTCGCGTCCCAGCAGTCTTTTTGGTATTGAATACTATGGGTATAACCTATAATTATAGGATAAAATCCTATGGGACTTGACAAGGATGGAAAAAAGGTGTTTGATGGGTAAGCGATGTTAAAACTACTGCTAACAAAATTGGGTTTCTCCGACGCAAAAGTCGGAGTAAAGGGCTACATATCTTCTCTTTTTGGGCAAGAGAAGAAAGTTTATACGTCACCGCTACGGGAGGAGCGAGAGCGGTTTGAAAGTGACGCAAAGGATCAACTCCTCAAGTTAAAGGAAAAAGGATTAAGCATACCAGTGTTTACGTTGTAACCATTTAAAAAGCATCACTACCGCTAGCAAATTTGGGTTTGGGCTACGAATAGTAATGCTTTTTATTGTGGGTATCACTTCTTTTGAGCAGAGAAGATCGATACCTATTTGACAACGATATCAGTGGGCCTAATGACTGTCAAATGCATTAGTGAAGCTGGTCTACTACAAATAGACTATTTCAACAAGATAAAAAGCATCTTTTCATTTTCCTCCTAGCATTCGTATCCCATAAAATATTGACAACTAATTTTACCCGGAGTACAATCTTCCCACATTGGCCTAAGTAACTATTTTTGAGTAGAAAAGGTATACAAATACTTAAACGTACTTTGCATGGGGGATAGTTTGTTGGGCAGGCGAGCTATCTCCCATAAAGAGTACGTTTTTTGGTGTACGCTTCAACTCATGGTAACGTATAGTAGGTATGCGTAAATATGTAAGGATTTTGAGTCTCACGATAGGTCTCGTTGTAGAAACGTATCTTCTGATTGAGCTCTCTGTTGATATCTATCAAACGTATTTTCCCTTGCTTTGGATTGTAAGTCTTGTTTGTATAGGATATTTTTTTTGGAAAAAGAGAGAGAAAAAAGCATCAAACTTTTTACTAATAGAGTATTTTTTTGTATCTTGCGTCACTGCGTTATTTTTGTTTATTAACCTTCGCGATCTTACCCACTGGTACTTTAGCGTCATAAACGATGAGTATGCATTTTTCTTTCTAGCCAAATCTATCGCATCTGGAGCAACGGTGAATATTTTTAGTCAAGAAGGAGTCTATGGGATCATCCCGGTATTAAGTTCTTATTATCAAGGGATGGGAATGAAGATTTTTGGGATATCCAACTTCGGTTGGAAATCAAGTATTATTCTTTTTGTAGTCTCATCATTTATTCCGTTTTATCTGCTAGTTCGGTCGTTTTTAGGATCATTTTATGCGAGCACCTCCCTTATTATCCTATCTTTTTCTCACTACTTGTGGGCGTATCTTCGGACAGGATACTCGAATATCGAATCAGTTGCCATAAGCATATGGGCAATGTATTTTTTTTCGCACGGCATACCAAAGAAAAAGTCACCTCAATCAGATTATAGAGATCTATTTTATGACCAATGGATATTGTTTCTCTCTGGAGTGGCTGCAGGATTTGGATTTTACACATTTTTTTCAGCGCGATCAACTATT
>CAYVAR010000038.1:0-8738 GCA_964449675.1 uncultured Gammaproteobacteria bacterium
GGCATGATGCTTCTGACTTCTATCGGCGCAATACTCGTAGCAGTCCTCATATTTTGGCCGTATTTATTTTGAGCCAGCTATTATGGAACTACTTTTAGGTATTCTTTTATTTTCTTGGATGCTTCATAGCATCCTCTATATCCCGTTTATTAAACTTCTCTATACGTGGAAATTTCAAAGGTTGAAGCAAAAAACAAAGGATGTGTTTGATAAAAGGACACCGATCTTTGATCGATTTCATCAAAAAAAGGCAGGGACACCAGTGGGAGGTGGACTCCTCATCATCGGTGTGACGACCATTCTTTTTCCGCTGATTTTACTGTTACTTCATTATTTTTGGGTGCCGATAACAAGCGTGTATCCGCTCAAAAGCGAAGTGAAAATTCTCCTTTTTACGTTTGTATCATTTGGCATTTTGGGACTTTTCGATGATATAAAAAAAACTTTTGTGTGGGTAAAAACTGATTTTATTGGGCTTCGTCTTCGACACAAATTAATCCTTGAGATAATTCTTGCTACAGTCATTAGTTTCTGGCTTGTCCACGATTTACGCATTGGTATCTTTTATCTTCCTTTTTTGGGTGTTATTCATCTCGGATGGTGGTTTATACCGTTTGCGGTATTTGTCGTTATCGCGTTTGCTAACGCATACAATATAACCGATGGATTAGACGGCTTGTCTTCCGGGGTACTTATGATAGCCCTCACCGCATTTTGGTTTCTGTCTGCATCAATCCTTGATACTCCACTATCTCTTTTTATCGCGCTTTGGATCGGCGGCCTATTGGCGTTTCTTTACTTTAACGTGTATCCGGCGCGGATTATGCTTGGAGATGTAGGAGCGCTCTCATTTGGTGCAACGATGGCGGTCGTTGGACTGATACTGGGGAAAGCGCCGGCACTGGTAGTTATAGGATTTATCTTTATCATAGAAGTTGCTTCATCACTTATTCAACTACTTGCGAAAAAATATCTTCATCGAAAACTATTTTCCGCTGCTCCTTTTCACCTGTGGCTCCAATACCATGGGTGGGAGGAACCCAAAATAGTTATGAGATTTTGGGTGATCGCTATAGTCCTTGCTATATTTGGATTGTGGCTAGCTCTTCTGACAAAAGCACCGAGTTTATAGCGATTTATTCATGAATACATTTCCCATCGGTATCATTGATTCTGGTTTAGGTGGACTTACGATTTGGCGGGAAATTGTTACACTACTTCGACATGAATCAACCGTATATCTTGCTGATCATCAACATCTTCCGTATAGCAATAAAAAAACATACGATATTCGAAATTATGTGACTAAACTTATAAAACTTCTCATACACATGAAGGTGAAGATAATTGTTATTGCTTGTAATACAGCAACGGTTGCAGGTATCGATTGGTATAGGAAAAAATTTCCTACCATACCCATAGTCGGTGTCGTTCCGGTCGTCAAAACAGCTTCAAACATAAGTAAGACTCGTCGGTTTGCTGTGCTTTCGACTTTCTTTACTGCAAAAAGTGGGTATCAAAAAAAATTAATACAAACATTTGCCGCCGATTGTGATGTTTATTCTATAGGTATTGGGGATTTGGTTACAACTATAGAAGAAGGAGATATAGATAGTCCTAAGATTTCCCGACTTTTAAAAAATAAACTTCTCCCGATTTTGAAAAGAAACATTGATGTCATCGCATTGGGTTGTACACACTTTCCGCTTGTCGCAAGTTGTATCCGTGATATAGTAGGAGAAGATATTGCGATAGTTGATTCAGGAAGCGCCGTAGCCCGGCAAATAGTAAGAATATTACAGAATCGTAGCGAATTTTCAGAATCAAAAAAAGTGACGCATGATTTTTTTACAACGGGAAATGCAACGAAGATAAGTAGAGTTGTAGCTAAGTTAATACAAAAACAAATTTATTTTACCCATGTCAATATCTAATTTTAAAGGAAAAAAAGTTATTATACTCGGTTTATCGGTAGAAGGATTCGACTGCGTAAAATTTTTTGCAGAGCATGATGCTTTGGTGACCTGCGCAGATAGGCGCACGAAACAAGAACTTGGGAATACGTACGATTTATTAAAAAAATATAATGTAACGTTTCAATTGGGAAAATCCTATCTAACTCACTTAGATGGGTATTATATGTATGTAAAAACACCCGGTATGTCTCCACGACTTCCTCAAATCACGGCGTTAAAAAAAAGCGGTAAGGAGATTACTAGCCTCACGAAGCTTTTTTTTAACTTATGTAAAGCGCCGATTGTCGGCGTTACTGGTACCAAAGGAAAAGGGACAACCAGCACGTTAATTTTTCAGATGCTCAAACAAAGCGGTAAACGTGTGTATCTTGGAGGAAATGTCGGAGTTCCACTGTTATCACAAGTTGACGTAATTACAGCTCATGATGTCGTTGTTCTTGAATTATCTTCTTTCCAGCTTGAAGATCTGACGAAAAGTCCACACGTAGCAGTTGTACTAAAAATAACACAAGATCATTTAGCCAATTACGATCCGCTTGCAACTAATATGCACGAAAGTCGACAAGATTATATCCAAGCCAAAAAATCAATAGTTCGGTTTCAGACTCCTGACGATTTTGTGATAGCTAATGCAGACGATCCAACGAGTAATTCTTTTGCATCGGAGACGCCTGCACGAGCACTTCGTTTTAGCAGAAACAGTGATACGAGCGACGCATTTGTTAAAGATCATGCAGTTTTTCTTAATGTTAATAGAAATGTCATTCGTGTTTGTGATTCCTCAGATATAAAACTACGTGGTGAGCATAATTTAGAAAATATTGCCGCAAGTGCACTTACTGCATTCACTTTAGGATGTTCCATTGAAGAAATTCATAATTCTGTAATATCATTTGAGGGATTGGAACATCGACTGCAACTTGTCGGGAGTATTAAAGGCGTGAGTTATTACAACGATTCATTTTCTACTATTCCTGAGACGACGATAGCGGCAATTGAATCGTTTACTGAGCCTATTATTCTTATCGCCGGTGGATCGGAAAAGGGATCGGATTTTAATCAAATGGGAAAGATTATTGCGGAAAGCAGTGTAAAAGTACTTATTGCTATTGGAGCCATGAGCAAGCGAATTGTCCACGCCGCCACAAACGCTGGATTTAAGGGGAAAATAATTACATATCTTACAACTATGCACGAGGTCGTTTCTACCGCCCGTTTCCAAAGCCAATCTGGAGACATAGTTCTCCTTTCGCCAGGATGTGCCTCATTTGATATGTTTAAAAATTATAAAGAGCGTGGGAATATATTTACGTATGAAGTATCTCTTCTCAAAAATTAAGAAGATATTTACAAAAAAAGAAATACTCAGAAAACCCAAAGCGAGACTTCACCGTGTAGATGCCTTTTTAGTTCTTATCATTTTAACTCTCGCTGGTATTGGTATTCTCATGGTCTACAATGCTTCTGTAGCTATAGCGATTCGTGATTTTTCTGACCAATACTATTTTGTTCGAGAACAAATAAAGTGGCTAGGTATCGGAATCGTATCACTAATCGTATTTTCATCAATTGATTATCATCGCTGGTATAAACTTTCACTTCCACTGCTTATAGGTGCATTAGTTTTATTATTGGCAGTTTTTATACCAGGGCTTGGGGTACGCGCACTTGGTGCTCATCGATGGTTGAATTTTGGTTTTTTTGTTGTACAGCCAGCAGAAATTACAAAGCTTATCCTTATTATGTATCTTTCAGCATGGTTTTCATTAAAAGAAAAAGGAAGACTTGGTGCATTTTTGTTACTCCTTGGTATGGTCGTTGGACTTATCATTGCTCAACCAAATCTAGGTACGGCAGTGATTATTATCTGTATCGCGATCCTACTCTACTTTCTGTCAGGAGCGCCAGTGTGGCAATTTATAGTTTTAATTCCTCTTTTTATTATCGGTGCCGGAGGACTAGCCGTAGCTGCTCCTTATCGGTTTAAAAGATTAACGACATTTTTTGATCCGGAAAGTGATCCACTTGGCGCCTCTTATCAGATTCGACAAATTCTTTTGGCGTTTGGTTCAGGCGGATGGTTTGGTGTGGGGATCGGGAAGTCACGCCAAAAATATGAATATTTACCCGAAGCAAATACTGATTCTATATTTGCTATTATTGGTGAAGAGTTAGGTTTTATTGGTGCAGCTATAATAATTGGGTTATTTCTCCTTCTCGTCTGGCGGGGATTTCGTATAGCCAAACACGCGCCAGATAGTTTTGGAAGGTTACTCGCTCTTGGCATATCTTCCTGGGTAGCGATACAAACGATTATAAATTTGTCAGCTATGGTTGCCCTTATTCCGCTTACTGGCGTTCCTCTTCCGCTCGTGTCCTATGGCGGATCGAGTTTAATAATACTTCTATCCGGACTTGGTATACTTTTAAATATAAGCAGACACTAATATGGATAAGGATAAGATGGACACCATAAAAATACTTATTACCGGCGGGCACGTGACTCCTGCCATAGCGGTTATAGATGAAATTGAAAAAAGATATCCTCTCTGGAAAATCGTATTTGTTGGCAGGAAATACGCAGTAGAAGGATCGCGTACTACTTCCGAGGAGTATAGATTAATTACTCAAAGAGCAGTTCACTTTCTGTCTCTTTTTACCGGTAGACTGCAGCGAGCTTTTACCCTCTATACCATCGTGAGCCTTCTAAAAGTTCCATTCGGATTTCTGCAGGCTCTCTCTATTGTTATGAGCCAACAACCGGATGCCATCATATCATTTGGCGGATATGTCGCTTTGCCGGTAGTTTTTGCAGGCTTTCTTTGTGGTGTTCGGATCCTAACGCATGAACAAACGCTTGCTCCTGGTATTGCCAATCGCATTATTGCGCAATTTGCATCGAAGATATGTATAAGTTATGAGGATGTAGCAACATATTTTTCTAGCAGTAAACTTTTGTATACGGGACTGCCGATACGACAATCATTGTTTCACAAAGTGGAAAAATCTCCTTTTTCTTTTCGTTTCCCTCGTATTCCTTTGCTTTATGTTACTGGTGGAAGCACTGGCGCTACGTCTCTTAATGAGATTATTTACTCGATTGTTAAAGATTTAACCCGTTCCTTTATGATTATTCACCAAGTAGGGAGGCTCTCTTTTGAATATGGAAATACTATAAGGAACTCGTTACCTCAATCTCAACAGATTCGCTACCAGGTCCTGCCGTATCTAGATGAAAAAGAACATGCATGGGTACTGCAGCATGCTTCTATTCTCATCGGTAGGTCCGGTGCAAATACTGTAGCAGAATTGGCTAGTCTTGGCGTTGTATCTATTCTTATTCCTCTCCCGTGGTCAGCTGGTCAAGAACAAACAAAAAATGCACAATATCTAGCTCGTCACGGAGGTGCTTTGGTCCTTATGCAAGAAGAAGCTACTCCGACTCATCTCGCAAGGACGATAAAACATGTGATGAATGCATATAATGTGTATAAAAAAAAAGCACTCGCGTATTCAAAAGAGATACGCCGTGACGGTGCGACGCGAATTGTCGATACGCTTGTAACAATCCTATGATATGCGTACGATTAAAGTTAGACATATCGGAAAGCGACTACTCTTTTTTTGTATTGTCATTTTAGTAGGTATTTCCGCTTACGTACTTCTTGTCAATATTTTTACAATTGACGCTATTGAAGTGCAAGGCGACGGAATTGGCGTTGACGTAAATCAGCAAAAACTGCCGAAGAATTTACTCTTTTTTCCAATTGCGAAAATAACAAAACAAATTCTTTTAGATAATCCATTAGTGGAGTCTCTAACGATTCAAAAAAAATATCCTCGTGTGCTTATCCTAAAGGTTAAAGCGCGATCTGGTGTCGCGAATGTTGTGGCTAGTACTATGTCTGCAGTAGTTGACGCATCTGGCGTTATTATAGGAATTGATAGACCGAAGGATGATATACCAACCATAGAACATAACATTTTTATAGGAACTATCGGCTCTCATATAACAGATGAATATATCCTCACCGCGTTAACATTTATCGAAAAGGTCAAATCGTTTGTCAAAATCCAAAAAATAACGAACGTAAATAGCGATTATCTACAGGCTGTATTTGATAAAACAGATATTTTATTTCCTCAAAAAACTGATATGAGCAAACTTGCTGACACTTTACAAACGCTTCTATCCGGGTTTAGAATAAAAGGAACCATGCCCTCGACAATTGATCTTCGATACGATAAACCAGTTGTCACTTATTAAAAATGGCGCGCGATCACATTATTTCAAGTATAGATATAGGAACTTCTAAAATTACAACACTCCTGGGAGTTATGACTGAGGATAATGAAGCCCATGTCATTGGCGTTGCTACGCTTCCTAGTCGGGGTCTTCGTAAAGGGCAAGTGGTCAATATCGAAGAAGCAACGGGCGCTATATCACAATCGGTCGAAAGCGCGGAGCGCATGGCGGGATCTTCTGTTTCAAAAGCATTTGTATCCGTAGGAGGCAATCATATAGCATCAATAAATTCCCATGGAGTTGTCGCTGTATCTGAACCGGAGAAAGAAATTACTCAAAGTGATGTTAAACGCGTCATTGATGCGGCAAAAGCTATTTCTTTACCGCAGTCACGGGATATACTTCATATACTTCCTCGAGGATATATTGTTGACGGACAGGAAGGAGTGGTCGATCCAGTTGGAATGAGCGGAGTGAGACTTGAAGTTGATACGCATTTAGTGACTGGCGGAGCAACCTCAGTACGAAATTTAGAAAAATGCGTTGAAGAGTTAGGTATTGAAGTTAGTGGCATTGTCTTTGGAGGACTTGCGTCTTCATACGCAACACTTACCGACACGGAAAAAGAACTAGGAGTAGTACTCATCGATATCGGTGGCGGTACGACCGATGTTGCGATTTTTGTCGAAGGCGCTTTATCGTATTCTTCTGTGATTCCAATTGGGGCGATAAATATTTCTAAAGATTTGGCTGCGGGACTTCGTGTTTCTCTTGAAAGCGCTGAAAAAATAAAACTCATGCTTTCTGATTCGCCAAGACTTCCTATGCAAGCGGGTGATGATACAGTGACAGCAAAAGGGAAAAAAGATGGAAGTGAGGATGAGATTGACGTAAGTGGCCTGGGACTTCCTGAAGAAATGCGATCATTATCGCGTAAAACATTGGTTGAGGGAATCATAAAACCACGCTTAAACGAAATATTTACAATGGTCGGCCTAGAGATTAAACGAAGCGGATTTGGCGGTATGATGCCTTCGGGAGTCGTATTAACCGGTGGTGGCGCGATGTCAATTGGAGCGACAGAATCTGCGAGAAGAAATCTTGCCATGTCTGTGCATATCGGTACTCCACTTCATATCACCGGTCTTATTGATGAAATTATGACGCCAGCCTATGCGACAAGCGTGGGCCTCCTTCTCTATGCTTTTCAAGGAAAAAAAGCAGATACAGAAGGACGATTCGGAGGTATTGGGAAAATGACCTCTCGTTTGCCCATTAAAGGAATAGCCGGAAAAGTTATTGACCTAGTTAAATCCTTCCTGCCCTAATTTCTATAAGTCTTATAAGACTTATAAGACCTATATGCTCATAAAGCCTGAAATTGCCCGTTTTGCAAAGATAAAAGTGATCGGTATCGGAGGAGGCGGCTGCAATGCCATAAACTCCATGATGAATATAAATCAGATAAGTGGCGTTGACTTTCTGGGGGTCAATACCGATGCCCAAGCGCTCCTTCTTTGCCAATCCCAAACGAAAATTCAAATAGGAGAAAACTTGACGCGCGGACTAGGAGCTGGTGGCAGTTCTGATATCGGTCGTCAGGCTGCTGAGGAATCGAAAGAAAAATTGAAAGAGTATCTTCGCGATACGGATATGGTATTTTTAACCTGCGGAGAAGGTGGTGGAACTGGGACGGGGGCAACACCAATTATTGCTGATTTAGCAAAGGAACTCGGCAGCCTCACGGTTGCCGTCGTTACAAAACCCTTTCACTTTGAAGGCACAAGACGCATGGTGACTGCTGAGGAAGGAATACTAAATTTGAAAGATAAAGTTGATACGCTTATCGTTATCCCAAATCAGCGACTCCTTGATGTGATTGATAAAAAAATGACGCTTCTTGATGCGTTTCGGGTGACTGATTCGGTACTCGGACAGGGAGTGCAGGGAATTTCTGATCTTATTACCATGCCGGGGCTTATCAATGTCGACTTTGCGGATGTACGTACTATCATGACGAGCGCTGGATCGTCGCTTATGGGTATCGGAACGGGAGTGGGAGAAAATCGGGCTTCAACAGCAGCTCGAACCGCGATAGCATCACCGCTTCTTGAGCTTTCCATAGAAGGAGCAAAAGGTGTGCTCTTTAATATTACCGGGGGAGCTGATTTAACCATGGCTGAGGTGGACGAAGCGGCCAAACAAATTGCGGGAGCAGTTGATCCTGATGCAAATATCATATTTGGCGCAACCATAGATGAACAGTTAGTGGATCAGGTAAAAATTACCGTCATTGCGACTGGCTTTGATGAAACAAAAAGAAGACTTAGGGAACTATCCGGTAGGACAATGGAGCGCGGTGGGAGATTCCAATCACAACAAGCGCAACAGTTTTTCACTAAACCCGTGACAAGTTCTCAACCGGCAAGCGTCCAGCCTCAACCGCAGCCAACGTTCCCGACACCCGCAGACGACGTCCCACCCGAAGAAGACGAATTCGACATCCCCGCGTTTTT
>CAYVAR010000039.1:0-6765 GCA_964449675.1 uncultured Gammaproteobacteria bacterium
TTTTGAGCGACGTGGCACCACCTGATCCCATTCCGAACTCAGAAGTGAAACGCGTCAGCGCCAACAATACCTGAGTCGCAAGGCTCCGGGAAGATAGGTCAAGGCTGGGGGACAGGGGAGCGGTTTTTATTGGATAAAATCTTCCGATTTAAAATAGTGGATTTCGTCTTGGAATCGGTTGGGCCAGAAGTCGAGCTGTTCCCCTGGTATATTTAAGAGTTTTCCGAATGCGATAATTTCTTCCCATGATACACTTTGTGGTGTTACAGAGAAGACTTTGTTTTTGAAAATGACGATGAGTTCCTTGTCATTATAGAAATGCGCATAGTAGGACTGGTCGGATTTAAAATGTAGTTGGATATTTTTGATAGCATCTTGTAGTTGAGGTGCTTCAACCTCAATGCCATAGAGAGTCCAGTCCTTATTGGTGCTTTTCTTTTTCGCAAATACCTTATACGCCTCCGGATATGACGGATCGTCAAATCCTGCATCAACTAATATGCCGTGATAGATGTTTTGAGGATTCATCAATCGGATTATATCACTGTGATAAAATAGGAGTATGAATGATTTTTATTGCGAAGAAGCGATAAGTGGAAATCCTTCTATCAGAAAATTTTACTTATACACTCCTTGTCGATGTTCGATCGTTTCGATCTGGATTTTTACATTGCCGACGATGACATAGATAATTCTATAGGGCCACGCTCGTATGACATACCGATCTTTTAGTTTTCCTTCAAGTTTTTTGGCGCTGAATGGGTTGTTTTCGAGTTCGTGGAGTTTGCGGTCGATTTTTTTGGCTTCGGACCTAGGAAGTTTTGAAAGTTGCTTGAGGGCAGTTTTGGTAAGTTCAATCTTCATGGAGGCGAAGTTTTTTCTCAACTTCCTCAAGTGAATATACTCGGCCAGCCTTTCTATCTTTTTCTGCCTGACGGATATCAGCCATGAGTTTTTTGTTGGATAAAATATCGAGCGTTTCTTCCCAACTTTCAATATCTTCAACCGGCATGAGTACAGCCTGTGGTTTACCGTGGTGGGTAATTATAAAGCGCCGTAAGTATTTGCGCACCTCTTCCATCATGTCGTAGAGGTTGGTGCGTGCATCACTCACGGTGAGTGTGGAAGGGATTGATCGACTCATATGACTTTAGCGTACGCTTTTTCGTACGCTTTGTCAAGAATACGATTGATGATCCGCCGAAAGCGAAGGGCTTATTGGTGACCTACTCGACCATATAGGTTGACTCTTCGTACAATCGTAGCTGTAAATTTTTTATAAACTCCAAAAAGAATTCTTGTTTCTTCTTTTCGTTTACATCTTTTTTTAACATCGCAATCGGGTAATTAGTTCCAAGCACCCGTCCATTGACAATATGACGAGTGATTCCTGCCGGTAGAACAATTCCTTTTTTAAGAAGTGAGTAAATTTCATGTGCTGCAAATGTGGGGAAGAACAGTGCGACATTTTTATCAGCATGTTTTTTGAAAAACTCCGCAAGCTGATCCCTTCCTTCTATCGATACTTCCCGGTCTCTTGCAATCAGAGATTCGTAAAGGCTTACGACTTTTTTCATCATGAGAACTTTTTGGAGTAGATCGGAATCCCCGAGTACGCTTAATCCCTTTCCATTGTTAAAGATTATTGTCACCGTAGCAAGCGGATGACCCGTAAGTGTGAGTCCCAGACCTAGTTGAAACGATTCTGTTTTTACGTGAGGAATTTGTTGTATACCTTTGATAAAGTCATTTCGATTTACCTTTGATACATGGACCCAGGATTTGATAAGGACTTGGGAAGAGTCGTTATAATCGACATATTGGACGACAGCGTGGGAACAATGTAATCGTCGTAGTGCAGAAAGCCGCGTCGTGCCGTCTAGCTGCATAAGTTTTCTACCGACACCTGATGCAACGATCGGCGGGTCGCGCACAACTTTGGAAGAACGCATCCCTTCAACAAGTCGATCAAGACGTTTCGTATCGGGCTCTTCTTGCAGCTCGATTGTGGCAAGCGGGACGAGTCGAAGGTCCGGCTCCATGGCAGTATAGTAAAGCACCGTTTCCTTAAAAACAAGAAGTAGCTACGATAGACGGTTACAAGAAATTATTTTTAACTATCCTATAGATATGGTATAGTAAGAGTGCTCTTGGTACCTTAAAATTACTGGATGGAAAAAAACTCTTTTTAAATTAGTGAGCTGGAAGTTTGGGAATCATTGTGTAGCGATGTATCGATACATCGCTACAAGCATATGGTTTTCAGGTTTCTAGCTCACTGAATTTGGATGAAGAGCTGGGATAATAGGATTCTAGACAGAAAGGAGTGGGAAGATGATCAGGCCAATTGCCTTCACATTTGCTGTATTGTTTGTACTTGTCGCAATTGCGACATCATGCGTCAGCTTGGCTTTGGGGCAGGGGCCATACCTGGATTTCGGACTCCAGGGATGGCTTATATTTGTTGCCCTGAAAGCATTGGGGGTGACGTTGGTCTTCGCATGGCGATTCAGCTGGTTACACTTTCAAGTTCACAGAGGAGATAACCCATGAATACCACCAACAACATTCAGAGAAGGGTATATGGTTGGCTCGCAGCGATGTGGGTGCTGGTTATGGTAGCGCTCTACATTGTGGTGCCCGGGCCAAACAAGATTTACGCCGGAATCGGTATGGCCATAGGCCTTTCCCCGTTTTGGGCGCCGTGGGTGTGGAAGAGAATCTGGCCGAGGGAGTACCACGCCGTTGCTGTGATGGCGATACTGATGGTCGCGATCGGACTTCTGATACCGACTTTCATTTCGCCATTTCAGTTTCTCTGGATCATAAAGGCAATCGGAGCCTTGGTTTCCATTGGGCTTATGTTTTTCGGTATCGTTCTATACCGAGATTGCTTTAGGCTACCCGTGTGATCCTTATCCAAATTTACTCCCAATTACAATTAGAGAAGAGAAACTTATACCCGCGGTTTGCGCCGCAATCCATCCGGTATACGCCTCTCTTCTTGTCTTTTTTTCTTACGATAAGATGGATTCCGGATTCCTTCGGAAAGACTCAGGATAAACAAGTCCGGACTGACAAAGAAACGTAGGAGTAGGAGATAAGTAAGAGAGGTGGGATTAGAATGTAGAATTATGAATTTAGAATTAAGAATAAAGCAATAATAAAAGAGTGAAGGAGCAATGTCCCTGCACATATCAACAAAAGCGTTGATGAGGCGGGGATATTTTTTGGTCGCAAATTAACGAATGCGAGAAGAAACGAGCATGAGTTTAGATGCGGACCAAACCCCGCTACCTTCGCCCCTCCGACGCGAGGCCGTAGACCTCGGGAGGAGGTAAGAATGGTGTGGGGTTAATGGGTATAACCCAAGAGGTGAGCGGTAAGGCATGGCGGAATTGTGACGGTTTGTTGACAACATGTATGATTATTGCTAATATTCATACAATGGCTACCATCAACATCTCTCTTCCTACTCAGCTTAAAGCACAAGCGGATGCGCTGATTAATCAAGGGCACTATGCTTCTTTTAGCGACATTGTGCGCAGTGCATTGCGCTTGATTATCCGTACAAACCACTACGATCAGATGGTACAGGAAGCGGTCGAGGATCACCGACTGGGTAAAACGAAAGTTTTAAGGACGAAGAAAGATATCCATGAATATCTGCGTCAAGCAATGTCATGAACCTTGTTCCTTCGCAGCGGTTTTATCGGGATCTTGGAAAGCTAGAAAAGAAGAATGAACGTCTCCAAAAAGCTATAGGAAAAACAATGGGTCTTTTGCAAGACAATCCCAACCATCCTTCACTCCGGCTTCATAAGCTATCCGGTCAGTCGGTCTATTCGATCTCGGTAACGATGAGCATTCGCATGCTTATTGCGTTTCGTGGTGACGATATACATCTTCTTCGCATCGGAACGCATGAGGATGTGTATTAATCTCGTGGGGAAAGGCTTTCCCTCGTTCTTGACAACATAAAAAAGGTGTATGTATAATACAGTATATACATGAAGCGGAAGAGAGAAATCGTTGAATTTGATTGGGACTTTGGAAATAGAAATAAAAATATCAAACATGATGTTGCCGACTCGGAAGCAGAGGAAGTATTTTTTGACTCAAAAAAAGTTATAACAAAAGATTTGCTCCATTCTCAAGGAGAAAACCGATGTATTTTACTCGGAAAGACAAAAAGAGGGAGATTGCTTTATGTAGTATTTACGCAAAGAAAGAAGAAGGCCCGAATAATTTCTGCTCGAGATATAAACAAAAAGGAGGTGTCTTTGTATGAAAAAACCGTTTAAACTACCAAAATTTATAAATGAGGATGAGGAACGAGAATTTTGGAATGGACTCGATCTATCAGAATACTACGAACCCGCCGATTTTGATCGAGTGAGTTTCCCAAATCTCAAGCCTACAAGTCGCTCTATCTCTATCCGAATTCCGCAGTATTTGCTCGATCGGGTTAAGGAAAAGGCCAATGAAATTAATATCCCTTACCAGTCGCTCATCAAAGAGTACGTCAAGCGCGGGGTATTTTCTGCAACATGATGAACTTGAGTGAAAGAAACAAAAAAGGTATACTATATATATCTTAAACGAAAGGCGGTAATAATGAATGGCAAATATCAAAAAAGTTATTAGTTCAGAGTTCATAGTTCGCAGTAAGAAAGAAAAAGACAAATCTTCTACACTCAAACCTCAAGCACTCAGCCCTAAACCCTCTACAAAACAACCCGAGACCATGGAGGAGCTACTTGCTACGACAGGCTATGCCCTGAAGGGTGTAAAAAAAGGAGACGTGGTTGAAGGTACTATCACGCGCGTTAACCCCAAAGAAGTGACCGTCGATATCGGCAGTAAAACTGAAGGGGTCGTCATCGATCGGGAGCTGGAAAATTACAAAGAAGCCCTCATGGCCTTAAAGCCCGGCGATCACGTGGTGTGCCAGGTGATTGTTGCGGAAAACGATCGGGGACAATCCGTCCTTTCCCTTAGACGGAGTATATTTGAGAAACGCTGGGTCACGCTTGCCGAGCATCAAAAAAGCGGGGAGTCTGTCGAAGTACTTCTCAAAGAGCCGGTTCGCGGCGGCATCCTGATTGATTATGGTGGAATCCGTGGCTACATTCCTCAGTCTCAACTTGACAGTACCCTAGTAAAACAAATGGATAAAATTTCCGGACGAAAGATCGAAGTGAAAGTCATAGAAGTTGATAAAGAAACCAATCGACTGGTCTTTTCCCAGCGGGCGATAGTCGAAGGAGAGCTTCTGGAAGCGCAAAAAGATCTTCTTTCCGTTTTAACCATAGGCGAAAGCGTGAAGGCGACGATTACGACAGTCGTGCCCTTTGGAGCATTTGCAAAAATTAAAGTGACTAAAGACGAGAAGGAGCACGAGATTGAAGGCCTCATCCACATCTCAGAAATTGCCTGGGAGAAAGTTGATGATCCCAATGGATATCTTAAAGTAGGAGACAGCATAAAAGTCAAAGTCGTGGGAGTAGACGGGGCAACCGGTAAGCTGACGCTATCGCTTAAACAGCTTTTGCCCGATCCGTGGGAGCATGTTTTGGATATGTTTGAAAAAGATAGCGTCGTCAAAGGGACCGTTTCTCGGGTCACTCCGTATGGCATATTTGTCAGCCTTAGTCCTGGAGTTGAAGGGCTTATCCATATTAGTAAGCTCGCTCCAGGGGAAGAACCAAAAGTAGGTGATGAGATACAGTGTACCGTAGAAGAAGTCAAACCAGACCAGCGAAAAATAAGCCTCAGCATGACCCTGACCGAGAAGCCGATAGGATACCGGTAACAATTATCCAATTATCCAATTCTCAAATTATCCAATAATCCAATAGGATCTTCGAGTATCCAATTCTCTAATTATCCAATAGGCCATATAATAGGACAAATGGGTACTCAGTATGAAATCCACGATCACATATTCTCCTTTGTCATACGAGGACTCAAAGTTGTTCGGTATCTCCCAAGAACCATAGAGGCAAAAGTCATCGTGGATCAATATATCCGTGCGTTGACATCCGTCGGAGCCAATGACAATGCAGCAGATGGTGTCACTTCGTCGCGTGACTTCATTCACGCGTCCACCATCGTTCGGAAAGAACTTAAGGAGACTCGATACTGGCTTCGGGTCATTGTTGAGCTGTATCCTCAACTCAAGCCGAGATTACAGCAGCTTCTCCAAGGAAATGAAGAATTAATAAAAATCATCAGTTCTATTATCAGATCAGCGTCGAAATAATAATTTTGTTATTGGATACTTGGATAATTTGACTATTTGAGAATTGGATAATTATGAAATTCTATACAACCTTTGTCTGCTAGCAATACGGATACGAGTGACAATTAGTATCTGATATACGTTTTATGACGACACAGGTGGGGGAGGGGGCAGGTCGGAGGGCATATTGGGAGGGGGAATTTGCTGATTTTTGTTACGCACAATCCACATCCATACAAAATATAATCCTCCAAGGAGTAAACCACCGATAGCAATAGAACCCCATGGGAATTGCGAGCCTTCTGCTTGTTTCGGTATGGGCGTTGGAGATGGTGTTTCTTCGGGCGTTGGAGTTACCGTTGAGAGCGTTACTATTTGAGTACTGATGGTTGGAATTGGCGTCGGTGTCGGAGAAGCGATTGTACGCGTCGCCTGCTGTTGGCCACGAGATACGGTAATTATTTTTTGGCACGTTTCGGGGCGAGAAGAGAAGGCTGCATTGTTATCTCGGACGCGACAGG
>CAYVAR010000040.1:0-5007 GCA_964449675.1 uncultured Gammaproteobacteria bacterium
AAGCTGAAGCGTTTGATGAAGCAGATTGTCCGCTTTGTAAAAAGAATGTCCCTATAAATACCGACGTCGGTCATGGAAAAAAGTATCTCGAAGAAAAGAAGCAAACACTTCATGGGACGACAAAATTACGCCATGGCATAGTTTTGTCGTAGTTTTTATGACGTAATTTGCCTGTTGAAAACATGCTATGGGATTGGGAAAGGTTGGCACGTAAAAAAACTGGATGCGATGGGCGCCTTTTGGTATACTCTATCTATGCCTACTTCACAAATGCCCACGACATTACCGCCAGAGTTTTATAAGTATTTTTGGGAGATAGACCCTGTGGAGTTGAACCCCAGTCAGCATGCCAAATATGTGATTAATCGACTGCTTGACAAAGGCAACCTTGAAGCGGCCCGATGGGTACGCAGTAATTTTTCAGAACTTATCATCATTGATACAATAAAAACTCAGAGAGATTTTTCATTTAAGACTATAACGCTTTGGGCTGATTATTATAATATACCGAAGGAGGAGATCAAATGCATACAAGAACCTTATCGCTCCATGCGCAAGAAGTCCTGGCACAACTAGGAAAAACTACTCTTTTGTCTGATATGTACTTGGCCGGGGGGACAGCGCTTGCGCTTTACCTTGGACATCGTCTATCTCATGACTTTGACTTTTATATTCGTGGCAATGTGTTGGCTGTAAACCTCGCCCGAGATCTTGCACAAATCGGAAAATTTACGGTGGATCATTTGGAGCCACCCCACACACTCCTGGGAGAATTTAACGGGATTAAAATAAGTTTTTTCAGATATGAATACAATATGCTCGAGGAATATGTTTACTATCAAAATGTTGCCCTTGCTTCAGTAAAAGACATAGCCGCGATGAAGCTTTCTGCTATATCCGGTCGGGCGACAAAACGTGACTATGTGGACTTATACGTTCTTGCTCAACAGCATAGTTTTGAAGATATGTTTTCCTGGTACGATCGCAAGTTTGGTGAACTAGGTAATAATAGGTATGTTCTGATTAAATCCTTAGGTTATTTTGAAGACGCAGAGACAGATGTATTGCCGAAACTCTTTATCGATGTCACGTGGGAGCAGGTAAAATTCTTTCTTCATGCGCAGTCACTTCGTTTAGCAAAGAAGCTATTATAGCGTATGACATTTCGCTTGTTGACAAAATGCTATGGGATTGGGTAAAGTGAACATTCAGAAAACGAAAAATGACAGATCAACGAAACATATTATCGAGAGCCTGCCACAGGCTCTCTTGTTTTTTAAAGGAGGCAATATGACGGCAGAAAGAACAATTGGTATAGCTAGCGCAGATAAAGCTAGTCTAGATTTCGGTGGTTTTCCTATTGAGGTGCATAGTGCAATACCAGGAACGCGTATAGATATTTTACCGGAATTAGCTCATCCAGAAGATTTTCATGGCAGTCCTCTCGTCGATCACGTCGTTCGATTCGGAGGTGCGTTTGAGGGTCTTATAGGAGCGGACAGCGGGAAATATGGACAGTGGGATCCAGATGATTTACCTAAAGACGGTATCGTAGTTTTAGAGCATTATTATCCAGAGGCACAAAGACTCGTTGGCTTAATAAATCAGTTAGCTCAAAGATTCATACAAAATCCTAGAACATACGATGATGTAGGTGCGTGTAGGGAATATTATGATCTTGCCCGAGAAGGGTATGATTTCCTAAGAGTACAGGAAGACGAAACTGGTTTTTCTATGAAGGGTACAACACCGGTGAGTTTAGAACGGGCAGGTCTCGTGTCAACAAGACTTGCGCTTGGACTTAGTCAGAGCGCGTTGGTTCGAAGTGAAGTACGAGTTGTCACAAAGCGCACGCACCTAAAAGGGGAGCCTGAGACACATTTGACTGCAACAGTTTCGTGGCGAGAACGAGCATTACTCCCGTATGCAATAGATAAAGAACCACTAACAATTGCAGATTTTGTCAATCCAGCATCAGGCGCATCTGTTGCGGCTTTTGTTGCGGCTGCAAGTACACAAGAAACTGTTCCTGCCTCGATTCATCATCGCTCAATTTTTGTAACAAGCCAAGGTGTTCATTTTATGAGAACTGCGTTAGCACAAATGGGCATTGATACAACGTTTTACTCGTTGGGTGCTTGCAGTGAATTAAACGATCATTATTATTTAACAGGGGGAAAGCCAGTTGGGGATGCAGGTCATGCGCTTCGACATTTTCTTCCTAGAGGATATACTCAATAATATCTGTTATTGACTTCAATTATAGCATTCTGCTATCTTAGGCTGTGCCCGGCAAGAAACCTTCTTACATATTTGTTTCTGGTGGAGTCCTTTCCGGTTTAGGGAAAGGCGTCACCGCAGCATCCATCGGCCTCCTCCTTCAGTCGCGAGGCTATAAGGTTACCCCCGTAAAGTGTGAGAATTATCTCAATATCGATTCCGGCCTGATTAACCCCATTGAACACGGCGATCCCTTCCTTTGCGAAGATGGCACAGAAGCGGATATGGATATGGGCACCTATGAAAAATTCCTCAATAAAAACGTGCTCAAGCATAACTTCATCACGATGGGACAGATTTATCAAGAAGTGATACGAAAGGAACGGAATTTTGAATACAAAGGGGAAGACGTAGAAATGCCGCACGTCACCGATGAAATTATTCGCCGACTCAGTGAGGCTGCAAAGATCGAAGATGCTGACATCGTCGTCGTTGAGCTGGGAGGAACTGCGGGGGAATACCTCAATGTCCTCTACTATGAAGCTTCGCGCGTTTTAAAAATCGTTAAAAAAGCGCCTGTTGTCCATGTCCACGTCAGTTATGTGCCCACGCCGTCACATCTTGGAGAACCAAAAACCAAGCCAACTCAGCTGTCAGTAAAATTTCTCCAGTCCATGGGGATTCAGCCGGATTTTATCGTCTGCCGGAGTGAAAAGGGGATAGACATTCGAAGGAGGGAACGGCTAGCGATGTTTTGTAATGTCGAAGCAGACAATGTCATCAATAACCCTGATGAAGAAAGCGCCTATGCAGTACCCTCTACGTTTGAAGGTCAACAATTTGCTCAAAAAATTCTTTCAATGCTTGACTTGGAATTCAAAGAAGCAAACCTTAACACCTGGAAAAATTTATTAACACATGTCCATGCGAGTAAACAAAAATCTGTTGAGATAGCAATCGTCGGAAAATATTTTGCAACAGGAGACTATGAACTGCGGGATAGTTATGCAGCCCTTATGGATGCGCTTGATCACGCCGGCTGGCACGAGGGAGTTTTGGTGAAGACGCGCTGGATTAATGCTGAGAGAATCGAAAAAGGGGAAGAGACGGCAAAACTCCTTTCGGGTGTCAATGGAGTCATTGTTCCCATCGGATGGGGGCCAAGAGGGGTAGAGGGAATGATACAAGCGATACAATTTGCTCGTGAACAAAAAATTCCATACTTGGGGTTATGCTACGGTATGCAGCTAGCGGTTGTCGAGTATGCGCGACATGTTGCCGGTCTTTCCGATGCAAGTACGGTAGAGTGCAGTCCCGATACGAAACATCCGGTCATACACCTCATTCCTTCTCAAAAAGAAAAAATGGAAAGACGTGCATATGGTGGGACAATGCGTCTTGGTCGCTGGGAGTGCCGCGTCAAACGCGGTTCAATAGCGGATTTTGCATATGAGGCGTCAAACGCCTATGATAAGCCAGACCAAAAGATCGTCGGCGAAAGGCATCGCCATCGGTACGAATTTAACGAAACGTATGCAAGGGAGTTAGAAGAGAAGGGACTTATCATTTCAGGAAGATCGGTTGTTGAAAATTTAGTCGAGATTGTGGAACTGTCAAAAGAAGTGCACCCATTTTTTCTTGGGACCCAGTACCATCCGGAATATCGCTCACGACCACTTTCACCGCATCCTTTATTTATAGAATTTATACGAGCCGCCAAACAATGATTGACTGGGAAGAGTATTCACCGCTTACCGCCCTCACCCATCTAGACGGAAGAAATGCAAAAAAGGTTTCCGTCCTTCGACCGTATTTTTCTGAGTATGCCTGGATGAAGATGCGACTTCGTGTCATAATTTCGTATTGCAAGGTTATCTGTGAAAAGGTAGAGAAAAGAAAGTTATCAGAACACGATATTAAAGCAATAGATTCAATATATTCAGCATTTTCTACCTCCGATGCCCAAGAAGTTGTCACTATAGAAAAAGAAGTGAACCACGACCTTAAGGCTCTAGAAATCTATATATCTCGTAGCCTTAAAAGGTCGGACCTTTTAAGGCTAATTCCATTTGTTAATCTGGGCGTAGGATCTGAAGATATAAATTCCATCACTCTTGCGATACTTCTCAAATCCAGTAGGGGAGAGGTGATTTTTCCGGTGCTTAAGCAGGTTGTTTCTTCACTTTGTGACCTTTGTCATAAGGAAACGAATACGTATATGGTTGCGCGAACTCACGCACAACCTGCAAATATCACGACATTTGGAAAAGAAGTCGCGGGTTCCCTACTAAGATTGTGCGACGAGTTTGAAATATTCTCATCTCATTCTTTTACTACAAAGTGTTCCGGAGAAGTTGGTTCTTATCAAGCATACTTGGGCGTTGATTCTAAGGTTGACTGGATTTCATTTACAGATCATTTCATTGAATCCTTTGGACTTCATCCGTCGCATGCAGCTACACAAATTGCTCCTTATGACAATTTATCTGGGTATTTTCAATCTATGTACCGAATAAATACAATTCTTATCGATTTTTCCAAAAACATGTGGCTGTATGTCCTCTTGGGGTATCTACGGATAAAGAAAGTGGATACCGAAGTGGGTTCTAGTGGTATGCCGCATAAAGTAAACCCAATATATTTTGAAGGAGCCGAGGGAGGGCTTGAAATAGCAAATGGAATTATCGAAACATTCGTACGAAAACTTCCCATTAATCGACTCAGTCGTGATTTTTCTGACTCGACCATCCGAAGAAATATCGTTTTGCCTCTTGCATATAGTCTTTT
>CAYVAR010000041.1:0-4839 GCA_964449675.1 uncultured Gammaproteobacteria bacterium
TATCGATTGATGTATATACCAAAGTCTGTTGTCTGGCATGCCAATGCCGGTTCAAGCGCCGTTGGTAGTCAACTGCACCAATACTATATGACAAGAAACCGAATGCTTCTGGGATTTCGCTACGCGCCGGTACGAACCAAAGTTGCACTTCTGCGTGAAGCGGTGCGAAGTCTTGTAACCGGCCCTTCGGTAGTTAAGCATGCCATAAGAGATTGGTTCCTAGGAAGATATGGAAATCAATACAGTAATGGTACATTGCGGTAATATTGCTTTACTCTGCATGCACGTGCATTGCCAATAGAGTAATCTATGATACAGGTAAGCGCCATTGTTATTACGAGAAACGAAGAAGCGCGGATTGCTCTGTGTTTGTCGTCTTTGACGTGGGTCGATGAGATTATCGTCGTAGATAACGGATCCACAGATAATACACGGGAGATCGCTAAAAAAAGAGGAGCGATTGTTATCTCAGCCGGAGACACCCGCGATTTTGCCATGCTTCGCAATCTTGGAAGAGATGAGGCTCATGGAGAGTGGTTGTTGTACGTAGATGCAGACGAGGTCGTGACTCAAGAACTTGCGGAAGAGATTAAAGAAGTCTTAAGTCATAAGTCATCTGTCATCAACGGGTACGAATTGCGGCGAAAAAACTATTACCTGGGTCATCCGTGGTCGGGGGATGAGTACATCTTGAGATTGATGCAAAAAGATACTCTCGTAGAGTGGTACGGAGAACTCCATGAAACAGCCCGCGTGCAGGGTGAGATAGGGAGATTAAACGCTCCTTTATATCACGATACCCATCGAACACTTGAAGAAATGGTAGACAAAACCAACGAATGGTCGCGGGCCGAGGCGAAGCTTCGGCTGGACGCCGGTCATCCTCCCGTCGTCTGGTGGCGCCTCATACGTGTGATGGTAACTGCGTTTTTTGATTCTTTTATTAAACAAGGTGGATGGCGTGCAGGAGTAGTAGGATGGATCGAAAGTATCTACCAGGCATTTAGCATGTTTATCACATACGCAAAATTGTGGGAAATGCAAAACAAAACGCAAAACTCAAATCTCAAAACTCAAAACCGATGAAAAAATTTCTTGTTCGCATCTGGCCATATTTAGTAATAGTTACTATTTGGTTTATTTTTAGTTCACCATATTTTTTTAAGGGGCTTGTGCCGTTTCCTTCCCGATACTTAGTGACTTTTTTCCCGCCGTGGAGTGCCCAGTATGGCATGCCGGTCAAAAACAACGCTATGCCGGATGTCATCACACAAATCTATCCGTGGAAAAAGTTAACCATCGAGTCATGGAAAAGAGGAGAAATTCCACTCTGGAATCCTTATAGCTTCTCCGGCACGCCGCACGCAGCTAATTATCAGACGGCCGTGTTTTCTCCTATTAATCTTCTCTATTTTGTGCTGCCGTTTCTTGACGCATGGAGTATCAGTATTCTACTCCAGCCCCTTTTGGCGGGATTTTTTATGTATTTCCTCCTTCGCTGTCTAGTTAGATCACAGGAGGCAAGCCTTATCGGAGCCATCGCATTTATGTTTTGTGGATTTATGGTAGTTTGGATGGCTTATGGGACGCTTGCATACGCTGCTATCTGGTTTCCACTTGCGCTCACATCAGTATTTAGACAATGTAAGAAATATTCTTGGTGGAACGATATATTGCTTTCAGTCAGCATCGGTTTATCGTTTTTATCGGGGCATTTTCAAATAAGTGTATATGTCCTGGGTCTCACGTTATTTGTCATTTGTTGGAAAACAATTGAGAGTAGGAGAGTTAGTATTGGTTTACATCTTCTTTTTTTTACGTTTGTGGGACTCATTCTCGCTTCACCGCAGCTTTCATTATCCTATGATGCGTATGCCGCGTCGGTTCGCGGAGCAAATGTTACCAAGGGAGAAATTATTCCTTGGCAGTATATTGCCACTTTTTTTGCTCCAGATTTTTACGGAAACCCAGTGACGCGAAATGACTGGTATGGTCATTACGCAGAATGGGCAGGATTTATCGGTGTGGTGCCCCTCATACTTTTTTTGACCATCATCTTTCGAAAAAAGACAAAAGATGAATGGCTATTTCTATCTGTTGCGCTTTTTAGTTTGCTTCTTTCCTATAATACGATTTTTTCCGATATGTTGTTTCGGCTTAAGATTCCGGTACTTTCAACAAGCGCCGCCTCTCGAGTAATCGTTATTACGAGTTTTTCTCTGACTGTGCTTGCTTCATTTGGATTTGACTACCTGAGAAAAGATGTAACAAAACGGGCATGGATACTACTTAGTAAGACGTCACTCCTTGTTGGGTTTATTATCATAGCGTTGTGGCTTGTCGCATATAAAATAAAGCCTTTTCCGCAAGAGTGGCAAATTATTGCCCAGCGCAATATTATACTTCCGAGTCTCGTGGGTGTCATTGGTATTGGAATTCTCTATATCGGTAGAATGAACAAACACATTACAAAAATCGCTCCGTATTTACTCATTCTCATTGTAGTGTTTGACGGATATCGGTTCGCGAGCAAATGGATGCCGCTTGATGAGCGACAATTTGTATATCCCCAAACAGAAACTCTTGCGTACCTTCAGAAGATAATCGGAATCGATCGAATGTTCGGTAATACAGGAGGAGAAGTTGCAAACTATTTTTCTCTTGGTTCAATTGAGGGATATGACGCGCTTTATCAGGAGCGATACGGCAGATTTATCTCTGCTTCCTCAACGGGAAAAATATCATACGCAGGACGATCTGTAGTGCTTCTTGGTAAAAGTGGTACGAACACGCAAACAGTCCTTGATATACTTGGGGTTCGTTACGTGCTTCATCGAAAAAGTGATGGAAGAAACGTTTGGGCGTATCCCGTATGGAATTATCCGCAGTATCGATTTATCTATGAGGATGAATATTATGAAGTGTTTGAAAATACAGGTGCAATTCCAAGAGCTACCTTAGTATCTTCCTATCAAGTAAAAACTGATGAACAGGAAATCATCGACACGCTTTTTTCTGAAAACTTTGATAAAAAAACTTCTGTAGTTTTAGAAAACAAACCCGATATTGAGCCTGCACAGGGGGCAGGGGAGGTAACTATCGCGACCTATTTTCCTACGCGAATAGAACTAACAACACATGCCGATACTCCTAAGCTTTTAGTACTGACTGATGTCTATGATCCAGGATGGCGAGCTTATGTGGACAATAGAGAGACTGCGGTCCTGCGTGCAAATTATGATTTTCGTGCAGTTTCTGTCCCATCGGGAAGCCACACCGTTACGTTTCTTTACCGACCGAAAGGGTTTCAGGTAGCTCTCGTTGCTGCCAGTTTAGTACTGCTCGTATTGGGTATCGGGACGATTAAAAAAATCTATGAAAATAGGCATATATAATCCATATTTTGACAGTTTAAGCGGAGGGGAGCGGTATACGCTTACTCTTGCTTCTCATTGGTCCAAGACACATGACGTTTCAATTTTTTGGGATACATTAGATGTTCTTTATAAGGCACAAAGACAGCTAGATATAGATCTTTCGGGGGTAAATATTACTCAAAATATTTTTCGAGAAAGAAATGTATTCAAAAAATTACAATTAACCCGTCGATATGATCTTATATTTGTGTTAAGCGATGGTAGTATTCCCTCAACTCTGGCAAAGCATAATATTCTGCATTTCCAAGTTCCGTTCCCAACCGTTAAACACTCTGCTCTAAAGCTCTTACGGTACCACGCCGTGGTGTGTAACTCTGAGTTCACCAAACATTTACTCGATGCCCGCGTGAGCAGTCACGCTTTGGTCATTTATCCGCCAGTTCGTCCGGTGCTGACGGATGACGGGAAGAAGGAGAACATTATTGTGTCGGTAGGACGATTTACCGGTTTCCATACAGCTAAGAAGCAACACGTGCTTATCGAAGCGTTTGCTCAAGGGCTCAAGGATAAAAAGTTGAATGGATGGAAGTTGATACTTGCCGGAGTGCTACTGCCGAGCGATCAGGACTATTTTGATAAGCTCAAAGAGATGGCGAAGGGGTTGCCGATTACCTTCGAAGCGAATAACTCCCACAATAGCCTCATCGACTACTATCAGAAATCGAAAATTTATTGGCATGCAGCGGGATATGGAGAGACTGATCCTCGGTGGATGGAACACTTCGGAATCACCACAGTAGAGGCTATGTCTGCTGGAGCCGTGCCGGTCGTGTTTGCGGGCGGCGGGCAACAGGAGATCGTCGAGGAAGGAGCAAGTGGATATTTGTGGCACACCATTGATGAACTCATAGAGAGAACAACCGAGATGATGCGCGATACGAGAAAGAGAGAAGCGATGCGGATGCAAGCGCAAAAACGGGCGCTTACCTTTCATGAATCAAAGTTTACCCAATCCTTTGATGATCTTCTTATGAACATTACGGGAAAACATTCTGCGCTTGTGCAATTCGTTTGATTATGGTATACGTAAATAAGTCTAACATCGCCTTGGGTGATGCCGAGTGAGGAGACGAGTGGTCAAACGGATTGCGTCTTGAAACGAAGAACCATCACCAATTATAACCGGCCAAGACAGGATTGGTCGGTTTTTTGTAGATGAATATGACGAAAACATTTTCCTGGACATTTTTAGGTATAGCGATTATTTCACTCGTCTTCTTTTCGAGCATAATTTCTTTTATTACCGATTGGTGGTGGTTTACCGAAGTCGGATTTACCGAAATCTTCATCAAGTCACTGGGTACCAAAATCGTTCTTGGTCTCACGACGGGCCTGTTTGCAGCCGCGTTTCTTCTGACGAACTTTCTGGTCGCAATGCGTTCAAAAATTCCCTGGATGTTGG